>JBAUAN010000174.1:0-186209 GCA_049675725.1 Candidatus Sulfotelmatobacter sp. | reverse complement strand
GTTGCCAGCTGGGATGGAAATCACATCCTATAATCATCATCGGCGAAGGCTCCTTTCTTCCCAGCGTCTTTGTCCTCAAACCAAGACTACCGGGTTCAATCGAGCCTTCGCTCTTATCCAATCAATCCTTGCGTAGTTTGCAAGGGTGGGAATCTCGGACTCTTAACTCTTGGGGCTTAGGTTTCGCGGTCGAGGTCTGTGCTGCCCACCCTTTCGCAAAGGACGCGAAAGGATGGGGCACCCACTGTGCTGCGATCCATGGCGGAATCAAAAACTTGGGGCCGTGGCTCAGCCTTTCCGTCTTCTTTCCCGATCCGGAACGAGGGTGCCCCATCCCTTCGACTCCGCTCAGGGCAGGCTCTTGCGTAGTTTGCAAGGGTGGGAATCTCGGACCCCTAATTCTTGGGGCTTAGATTTCGCGGTCGAGGTCTGTGCTGCCCACCCTTTCGCAAAGGACGCGAAAGGATGGGGCACCCGCTGTGCTGGCGATCCCTGGGGGAATCAAAAGCCTGGGGCGCCTGGCCGGTCCGTTCCAACTCTTCTCTCCCGTTACGGAACGGCGGGTGCCCGTCCTTGCATTTTTTGCAAGGGCGGGCGGCGATGCTGCTTGTACCATTTCGTTGGTCATGCCCAGCGGCTTGCATCGCACCTACGGCGCCCATCACCTGCACTTTATTACCTGCTCGTGCCATGGGCGATTGCCTTTTCTGCGCGCCCCGCGCAGCTGCGACCGCTTCCTGGCGATTCTGGAACAGGTCCGCCAACGCTATCGCTTCGTGGTCGTGGGCTACGTTGTCATGCCAGAACACATCCACTTACTGTTGACGGAACCCGAAGTCGGAACTCCCTCGACCGTGATGCAGGTGTTGAAGCAGCGCACCGCCGGCGCCCTGTTGCCGAAGAAAAAACGAGTGGACCCACGGCAACCCGACTTATTCCGCGACGCGGCGCCACGCCACGCATTCTGGCAGGCGCGCTTCTATGATTTCAATGTTTGGACGACGAAGAAGCGAGTGGGAAAACTGAGGTACATGCATCGGAATCCGGTGAAACGCGGGCTGGTCGAGTTGCCCGAGCAATGGCGCTGGAGCAGCTATCGGTTCTACCTGCTGGGTGAAGCTGGTCCGGTGCGCGTGGATGAGGGATGGACGGAGATTTCGTTTCGAGATCGAGTGGCATAAGACTGCCTCGGCACAAGCATTAGTGGTACCCGCCCTTCGCAAAGTGCGCGAAGAACGGGGCACCCTCTTCATTACCGATCCCAGCGAGATCAAAAGCCTTGGCCACCTGTCGGCTTCTTTCGTCGCGCTGAACATTTAGCGAAAGTCCAGGAAAGCTCGGCCGTAAACCACAACGGGACAAGGCCTTAGCTGTACATACAAAACCGCCAGCACAAAACGTTCCTGCAGGAACACTTCTCCACTTTGCAGGCGTCCAGCAGATTGGCGAGGCGACGGACAGGAGTGTCCGTCCTACATGTTCGTTACTCAGCTGCGCTTGTAGACCAGCTTCAGGCCGTCGGCTTGCAGGATGCGCTGGATCTGGGTGCGGGCGTGGACTGACCATGGACCTGACGTGTCGAGCTTTACGTAGGCTTGCCAATGCTTGAGGGCCTTGCGCGGCTCGCGCAGTTTTTCGAAGGCCAGAGCTAGATTGTAGTGGGCGTCGGCGTAGGTGGGAGCCAGTTGCAACGCGGTCTTGTAGGTCTGGATGGCTTCGTGAACGCGTCCGGTTTCATCGAGGACGTTGCCGAGGTCGAAGTAGGCC
The DNA here is from genome assembly GCA_049675725.1 of Candidatus Sulfotelmatobacter sp. Classification (GTDB taxonomy): domain Bacteria; phylum Acidobacteriota; class Terriglobia; order Terriglobales; family Acidobacteriaceae; genus Sulfotelmatobacter. Next base: position 184,442 of record JBAUAN010000174.1, on the reverse strand, counting down.
AGAGCATAACGGGGATCGGCTTCGAGTGCGGCGCGGTAATGTTTTTCCGCGAGGCTGAAATCCTGGCGGTTGTAGTAGAGCGTGCCCAGGTTGATGTGGGCGGCGGCATGCACGGGTTCGATATCGAGCACGCGCTGGTAGGCGGCGATGGCTTCGGTCTGGGTGGTGGGGTCTTCTTCGAGCGCGATGCCGCGGGCAAACCAGCTGGCAGCTTCGTCCTCGCGCGGCTGCGTATCCGGCCGACGTACCGGCGTGCTGGTGATGATTTTTTCGCGGGTGGAAAGGTTAGAGAAATCCATGACGAACTGGCCGGCGATGGGCTCCAGCAGTTTACCTTCGTGACGAAAAGCTACGCGGTGATGGCTGGTGGAAGATGCTCCGGATTCCTGCAGAGGATTTTCCACGCCGGCGACGCGCTTGCGCATGGCCTCGAGCGACTGGCGGATGACGGCGGGGCGCACGCTCATGGCGCAGAGGTCGCGGACTTTTTTGATTTCGAGGAGATCGGAAAATGAATACGCTTCGGAAGACGCTGCCAAGCCGGCTCGCTCCCAGTTCGCCAACTGGCGCGGGCTGATGTGAAGAATTCTCAGTAAATCGGTTCGGCTATACACAGTGTCCTGCAGAGTCCTTGGCATGCGGCTGCGGCGCGCGAGGACGCTCGGCGTAATTATCCGCAAATCGCGGGGGGAACGCAACCGCGAACCTGTTGGTAAACTGTGGAGAACCTGGTTGATTCACATGCAGCGTGAATGGTGCAAGTCCCCTGGGCGTCAAATCGGGGGGCGCTTCCTCTGCGTAAGCTTCGGCGTGGACATAAGATCTCTTAACCGTAGAGGGCGCGAAGAAAGGCCGCTGAGGACGCGAAGAAAGGCTACGGCTTTTCTTTGCGACTTTGTCTTTGCGACTTTGTCTTTGCGATCTTCGTGGCTAACGACTCGCTTACACCGTTACGGCGGCCTTCTGGTACTCCTCGTAGGTACCTTTGAAGTCGGTGATCTTGTGGTCGGTTTCGAAATGCCAGATGCGGGTGGCGACTTCGTCGATCAGGTCGTGATCGTGGGTCACAAGAAAAACTGTGCCGTGGTAACGCTGCAGCGAAATGTTCAGGGCGTTGATGGCTTCGAGGTCCAGGTGATTCGTGGGTTCGTCGAGCACCAGGACGTTGGGCTTTTGCAGCATGAGCTTGCAGAAGAGGATGCGCGCGGCTTCGCCGCCGGAAAGCACGCCGGTGGACTTAGTGGCTTCATCGCGGGCAAACAGCATCTGGCCGAGCAATCCGCGGATTTCTTCGCTGACGGCTTGCGGGGCCCACTGATGCAGCCAGTCGAGAACAGTCATGCCACCTTCGATGAGGCTGCGGTGGTCCTGGGCGAAATATCCGATGGAGGCTTCGTGACCCCAGACCACTTTGCCGGCGTCGACAAATGGGCCGGCGTAACCGCTGACCTTGCGCAACTCGGCTTCGGGAGTAGTGGGAGAATTCGCCAGCAGGGCGTTTAATAGCGTGGTCTTCCCTGCTCCGTTGCGGCCCATGAGCGCGATTTTTTCGCCGCGAAGGATGCTGGCGGTGAAGTCGCGAATTACTTTCTTGTCTTCGTAGGCCTTGGCCAGATGCTCGACTTCGAGAATGTGCTTGCCGGACGGGCGCTTCTGCTCGAACTTGATGTAGGGACGCTGAATGTTTGAGCGGGCCAGTTCGGTTACTTGAAGGCGCTCCACTTCTTTGCGGCGAGACTGCACCTGGCTGGAGCGCGTGCCCGCGGCGAATCTCTGGATGAATTCGTTCAGCTGGGCAATCTTTTTTTCGCGCTGCGCGTTTGCCGATTCGATCTGCGAGCGCACCTGCGTTTTGGCGACCACCATGTCGTCGTAGGTGCCGGTGTAGGTGATGATGGTTTCGTAATCGATATCGGCGATGTGAGTGCAAATGCTGTTCAGGAAATGGCGGTCGTGCGAGATGGAGATCACTACGCCGTCGTAAACGTTGAGAAATCCCTGCAGCCAGTGGATGGAATCCAAGTCGAGGTTGTTGGTGGGCTCGTCGAGCAGCAGGGCTTGCGGATGGCCGAACAGCGCTTGCGCGAGCAGCACACGGACTTTTTGTCCGCCTTGCAGTTCGCTCATTTTGCGACTGTGTACTTCGTCGGGAATATCGAGGCCCTGCAGCAGGATCGCGGCGTCGCTTTCGGCGGTGTAGCCGTCCTCTTCGCCGACAATGCCTTCGAGTTCGCCGAGCTTCATGCCGTCTTCGTCGGTCATGTCGTGCTTGGCGTAGATGGCGTCGCGTTCCTGAATGGCGGTCCAGAGGCGCTTGTTGCCCATGATGACGGTGTCGATGACGCCGAAGGCGTCGAAGGCGAATTGATCCTGGCTGAGGACGCCGAGCTTTCGCGGACGCACGACCGTGCCTTTTTGCGGCTCCATTTCGCCGCTGAGCAGCTTCATAAACGTGGACTTCCCGGAGCCGTTGGGCCCGGTCAGGCCGTAGCGCTTGCCCGGCGTGAATGCCGTGGAGACTTCATCAAACAGTATTTTTGCGCCGTAGCGCATGGACACATTGCTGACTGAAAGCATGATTTCTTGTTTCTCTTCTTCTGGCTTCTCTTGGGCTTCTTTAGTTCTGGCTTCTACAGGGAAGCTTCTTCAGGAAGCTTTCTTCTGGAACTGCGGGGAAATTTCCGCCAAAACGGTACGCAGCTGGTGTTATTAGAATATCATGCGCGTCCCGACTGACGCGTGCGCGAGCTTAACCTCAATCGGCGAACAGACGGGTCAGGAGCTCAAGCGGCCGGCTGCCGAAATCCCCGGCCTTCGAACACCGCGAAGACCGGGGCAGCCTCGGTAGTGGTAGCTTTCACGAACACCCGGAAGGTGGTGGACTCAGGGTTTCGAATTCGCGCCGCCTTCGATCAACTGTTGCACTGGGGCGGCGACCATGAGCAGCAAGTCTGCTTGGCGTTTTTTTGCACTCTCGACGACGGCTAGTTGCTGCGTTTTCCACGAGTCTGGGACGGGTTGGGATTTGTCGAGATAGTCGAGGGCTTGCAGGCCGGCAGCACCCAGGGCTGAAAGATCGGCGGAGAGCGGCGCTACTTCCTGGAGTAGAAACTCGCGGTCGAGCAACGCGTGAAGTTTTGCGTCGTTGTCGCGCCAGGTGGTGAGATAGGCCCTGATCTGCGCTTCGGTGGCCTGGTCTTTGTTGCCGCTTTGCACAAATGTTTGCACGAGGTTGCCAAAATTTCGCGCGACGTCGCTCTCGGGATAGACGGCATCGATCATGCGATTGAGGGGCGCGTGGAAGTCGATGGGGCCTTTCGCATCATCCCAGCGGTTGTAGTCCTTGACGGGCTCGACGACATCGGCCAGCACACGCAGTGCGGAAATATTTTCTGTTCCGGCCATGCGCTGAAGCATGAGTGTTCGCGCCGAGCGGTGGGTCAGGCCCAACCACTCAAGGCGCAAGCTGACGGCGTTGAGCCGGGTGTACATCGAATCCACGTCTGTGATTTGCTGCGGAGACCACAGGCGCTCGGCGATGGCCGCATTACGCGGCCAGATGTGGGAATCGATGTTTTCGGGAGTGACCCACTCGGCCCACTGGCAGGACTCGCCGCCGAGGATGAGCTTCTGTTCTTCGGGAGTCAGATTCGCGGCCTCTCCGCTCATGGGGTCGACTGCGTAGTGCCGCGACGCGGGCCACATCAGGTCAAGATAGTATCCGAATGAAAGCAGGCCGCTGTAGCCTTGTTTCGCGGCTTCGGCCAGCGACTTCTGGCCGCGCCAGGATTGCACCGTGATCGTCTTCGGCAAATCGGGATGCAGGATTTCGTCCCATCCGATCATAATTTTGTGGTTCTTGGCCACGATCTTCTGCAGACGTTGATTGAAGTAGGCCTGCAGATCCTGATTGTTCTTCATGTTGTGAGCATGAATGAAGGCCTGGATTTTCGGATTGGCGTCCCACTGCTTGCCGTTGACCTCGTCTCCGCCAATGTGAAAATAGGCGTCGGGAAACAGCTTTGCCATTTCTGCAATGAATTTTTCCAGGAATTTATAGGTCGATTCCCGGGTGGGATCCATGATGGGGTCGATGTACCCGGGCCCGCCGCCCTCGAGGGTGTACGGGCCCGATCCGCTGGACAATTCGGGATAGCCGAGGAACCAGGAGCGGCTGTGGCCGGGGATATCGAACTCCGGCATCACACGGATGCCGCGATCGTGGGCGTAGGCGATGAACTCGCGGATTTCGTCCTGCGTGTAATACATGCCGTCCGAGCCCATGCCGGTGAGCTTGGGGAATTTCTTGCTCTCGACGCGGAAGCCTTGATCGTCGGACAGATGCCAGTGCATGACGTTCATCTTTACGGCGGCCATGGCGTCGAGGTTGCGCTTGAGCACGTCGATGGGGATGAAGTGGCGGCTGACGTCGATCATCAGGCCGCGCCAGGGAAAGCGAGGCTGGTCTTTGATGGTGACGGCGGGAACGGAGAATCCGGTGGCGGAAGGTTGAACCAACTGCAGGAAAGTTTCGAGGCCATGCAGCACACCCAGCGGCGTTGCAGCGGTGAGCTTCGCGCCGGAATCGCTGACCGTCAGCTCGTAGGATTCGTCTTCGCCGAGCTTCTGGACCTGCTCGCGGCCGTGGTCGGCGTGGATCTGCAGAGTCGCAGCCGCGCCGGCTTTGGGTCGGAACGGGATTCCGGTTTGCTTCGAAAGGTGAGCTTGGAACCTCTGCACGCCGCTGTCGAGGGAGGCATCGTGAAAGCCCGTGGCAGCAACCGAAAACGACTGGTCGATGAGCAACTGCCCGGCGGCCGGCTGCACGCTGGCGGGCATGGGCATGAGGTTGAGCTGAGGCTGGGCGGCCGCGAGCGTGGGCGCCAGGACAGCGACGAATAGTACTTTCATGGTTCGCATTGTCATTTTATTAGGGTTGTTCTTATCAGTTGCCCCGGCTCGATGGACTCAAGCAGTCGCAGCAGATCCGGGACTTGTATCAGCAGCTCAGTCAGCTGGCTCGATTTCGTGCGGACTATCACTACCGCGATAGTTCGGGGATGTAGATTCTGTTGATATTCAATGCCTCGATCCAAAGTCAGAAAGACCTGAAACCCGGATTGTTCGGCGAGCGCTAACAGTTCCCCGTTTTTCTTGCCCGCCAATCCCTCCTCGGGTACTGTGCGGCAATCGTGGCCGAACAGAGAGTTCTTGAATTTCCTCGGGACGCACTCGTCGAGCAGCACTTTCATCCCAATTGGCCAACGACCAGAGACTTGGCGTGCTCAAGCACATGAACTGCGGCTTCGCGGGAAACGGTTGGAAAATCATCAAGAAAATCGTCGAGAGTTTGACCGCCTTCCAGATAGTCGAGCAACGCTTGGAAGGGCACCCGCGTCCCGCGGAACACGGGAGTACCACCGAGCACTTCGGGGTCGCGCGTAATCACATTGTTTGATGGCGCCATGATCCTAAGTCTCTGCCAGCTAAGTTTACTCCGAGGTTTTGCGGAAGCCAATCATTACATCGGGTCGGGTCAGCATTCTTAATGGCTACCGGCGAGTTCGCGCACGATGCCGCCGACAAACTGCTTGGCGTCGCCGAAGAGCATCAGGGTGCGGTCGAAATAGTAGAGCGGGTTGTCGATGCCGGCGAAGCCGGGATTCATGCTGCGCTTGATGACCATCACGGTGTGGGCCTTGTCGACGTCGAGGATGGGCATGCCGAAGATGGGGCTGGATTGGTCGGTGCGAGCGGCGGGGTTGGTAACGTCGTTGGCGCCGATGATGAGGGCGACGTCGGTCTGCGGGAAGTCGCCGTTGATTTCGTCCATTTCAATGAGGCGGTCGTAAGGGATGTCGGCTTCGGCGAGGAGGACGTTCATGTGGCCGGGCATGCGTCCTGCGACGGGATGAATGGCGAAGCGGACATCAATTCCCTTCTTGGTGAGCATGTCGTAGAGTTCGCGAACTTTGTGCTGGGCCTGCGCTACGGCCATGCCGTAGCCGGGGACGATGACAACTTTATTCGCGGCAGCAAGAATCGCCGCGGCTTCTTCGGGAGTGGCACTGCGCACGACTCGCTCTTCTTTTGCACCGGCCGCGGACACCTGCACCTGGCCGAAGGCTCCGAACATTACGTTGGAGAAGGAACGATTCATGGCCTTGCACATGATCAGGGACAGAATGAAGCCGGAAGATCCATCGAGCGCTCCCGCCACGACCAGCACCTTGCTGTTCAGAACAAATCCCAGCAGCGCTGCGGAAAAGCCGGCGTAGGAATTTAGAAGCGAGATCACGGTCGGCATGTCTGCGCCGCCAATGGGAGTAACCAGGAGCACGCCAAAAATCAGGGCGACAATGACCATGATCGGAAACAGCAACGCGTGCGCGGGATTGACGACCAGCGCAACCGCCAAGCCCAGGGCCCCTGCGAGAACGGAGAGGCTGACGATATTTTGTCCGCGATAGACGATGGGGCGCTGCGGCAGAAACTCCTGCAGCTTTCCCGCGGCGATCAGGCTGCCGGTAAAGGTGAGCGATCCGATGATGACTTCGAGCGCGATCTCGCCCATTTGAAAGCGCGTGACTGGCGCGGTGCCCACGTAATACTCGGCAATGCCGATCAGAGCCGCCGAAAGCGCGCCGAGAGCGTGGCTCACGGCGGTTCGCTGGGGCACGGCCGTCATGTGTACGAGGCCGAGGGGGATGCCGACTCCGGCACCGATGATCAAGGTGATGAAGATCCAGCGGTATTGCACCAGTTCCGGGTTGAAGAGCGTGGCGGCGACCGCCAGCGCCGCGCCGATCTCTCCGGCGAGAACGCCAAAGCGGGCGCTCGCCGGCGAATTCAGCAGCTTGAGAGAAAGAACGAAGAGAACGACGGCGACAATGTATGCGAAATCGAGATACTGCTGAAGCGCCATCGCGGTCATGATTTTTTCGCCCTGGATTTGAACATGCGCAGCATGCGGTCGGTAATCAGGAATCCGCCCACCATGTTGCTGAACGATGCCGCCACCGCAATCGCGCCCAGCACGGTGGTGAGCCGCGTCTCATGCCGGCCAGCGATGATGATCGCGGCCACGACCACGATCGCGTCGAGGGCGTTGGTGAGAGACATCAGAGGCGTGTGGAGCAGTGGTGAAACACGTTTGATCACCTCGAACCCCACGAAACCGGCGAGGATAAAGACATACAGGTTAGAAATGAAATCGGCTGGCATGATTGCTCCTTTGCACGGTTCCGTGTTACTAGATTCTCCGCAATAGCGCCCGGGGTCAGGATGTGTCGGCTCTCGACGCCATCAATAACAGCAACCTAGTCACTGACTGCTGGTAGCTAATGCGGGCAGCTTGAAAAATTCGCGTACCCGGGCGTTCACCACTTCGCCGCCGTGCGTGACCATGGTTTCGCGGATGATTTCGTCCTGCGTGTTCAGTTGCAGCTTGCCGTCTTTTATCAGGTACGTCAGAAATGTCGTGACGTTGCGGGCAAACATCTGGCTGGCGTGATAGGGGACGCTGCTGGCCAGATTGATGGCCCCGATGATCGATACGCCATGCGCTTTCACCGTTTCTCCGGTGCGGGTGAGTTCGCAGTTGCCTCCGCGTTCGGAGGCGAGATCAACGATCACGGAGCCGGGAGCCATCCCTTTGACCATGTCTGCCGTGATGAGCACGGGAGACTTCTTGCCGGGAATTACTGCGGCGGTGATGACCACGTCGCTCTCTGCGACTACGCGAGTCAGAAGTTCGCGCTGCCGGGCGTAGAAATTTTCATCCTGCGCCGTGCCATAGCCGCGGGCGTCTTGCGCGTTTTGTGCTTCGATCGGCAGTTCGACGAAGCGTCCACCGAGGCTTTGCACTTGTTCTTTCGCAGCGGGACGCATGTCATAGGCCGAAGATACGGCGCCGAGACGGCGGGCGGTGGCGATGGCTTGCAGGCCGGCGACTCCGGCGCCGATCACGAAGACGCGCGCGGGAGTAATTGTGCCTGCGGCCGTGGTCATCATGGGGAAGATTCGCAGCGAAGTCTCGGCTGCGAGCAAGACGGCTTTGTATCCGCAAATCGTACCCATGGAGGAAAGTGCGTCCATGCTCTGGGCGCGCGTGGTGCGCGGCATCAGTTCGACAGAGAATGCGGTGACCCCGGCGCGCGCGATTTGCTGCACGATTTCGGCTGAGCCCATGGGGCGCAGAAAGCCGATCAGAGCCTGGCCGCTCCGAAGCAGCGGCAGATCGGCATTGCCGGTAACGTCGTTGGAGCCATAACAAAGGACCTGGACGATTACATCCGCGGCGCTGAACACCGCGGCACGATCGGGAAGAATCTTCGCGCCCTTTTCGGCATAGAGCGAGTCCGGATAGCCGGCCGCCTCTCCGGCGCAAGATTCGACCACAACTTCCAGCCCGGCTTTGGCTAAGTTCGGAACCACCATCGGGACAAGAGCTACGCGACGCTCGCCCGGATAACTTTCCTTTGGAACTCCGACAATCACGAAGCCTCGATCCTTTCGACTGAAAAACAGTAACAGATCGACGGGAACCTGAGAAGATGCGCTGAGGCCTCCATCTTAGCTCAACCATTTCGTCACTCTCGGGACAAGAACGCGAAAAAAGTGCAGACGGCAGACAGAAAGCCCTGCGTGGGAACGTAATTCTGATTAGTGATTGTTGAATTGAGGACGGCGATCAATATTGCGCGCTTTCATCCTAAGCGGAGTGCTATTCGCTGTAACGATTGTTGGCGTTCTCGCGACGCCATTGAGGGAGAGGATCGGCGGAAACTCCTTGCCAGGCCCGGACACCGGGTTGAGCTACAAGGGGTCCGTCGACTACAACTTGTCTTTCGCGTTGCGAAAGACAAGTCTCCGCTCAGAATGACAGAGCGATGGAGGCTATTCGGCGCGCTGGCTCCTCGCTCGCGTGGCCAGCCAGACGACGCAGGCTAGCATGCCGCACCAGCCGATGAGGCGGACGGCGGCGGCGATTTGGGTGTCGTGGTCGAGGACGCCGAGGCTTGAGAAGATGGCGTGGAAATCATGCTCGGCGAATTCGGGATCGCCGGTGGTGACCAGGGGAAGTTCCATGGCGCGGGCGTCGGCCATGTAGGTGGCGGTGTAGAGCCAGTTCTCGAAAAAGAAAAACGCGCAGAAAATGAAACCTGTGACCTGGCGCTGGCTGAAAAAATATACGGCCAGAAGAAACGGGACCAGCCATTGCAGCAGCGTGCCTCCCCAGAGGCACATCGTAGGGCCGAACCAGCGAAAGAGATTGTGCCCGCCTTCGTGGACCACCATGTTAGCTGCGTCGATGAATAAACCTGCGCCGTGGGCGCGGAAGGCGTAGACGAGGAATCCGACATAGAAGACCAGCCAGGCAGCCAGTTCCGGACGGGAGACTGGCTTCCAGGGTTCGTTAAACCATGGTTTGTCGAAAAGGAATTGCAGGTAATCGCGCATGGACACCTTGATTCTAGGACAGGAGTTGAGTGGGGGAAGGTTACGAACGTCAGGGGATGGGCGGGTTGCAGGGATTCTTCGCTTCGCGCAGAATGACAGACCGAAGAGAGTTGGATGCTTATTCGGGGGTTAGCTCGGTCTATGACTAACAGCGATGCGTTTGGCACGGTCATCGTCACAGGCGCGAGCCGCGGGATCGGCGCGGCGGTGGCGTTGCTGGCGGCGGAGCGAGGGTATGGAGTCGCCGTCAACTTCCGCACGGGGGAGACTGAGGCGAAACACATAGTCGATGAGATTGTGGCCGGCGGGGGATGTGCGGTTGCGATTCAGGCCGACGTTTCCCGCGAAGAAGACGTTGTGCGGCTGTTCGTGAGCGCGGAACGCGAGCTGGGACCGATCCAGGCGCTGGTGAATAACGCGGCGATCACGGGCGGGGTCGCGCGCGTAGATGCGGTGACCGCGAAGGCTTTGACCGAGGTGATGGCGGTGAATGTTTGTGGCGCGATTTTGTGCGCGCGGGAAGCGGTGCGGCGGATGTCCACGCGGCACGGTGGAAACGGTGGGGCGATTGTGAATATTTCTTCGCGCGCTGCGCATACGGGATCGGCGGGCGAGTGGGTGCACTACGCTGCGTCGAAGGGCGCGATTGATAGCTTTACGATTGGGCTGGCGCGGGAAGTGGCGACGGAGGGAATTCGCGTGAACGCGGTGGCTCCGGGACTGATTGACACCGGGCTGCATGCCGCCAACGGCGAGCCGGGGCGAGTGCAGCGGCTGATGGGAAGCATTCCGATGGGACGGGCGGGATCTCCGGCTGAGGTGGCGGAGGGCGTGTTGTGGTTGCTGTCTCCGGCGGCTTCTTATACTACGGGGGCGATTCTGGAGATGGGGGGTGGGCGGTAGGGGTCAGGGGTCAGGGGTCAAGGGTCAGGGGTCAAGGGTCAGGCGCACTCGAACTGTTGGTTGCTCCTCAGGTCGCATCCTTCCTCGCGATCAAGACCAGATCTTCATCGTCCTCGGTGTTGTGCGCGAATACGCTGCCAAAGAACTTCGGCTCGATGATCATTGCTCCGCCGCCGTGCTCCGTGACAAACCAATCGAGTGCGGCGTCACCCACGATTTGGTCGGCGACGAACTCGATCTCTCCCGGTTCGCCGTGGTAGGTCACTCGATCCCCTGGTTTTATTTGCTCTCCGGAGTGGTAGAAGAACGGCATATCCTCTCACCTCGACCGCAACTCTAATTCTTTGCGCAAGGCGTTCTTGATCTTCTCCGGAAGACGGGAAGTGTGCAGGATATCGCGCAACTGGGCGGGCGGGAGTCGGCGAGCAAATTCGATGGCGCGGGAGAGCGGAGTTTTTTCATTGCGCAACGAGGCGACGCGGATCTCGGGGCGCAGCGACCACTTGGAGTGATGACAGACGGCTTCGACAAAGGGACGCGTGGCGTCGGAGCGCAGCAGCGCTCTGCAGATGGCGGCTTCGGTGACGCGTGGGTTTTCGAGGGCGGTTTGCCAGACTCGCGATTCTTTATCGGCCAGGAGAGCGGCGGCGACGTTTGTGGAGGCGCGGCGAGCCAGGGCGATGCGCTCGCCGAGAGTGATCGAGGTCAGGCGGTTGACGAGCATTTCGTCGGCGGCGCGTTTGAGATCGGCGGCGACCGCGGGCTGGAGCGCGAACTGCATTAAATCGAAGGTGTAGAACTCGCGGATCATGCGCAGCGCAATGCGGCGCGGTGCGCGGGGATGGGCGGCCACGGCGATTCTCACTTTGCGGGATTTCATTACGCCGGCGTTCTTGCTGATTTGTTCGACGGCGTCGGCGGGCAGGTCGCGGCGCTGCAGCAGAGCGAGAGCAAGGTCCGGGGTGAGGGCAGGGTCGGAGGCGCGGGCGAGATCGTCGGGGGAGATGGCTGGGGTGGATTGGGAAGATGATCGCGATGTTGACGCGTGGAGCGGGGCCGAGGCGTCGAAGGCGATCTCGGGTTGGGACCGTTCGGGACTCATTGGGGCCAATTCAAATTCAACAGCAGAGCAAGATCAACAACGAAGTCAAAGGCGACGGACAAGAGTGTCCGTCCTACACAATCAAAATCAAGTGCAAAGGCAAATTTAGATGCGCCTACACTTTGCGAGCCAGGCGCAGAGCGCCTTCAACTGGATCGACGATCTCCGGCTGGACTTGCACGCCGGGATCGAGCCAGCGAACTTGATTGTAAAAAACCTGGCGGACGAGTGCGGCATGACGAAAGACGCCGCCGGCCATGGCCACTGGGACGGACGCGGCGGAAGCAGCGGCGTTCGGCGCAGACGTCCGGTTGGGCGGGAACAGGCGGCAGATCACGACCGACGCCAGATGAGCGAGTTCGGCGCCGGCGGAGGCGAGAATCTGCGTCGCCGAATCTTCCGGGCTGGCGAGCACGGCGGGAAAGAGCGCGGCGAAGTCTGGAGCGGTGCCCGAAGCAGGGGCGCGGGCGAAATCTTCGAGCGTAGTGACACCCCAGGCTTTCAGCAGAGCCGAGGCAAGGGGCGAATCTTGCAGCGTGGCGCGGGATTTGGAGTCTCCTTCAGTTCGATCCATGTCACGCACCAAAGCGGCGGCTGCGGCGCGACCGATCCAGTGAGCGGAGCCTTCATCGGAGATGGTGAATCCCCAGCCTCCGGCGCGCGCGGTGTTGCCCTGCGTATCGCGGCCGTAGGCGATGGAGCCGGTGCCGGCGATGACGAGGACGCCAGGACCCGCGCCGAATGCGGCTTCCAAGGCGATCTCCATGTCGCCGACGACGTGAATTGGAGAAGACAGGATTTCGGCGAGGATGCGGCGAACGGTTTCGGCAACTTCGGGGCGCGCGGCTCCGGCGGCGCCGATGCATGTATGGGTCACTTGCGCAGGGGTGATTCCTGCGGCAGCGCAGGCCTGGCGGACGGACTGATGCAGGGACTCGCGGGCCTGCGCTTCGCCGACGCGGAGGACGTTGCTGGGTCCGGCGGTTGCGGTCGCGAGAAGTTTTGATTCGTCACCCACCGCGCAGAGCGTTTTGGTACCGCCGCCGTCGATGCCGAGATAGTAGGGCATGCGATTTATTTTTATCACAGGGGCCTCGGCTTCCGGCTCCCGGTTTCCGGCTCCCAGGTTACTTTTGCGCGGGGCGACGATTGCAGGTTCATAGAGTCTCACTCGCGTTGCGCAGTGGGCCCCTCCATAATGGAAGCCGCACGCAGAAGAACTTTTAACGCGGAGATCGCGGAGGAAGGCGCAGAGGGCGCAGAGAATACTGGGCGATTTGAGTCGTCTGTGAATTTTTCATGGGACTGAACCGGACTGATTTCCTGATCATCGCGCTTTACCTTGCGGGGATCACTTTGTTTGGGCTGCGCTTCCGCAAGAAGCAGCGCTCGCTGCGGGATTATTTTCTCGCCGGGCGGGATATTCCGTGGTGGGCGATTGCGCTCTCGATTGTGGCGGCGGAGACCAGCACGCTGACCATCATCAGCGTGCCGGGGATTGCTTACGACACGAATTTTACTTTTCTGCAGCTGGTGATGGGATATCTGGTGGGGCGGGTGGTGATCAGCTTCATTCTTTTGCCGCATTATTTTCGTGGCGATCTCTACACGGCGTATGAACTGATTGAGCGGCGGTTCGGGCGGGGACTGCGGTCATTGACGGCGGGACTTTTTCTGCTGACGCGGGCGGCGGCCGAGGGTGTGCGCGTGTATGCCGTGTCGATTGTGGTGTCGATCGCGCTGGGGACGGGCGAAGTGACGTCGATTGCAATCATTACTGCATTGACGCTGGTCTATACGTTTGAGGGCGGGCTAGCGGCGGTGATCTGGACCGACGTGGTGCAGACCGTGATTTATGTGGGCGGCACGCTGGTGGGGCTGGTGACGATTCTGCATCTGGTGCCGGGAGGGTGGGCGGCGATTCATGCGGCCGCGGCGGCTGCAGGGAAACTACAGGTGTTCGATTTCAGCGCGAACTTCTGGATTCCTTATACGTTTTGGGCGGGAGTGATTGGCGGGGCATTCTTGACTACGGCGAGCCACGGGACGGATCAGCTGATTGTGCAGCGGTTGCTGGCGGCACGGGGGCAGAGACAGTCGGTGACGGCGTTGCTCTCGAGCGGTGTCGCCGTGTTTTTTCAGTTTGCGCTTTTTCTGATTGTGGGCGTGATGCTATGGGCGTATTACCGCGTGCCGTCGGCGAATTTTGGGCGCGCGGACCGGATTTATCCGACATTTATTGTGAGCCGCATGCCGCATGGGATCTCGGGGCTGCTGATTGCGGCGATTCTGGCGGCGGCCATGTCGAATTTGAGCGCGGCGCTGAATTCGCTGTCGTCGAGTTCCATCATGGATTTTTATGTGCGCTTCCGGCCTCAGGCGGACGAGCAAACCAAAATGCGGCTCTCGCGCGTGGCAACTTTGTTTTGGGCGTTGCTGCTGTTTGCGCTGGCGGTGTTGTCGCTGAATAAAGTAGGGCGCGTGGTGGAAGTGGGGTTGCAGATTGCCTCGATCGCGTATGGAGCGCTGCTTGGCGTGTTTCTGCTGGGAGTGCTGACACGGCGGGCGAACCAGCAAGGGGCGATGGTGGGGATGCTGTTCGGGTTTGGAGTGGAATTGTATTTGTGGTTGGGGACGCGGGTGCCGTGGACGTGGTGGGTGATGATTGGGACTTGCGTGACGTTTGGGATCGGATATGCGGTTCGTTTTTTTCTGCGTGAGTAGATCGAGCGACACTGGCGCGCTTGAACGCACCGCGTGGTGAAAATAGGGATCCTTCGACTACGCCTTACCGTCCTTCGGACGCTCAGTCTCCGCTCAGGATGACCGGGCTGGAACGGCACTTCTGACGTATACTGGCACGCTTCGAACATGCCAGAGCTCATCCACAATACAACTGGCCGCCCTGAACTTTCTCGCGATCTGGGGGTGAGCCACGCTTCTGCCATTGTGGTGGGAACCATTATTGGCAGCGGAATTTTCCTGGTTCCGGCAGAGATGATGCAGGCGGTGGGGTCGGCGAAGCTGGTGTATCTGGCCTGGGTGGTGGGTGGGGCGCTCTCGTTTTTTGGGGCGCTCACTTATGCCGAACTGGGCGCAATGAAGCCGCAGGCGGGCGGAGAGTATGTTTACGTGCGCGACGGCTACGGGCCGCTGGCGGGATTTCTTTATGCGTGGACGTGGTTCGTGATCGCGAAGCCGGCTTCCATCGCTACGGTAGTGACTGGGCTGGTGAGAATCCTGGGGACGTTCTCGGTTTTTTCTTTCTTTTCTGCCAACGTTATTTCTGCACCATTCGCCGTCAACTGGGGGCAAATCGTCGCCATTGCGGCCGCCATTCTGATTTCTGCTCTGAACTACATTGGAGTGAAGAAGGCGGGAGAGTTTCAACTGGTGTTTACGATGCTCAAGGTGGTGATCATTCTGGGCATTGTGGTGGTATGTTTTGGCGGAGCTCGCACGGTGGCGGGGCACTCTGTGGGAGCGGGCTGGCACAACTTCGCTGGCGTGTTCAGCGGCGCGAAGGGCGGGATCACCGGGTTCATGGCGGCGCTGGTGGCGGCGCTGTGGGCTTACGACGGATGGAACGACCTGAACATGGTAGCGGGGGAGATCAAACACCCGGAACGCAGCATCCCGATCGCTCTGATTGCCGGAGTGGCGACGGTGGGCGTGCTTTATGTCCTGATGAATGCTGGTGTGCAGTATGTGCTGCCTGCTTCGGCGATTGCGGCATCGCCGCGTCCGGCGTCGGACGCGGTGGCGCTGATTCTGGGTGGTGTGGGCGCGGGCATTGTTTCACTGGGGATGGCGCTGTCGATGCTGGTTACGCTGAACGGGACGATTATGAGTGGGGCGCGGGTGCCGTACGCTGTGGCGCGCGATGGATACTTTTTTCAAAAGCTGGCGGAGGTGCATCCGCGGTTTCATACGCCGTCGGCGGCGATCGTGGTGCAGGCGGTGTTGTCGATTCTGCTGCTGCTGCTGGGCGCGAATTTCAAGCAGCTGTTTTCGCTGGCTATTTTTGCAGAGTGGCTGTTTTACATGATTACAGGGAGCACGATTTTTGTGTTCCGGGTGCGCGAGCCGGAGATGAATCGTCCATATCGGACGTGGGGTTATCCTTTCGTGCCAGCCATTTTCGTGGTCGTCGCTGCGGCGTTCTTGTGTTACACGTTCGCCGACAATTGGCCGAATTCTGGATATGGGCTGCTGGTGATTCTGGCGGGGATTCCGCTGTTTGCTTATTTTGCGCTGCGACGTGGGGCGGGCTCGGGGTCACGAACGGGCTGAACGTCAACAACCCTACGCTGGCGCTAGGCTGCGATAGAGACTGAGATTCCTTCGACTCGCTCAGGACAGGCTCCTCCGCCGCGATGAAAAACGCGGCTGTCGGGATGACAACGCACCTTCTTTAATCTTTTTCTTCTTCGTAGTTCTTTATCTTCAGTCTTTGGTCTTTGAGTTCCAGCTCTTTCTTGTTCTTGCGGTCTGAAAGGTCACCCGAATATTTGCGGTTTTCCAGGGTTCCTGCCGAAGGGGCCGAGTTTCGTGGCGCAAGCGTGCGTGGTTTGCCCGTTTCGGTACCTGTTTCCTGAACGGAACTCCGTTTGGTTACCTAAGGTCAAGAGCCGTGGACACGTTTACCCCCTGTCCCAATTCCCTTATTTTGGAGACTCCAGTCCCGGTAATCTCCCCAGCCGGGTACCTTCGGAGAAAAATAGAAATGGCAACGGCTCAACGCAATTTTCAACTCGGCATTCTGCCCGAACGCAAGATCGACCGGCGGGCGCTGGTCACCAGCTACACCATCGTAGTGGTCGTGCTGCTGCTCTTGATCAACCTCAATCTGATCCTGCCGGAGAAAATGTCGCTGCGGCAGTATCACGTGGTGGAACTGATCCCGACACCGTCGTTGAGTCCGGAGCCGGAGCCGATCAAGGTAAAGCCGCAAGTGCAGAAGGTGAAGCTGCTTCCGGCAGTGAAGGCGCCGGTGTTCGACACACCGAAGCTGGTGGTTCCACGCGAAGTGCGTCATGAGGTGGAGAAGCCGGTGGAAGCCCCGAAGGTAGTGGTGAACCAGTTTGCCGCGCCGCAGTTGAAGATCGCAGTTGGCGGGGCGCGTCCGCAGCTGGTGCACACGGGCGATTTTGGCGGCAGTTCGAAAGTTCCGACAGTAAACGCGGCCGTGGAGAAAGTGCAGACTGGCGGGTTCGGCGATCCCAATGGATTGAAGGGCACGGGCAAGACGGGCGCGAAACTTTACGCGCAGGCTGCCGGCGGATTTGACATGCCAGTGGGTCCGGGACAGGGGAACGGGTCTGGCGGCGCGAAAGGAATCAAGGGAACGGTAGCCAGCGCGGATTTTGGAAGCGGCATCGCAACCGCGGGCAAGGGCGACGGGCGCAGCAATGGCGCGGGAGTGGCGACCGGAGGGTTTGGAGCGGAGCAGGTAGTGCACGGCGGACCGAAAGTTCAGCTGCTGGATGCGGGGGCGCCGACCACCCCGGTGGAAATCACGTATAAGCCGAATCCGGCTTATACGGACGAGGCGCGCAGCCTGAAGCTGCAGGGTGAAGTTTTGCTGGAAGTGATGTTCGGGGCGAACGGATCGCTGCATGTGAATCGCGTAGTGCGCGGGCTGGGGCATGGACTTGATGAAACCGCCATCGCCGCCGCCAACAAGATGCGCTTCAAGCCGGCGATGCGAGCCGGACAGCCGGTGGATTCGACAGCGGTGGTGCATGTGGTGTTTCAGATGGCGTACTAAGTTTAGGGCGTGATCAGGTTAGGGCGTGCCTGAGGTTACGGCGTAGTTAGGTTTGGGTGAGGGTGGGGCAAGTTTTCACGAAATTGGCCGAAGGAAAGCTTAAACGAATTGATGAATTGCAACCTGAGTAACAGGAGCTTGGAGAAGAGAGTTATGCGCACTTCGAAATGGATGATCACCGCGGCCCTGCTGGTAAGCATGAGCGCCGCCGCACAGCAAGCAGCGGATCAGCAGTCCGCGCAGCCACCTGCACAGTCGCCCGCGCCCGTGGTAACTCCGACTGGCGACAACCCGGCGCCTGCGACCACAACCGCGCCGGCGGACGCCTCACAGGCGGCAGCCCCAGCGCCGGCGGATGCCTCCCAGCCAGCGGCCACGCAGCCTACCCAGGCCGCGCCGGCAGCGCTGGCTGAGCCCGTGCCACCGGCCGCCCAACCCGCGCCCGTGACCATGGATCAGGTGGTGAACCTTTTCATCCTGCGCGAGCACGGATTGATAAAGATGCTGTCGAACCGTACGCCCGTGGTCGAGACTTATTTGCAGAATCTGACGTCTGATCCGCAACTAGGGCCGGTTCCAAGCGACGATCATTATTTCCTGGGCCGGCTCGACATGGGCGAAACGGTCGACCGCAAGGACTATCTGAAGGACGACGAAAAAGAGGGGATGCAGGCTCGCCTGCTCGGCGGCTTCCACAAGCTCTACAAGGTGGAGTACCAGCCCGTAGGCTTTTCGTGGATGGTGTACGTTGACCGCACCGACTTCGACCGCGAGCACTACGACTTCACCTACATCCGCCGCGAATTTCTGGGCGATGTGCGCTGCCTGGTGTTTGACGTGAAACCGAAACCGAAATCCGGCCGCGGCCGCTTCCTGGGTCGCGTGTGGGTGGAAGACCAGGACTTCAACATCGTGCGCCTGAATGGAACCTACTCGCAGGGTGTGCGGAACACTTACTTCTTCCACATGGACAGCTGGCGGTTGAATCTGATCCCGGGCTACTGGGTGCCGTCTTACATTTACAGCGAAGAAGGCGACTTCAGCGCGGGCGCGCACAACCGCATCGCGTTCAAAGCGCAGACCCGCATCTGGGGCTATGACTTGAAGAAGGGCGGCAAGGACGACGAACTCACGCAGATCCGAGTGGACAGCGTGAAAGACGAAACTTCGTCGACGCAGGATGCGTCTCCGCTGCAGGCTGAGCGGGTTTGGCAGCAGCAGGCGGAAGACAACGTTGTGGAGCGCTTGACCAGCGCAGGCTTGCTGGCGCCGGAAGGCGACGTTGACAAGATTCTGCAGACGGTGGTCAACAACCTGGAAGTCACCAACAACATCGACTTGCCCCGGCCGGTACGCACGCGCGTGCTGCTGACAGCGCCGCTCGAAACCTTCAGCGTGGGTAACACGATCGTGATCAGCCGCGGCTTGATTGACGTTCTGCCGGACGAAGCTAGTCTGGCGGCCGTTCTGGCCCACGAGTTGGCGCACATTGTTCTCGGCCACAACCTGGGCAGCCAGTATGCGTTCAACGATCGCATGCTGTTCTCTGACGATTCCACGTACCAGAACCTGGGCTTCCGGCACATTCCGGAAGAAGAAACTGCGGCTGACAAGAAAGCTCTGGAGTTGCTGAAGAATTCACCTTACGCGCAGAAGCTGGACAACGTTGGACTGTTCCTGAAGATCCTGCAACAGCGCGCGGGTTCGCTGAATGCGCTGTTAACCACGCACCTGGGCAATCCGCTGTCGCAGGCGGGCACGATCACCCGGCTGTCTGGACTGGCGACGCAGGGTCCGGCGCTGGATGTGAACAAACTGGATCAGATCGCGGCTCTGCCCCTGGGCGGACGCATCAAGATCAATCCATGGGATGACAAGGCGGAAATGGTGAAGACGGCCCCGGTGGCGATCACTTCGGCGCGCGACAAGATGCCGTTCGAGGTCACGCCGTTCTATCCGCGGCTGGCGCGGTTCGGCGCAGGGAACGGACCGAGTGCCGGTGCCACCAGCGCGGCTGCCAACACCACCCCGAGCCCGACCCCGAGCAACTAACTCAGGCAACTGAGTCAGGCAACCCACTCAAGCGAGAGCGAATTCCCACTGGGCAATTCGCTCTCGCACTCCAAGTTGAAGTAAGACGCAGGCTGGGATCCGGAACAAAATTCCGGGATACCCGGCCTGTGTTTTTTGGGGGGTCGCCGGACCAATGTGGAGACAGCCGCCCTTCGACTTCGCTCAGGGCAAGCTCTCGGCCGTCCGGCCTGAGCGAAGCTCGGCCGAGTTGCACAAACCTACGTCTCGCACTTGCCTTTGCCCGGCAGGCCTGCGGGATTTTCGTGGGTGCGTTCGCGGAAGGTTCCGCGCATGCCGGCGGCGAGCTTCACGCTGGATTCGCCGAACTTGTCGCGCAGGCGGTCGGCGGCGGCTAGAGCGTCTTTCCAGCGCTGCTGGCGGGTGCCTTCGAGCAGGCTGATCTGTTCGGGTTGCGATTCGAATGACGACGTCTGCACTCCCAGCAGGCGGACTTGCATTCCCTTCTTCCAGTTCTTGCGAAACAGCGCGCGGATCTGCTCGAAGATTTCGGTGTCGAGCTGCGTGGGCGCGGGGAGCGTGTGCGCGCGGGTGATCGTGGTGAAATCCTTGTAGCGGAGTTTGAGCTGGACGGTGCGCATGTGAAGGTTCGCTTCGCGCAGGCGGCGGCCGACCATTTCCGAGAGCCGCATCAGCGTCGCTTCGAGTTGGGCGACGTCGGCGGTGTCTTCGTTGTAGGTGTGCTCGTGGCTGATGGATTTCGCTCCGGTATCTTCGCCGACTTCGGTATCGAACCATCCGCCGGCGTCTTCACCGCGGGCTTTGCCGGCTAACGCCAGGCCCCACTTGCCGAAGCGGTCTTCGAGTTCGGAATCTTCGAGCTTCGCCAGGTCTGCGACTTTCATGATGCCGAGCGCGTGCAGATGGCTTTCCATGACCTTGCCCACACCGGGAATCTCGCGCACGTCGAGCGGCGCGAGAAACTTCGCTTCCTCGCCGGGAACAATCCAGAGCACGCCGTTGGGCTTCGCCTGTCCCGAAGAAACTTTGGCGATGAGGCGGGAGCCGCCGATGCCGACGGAGCAGTTCAGCAACGTCTCCGCTTTCATGCGCTGGTGCAGCGTGTGCGCGGCTTTGAGCGGCGGACCGTGCAGACGCGCCGTGCCAGTCATATCGAGATAGGCTTCGTCGATGGAGGCCATTTCCACTTGCGGCGAAAACGCGCACAGAACCTTGTGGACTTTCTCCGAGCACTCGCGGTAGCGCTCGGGATGTCCGTCGACGAAGATGGCTTGCGGGCACATCTTCGCCGCGGTGCGCAGCGGCATGGCCGAGTGCACGCCAAACTTGCGCGCGGCGTAGGAAGCGGCGGAAACCACACCGCGCTCGTTGCGCTGTCCGCCGACGACCACGGGTTTGCCTTTCAGCGCGGGATCGTAGAGCTCTTCCACAGAGACGAAGAAGGCATCCATATCGACGTGGAAGATGGTGCGGGGGAACGCGGGCTGGTGGGCGGCGGCCATGCTGAGGGGGATTTTAGCAGCCGGGGGTCGGGAAGAGTGGACGCCGGGTGCCCCAGGTCTCGCCGGTTTTGCGAGACCTGGGAACGGCCATGCCGGATGTTCGCGTCGAAGAGAGGCCCTTTCTATTTTTTTCTACTCTCTATTCATGACCGAAAGCGCCCCACGGTTCGGAGGGCGACGGCAGTCCCATGTCTCGCAAAAACAGCGAGACATGGGGCACCCCAGCGATCCGGCACCCAGCAATCGGGCGTGCTCAAACTCGGAGCTGTTAGAATCCGCTTCATGTCCGGACGCGCGATCAGGATTATCTCTCGCATTCTATTTTTTCTTTGCGGAGGGACTTCGCTTTTCACCGGCGTTCCTTACGTGTTGCTCCAGGGCAGCGACATGCCAGTTCATCACGCATGGTTCCTATTTCCCGTCGCGCTGGGGGTGGTGGGCGTTCTCAGCCTGACGGTTGCGGTGCTGCCGCGCTCGTGGATCGCGAAGGCATGCAAGAGAGAGCGGGACGATGCGCAGTTGTTTTCAGCGCCCCTCAAGCTGCTCGGTGTCTTCGCGGCAATCTCATATCTTCTGGCGCTGCTCGCCTATTTCGCTCCGCACAGCTGGGATCTCAATCCCACGCTCATGCTATCGCTGTGTCCCATGTATTTCCTAAAGTTGACGATCGATCCCTCGCTCGTGTCCGTCTTTTTCATGCTTGCCCCCATGAACGCGGCGGCGTACGGCGCGCTCGGCGTTACTTTGGGATGCGCGTGGTTGGCTTTCGGTAGGAGAACATCGGGTTAGGGTTGCTGAAACGAAGGCGTGGCGCCGGCCCCAGGCTTTTTATCTCCATGGCACCACAAACACGGAGGGTGCCCAGAGTCTAGGATTTGCTCGAAATGTCCAAGAGGATAATCGCCGGGACTGTCGGAGTGATCGCACTCGTCGCCTGTTTCTTTGCTTCCATTCGCGCGATAGAGGATTTTGAGGAAGCACACTTGGCGGCCGTTGGTGCCCTTCCTTGGTGGGCGCTAGTCGCCGAGTTGCTTATGTGCTCGATGGCACTGGGCACACTCGTAATAGGATTCCGCTTCCTCGATTATTCGCTTATAGGACGCAACCGTGGCGTTGGAGGGCGTTGGCTCAGGCCGATCCTTTTGGGCTGCGGCCTATTCTTCCCCGTTTTCGTTGCTTCATTGGCGGCGGGGCTCAACTGGGCCTACCGCATGTCTCACGGGAATCAAGACCAAAACGCACTTATCGCTTTGCGGGTCAGTTTTTTCCTCGGTGTTGCGGCAACAGTCATCGGCTCTGGGGTGTTGGTCCGAAGGGCACGCTCTCGGCAATGACCGAATAATATCCAAACGATTGGCGAAATATCAACGCTCTTACTCTTGGACTCGGCCGGGCTTCGCCCGGGCCGGACAGCCGACGCGGCTGTCTCCACACGAGCAGAGGCGCTACCTCGAAAGCTGGCACCCTTGCCGGGGGCCGGCGTTGAGCCGGTGCTTATCTAAATTTTTTTGAAAGTCACCGAGTCCACCGCGCAGATGCCGTGTTAGCACAAACGGAACATCGCAGGCGGATCGTGCTCCGCGTGGTGTGACCCACTCCATCCAGTTTCCTATTTCGTCCGAAGGAGATTCGTTATGA
Organism: Candidatus Sulfotelmatobacter sp.; assembly: GCA_049675725.1. Classification (GTDB taxonomy): domain Bacteria; phylum Acidobacteriota; class Terriglobia; order Terriglobales; family Acidobacteriaceae; genus Sulfotelmatobacter. The sequence goes on along the minus strand of JBAUAN010000174.1, from coordinate 162,013 downwards.
AGTCCAGCCCTAAGGTTCTGTTATTTGTCGCTGCCGCGCTCGCGGCAACCACCGCCCACGCTCAATACGGCAGCACTCCCATCAAGCATGTGGTCGTGATCTTTCAGGAAAACCGGAGCCCCGACAATCTGTTTCAGGGATTGTGCACGGCCAACGGCGGCGTGCCGGGATGTAACGCTTCAGGTACCGCGGGAACGTATGACATCGCGTCGACCTATGTGGATGCCTCCGGCCAGACGACTCCCCTGACGCCTGTGGGGCTGGCTACCAACTTCGATCTGGACCACAGCCACGGCGGGCCAAAACTTAATGGAAGCGTCAGCGGGTGGAATTTCGAGTACACGAATCAGGGAATCAGCGGGAAACCTGCGGCGAATGTTCCGACAGACTGTGGGGCGAATACTTTTGGCTGCGTGGTTCCGGCCAATAACTATTCGCAGTTCATGTACGTGTATAACTCGCCCGTGACCAATGCGAATGGCAGCAAAGGCGGACTACTCGACCCCTACATCACACTGGCAACAACTTATGGATGGGGTAACCGCATGTTTCAGACCAACCAGGGGCCGAGTTATCCCGCGCATCAGTTTATTTTTGGCGCCACTTCCGCGCCCACCGCGGGAGACGACGCTCTGGGCATCTTTGTCTCGGAAAACGCTCCCAACACGGACTACGGCTGCGGCTCGGGAAACTCGGTGCAACTGATTCGACCGAACGGAAACAGTGCACCGCCTTTTGGCACCGAAACTCCGGGTGACGAAACGGCGCAGTGCTTCACCCGCAATGCTATGGATTACTTACTGAGCCAACCCAGTCCTAAGCTCACATGGACTTACTATGCCGAAGGGCAGACGAGTCTCTGGGTAGCGCCGAACTCCCTCTCGAACATCTGCATACCGATGTCGGGCATCTGCACGGGACCCGACTGGGTGAAGGGCGCATCGAATGGTTACGTCGACACGGCACCGCCCGATGTCTTGAACGACATCGCCAACTGCACTCTCTCGCAAGTGAGTTGGATCACGCCCGCCGGACAATATTCAGACCATCCGATCAACAGCGGCCAGGGCCCGTCATGGATTGCGGCTATCGTGAATGCGATCGGGAATAATGCGAATTGCGACGACGGCACCGGCTACTGGAAAGACACCGCCATCTTCATTACCTGGGATGATTGGGGAGGCTGGTACGACCACGTGAAACCGGTGTTCCAGACCGGCGCGAACCAGAACGACTATCAACTAGGCTTTCGCGTGCCGCTGGTGGTGGTTTCCGCCTATTCGACCAAGGTGGGATATATCAGCAACCGGGAATACGATTTTGGCAGCGTTTTGAAGGCGATCGAAGGGATCTTCGGCCTTGGCAACCTCGGTATGGCCGATGCGCGAGCGACCAACGACATGCACGACTTTTTCGACTTCCATCACGCGCCGTCGACATACAAAACGATTCAAGCTCCGCTGGAGGGAAGCTTCTTTACTAAGACTGCCACGACTGAGGTGGATCCGCCGGATACCGACTAGGGAGGATTCTTGTCGCCGCATTCGTTTGATTGCCGGGAGGCGCGGTTCCACGGGCCTGCGCTCATACCGAGGACCAGCCTCGCCCCCGGCTTCGCTCCGGGCAGGCTCTAGCCGGACAGCCGAGAGGCTGTCTCTACGTGAGCTGTTTGCTACACCAGGACTTTCTCCACTGTTGCCGGGGCGCCGCGCATCTGGCGCACTTTGTCGTAGATTTTGCCGTATTCGCGGGCGGAAGCGTTCCAGGAAAAATCTTTGTTCATGCCGTTGCGCATCAGGACTTGCCAGGAAGTCTGGTCGCTATAGGCTTGCAGGGCCTGCTTGACGGTGAGGAGCAGAGATTCGCCGATGTATTCCGTGAACTTGAAGCCGGTGCCTTTACCGGTGCGGGCGTCCCAGGTTTCGATGGTGTCGTCGAGGCCGCCGGTGGCGCGGACGATAGGCACAGTGCCGTATTTCAGGCTATAGATCTGGTTCAGGCCGCAGGGTTCGTAGCGCGAGGGCATGAGAAACATGTCGGCTCCGGCTTCGATTTTGTGGGCGATGGCATTGTCGTAGGCGACTTTGACCGCGATCTTGTTGGGGAATTGTTTGGCGAGGCGGGTAAACATCTCTTCGTAGGGCTTGTCTCCGGCACCGAGCGCGACCATGATCATTTCTTCGCGGGCCAGGCGATCTGCGATCTGCGAAATCAGGTCAAAACCTTTTTGCGCGGCGAAACGGGAGACGATGCCGATGACAGGCAGCTTCGCGTCGGCGGCGGGCATGCCGAAAGCGGCCAGCAAATCCTGCTTGCATTTGGCTTTGCCTGCGAGATCCTGCGAGGAAAATTTAGCGGCGGCGAATTTGTCGGTCTGCGGGCTCCATTCTTCGTAGTCGACGCCGTTGAGAATTCCGCTGACAGTAGAGGCACGGTCGTGCAGCACGCCTTCGAGGCCAAAGCCATATTCGGCGGTTTGAATTTCCTGGCTGTATTTTCTGCTCACGGTGGTGATGTAGTCGGAGTAAGTGAGCGCGCCTTTGAGAAAGTTGACCTGGCCGAAGAATTCCATCTTCGACATGGTGAACAGATCCCACGGCAGCATCAGCAGAGGCAAAGTGTCAGGCGGGAACAATCCCTGGTAGCCCATGTTGTGGATGGTGAACACCGTGGCCGCTTCGCGCAGCGCGGGGTCTTCCGCATAGACGGTGCGCAGCAGAATGGGCACCAACGCGGATTGCCAATCGTGACAATGAAAGACGTGAGGCACGCCGAGAATTTTTGAGGCTTCGATCACAGCGCGGGAAAACAGGGCAAAGCGTTCAGCGTTGTCGGGATAGTCGCCGGCAGGAGTTCCGTAGAGCGCGTCGCGGTCGAAATATTGCGGATACTCAACGAAGTAGAAGCGCACGCCGCCCTGGCTGCCGCCGGTGACGACGGAAGCGAAACGATATTTATCGTCGAAAGGGATGGTGATGCTGCGAACTACAGTTACCGGTTCGGTGAGTTTGGTCTGGCGATAGCGCGGCAAATAGACGCTGACTTGGTGGCCTAGAGAGGCCAGAGCCCGGGGTAAAGCTCCGACTACGTCGGCCAGCCCGCCGGTCTTCGAAAATGGAACGCCTTCGGATGCGACGAATGCGATCTGCATGAGAGCAACAACCTCCAGGCTCCACTTTTTGCGGGCACAGGCTATTATGAATGTGTTCCGGGGTCTTGTGGGCTGGCGGTGATCGATGATCGCGATACGGATTTTCGGTCAACGAAAGCGACAGCCAACCAGTCAGTCTAATGCTCCGGTAAAAGAGGGTCAACGTGCCGAAGGTCGCAGCCGCCCGCCGTCCGCAAGCGAAGCCAAAATTGGGACAGCATTTTCTCGCCAGCGAAGAATATGCGGCGAAAATTGTCAATGCGCTGGGCGATATTTCGCAGAGCACAGTGCTTGAGATTGGGCCGGGACGCGGCATTCTTACTTCGCCGCTGGCGAAACGCGCGCGAAGACTGATTGCGGTGGAACTGGATCGCGTGCTGGCGGCGCAGTTGCGCCTGAAGTTCAGCATGGCGCGGAATGTGGAGATCATTGAAGCCGATATTTTGTCGATTGAGTTCGATTCGTTGTTTGGGCCGAAGCCGGGGCTGGGACGGCCGGGGATTGACTGGAAGCCGGAACCGGTGCGGGTGGTGGGAAATTTGCCTTACTACATCACTTCGGACATCCTGCTGCGGCTGTTTGAATTTTCGAAATATTTCGAGAGCATCGTAATCATGGTGCAGCGCGAAGTGGCTGAGCGCATCGCGGCGAAGCCGGGCGGCCGCGAGTATGGAATGCTTTCGGCAACGGCGCAACTTTATGGGCGAGTCGAGAATCTATTCACACTGCCGCCGGCGGCGTTTGTTCCGCCTCCCAGCGTGCATTCGAGCGTGCTGCGGCTGACGCTCGATCCGCAGCAGGAGCGGCTGGGCGTGGCGGGGGATGGCTTCATCGATTTTCTGCGGCTGTCTTTCGGGCAGAAGCGCAAGACATTGTGGAACAATTTGAAATCGAATTATCCCGAGGCCGCGTTGAGGCGGGCGCTGGCGGAGGCAAAGGTCAAGCCCGGCGCGCGCGCCGAGACTTTAAAACTGGAAGAGAGCGCTGCAGTCTATCGCGCGCTGCGTGCGTCGGCAGAGCGTTCCTAGTCGAGTTCTGGATAGTTTCTGAAGAAAGCTTCAACCACAGAGGACCAACCGGAGCTTCATCAGAGTCTCCTCATGGGATTCGGGGTGGTCCGATTCGCAGAGCTGGAGGGTGCATGACTTCCGTCGTTCGCCGTCCCGCGGTTGCCGGGCGTTTCTATCCCCGCGATGCTGAAAGCCTGCGCGAGGAAGTGAATTCCTATCTTTTTCAGAACAACACAGATCAAAGCAACACAGATCAAAGTGATTCGGCCCAAGTCGATTTGGCGAGTCAGGCGCCGCTGGACGCTATCGGCTGCATCGCGCCCCACGCCGGATATATGTATTCCGGGCACGTGGCGGGCGCAGTGTTTGCGCGAATCAAAATTCCGCAGCGCTGTATTGTGATGTGCCCAAACCATACGGGCGTGGGCCGGGCCCTGGCGATCATGAGTGAAGGTGAGTGGGAAACGCCGTTGGGCAATGTCCCGATTGACGGCGCGCTGGCCGCGAGTCTGAAGCAACGTTGCCCAGCCCTGCAGGAAGATTCGTCGGCACACCGTGGCGAACACGCCGCCGAGGTCGAACTGCCGTTCCTGTTGCTGCGCCAGCCGAAGCTTACCTTCGTCCCGATTGCTTTAGGGACCACGCAACTCGACGTCCTGGAAAAACTCGGGCTTGCCATTGCCGATGTCATTTCCGCGCAGAGTGTTGCTGCGAATAAAGATCCCGTGCTCATCGTGGCTTCGAGCGACATGAATCACTACGAATCGGACTCCGTGACGCGTGCGAAAGATCACAGGGCTATCGAGCGGATTCTTACCCTCGACGCTCGCGGGCTGCACGAAGTGGTAACGCAACAGAAGATCAGCATGTGCGGTATGGGGCCGGCGGTGGCGATGCTGACGGCGGCCGGGAAGCTGGGAGCGGAGTCGGCGGAACTGGTGAAATACGCAACCTCGGGCGACGTTTCCGGCGACCGGGAGATGGTGGTGGGATACGCAGGAGTGGCGGTGCGGTGAATGCGGCTTCATTCAACTCGCGCGATGTCACGTAACTCGAGCCCTCACCCACCTCGAACAATGTCATCCGACTCGAATAATGTCATTCGGCTCAAACGATTCATGCAACTCGAGCGATGTCATCCCGTAGAGAGCGAAGCTCTCGGAGGGACCTTACGTCTGGCGGCGGCATCCCTGCCGCCGATGGGGCCGCCTCAGTTGCGCGCACCGTGACAGCACCTGCCGGCACCCATGCCCCTTTGCGCGCATCGTAAGGTCCCTCACGGGGCCTTCGGCCCCGTTCGGGATGACATCCCAGAGGCGCCCCGATTGAACATTCCTCTCCTACATCCCCCTGAAACGGCGCAACTTCCGCGCGGCTAACGTTCATCGGTTCAATCACATAGGTAACTTTCGAGCCGAGTTAGCCTCCGCTAACCTGTTGAGAAGACTAGCTCGGGAGAATCCTTATGGATGGCCGTTATTGGGCGTGGCTTGGGGTGCGTCTGATTGTGGGCGTGATTCTGGTGGGCTGGGCTTTCAGCTATCTGAGCCCCGGCGGCGGGAGCGGGGAAAAAGAATTTCAGCGCAGTCTTGACGCGCTGCAGAAGGTGCAGAGCGTGCGCATCGCGCTCACCTCGGATGAAGCTCCCACGCAGCACTCAGAGATGCTCTGGGAGGTTTCCTGCCCGCAAGATGCTTATCACTATAAATGGCACATGGTTGATACCAACGCCGTCAACGGCGGCGAAATCAATCGCGACGAGATGCATGTGGGCAACGTCGAATATGACCATCAAAGCGACGATTCGTGGTTGCAGGCAAAATATCCCAACGGACTCAACCCCAGAAACCTGTGCTCGCGCCTGAACCAAGGCAGCGACAACGGCATGATGCCGGCGATCGCCACCATGATCAAGCGCGGCATCCTGCAAAAGGGCGACAAGAAAACCGTGAGCGGAGTGCTCTGCCGGGAATGGCAGGTCACACTCAGGGTGGGCAAAGGCTTGGAGCACGATAACGTCTGCCTGGGGCTCGATGATCACCTTCCCTACGAAATGACCGTGGACTGGCGGCACCTGCGCGCAGTTTATTCCGACTACAATTCCCTTCCCCTTACGCTGCCGGAAGCGGCGGTGCAGCCGGCCAGCGCTACCAGCACGAATTGAAACTGGCGACAGACGCAAGACAAATTGGAGGCCGGTGGTGCGAGAAGAACCTTTGACCGCTAAGTTCGCGAAGGACTGCCATAGCGGTCGCAACAGAGGCTTGTCGATGCCCGTTGAGTGTACGACCAAAACATTTGCCTGGGCCACGCTTCTTGCCACGTGCGTGGCGGCAAGCTTTCCAGCGCGCGCGCAGGACGCTTCTCCATCTCTCGGCGACGTGGCGCGGCAGTCGCGATCCCAACGCCAGCCAGCGGACACCACTCCCAGCAAGGCGCAGGCACTCGCAGACCAGCTACAGCAGGAACAGGAAGAATCTGAAAACGCTCCGGTCGGGTACAAAACTTACAACGCCGGCGACTACCGGCTCTGGGTGCCGTTTCCCTACGAAGTGGAAGGTCGCGATCAGTTCGGCACGGTGCTGGCGGGCTCGCGCGTGGGCGTCACCATCACGCAAGTGATGGCCGGCAATCCGCTGGCTTTTCCGGAAAATCTGGATGAAGGTACGGAACGCAATCTGTTCACCCAGGTCGCCCGGCTCTATTCTCAATATCCCAGCTGCGCACCGATCAAGCTGGGAGAACGCCGCGCCTACCGGTGCGCCCTCCAGGGGGCGTACCTGATGGGAGACGTGGTTTCGGGAACGATGGTGTTCGTCATTGGATCAGGCACAGTGATTCCCGTAATGTGCGTGAGTCCGGTAAATCAACAGTGCGTGAGCCACGACCGATTTGGTTATCACACCTGTGATAACCAGAACCCGACCTGGGGTGAAGTTCAGAAGACAAATGCGGAGATCCAGGCGCGATATCAGGAGCAGCGAACTTCGGCGCAGGTTTGCGATCAGCTAATCTATCCTTCGATCCGCTTGCGCGAAGATTACGCCCCACGATCGTTGTCGGCGGCATCCGGTAAGGGCATGGATCACGATCAGCCCGGGACAGCTAAGGCGGCCGCCAAGCTGCCCGCCCCCGGTGGGCCGCAGACGATGGCGAAGAGTGACGCGGCGCAGGCGGGGGCGGCTCCGTCGTTGGCCGATGTGGTGCGCCAGGCGAAGGCAGCCGCCGCCAATCAGCCTAAAGCCAAGGTGACGCTGGATGCGACGGACGGTGGGGGCATACCACCAGCCGGATTCAAGGCGGACACATTTTCCTATTGCCGCAGCCGGGATTTTTGCTGGCGTGCCTACGTATTCCTGCCGGCGACAGCGGTGCGGTTAAAGGAGTACGCCCCCGAATTCGTTTACGAGGTTCCGTTCGACAAGGAAAGAGTGTTGCTGTTTGCGGGGCAGGCACAGCTCGATCCCGCCAGCCGGGGGAGCAACGATCCCACGCTCGCGCTCTGGCGGGAGATCAATGCCACCGAGGGTTCGGTCGCGCTGAACAACCTGCAGGCCGCAACCCGCGACGAGGCCACCATCGCGGGAATGCCAGGCTTTCTTACGCACTTCGAGATCAAGCGGAATGACACGGTCTGGGTGGGCGTGCGCGCCAATGTGGTAAGCCGCGGAGTTGAGCTCATGGTGGGTTGTTTAGCTCCGAAGACACGCTTTGGCGACGCCGATCAGGATTGTTCCACGCTGATCGATTCGTTGCGACTGCCATGAAGATGCGCCTTTCAATCCGCAGAATAATGGCCGGCCTCGCATTCATCAGCGCCATCGCTATTGCCGCGTGGGCGCAAGATTCCGGCCAGGCTCCTTCGCTGGGCGATCTCGCGCGCAAGACGCGCCAGGAGCACACGTCCAAGGACCACGTTGCTTCCAAGAAGGTGTTGAACGAAGAAAACCACGCGTCGGCGACCTGGCCGGTGGTCGCCTGCAAATACAGGCCCTGCTACTCGCTGACCATCACTCTCCCCAGGAACACGCAATGGAGCAAACCGGGAGACGGACAGACTTACGCAAGCATTGCTTTGCCCGGAAAGGAAGCCGACCAGGGCCATATCATCCGCGTGTATGGAGTCAGCCTGCTCAACAGCAGCACCGTCGAGCAAGCCAAGCATGCATTTCTGCAGGGATGGTTCTCGCAGCCTTATTTTTTCGGCCAGGCGGCAAAATTCTTGTTCGACGAACAAACCACGATTGACGGCAATCCCGCGGTGATCACGCACTTCACGCTGCCCAACAAAATGGGTCCATACGGCGGTCTCGGCCTGATTGCAGGCACTCCGGCGGGGTCGTTTGGTTTCGCTTGCGTGTTCCGCGACGACGACTCCGGAGATGCCACCAGCGTTTGCGAGAGTATCTTGAATTCCGGGCGGATCACCATGATGGAAGAGACCAGACCGAAACACGATGCCGACGACGATGAGGATTGCGGGTGTGCGGATGACGATGCTCCGAAATGAGGTAGCTCTCAATTTGCCGGCCCTGAGCAAAAACCTGGCGAGCCACGCTCGCCCGGCTCGCGCCCATGCGTCGGGCATGGCGTGCGCAATCGTTGCACTGCTGTGTGTGGTGTCAGCGACGCCGCGACTTAGCGCCCAAGCCCGGACACAATCCGGCCCGAGTCCGGTGGAGCTCCGCGCCGAACTCAAGCCCGGAGATGTTCTGCGCTATGAACTTGAGGCCAGCGCGTCGTTCCTGCCGCAAGCCGATGTTCGCGGAGCTGGCGTAAAGCTGCCCTGGGGACCGTGTGACTATTCGCTGGCGGCGATTGTCACGCTGCGTCCGCGGGCGCTGGACAAAGGTGGAAACACCCCGGTGGAGGCGACCTACAGCGAGACACGCGTGACCAGCGTCCGCTGTTTGCCGGTCACGCAGGAGGCGTTTGAAAAACGGCTTAGTTCCCTGCAAGCCACTCCATTTTTGTTTCGCGTAGGCCCGCACGCCGAAACCGGAGTGATCCCTTCCGGGCAAAAGCGGTTCGATTACTGGAACGGCGCGGTCCTGCTTCGAAAAGTGACGCAGGATTTACTGCAGACTCAGTTCTCGCCGCATCCCGTGACTCCGGGCGCTACATGGAAGCCGCGCGGCCAGTTCGCTTACGCGCGAGATCCTGGATTGCGCGACCTGGAACTCAGCGGCGCGGATATGCATTTTCGCAATCTGGTTGAAATTACCGGTAAACCCTGCGCGTGGGTTACGTCGAAGTATGTGTTCTCTCCGCTCGATGTGCAGGCCAATGTGCTCAACCCGCAGGGCCAGCCGCTGCCGGGAGGTGGAAATCTGGCGGTGGCGGCGGTGCTCGAAATTTCGTTGCTGCTGGATACGACCACACATCGTGTGGCGTGGCTGCAGCGCACCCAAAACATCGAGAACCGGTTGACCCTGGCCCGTCCTCTTGACGATGCGGAGGATGATCCCGCGGACGACCCTGCTGACGATCCCAACCCAGACGACCCCGATGATCCCGATGCTCCTGCCCGCATGCCCGACTTGTCGAGCGCCCGCGCCGAGAAGCTCGGATACCATCCCTTCATGACGTTTCATTTTCAGGAGGACGCCAAGGCGCGGCTCTTGCCCGCGGCGTCGACGACCGAGTGGCTATCTGCGTTGCGAACATTTGAGCAGTCTCCCGCGCCCGGAACAAAAGCCAAGGCCGCAGCAGCGCGCGCGAACGCTCCATCGAGCGCGTTGGCGCAGGCTGCAAAAGCGGGAGGCGTGAAGCACGCAACGCGAATCACAGTGGACTCCGAAACGCTGCTGGCGACTCCGGTAGGATTCACGCGTTACGAGAAGGGATTTTGCCATGATGCCTGGTTCTGCGCCACCGCGTCACTGGCTTTGCCCGGACGCGTAGAGATCGCCGACGACACGCCGCTGCGCACGGTCTACCTCGCGCGCAAAGACGATCTGCTGGTGAGCGTGGCCGTGGGACCGGCGCTGGACCGGCAGTATCGCGGACTCACGGAAGATGAGGAATTAGAAAAGCACGCGAAGTACTATTTGTCGAACTACGTTTGGCTGGCGGAGAAACCGGGCATCGGAGCTTCATCGTCGAGCGCGACGCTCGACGGCTATCCCGGATCGATGACGAATTTCAGCGCGACCCAGCGGGGTCTGGCCAATATCCACGGCGTGCTCGGGCTGATTCTAACGCCTTGGGGAAAAGTGGTGCCGATCAGCTGCACCTCCGACCACGGATCAACATCGGAGACGCAGACGCTGTGCGAGCAGATCATCACTTCGGTCAGCCTGCGGAGATGAGTTTGCAGGTTAGCTGACAAGTGAGAACTCGCGGCGATTTCCTGAGCAGAAAAATGGGCGGCCAGTTGGCCGCCCTCTGTTTTTCGAACTTTCGGGAGTTCTAGTGGTGGCCGCCCGATGCGTGTCCGCCGGAACTGCCGCTTGAAGTGTGGCCTATCGAGGAAGAACTCGCGCTGGATGGCTGTCCGCCAAAGGCAGAAAAACCACTGCTGGGAGCGCTCGCGGCGAACCGTGGAGTTGAGTGCACTTCCACCGAACCCGACTTCGCCACTTGGTGGTTAAGACTCTTCAGACCATCGAGCGAGCCGCGAGGAATTCCCATGCCCGCTGATCCGTTTCTCACCACCATCCGGAATGCCGAAGGCGACGAAAACACCGGACCACCTTTACCGACTACGACGGTCTTCACGGTCCCTACTGGAGCCACTGGCGTATGGAAGGTAGCGGGCAGCGGGCCTGCGATGCGCGGCAACACGTTCCACGTGGTAAGGGCGCCGGGCTGCCACATCCAGCCCATTGGGGGGATAAACATCCAGTTACCGTAACGGTAGGGCATCCAGCCCCAGGGATACGCCGAGACGAACATCGAGCCGTAGCCGGGATACCACGACCACGCTCCGTCCATAAACGGGTCCCAGCCGACGCCGGTAAAGAAGGGCTGCCACATCGTGCCGTAGCCGGGGACCGAGGTGTAGTTGCCGTAATAGCCCAGATCGCTGGCGCCGTAGCCGGAAACCGGCGAATTGTTGCGCGCGTATTGATCGTGATATTGAATCGACTCCCGATCCCAGGAATCGAGCGGGGCTTCGTCAATCGCCTTGGCCAGAGTGAATTGATCCTGATCGCTGACGTCGAACTTCGCCATTTGCTTCTTGCTTACGGTCTGTTTGCCGGAAGGACCTTCGACGACGACATCACCTTTAAAAACGGCAAGCTTCGCGAGGTCGGACGAACTCTCAACACGGAAGTGCGCCGCGTGATTGAGCGCGACTTTCTCGCGAGAAAAGTTCAACGTGAAGTCGTCGCTGCCCAGCCAGTTCACATACGCCAGCCCTTCAGACAGGTTCACTTCCGAAAGCTTTTGGCCGGCATCCGTGAGGCCGAGAGTGCTGAACTCTACCGCCGTGTTGGGGCCGAGGCGCATGGTGCTGCCATCTTCAAATTCGATTTCGACGCGACCGTTCCCGCGGGTGCGCAGTTGCGCGCCCTGCATGACGGGAAGATTGAGAAACGCATTTTCAAAACCCAAACCTGTGTTCTTGTCGATTTGCACCGAACCCTGCACGTCGCTCAAGCGAACGATGCGTGCCTGCGAGCCAGCCAAGGCGGGCAACGCAAAAAACGCGCAAGCCATGGCGGTGAGAAAAGAGAGAGCGGATCGCGATCCAGAGAAAGAAGGGTTGGACATTGCATCCCCCAATTGCTGTGGCTATTAGAGCACGATTTTGCGTAAATGATTGTAAAAACGAAGTCTTGTCCGACGGGGCCGTCCAGCAGGTGCCGGGGAGCTTGGGGTCCCTATTGGGCCGCCGTAGCCTTGCCCATTTCCAGCAGGCGCTCCGCCCGGGCGCGAACCACGTTCATCACGGATGCGTCATCGAGAATCTGCTGCAGCACCGGTTGAACCGCCTGCAGTTCGCTCAATTCGTTGCTCCGGGCCTGATCTTCCATGTGCTTCAATTCCTCGTCGAGCGCAAGCTTCTGGTAACGGTGGAGGTAGGCAAGATGCCGCCCGAACTCCAGTGTCGCCGACAGATTTTGAAAGAAGGCAGTGAGTTGTTGCACCGCTGGAACGGTGGAATAGTTGTAGTTTGCCGAAGTGCTGCGCTGGCCATCTTTGTAGGCCAGGGTTTTCGACCCTGTGAAGGCCAGCTTGCGGTTTCCGGAGTCGATCTTTCCCGCAAAGAAATGCGCCTGGGCAGCCAGATCGAAAACGCGCGCACGGCCGGCGGGAGAAAGATCAAACTCCGCCTGGTAGGTTTCGCGGTCGTCGGATTCGGGTGCGATCTTCGCTGAGCATTCGTACTTGCCGTGTCCGTCGGAGGTGACCGAGATCGTATAACGATCGGGATCGGAGGTAGGAAACTCCAGGGTGAACGTGACGGTGGCCGGCGCCGCGGCATGGGCGGCAGCGCACAGGATCAGAGCGATGGCCGGCAAGATGGCCAGGAACCGAAGCGGGTGGCGACGAAAACGTTTGGGTTGGGAGCGCGAAGCGGAAAGCATCTTCTTCAGCCTGTAGCTACTTTCTTGATGCTGCGCTGCCGGGCTAGCGTTGCCGCAGTGTGCAGATGGCAGATCGCGATGGCCAGAGCATCAGAAGCGTCCATTGGTTCGGGAGCCTCGGCAAGCTGCAGAAGGCGCGTGACCATGTGCTGCACCTGCTGCTTCTCCGCGCGGCCGTAGCCTACGACCGACGATTTTATGGTCAGCGGAGAATACTCGGCAACTTCCAATCCAGCCGCCGCCGCGGCCAGCATGGCTACTCCGCGCACTTGCCCCAGCTTCAGAGCAGACTTCACATTCAAGGCGTAGAACACATCTTCAATCGCAACCTGATCGGGCTGGTGCTCGGCAATGATCTCGCCCAGCTGCGTAAATATTCGCGACAACCGGCGCGGCAGTGCCTCGCGAGTGGAAAGTTTAATCGCGCCGCACGTCAGGCATGATAGCCGGCCGCCGGTATGGATCTCAACCACACCATAACCGGTGTACGCTCCGCCGCAATCGATTCCGAGGACGCGCATTCTGTGGACGAACCTGATGCGTGACGAACCTGAAAAGATTTTACTCCAGGTTTGCCGTAACAGGTTTGTCGTAACAGCTTCGCCCCGCACACCGCTGTGAGCCGGGAAGGTCAACGCTCGCGGGCTCTCAGCAGCAGCGCGGCCGGCGGGCGTGTCGCTGCTCCTGCTCGCGGCAGAAGGCGGCGTAGGCCTGGGGCGACGATGCGGCTTGCGTCCGCTGCAGGAAGCGAGCGTATGGCGCCTCATCGAAAATCTCGCGCAGCGTCGCCAGGAAAATCCGGGCGAAATCTCGTACCTGTTTCATGCGGAGTTCTGTCAACCCAGCTTTCATGCGTTTTCTCCCGCGGCCAATCGCGTCATCACAAACGGCGCTTCCCGCACCGGAGATGCTTTCTTTCCGCTCAGAATGCCGGCCCACACGCGAACCGACTCGATCACCACCAGACTGACCATGACCACGAGAATCGCCGTGACGGCAGCGTCCAGCCGGTTGTTGAAGATTAGTCTGCCGGTTTCTCCCGTTGCCGGAGCTGCGGCCAGTGCCCGGGCCTGCGCCAGAAAACCGATGCGCGGGTTCGGATCGAGCACTTTGTACCACGATGCGGTGTAGGTCACCGTCACCAGCCACGCCAGGGGCACCAGCGTCACCAGCGAATATTTGGCGCGGTGCATTTTGATAATGATCGTCGTCGCCACGCACAGGGCCACGGTCGCCAGCAATTGATTGGCGATGCCGAACAGCGGCCACAGGGAATTGATTCCGCCGAGCGGATCTTTCACTCCCTGCCAGAGAAAATATCCCCACCCCGCTACGACGAGCCCGCTGGTCGCCAGAATCGAGGGATACCAACTGGTGCGGCCCAGAGGTTTGTAGACGTGGCCGAATGCGTCCTGCAGCATGAAGCGGGCCACGCGCGTGCCAGCATCGAGAATGCTCAGTATGAACAATGCTTCAAACATGATGGCGAAGTGATACCAGAGAGCCATCACTTCCTGGCCGCCGAGCGTGTTGGAAAAAATATGCGCCATACCGACAGCGAAGGCGGGCGCGCCCCCGGTCCGGTTGTAGAGAGTCTGTTCCCCGACCGCATGGGCGAGCGCTTGCATATCGGCAGCGGTCACGGGAAAGCCCCAGCCTGAGATCGTGCTTGCTGCAGCCTCGGGCGCCGCGCCCACAATGCTGGCGGGACTGTTGATGGCGAAATAAATCCCCGGCTGCAGCACACAAGCCGCAATCACCGCCATGATGGCTACGGCGGATTCGCACATCATGGAGCCGTAGCCGACCATGCGAGTCTGAGTTTCGCGCGCGATGAGCTTGGGAGTAGTCCCGCTCGAAATCAGAGAATGGAAACCGCTGACTGCTCCGCAGGCGATGGTGATGAAGGCGAAGGGAAAAATCTTGCCCGCAAACACCGGCCCCGTGCCGTCGACGAACCGAGTGAACGCGGGCATGTGGAGCGTAGGATGAAGTACAACAATCCCGACGCTCAAAAGCGCTATGGTTCCCAGCTTTACGAACGTACTCAGGTAATCGCGCGGAGCCAGCAACAGCCACACCGGGAGGGCGGACGCGGCAAAGCCGTAAACGATAATCAGAATCGCGAGCGTGGTGGCGCTGAGCGTGAAGATGGCAGCCAACGCGGCGTTCTGCGATGCCCACTGCCCACCCCAAATCGCCAGCATTACAAGAACAAAACCTAGAATAGAAACTTCCAGCACTTTGCCAGGGCGAATCCGTCGCAGGTAAACCCCCATCAGCAGCGCGATGGGAATAGTTATCCCGACGGTAAAAGTTCCCCACGGGCTCGACTTCAGAGCATTCACCACGATCAGCGCCACGACTGCCAGCAGGATGATCACAATCGCGATCACCGCCGCATATGCGACCAGGCCGCCGATGCGGCCGGTTTCTTCTTTGGCCATTTCCGTGAGCGATTTGCCATCGCGGCGCACGGAAAACAGCAGGATCACGAAATCCTGCACGCAGCCCGCGAACACGGCGCCGGCCAGAATCCACAACGTTCCCGGCAAATATCCGAATTGCGCCGCGAGCACCGGCCCCACCAGCGGGCCGGGCCCGGCGATGGCGGCGAAGTGATGGCCGAACACTACCCACTTGTTAGTAACGAGAAAGTCGCGGCCATTTTCCAGGCGCTCGGCCGGCGTGGCCCGGAGCGGATCAAGAACAAGAACCTTGGCGGCAATAAAACGGCTGTAGAAGCGATATCCCAGCGCATAGCAGCAGGTTGCTGCCACTACGAGCCACAGTGCGTTAATGGGTTCGCCGCGGTGTACCGCCACCACGGAAACGGCAAGCGTCCCGACCGCGGCAACCGCCCCCCAGGCGAGAATCGAGAAGGCTTTCGTCATTTTCGATCAGACATTGTTGGCAGAGATTGTCGGCAGATGTATGGTCCGTCGAGCATTGTGGCGAATCTCGCGCTTCGGCGCAATCACAATCCTGCAAAGCGGGCCGTGATGAAAAGCCGTCGAGCTTCGCTCGCCCAGGCAACCGAGGCGATTGGCCTCCCAACAGCCTCTCCAAAGTTGAGACACTACTTGTCGCCGGCTCCGTTTGGGTTGACGCTATTTTGGTGATAATCTATTTCTTCCGAACGACTACCAACCCGCGTTGGGGGCCTTCTTTGGACTGCCCCTCCGCCGGGGTTCATTCACCGGTTTCCGTCTGATGTCACACCTGGCAGAGGAGCGAAAAATGAAGATCGGCATACTGACCGGCGGAGGCGATTGTCCCGGCCTGAATGCGGTGATCCGCGCCGTGGTGCGCAAGGGAACTTTCCACTACAGCGACCAGTTTGTCGGTTTTCTCGAGGGCTGGCGCGGCGTGGTCGAGGATAAGAGCATGGTCCTCGACCTCGACGCGGTGAGCGGCATTCTGCCGCGCGGCGGAACCATCCTGCGCACCTCGCGCACCAATCCCTCCAAAAAGCCCGACGGGCTCGACCGCTGCGTCGCCACCATCGAAAAGCACAAGATTGATGGGCTCATCGCGATCGGAGGCGATGACACGCTGTCAGTCGCCCAAAAACTTTACGAGCGCGGCGTCAAAGTGATCGGCGTTCCCAAAACCATCGACAACGATCTGGCCGGGACGGATTACACCTTCGGGTTCGACACGGCCGTGAATGTGGTCTGCGAGGCCATTGACCGCGTGCACACCACTGCCGAGGCTCACAATCGTGTGATGGTGGTGGAAGTGATGGGCCGCGACGCGGGCTGGATCGCCCTTTACAGCGGAATCGCGGGAGGCGCCGACGTGATTCTGATCCCCGAGCGCCCCTTTGACATTGACAAGGTCGCCGACCAGATTCGCCAGCGCCACGAACGCGGAAAATATTTTTCGATCGTTGTCGTGGCGGAAGGCGCGAAGTTTTCTGCGGACACCCCCACACATGGAGCGCCCGTGCTGCAGGATATGGGCAAAGACGAGTTCGGGCACGCCAAGCTGGGCGGAATTGCCAACATTCTGGCGCGCGAAATCGAGCGGCGCACCGGCTACGAGACGCGGGCAGTTGTGCTTGGCCACATTCAGCGCGGAGGGTCCCCGAGCGCGTTCGACCGGGTGCTGGCTTCGCGGTACGGGATCGGTGCGATCGACATGGCGCATCGCGGCGAATTCGGCGTGATGGCCGCACTGCGCTCCAACAAAATCATCTCCATCCCGCTGAAGGAAGCGATCGCGACCAACCGCACCGTGGGCCCCGACATGATCGAGATGGCTGATGGTTTGCTCGATATTGTCGCCGACAAAGTAACCGCCGGAAAATAAATTGAAGAGCGGCCCGATCGCAGGCGGATATCAGGAGGTTGATTTCTACATCCGATCCTGATTTGATCTTGGCGATCTGCGTCTCAGCCCGGGATTTTGTCCCGGGCTTTTTGCTGTCTTTTTTGCTGCGTGGAAAGTAGCGTAGAGTGGACCCGCTGATCGAATCCGCCGACATGCACGCTCTGGTTAGAATCTACTCCCGCCTGGCCCCGAACCTGCTGTTGATCTTTGAGGCGCTGCAAGTGATTGTCGTTGTCGCTTGGATATTCATTTTCCAACGGAGAGCTTCCGCCTCCGCGGAACCCCGCCGCTTCCAGCAGATTTCGCGAACCTTCTCTAGCCTGGCCCGGCGCAAGACTCTTTCGGTTGTGCTGTGCGGTGCGTCTGTGCTGGCGATTCGCGTAGCCCTGATTCCATTGTTGGGCGTTCCCGAGCCCATGTGGCATGACGAATACAGTTTCCTGCTGGCCGCCGATACTTTCGCGCACGGAAGATTGACCAATCCCACGCACCCAATGTGGAAGCACTTCGAGAGCTTTCACATCATCCAGCAGCCGACCTATATGTCGATGTATCCACCGGCGCAGGGTTTGATTCTGGCCGCTGGGCAGGTGCTCGGTCATCCCTGGATTGGCCAGTTGCTGGTGACCGCGCTGATGTGTTCCGCGCTGTGCTGGATGCTGCAGGCATGGCTTCCGCCGGCGTGGGCGCTGTTTGGAGCGGCGCTGGCAGTGTTGCGCATGGGAATTTTGTTTTATTGGATGAACAGCTATTTCGCAGGGTCGCTGACCGCGCTGGCCGGCGCGCTGGTGTTGGGCGCGCTGCCGCGCATCCAGCGCCACGGGCGTTTGCGCGACGCCGCGGGAATGGGGATCGGCCTGGCAATATTGGCCAACACACGTCCTTATGAAGGCCTGGTTTTCAGCTTACCGATTGCCGCGGCGATGTTGCTCTGGATGGCGCGGCAGAAAAAACTACCTGCACCAGCCGTCATGGGGCGCGTGGTGTTGCCTCTGATTTTGATTCTTGCCGTCACCGGCGCGGCCATGGGCTACTATTTCTGGCAAGTCACCGGTCATCCGCTGGTGATGCCGTATCAGGTCGATCGGCAAACTTACGCGATGGCTCCCTACTTTATTTGGCAGCATGCGCGCCCCGAGCCACTTTATCGCCACGCGGTGATGCGCGATTTTTACCAGGGATGGGAATACCACGATTACTTGTCTGGCATGACGCCGTTCGGTTTCGTGCGCCGCTTGCTTTACAAAGCCTATGTGTTGTGGAAGTTCTACGCCGGCCCCGCATTAACGATTCCGCTGCTTGCTTTTCCCTGCATCTTCCGTGATCGCAGGATGAGGTTTCCCCTCGTGGTCACCGGCTTCGTTGCCGTCAGCATACTCCTGGAAACCTGGACCGGAGCGCATTACGTAGCGGCCGCGACCGGACTTTTCTTTTTGCTCATCGTGCAATGCATGCGGCACCTGCGCTGGTGGCGCTGGTCAGGAAAGCCGGTTGGCGCGGCGCTGGTGCGGGCCGTACCTGCGATCTGCGTCGCCATGGTCTGCTTGCGACTTTGTGCCGTGGCTACCGGCACTGCGATCGAGCAACCCTGGCCGCGGGGAAACCTGAAGCGTGCGGCGATCCTGCGGCAGCTTGAATCAACCCCTGGCGATCACCTGATCATCGTGCGCTACGGTCCGGAACACGGGTCCCACATCGAATGGGTTTACAACCGTGCCGACATCGATGGCGCGAAGGTGGTGTGGGCGCGGGACATGGGCGAACAACAGAATCAGGAACTGCTTCGCTATTTTTCGAATCGCCGCGCCTGGGTGCTCTATGCCGATGAATCTCCGCCCAGGCTCGTACCTTATGCTGAGAATTAGCGCGTGGGGAATGTTGCGGTCGAGCTGTGAGGTTGAACTGTGAAATCAGTTCCCGTGGACGAATACTTGTCGTGTGCCTACTTGCCGAACAGGAATGCCAACGCTTCCGGGAAGCGGTGGGCCCACGCCGACTCGTTGTGTGAGGCGCCATCTTCGATCACCAGACGCAGACGCCGCTCGTCTAGTCCAGCCCGGCACAGGATTCCCGCCAGTTCGCGCACATCGTCGACCACGCTTTGATTTCTGCCTTTCCTTCCGGCTTCGGCGGTACCTGTTGCAAGAAACACACGCTCCGGCCACCGCTTCTCGGCTCGACTCTCCTTTACGGTCTGCCGGTTGGAAGCCCATAGCGAAGGACTCTCCAGCAGCAATCTCCCGATCAATCCGGGCCGCGCGATCGTAGTGTAAAGCGCGATCAACGCTCCGAGCGACGAACCGCCGAGCCCGGTGTTCTCCGGTCCCGTAGCTGGGCGATAGTTGCGGGCGACGAACGGCATCACTTCTTTGGTCAGGAAATCGGGATAGCGTGTTCCCTGCACGCGCAGCATCACGGGATGCAGCGAACGGTGCGGCATGAATTCACGGATGCGGTCTTTCCCCGCGTGGTCGATGCCGACGATGATCATTGGCGGAATAACATCATCGCGAATCAGGCGGTCGGCCGTGTCATCTACTTGCCAGTCCACGCCGGCAAACGCAGTAGAAGGCTCGAAAAGATTCTGTCCGTCATTCAGGTAAAGGATCGGGTAACGGCGGCCCTGGTTCGTGGAGTCGTCGTAACCCGGCGGCAGCCACACCCGCAGAAACCGCGTGTTGCGAAAAACGCGGCTGCTGAATTCGTGAATGCGGAGATCGCCGGTCGCCGTCTCGCCACGAAAAATTCCAGGCATGCTGACCGTCTCGTTTTCTGCGTTGTAGAGCTCTACCATCCGAAAAGTGTTCGCTGATAAACCCGTTTCGTTAAACTGTTCAACCACAGATCACGAAGTCTTCGCCGCCTGCAGCTTGACGATTCCGGCCAGCACGGTGATCAGAAAAATCAGCGCCAGCGAGCTCAAACACAGGACGCACCAAGTCATCAAAACGTAGGCTTCGACATAAGTTAAGTACAAAGCAAAGACTAATCCGGCGGTCGCAGCAATCAACAAACGAAGCGGAGTATTTGCGCGCGCCCTGTACAAGGTAGAAAGCCCGAACAACGCTCCGTATCCCACAATGCCAATCGCGGCCACTGGAATTCCCATCACTTCGGAATACTCGCTGCGATTCACAATGTCGCAATCGAACTTCTCGCCGAAATCGCAATAAGTGGTAGCCGACTTCGCGTAATGGCGTTGCAACGACACCGCAGATACAGCGATCCCTGCGAGCGACAGAATCGCGATGACCCAGAAAATGTAGTTCACACTTTTCCCTGGGACACGCGAACTCAAGTTCGGCGATCTCCCCGGTGACCCGTCCTGCAAGTTATCCGCGGTTGTCACTACGGCCTGCACCCAGTTTGCGCGCCCAGATCGTCTAATGATTCAACGCCCTCGTGCAGCGGGCCGCCATTAAATTGCCAACTGGGAAAATGAGCTGCGCCCGCGGCCTTGCATTCGGGCGCCATCCCGTGCGAGCCCTTGATCGCGCACTCCACATAGGGCACATACTGAAATGATTTGCCGAACATTTTCTTCTGATCCAGGCAATGCGGACACCAGTAGAGGCCGTACATCTTGGCGTTCTTGGAAGCGAGGCATTTTGCAAACTGGTCATAGCGATGATTCTTGTGGTACCAGCCCGCGGAATAAGCGGCCACCAACAACACGACGATTCCACTCCATACAAGAGCGTTCCGCCACGTCGGGCTAGGCTGGCCGGCACTTTCGCGTTCCTGCTGACGCTTTCTGCGTTCTTCCGACATGATGTTTTTTATATCACGGTTTTGCTGAAAGATTTCCAGACAGCACTTCTATCCGACCAGTTTTAGGCAACCAACTCTAGCAGGCTGCTGAAAAAAACCGCCTCGGGCTGATTTCGGGAAGGGCACGAGTTCACTCGTGCCGCTAAGCCCTTTAATAGTAGCCGCGCTTCAGCGCCTGCGGATCGCTTTTGGCTGCCGAAATGAGTTTTTTAGCGGCCTTCTAGGCACGAACGTTGAGCGCACCAGGCAGCACATCCAGTTCTTCACATTGCAAAGTGAGGACTTCACCATCCACCATCACGTCGACGGGCGCATCCAGCGCGAACATCACGTGCCCCACGGCTTTGTGCTCGGCTAAGGGGTGCTCGATGTGAGAACCGTCATAGAGTCCGGGCAGATTACGAATCAGCCCCAAACGCCCAATCGGACCCCACCGAACGCATTCGATGAGCCCACTGCTGATCTCGGCTTTGGGAGCAATCATCATGGTCCCGCCGGTGTATTTGCTGTTGTTGAAGGTAAGAAACAAGCAAGGCCGACGGTCGAATTCTTTCTCGCCTTCCAGCCGCAGCGGAAATGGGCGGCGTTGAAAGCGGGCCAACGCCAGAAAAATCGAGATCACATAGCCCAACTCGCCCCAACCGCTGAAGCGGCGCGCGCGCAGTGTGGTAACGTCGGCGGTGAAACCCATGCTCAGCAGATTAATGTAATGAATCACGCCTTCGCGGTGGCGCAATCGCAGCACGTCGCAGGGCTGGCTGCGCCGCGCCAGGATCGATTCGATGGCGTGCTCCACGCCGCGGTCGCTGAAATCGCGCAGAAAAGAATTGCCCGTTCCCAGCGGCAAGAAAGCCAGCGTCGGCCGCTCACCCGCAATAGCTTCAGGATATAGCCCGTTCACCACTTCATAAGATGTCCCGTCGCCGCCCACGGCGATGAACTGCCGCACGCCGCGTCCATAGGCCTGGCGCGCGATCTGCGTGGCTTCGCCGGGCGCGCTCGTCTGGGCAACTTCGACCTCGACGCCTCCGGCGCGCAGCCGCTGCAGCGCCGGACCAAGCATTTTGGCGCTTCGCCCGCCGCCTGCAGCCGGATTCACAATCGCCAGGAAAGATTCGCTCACACTGATTTGTTTAACCAGATTCGTTCGAAGTGGATTTCGTCTAGAAAGTCACAATCGCTTTTCGTTCCACGCTCTTGCCAATATCTTCAGCCAGTTCCTGGCGCTTCACCTTCATGGAAGCAGTTCGAGGAAAATCCTTGTTCCACACCAGATATGCGCCCACCCGCTTGAAATCGGGCAAGCGCCGGTTGCGCACGCCCATTTCCTCCAGCAGTTTGCTGTCGAAGCGCTGGTTCGGCTCCAACCGCAGCACGAGCACCAGCATTTCCCTTCCCAGCTCATTCTTTGGCCAGACGTAGTTCGCCGCAAAAATGCAGTACTCCTTTACCGGCAATCCGTCGAAAACCGTCTCCACATCTTCGGGATAAATATTCTTCCCGCCTTCGGTAACGATCATGTTCTTCTTGCGCCCGAACAGTTGCAGATGTCCGCTGCGGTCAAAGCGCCCGAGATCCCCCGTGAGCAGCCAGCCTTCGACGATAGTCTCCAGCGTCAGCTCGGCATCGTCCAGATAATGCGACATCACCGTCTTGCTGCGCGCCGCCACTTCGCCTACACCTTCGCTGTCAGGATTTAAAATGCGCAGCTCGACGCCGGGCAACGGCTTGCCCACAGTGTCCGCGCGGAACGGCTTCAGGTCGTTAAGCGTCAGCGCCGTTCCAGCTTCCGTAAGCCCGTATCCGTTGACCACAGGAATTCCGAGGTCATAGAAAAATTGCATGGTCGAGGGCTCCATGAACGCGCCACCCGTAATCAGCGCCAGCAGCTCCCCTCCAAATCCACGATGCACCTGGCCGAGCAGCGCACGGCTGAGCCTCATTTTCGGCCGGCGGCGCGTCAGCAGTTTGTTTAGCCCGATCATTCGGTTCAGGATCATCCTCTTCCACGACGGCAGTTCGTCGAACTTCGCCCGCAATCCGCGCTCCAGATTCTTCAGGATCATGGGCACGAGCGCAACATAGGTGATGCGGTAGCGAACAAAAGCGTCACGCACGAAATCAGGACGCAGAGTCCGCAGATGCACCACGCACGCCCCGCACACGAAAGGTCCGATAAACCCCACCATGAAATCGATCGCGTGGTTGGTGGGCAGAATACTCAGGTAGCGCACGCCCGGCCAGAATGGGTACAACGCGGTCAAAGCGCTGCACTGTTCCAGATAATTCTCGTGAGTGAGAACGCAACCCTTGGGACGTCCGCCGGTTCCCGACGAATACACAATGCAGGCTACGTCATCTTTCTGCCGCATCACGAAATCGGGCGCGCCCTTGCGCTTGAAATCCTCCCAGCGAAACGCTCCCGCCAAATCGGCGCCCAACGGCGCTTCCGTGACCAAAACAATTTTCGTGCCAATGCTGTGGAACTCCGGCGCCTGCATGATGGCCCGCCATAAGTGATACTCCACAACGAGCACTTTCGCTTTCGAGTGCGCCAACAATTGCAAGTGCTCGGCCGCAGTCAGCTTGTAATCGAGTGGCACCAGCACGCCGCCGCAATGGAAAACCGCGTACGCGGAGATCAGCCACTTCGACTGATTCGTCATGATGATGGCGGCGCGCTCACCGGGATCGAAATCCGCATCTTCCAGCGCGCGAGTGAGGGGCAACGCGATTTCCTTGAAATCGGAATACGTCAGCCGAACTTTTTCGCGATCGCGGTCCGCCTCGATCAGGCACACCTGGCTCGCAAAGCGGTCCAGCGCATCGCGCAGGGCCGCGCCCAGGCACGTGTATTGTCGGAGATCAAGCATCAACAGGGTTATTTCACCACAGAGGCGCGAACACGCGAATTAAACCTTGTTTATCAGTTCATTACCTGCATGCACAGAAGCGTCCTTATAGTCTCGCCTGAATCTTCCCCGCGAGCGTGCGAAAGTCAGTTACACCCTGCAGTTCATAGTCCGGCAGCTCGACATGAAAGTGATGCTCCAGCCGGGTGAGGAGATCGAGCGTCTGCAGACTGTCAATGCCGAGCGCCTTGAAAAAGTCATCGTCGGGATTCAGTTTCTCCCGCGGCACTTTGAAATGGACAGACGCCAGGTTAAGGATTTCGTCGAGCGTGTGATCGGCAGTGGGCATATCGTTCGCTTTCATGTTGGTTGCGCCTCGATGCGGCTACGGCAAGTAGGGCTGCGCCTCCGTGCTCTCGACGAACTTTCTTAACCCGGCTTCCACGGCCGGTCGCGAAAACAATTCACAGAAGAGGTCGATTTCCTGCCGCAACTCCTCATGCGGAATCGGCTTGATGAACCGTTTTGCCGCCGCGGCAGTATCGGGATCGAATTTTCCCAGCTGCGCCGCCGTCGCCCGGGCCGCTCGCAGCGCCTCACCTTCGGCCACCAACTGGCTTACAAGCCCGATCTGTTGCGCCTTGGTCGCATTGAAACTGCGGCCGGTCAGCAACAAATCCCGCACCACGGCATTGCCCAAATCCCGCTTCAGCCGCGGAATTCCGCCGAATCCCGGAATCAGTCCCAACCGCAATTCAGGAAAGCAGAACCGCGCCAGCTTGTCGGCTATGATCAAGTCGCAAGCCAGTGCCAGCTCAAACCCTCCCCCGAAAGTGACTCCATGTACCGCGGCGACGGTGGTTAAAGGCGCCGCATCAATCAGATTCAGCACGCGGTGAATGCGCTCCAGAAAATCGCGCACCCCTCTTACGGCCTCAGTTTTGTCCATCCCCTGCGATCGATGGTAAAGCTCGCGTAAATCGGCGCCCGCGCAGAAACCGGCTTTCAGATCGCTATAAATGATGAGGGCGTGAGCCTCGCGCTGAAGGCTCTCGAACGCGCCGGCAAATTTTTCCAGTTCATCGAGAGCCAGGGAACCGAGTTCGTTGCACGGCTCGCGGTGAAGCGCAAGTTCGATCACGCCCTCCCTCACCTGCCACGACAACGCCTTGCCATCTTGGGCCGCAGGAGATGACTTCATGCCGTTTTCACCGCGCGGTACAGTTCCTCAATCTCCCGGTTCATTCGTGACGCAATCAGGTCACGTTTCAGCTTTCCGTTGACTGTAAGCGTGCCCTCGTCGATCGAAAATGGCTCTGCTCGCAAACAGAAAGCCCGCACTTGTTTGTAATGCGGCAGTTGCGGATTCACAGCATCCAACGCGCCTTGCACCTGTTGTCGAGTCACGGCGCCGGTGACGATGGCAGAAAGATATCCGCGGCCGTTACCGATGACAACCACCTGTTGCGCTCCAGGCAAGGCGCGCGCAATCTCATCTTCGACCGCCTCTGGCGAAATCTTGTGCCCCGATCCCAGAACAATCAGATTCTTGATTCGCCCCACGATGCGCCAGTTCCCGGACGCATTCATCTCGCCCTGATCGCCGGTATGGAACCATCCGTCGCGAAGCACTTCCGCTGTTTGTTGCGGACGGTTCCAGTAGCCCGAAAAAACATTCGGCCCGCGCACCACCATCTCCTCGTTCTCGCCCAGCCCCATCTCGATCCCAGAAATGGCAGGCCCTACGCGGCCCGGCTCCACGCGCTGAGGATCGTCCATGGTGCAGATCGCCGTGGTTTCCGTCAAACCGTACACTTGCAGGACAGGAATGCCGAGCATCCGGAAATAGATCTGCGTTTCTGGGCTCAGCGGCGCTGAACCGCAGATCAGTGCCTTCAAGTTGGCCCCAGCCATCCTGGCGCGAATCTTCGGAAACACCAGCGTGTTCGCCAGCCCCAGCCACATTCCGTCGCCAGACGTCGGACGCTTCTCCTGCTGCCGCGCCCACGCGGCTTTCGCTCGCGAGTAAATCGCCAGCCCAACGCCCCCGGCCTTTTCCAGTTGCTCGTCGATCCCGCGCCGCATCCGCTCCAGTAACTGCGGCACGTTCAGAAAATAATCAGGCGCGACTGCGGGCAGATCGGTCGCAATTTTCGTGAGGTCGGTATTGAGCGTGAGCAGGCTGCGTCTCATCAGAAACGTGAGCAACGCAATCCACGACGCACCAAAACTGAATGGTAAATAGTGAAACACTCGATCCTGAACCGCTCGATCTCGAACCGCTCGATCTTGGCCCGATTGCCCATTCATCAAGGCGTCGAGCCGTTCCGAGGTTCGTTCCAGCATGAACCCTACGTTCGCCGCAGAAAGCACCACTCCCTTGGCTTCACCCGAAGTTCCCGAAGTATAGATGATCGTAACCGGCTCATCCGCTCCCACCTGCAAGCGTTCGAGCGCGACGCCTTCCACTCCCGCAAAGACTTCGTCGAACAAAAAATGCTGAGGAGCATCAGGACAACTTTGCTGGATCCGATCGCGCAACGCCGCGTCTCCGCAACACACCAGCGACGGCGTGCAGTCTTTCATCATCGCAACCAGTTCCGCCGGAGCCTGGCGCGCGTACAGCGGGACGGCGATCAACCCCTCCGCCATGATGGCGAGATCCATCGCAACCCAGCGGACGCTGTTCGGTGCCAGCAAGCCGCAGCGGTCGCCCTTCTTCACTCCCTTCGACGCCAGAAAAGTTCGCGCCTTGCGAATCAACTCCAGTAGGGCGTCCCCGGTCACGCCTGTGACTTGGCCGTCGCGGATTTCCCGCAGGATCACGGTGTCCGCCGCCACTTTCAGTTGCGAGAATATGTCCCCTACAAAGGGCATAGTGTTTAACTCTGGTTAACTCCAACCTTGGCAGATGTCAGCTATAACTCGTGGCTAACTGCCGCAGCGACGGACTGATTGGCGGCAGGTAATCTTCCCAGCTCCACTCGCCCTTGCGAGTGGGAAACTCGGGATAGCGCCGCCGCACTTCTTCCTCAAAGTAGACGCCCATGCGCGCCATTACTTTCAGATTCTTCACCACGGTGCGCCCAATCCCGTCGGCAATGCGCTCGCTTTCCGTTGCCAGCTTCTCCAAAGCCGCCAGCAGTTTCGGCTCGAGGTCAGGATCGTCCACATTCATCAGCAGATCCTGATGTCCGCGCTCGCGCATGAGATTCCGAATCCGCTCATCCATGGTGATTCCCGCGGAAGGCACCAGCGCCGGCATCGACGTGACTATTCCGTGGAATCGCGACGACGCCATCATGTGCCCCACCCTCAGGATGCTCACCATCTGGTACATGTCATGTTCCTCGGAGGTGAATACGGGCACCCCGCCGCCCAGCTTTTCGGCAATGCGCCGGCAGGCGCGGGCATCAAGCGCCTCGGTGGCGGCCAGAACCGTGAACACTTTGCGCCGCTGCCGGAACGCGCCCACCGCATTCGCAATTGCAGTCAGGTAATTCTCGAAAGCCGCGTCCACGTCGTGGCCCGACTTGTGAAAGTATACGGTCCGGTAATGACTGTCTTTGTACGCGCCGGTCACCGAGCGCGCGGCATATTTCACCAGCGAAGGCTTCACCGGCCACCAGAACGGATTAATCGGGCACACAATCAAGACTGGCGTCTTCCCGTCCCACCCCGCGTCGGTCAAGGCTTTCCGACCATACTCCGGAGGCAGCGGCTCAAAGGTCCAGGCCGTATCGGTTCCAAGTTCCGTAGGTACCCCGAGCTTGCGCAGCACCGTGCGTGATTCTTCGTTGCGCGTAATGATCAACGAACTCTTGCAGTAACGCGCACACATGTTCGCGACCAGCGGATCCATATGTCCCGCTTCGGACCCATAGCCGACTGCCAGTTTGTTCTGCGCCGCCGCCATTCCCAACGAACCAATAATCATCGTGGTCAGGGCATTCGCGAATTTACTTTTGAAGGCTGAACCTTCGACCACAACCACGCCGTGGTGCTTGGGAATTTCGCGCGACAGGAACGGCGGAAACACATCCGGAAGATGCACCTGCTCGGCGCCCGCGAAATAGCCTCGCGTCAAATCGAAGTTCTGGGACATGGCGCTGAACTCGACGTTCTCGGCGCCCATGATGTGCCGCAGCTGGCGCAACGTCTCCTCGGGACGCACATCGGAGCCCGTGTTGCGCGTGCCGTTATAACCGGCGAACAGAAGCTTCAGTTTCTCGCCCGGCTTCCAGGGCGTTCCGGCGCCGAGCATCCAGCTGGCCTTGGCGCGCTCGATGGAGGAGCTTACCCACGCTTCCAGAACGAAATCCATCATGCCGCGGTTCCTCCCACAGCCGACGGCCACGGCTTGTAGCGGTACTCGAACTGATTTTCGCGACTGAATTTCATTAGCGGATAGCTATAGCGAGAGAACGGAACCGGCTTGCGCCCTAATTCCGTAGTCACGCGCGTGTTGTCGAACACCGTGTTCCACACCAGGTAGGGCATGAATACCTTCATCAGCGCCGCGCCGCGGCCCACGGGTCCTTTCCGATTGGAGAGACAGTTTACGGTGGCAGCGAACGGCTTTTCCAGGAAAGGCAGAAACACTGGCCCGCGCTTGTTTTGCGCCGCCGCCAGCGCGCTGGTCAGCTGCCGAAAAGTTTGCGACTCCAGGCCTGACGAAAGATGGTAGATGTCGTGCCGCGGTTGATCTTTCTGGTGCAGCGTCGCAATCGCGTCGGCGACGAAATCCACATTCACGATGTCGATTTTATCCGTGGGGCGAAACGGCAGCGCGGGCAGCCCGGCCAGAAAAACGAACGACCGTACCATATCGAACTGCGTGGTTTCCGCGTACCGGCTGTCGCCCAGCACGATGCTGGGACGAAAAACGGTCTTCGGCGTATCCGGCAGCAGCATACGCATCATGTGCTCGCAAAATTTCTTCGTCCGCGCGTAAGGGTCGTAGTCCGACCGGTCCCACTCGATGGAATGATCTTCCGTCACGACTTCATGATTGCGCCGGCCCGCAACCGCCACCGTGCTCACCTGGCTGAAACGCCGCAATCCATGATAGTGCTCGGCGTGGCGCGCCAACGTCAGCACTTCGAGCGTGCCGCGCAGGTTCACATTCAGGCAGCTTTTCTCCGACTTGCGATTGAGTGAAGCGGCACAATGGATCACGGAATCGGTGGTGTGCACCAACCGGTCATACTCGTCGCGCCCCAGTCCAAACCCGGGAGAAGTCAGATCGCCGCAAAATACTCGCACTCGCGTCTGCAGATATTCGTAGAAGCGCGGGAAATCCAAATGCAACTGCATGGCGTTCCACAGGCGCACCTGCGCTTCACGCGGATCGCGCGCCCGCACCAGCACATTCAGGGAGGCGCCATGCCCGTCCAGCAGATTCGCAGCCACATGTGCGCCGATGTATCCGGTCGACCCGGTCAGGAATATCGCCACGTCACTCCGTTAGTCCCGGTTTTCACGGTCTCGCCGTTTTCTCCGGCGGCGGATGCAAGTTGGAAGTTGCGCGCGGGCCTGGCTTCGAGCGGACGCCCTTCGATCAGCGGATACGTCCACCGCCGCAGCGCGGGAATATGCACGTTGATCCAATATTCCCACCAGTCAAGGTCGCGCGTATGGTAGCCGAATTGTTGCTGCTCTTCCGGCAGCAGCGCATGCGATAGCTTCTCGATATTGTCGGCGGCAAAATCATGTTCATTCAGAAGAATGAAAGGCTCGAACAGTTCGATCAACTTCTCCAGCCGCTCCAGATTCCGCTCGGTCTTCGCCAGCGGCGCCCGCTTCAAAGGTAGCGGCGACATGATGCGCTGAATGGATTTCACAATGGCCCGCTGCGCCGGCGCAGACATGCGGTTGTACCGCGTCTTCGAAACCGGAATCGCATCAAACCGCAGCCGCAGCCAGGATTCCAGTCCCTCCTGCGCGCGATAATGCTTGCGGTGCGCGAGCGATGTCAGTTCAATCGAGCGTCCCATGTCGCAAGGATTTGTGACCGAGGTCGCAAGCTGGTAGAGACGGTCATGCCTCCGCTCAATGATCGCCGCGGCGATCAGCATCATTCCGTCACAGACCGCATCCACGGGAATAATATCCAACCGCTTGCTTTGGTTTGAAGGCAACTGCCGGAAGTATGTGCCCAGCAAATAAGAAAGCGACGCCGAAGTATTGATGCCCTCGTTCCACCCGCAGAACGGCTTCGCCACAGAAGTCTCAACGATCGCCGGACGAACCACCGCAATCGGCAAACCGGATCCATGCTTAACGATCAGCGACTCCGCCAAACTTTTCGTAAGCGTGTAGGTGTTGGGCCAGCCTAATTCCTTGGCCCGGCGCGTTCCGATTTCCGTGAGATACGCTTTCAACCAGCGGATCCGATTCTTGCGAATCTGGTTCTCCAGCGCCGCGCCTTGCAGGTGTTTCGCGGCGTGTTCCTTGGCCAGCGCCTGCATTCTCAAACTTTCGCTGACGTCAGTTCCCTCCGCCTGCGATTCTGTCTCCAGGATCAGCGTATGCAGGTTGCGCACTTCCTGTTCGGCGTCGAAGTCGGGAATGTGCCGCGGAGTATAGTTCGGCACCAACTTCTCGCCCACGCGGCCGTCCTGCTCGCCGGCAATGTAACAGGTAGAAAGATGGAGCAATCCCGCATGGTCCGCGGTGCGCACGAACTCGACGATGTTGATCGCCGCATCGGTGTTGGTGGTAAGCGCATCGCGAAGATCAGGATTGAAATCGGTGAGGCCTGAACTGTTGATAATCAGGTCCAGATCCTTCTGCAGGCGCCGCGCGTGTTCGGCGCTCAGGCCCAGGCCGGACTGAGTAACGTCGCCTTCGAGTACCTCGACTTTTTCGCGCAGAAACCGCGGCAGGTCGTCGCCATAACGTTCAAAGAGCGGATCGAACACCGGCGACTCTTCCACCATCTTCTCGAATCGCCGCTCGGCCGGATTCGATTTCTGCCGCCGGATGAGCAGGTAGATTCGTCCGACCTCGGGCAGATCGAGCAGCGTGTTCGCCAGCCACACTTTCCCAATGAAGCCGGTCACGCCGATCAGCATCACGTGTTTCCCGCGCAAAGCGCGACGAACCGAGAATCCGCCCGCCTGCCTTTGCCCGTCAAAGTTAACGATCGGAAGTTCTCGCGGCAGCACTTCCCTGTCCGCCCCAATCACAGCCTCGCGCAACACTTCCACCGAAATTCCCAGATGGCGCGCCAGAGTCTTCGGCGCACGGCGCCCATCTGGATGTTGTTCGCGCAGTCGCGCAAACACTCCCCGCGGCCGAATCACCGGCTCCAGCAGGCGGCCCGTGGCCACGCGATCGCGAAACTCCAGGCGGTTTGCCACCAGATGTTTCGCGCCCAAATAGCGCGCCAGAGGACGCATCACGTGGTCCAGTCCCTGACTGACCAGCACCACGTCGGCGCCAGAGGTCAAAAGCTCTCGCACCTTTTGCACGCCTTCCGGCTTCAGCCGCGGTTTCAGCCGGTATTGGAAATATTCTTCTCCCAGCAGATCGAGACGGTCGCGAGTCACGCCGCGCAGCACGGTGTGCACCATGCGCGTAGCAAACTTCCGGTTCGCCGCGTAAAGAAACGGACGCAGCAGCGCCATCAGGAAGATCAGCCCGCGCCGACGCACCCGCCCGCTGAAGGTCTGATCGTTCCACGTAAAGAACGCCAGCGGCGCAACCACGGTGAGGTCGAGCAGGCTGCCTTCCACCCTCCAGTAAACGCTCGGAGAGTTACCGGAATTGTGTTTTGGCTGTTCCAAAGTTGCTGTTCGTCCAGGCACGGGCGCCCGAATAGTCGGGCAGACGAAACCCCTATTGTAAACAATGCCATCAAGTTTGAGGCATTATCCGTTCGCAGACGCGTGCGCCGCAGATGACGGCTTTGGCCGGGCCCCAACCACCAGCGCCAGGCACCCGCTCACCGCCAGCACCACGCCGATCGGCAGGAGCCCACCGAATCCGCCGTTGGCCGAGCGCGCGAGCCCAATAATGTAGGGGCCAAAGTATCCGCCGAGGTTAGCAACCGAGTTAATAATCGCAATCGAAACAGCAGCCGCCCCGCCGGTACGCGACGTGGCCATCGCCCAGAACGGCCCCGCCATCGATTGCGCTCCCAGCATTCCCAGGCTCATCCCCGTGATCACCAGAAACGGCACCCTGCTGTAGGCCGCTATGCCCAGGGCCGCTGCCCCCAGGAACGCCATCCCGGCCGTGTGCCACCGCCGTTCACCCGAGTGGTCGGAGTGCCGCCCCACCACCACCATGGCAACGGCAGTTGCGAAGTACGGGATGGCCGCCACAATGCCGATCATCTGATCCGTGAGTCCGGACATGGCGTGAATCGCGGTCGGCAGCCAGGCTGTGACGCCATACATGCAGGCCGGCAATCCGAAATAAACCAGCGAGAGCACCCACACTCGCCAGTCCGCGGCGACCGACCAGAAATCTCCTCGACGAGAAGAGTCGGCCTGCTCCTCGATGCGCAACTCATCGACCAGCCATTTGCGTTCGTCATCCCGCAGCCAGCGAGCGTCCTGCGGAGTCTCGGCCAGAATCCATAGGACTGCGATTCCAAACACGATGGCGGGCGTGCCTTCCATCAGAAATAGCCATTGCCATCCCGCCAGTCCCTTGCCGTGAAGCCCCAGCAGCGCGCCTGAAACGGGACTGCCAATCACACCGGCCAGCGGATTCGCGGTCATAAACCAGGCCACGGCGCGGGCGCGCGCGCGCGCCGGGAACCAGTGCTTCAGGTAAAGAATCATCCCCGGGAAGAATCCCGCTTCCGCCGCGCCCAACAGAAAACGCAGCACGTAGAAACTGATCGGACCGCGAATGAAAATCATCGAGCAGGAGATGAGGCCCCACACCACCATCAGGCCGCAGATCCAGCGGCGCACGCCAACCTTCTCCAACACCAGATTGCTCGGAACCTGGAAAAAGAAGTAGCCGGCAAAAAACATTCCGAAGGCGACGCCCTTGACGCGATCGGTGAGATGAAGCGGCTCGCCCATCTGCAGCACCGCAAAGCCCACGTTGATGCGGTCCATATAAGCGACGATGTACAGAAGAAAAAGGAAAGGCATCAGCCGCCACATGAGGCGGGAGATGGTCGCGGATTCGAGGCTGGGGTGGAGCGATGTTCCTGATGTGTTCAAAGATGTATTCAAGGATCTTTGCAAAAGTGTTCCGGAAGACGACGATCGCCTTGCGTCGAGGATTCTACGCTAAGCCAAGCCTTTCTTGACGAAAGTGGCTAGCTGCCAGTGGCCAGCGGCTAGTCAAAGCAAAACCGCCTCAGGTTTTACTGGCCACTAATCACTAATCACTAGCCACTGCCAAGCCAAGCCTTTCCCGAATTTCGGCGACAATCTTCCCGGGAGTCTGCGAGATGTCGACCGTGACCGCCGTTTCTGGTTCTTCCAGATCGGCAAACTGGCTGGCCAGAATTTTTTCATCGGCAAAATGTCCTCGCCGCGCCCGCAGGCGCTGTGCGATCAGCTCAGGACTTCCCTTCAAATACACAAACCGGACCTCAGGTCCCACGGTCAACTCGTGCCGGTAACTTCGTTTCAGCGCCGAACACGCCAGCACGCCGTTTTTGCCATTCGCAATCCAATTCGCGATTTGAATTCGCAAGCGCTCGAGCCACGGCCCGCGGTCTTCGTCGTTCAGCGGGATGCCGCGCGCAATCTTCTCCACATTCGCTCGTGGATGGAAATCGTCGGCATCGGCAAACTCCCAGCCCAGTTGCTCGGCCAGCAGACGTCCGACCGACGTCTTTCCAGAACCGGTCACTCCCATCACGATCGCAATCATAAGCGAAGTCTTGCGGAAGGTTTAGCTTTTGTAAATATTGTGGTGGGCATCGCGGGTTTTGTCTGACCGGGTTTTATTCTGACCAGGTTTTATCTGAGAGAGAATATCAGGAACCTCAGGCTGTCAGCGCGCCGCGGACTGCTCGTTTTTCTTTGCCGCTGCCGCGAGGCTTCGCGCGGGTCGCGTCCCCTGACTTCCTGGTCCAGGCTGGATCGCGCGGCGTCGTTCTCAAATTGACAACCGCTGACACGGTCGCAGATACTGCAATCTGCGCATGTAGGATGCAACGGCACGTCGCCGAAGGGCAATGCCCACCTACGATCTCATCGTGGAGGCCTACATGCCCAATCTGGAAAATCTCAAAAAGCAAGCCAAGCAAATATTACGGTGGCATCGCGAGCGCCACTATCCCGTCGCCGCACAAATCCGCGCGAATTTGCCTCGTTTCCTGAATATGTCCGACTCTCAGATTCTTGCGGCGAGCTTTAAGCTCACCGATGCGCAAGAGATGGTCGCAAGACAGCAAGGCTTCGACAGTTGGCAAGCCCTGAAGACTGGACTGTCCACCACATCGCCCAAGGTGAAATCATCGCCGTCCAAAGCAACGATCGTCGGTGCAGAGCCGCAACTGCTCGTCACCGATATCAAGCGATCATGCGAATTTTTCCGTGAGAAGTTAGGCTTTTCGCTCGTATTCACTTACGGTAAACCTCCCTACTATGCGCAGGTGCGGCGCGACGCGGCGCGTCTCAATCTTAGGTATGTCGAGCTAAGGTATGTCGAGCTAAGGCATGTCGAGCGACCAGTAATCGACGCGGCGGTTCGCGAGCGGGAAGAACCGTTGTCAGCGTCGCTGTTGTCAGTATCGATGACCGTCGCTACCGCGGACGAGATCAAGCTGCTGTTTCTTGAGTTTCAGTCCGCCGGTGTTGCCTTTCACCAGACACTGAAAAAGCAGCCTTGGGGCGCCAAAACTTTCGTCGTCAAAGATCCAGATGGGAATCTGCTGCTGTTTGCTGGACCTGCAGGTTAAGAACCTGCAAGTCAAGATCCGCAAGCTACGGCCAACTATGTGGTCGAGTCATTCCTCGTCTTAGGCACATTATCTCCTAGCTAAGCTGTGGGAGAGACGAAGAGTCATTCGCCTGCACCGAGCCGATCCGAAATCGGCAACCCCGGCTCGTCTGTGGAATGCCATTTCCTGAGCCGGAAACGGCCCTAATTTCGACGATCGGGGGCCGGGACAGGGAAAACCCCATCCGCGAGTTTCGCGCGCGTCCTGGAGCATCCTGGATGGCATTTGCCTGTTTTCAACTACTTACACCAAGACTCAATAACTTACAGATAATTTCAACAACTTACGGGTCAACTCTTGTCGCTCGACATCAGAAAGCGACCCATGACATCAAGTCGCGTCGACCCGGTAGGTTAAAATCTGGTCTATGAGTGTGCAAATCCGTTTTCGGCGGATGACCAGCATCCTCCTGCTGAGGCTGCCGATGCTCTGGCTGCTGCTTGCATCCTACCTCGCCGCCCAGACCGGATCCCCACCCGGCGCTCCGCCCCCGAAAAGCGCCGGGGCGCAGCTGCACTCAGACCTCGAACGCGCTGCGGAAGCGATGCACAAGGGCGAACTGCCCGCTGCCGCTGAGGCCTTGCGGCAGGCGTTGGCCATTGATCCGCATTCTCTTGCCGCATTGAATAACCTGGGCATTGTTCTATCGCATGAGGGGAAACCCGCGGAGGCGATTCCTCTCTACGAAAAGGCGCTGAAAGTGCGTCCTGGCGATGCCGCGACCAAGCGCAATCTTGCCATCGCATACTTCAAAGCCCAGCATTACCGTTCCGCGTGGAGCCTGCTGCAACCCATGGCGGTGGCGTATCCAACCGATTTTCAGGTTCTCGACTTAGCTGGCTTTTCCCTGTTTGCTCTGGATCGCTACCCGGAAGCCGCCAAATATCTGGAACGTGCTAACCAGACGCAGCCCTCCGATCTGGAGACGCTCGACATGCTCGGCAAGGCGTACCTGCGAATGAAGGATTACAAAGCACTTACCGGCGTATTCGCCCGCATCATGCAGATAAATCCAAACTCGGCGCCAGCTCACGTCATGATGGGCACCGCCTATGACGAAATGTCGAATCGGCCGGAGGCCATCAAAGAGTATCAAGCCGCGATCGCCGCCGATCCGAACTTCATGGGGGCGCACTCCGGCCTGGGATTCCAGTATTGGCGGGAAGGCGAGAACGACCTTGCAGAGAAGGAGTTCCGCGCAGAATTACAACGCTTTCCGAGCGATCCGGTTTCGAATTGCATTCTAGGACAAATACTTTTTGATAAGTCCCAGCTCGAAGAAGCCGAGTCGCATTTTCGAGCGGCCATTGCGGCGAATCCCCGTTACACCGAGGCGCTATTTTTCCTGGGGAGAACGGAACTCGGGTTGAACCATCCTCACGCGGCCGTTGAGACGCTGCGCAAAGCGATCCAGACCGATCCCAACTACTTCCAGGCACATTTCGTTCTGGGCACAGCGTTGCGGCAACTCGGACAAACTGCCGAAGGTGCGAAGGAGCAGAAATTGTCAGTCGAGATTCAGGAGAAGGGCAGGACCGAGGCGATCAAGAAGAATGAAAGCCAGTGAAGTGAGCGCTAGCGAAGCTAGCTGATGCTTCCGAGGCAGTTTAGGGAAAACACAAAGCGCACGCCGTGGCGTGCGCTTTGTGGTGGATGAGTAAGTGAAGGTTAGAAGTTGAACTTGGCTCCGATCTGAACGTTGCGGGGAATGTGATAACTGGTGACCTGTCCGAAGGATCCGTCGTCGCTGCCCGTGTCGACCGTTGCGGGACTGCCGTGATTGAAGGTGTTAAACGTTTCCAGTCGAAGCTGCAAGGTGGCCCGTTCGCCAAATTTCACATTTTTAAACAGTGACGTGTCCCAGCGCTGGTAGCCCGGTCCAAGCACTGAGCCGGGAGCTGCGTTGCCGAACTCTCCTACTGCATCGGAAAACGCCGCGGTGTTGAAGTACTCCCCAGGGGTTTTTGGACCCCCGGAACTACCGATTCGATTGGGCCTGGGATTGCCGACACCCATGCCGCCAGGATAGACCGGACAAGACGTAACCGGGGGCGGGCCCGCGGTTATCGTACACGCCTGGTTTGATGTGGTTTGCGTCGGCAGGCTCCACGGGTCGTTCGCCTGGGTTATGGTCAGAGACTGTCCAGACTGGACGGTGATGATACCGGAGAGCTCCCAGCCTCCCAGCAACCATCCTAAGCCGCGCTGCTGCTTAAAGAACGGCTCCTCGTAGACGTAGTTGAGAGACAGCATTTGTGGCGTGTTCGTGCTTGACAAACCGTAGCTTTGCTTCAGGTCGTAGGTGTCCTGGGTCTCCCAGCCGCGGTCAACGGGGTTAGTGGTGAGCAGCTTCGACCATGTGTATGCAAGTCCCACCTGCAACCCATGGCTGAGCCGTCGATTGATCGTGGCTTGCAGTGAATTGTAGTTGCTGGTGAAGACGGGATCGCGAGCGGTGATGCCGCCATAACCAAGAAACGGCTCGATAGCGTTGACACCTATCCCAGGATTCGCCAAACGCGCCGCCAGTGTGGGTTGATTGTAATTAATGTCGCCCAGCAGATGGGTTCCCTTGGTGCCGACGTAGGCGATCTCCGCTACTGTGTTCGGCATGACTTCATGTTGCACCGAGATGTTGTAGTCCTGATAACTAGGCGGTGTGAAGGTCGGCGCGTGGCCAGGAGAGCCAGCTCCGGTTGTGGTCAGACCGCTCGGGCCGAGTGGGGCTGGCGGGGCCGAGCCGACCTGATAGTTGTCGAACAGGTTCAGGCTTGACGTTCCATTGTTGGTAAC
Source organism: Candidatus Sulfotelmatobacter sp. (assembly GCA_049675725.1). GTDB lineage: Bacteria > Acidobacteriota > Terriglobia > Terriglobales > Acidobacteriaceae > Sulfotelmatobacter. Next base: position 124,640 of record JBAUAN010000174.1, on the reverse strand, counting down.
GGTTGTAGTCTGGACCAGCGGAGGATCCGAAAAAGCGTTCTGCTCCCAGATACCGTTGAGGGTGCGGTCGTAGAAAACACCGTATCCCGCGCGGAAAGCCCACTTTCCGTTTCCGAATGGATCATATGCAAGACCGAGTCTCGGGCCCCAGTTATTGTTCGAACTGGGATTGATCCGGGCGCCGTAGGGAGAGCAAGTCGCCAAAGGCGCAATCGCTGTGGCAGCCGAGCAGGTTCCACCAGTGGGAAAAATCAAGCCATTGGCGTAGATTGCTGCGTTGCCGCTTGCAAATTCTCCATTGGGGGCTCCTGTCGAGGTCACAATCGTGGGAGCATTGCCCGCATTGTAAGCGAGGGGATCAAAGTTGAGCAGAGTGTCTTTGGCGTCGGTGGGCGACGGGAAGTAGCTGTAGCGGACGCCAAGATTTACGGTCAGGCGCCGTGTCACTTTCCAATCGTCCTGCACATAGAATTCGAAGTTCGTATAGTGAAGATCGGGAACCGTATCCTTGCTCGGTTGCGAGTAGCTGTCCGCTTGTCCTAGCAGGAAGTTGGCGAAAGGATCATTGCCGTTAACGCCGCTTCCGAAGTTGAATGTGGCCTCACCGCTGGTGGCGTTCTCTGTCTTCGTCATCCACATCGCGGTGACCCCGGTGCGGAAGGTGTGGTTCCCGTGCTGGATCGACAGGTTGTCGAAGATGTTCTTGTCGACGTTTCTCTCGAAGTAGGGGCCATTCCCGTTGGTCAGCCCCGTGTACCCGGAGATCTCAACGTTGGGGGCGCGTCCATAGGGATCCTGGTAGGCAGTCTTGCCGGTGAGCTGGCTGGTAAAGGATGGCGAGTTCGCGAAGCCGCTCAGCCCAGCGTTGATTGCTCCCCAGGAATCGCCGAATTCGACTTCGTTCACTACTCTCGGGGAGATGCTGGCAGTAGCATTCACAACAAGATTGCGGCCCGGCGCGTTGAGCGAGATCGCGTCTGCTCCAGGATAGTTTGCCGTACCCCAGAGCCCGAAGGGAAAGTTCTCAGGAACGCTGTCTTGCATGTAACGGGCATACACTCGGACTTTGTCACCAGCGTTCTGGTCGAGGCGGATGATGTCCTGGCGGAAGTTGTTCAACTCGCTGTAACTCTCATCCAACAAGTTAGTACCCACATTGGGCGGGTTGGGCACCATGAACGCGTTTAGATAGGCAAGCGAATTTTGGCTGGCGCAACCGCTGGCCAAACTAATCGTCGAAGTTTGGGGGGTTGGCGAGGTGGTACCGGCGGCGGTGCTGGTGACACAACCAGCCGGAAGAGTGGGCGAAAAAACCGCAACTTGATTTACGTAGAGATTTAAATTGGGCGTGTTTGGTGTGGTATCGAGGATCCACGGGAACACACCGCCAAGTTGCCCCGCGGTGGGCACGTTGATTTCCGTGCTGCCGGGAAGGCTTGAGTGACGCCACTCCTCCGACCAGAAGAAGTAAGTCTGATTCTTGGTTGGCTGGTAAAGCTTGGGGATCTCGAGGGGACCACCGATGGTGAAGCCCCAATCGTTGTAGCGCTCGATCGGGACCTCGTTCGCCGCGTACGCTGCAGAGGGAGTAGCTCCCCCGGCGATCGCCGTGTCGATGGATTGCCGGTTCTCAAAGGTATTCGCGTTGTAATAGTTGTTGCGGTTGAACTCGTAGGCGCTGCCGTGGAATCGATTCGTTCCCGCCTTGGTTGCGACCACGACCTGGCCGCCGCCGCTGCGCCCGAAGGATGCATCGTAGTTGCTGCGCTCCAGGGTAAATTCCTGGATGGCGTCGATGCTTGGCGTATTGAGCAGAGTCCCGTTGGAGCCGCTGTCGTTGATGTCGGCGCCGTCGACCGTCCAGTTGTTCGCGCCCATGCGCGCCCCATTGATGGCAATCGCAGTGTTGCTGGATAACCCGAATCCCGGCTCATCGCCCAACTGGTTGGCCACTCCCGGCTGCAGTAGTACAAGTTGTTCGAAGTTGCGGTTGTTCAAGGCCAACTGGGTGACCTGGTCGCCCGTGACCGTTCCGGATTGTTCCGCGGTGGTGGTTTGGATCGGAGTGTTTTCTGCCGTCACCTCGAGGGTTTCGGTCACCTTGCCGGTGACTAACGCAACATCGAGGGTGTGCTTTTCGGCAACGTTCAGGACGACGTCTTTGGCCACGAAGGCTTGGAATCCGCTTTCCTTCACGGTGACCGTGTAACGGCCCGCAGGCAGATTCGTGATATTGAAGTTCCCGGTGCCACTGGTGGTCACGGTGCGGACGTCAGCACCGGTGGCATCGCTGTGAACCGAGACGGTGGCGCCGGCGACGACAGCGCCGCTGGGGTCGGTGACCGTACCGGTGAGCGTAGCCGCCAACTCTTGCGCGCGACCAACCATTGATAAGCTGAGTATGACTGCGCAGACCGCTAGGAATGTGAACAGCGACTGCACTGTTCCGCGCTTCGTTATGTCTTTACGGGTTCCGTATGTCGATTGAATCATCACAGCGCCTCCTCAAGCACTTCCAACTGGGCGTTACAGACGAGCCCTAATGTGAATCGATTATGCTATATAGCACATGATGTCCCATGGTCAAGAAAAAAATGCGGGGGGCTGTGAAAAACTTCTTACGGCGTCCCTCGGATCGCTCTATATCACTTCCGGGGTCCGCCTGGATTTACGGTTCCGCTTCAGAGGAGGCCACCGATCCCGCGCCTGGATCAAGAGGCCCTAGAAGGCCCGTAAAATCAGCGTTTCTCACGCGCGGCGCGCAAAAGACTGTTCTGTCCGCAGCAGAAGGCGAAAACTTATGCTCTATAGCATTGGGCGAAGAGTCAAATTGGCATATTCTGACCATTATATAGGTTTTTCGCTTTACATGGCGCTCCGAATACGCTATATAGCACAGGAGCATATCGAGTCGCAGGACGAAAGCAGTGGCACCACGCAACGCAATTGTCCCGGCTCGGATGTCACGGTAGGGTAGTAAATCGATTTTTATGACAGGAAATCACAACAACGGAACGCCGGTTTACAAGAAGATCCAGAACTCGATCCGCAAACGTATCGAGACGGATCAGCTGAGGCCGGGGGACGCTGTTGCCTCGGAGCGGGAACTCGCCAAGGCGCACAAAGTGAGCCTGATGACCGCCCGCCATGCTCTGGCCGGACTGGAGCGGGAAGGGATCGTAGAGCGGAGGCGGGGAGCGGGCACGTTCGTCGCGTCGCCGAAAATACATTTCAACAAGCTCATGAGTTACACCGAGCACATGAACAGCCGTGGCCTGGCCCCCAGTTCACGCGTGCTGCTGGCCAAGGTGATCGATGACGAGCAGGAAGTGGCGGCGCGCCTGGGCTTGCCGGCGACCAGCCGCATGGTCAAGATCGAACGTCTTCGCCTGACCGGCGAAGAACCGTTCGCTCTGGAAACCTGTTATTTGCCGGCGGCGGAATATTCCGACCTGGTACGGGCGCCGCTGGGAAGAAGCTCCCTGTTTGGAGCGCTGAAGCACGAGTACGGCGTGGAGCTGGCTTACGCCGACGAAGAAATTGACGCGACCGCGGCCGATACGAATATCGCCGAGTTGCTCGGGCTGCACCGCGGTGCGCCGCTGCTGCGCATTCGCCAGGTGATCTACTCGACTAATGGCAAGGCCACTATCTACGGCGTTGGATTCTACCGCTCGGAGCGGCACACGCTGTTTATCCGGCGCTTCCGCTAGGCCCGGATCGATGCGATTCTGATTTTCCACTGACCTTCTTTCCCGTTCTACGTCCAAGTGAAGTGCGGTTCCGGCTTGCTTTCGCCGTGACCGGGCTGAAACTCCGCGCCGTGACGCTCACAACTTGCTAGAATTGTTGGTTTCTCCGGCGCGAATTCTCACCGCTGGTCGGTTCTCAAGGAGGACGCTGGAATGTCGCTTTTTCGCCGCTGCGCTGCCACCGCCATCTTTTTCATTTTCGTTGCTGTTTTTTCCTTTTCGCAACAGCCGGAAGGGCGTTTGATGCGCTTCCCTGACATTCATGGGGACAAGATCGCGTTCGTCTATGGAGGGGATATATGGCTTGATTCAGCCAGCGGCGGGGCTGCTCACCGCATCACCACTCATCCGGGACGCGAACTGTTTCCGAAGTTTTCGCCGGATGGGAAATGGATCGCATTCACGGGCCAGTACGACGGCAATTTCAATGTCTACGTGATGAGTTCGGAAGGAAGTCAGCCGCGCCAACTCACGTTCTACGAGGGCGGCGCGCAACCGCTCAGCGACCGCATGGGCATTCACAACGAGGTAGTCACATGGACGCCCGACAGCAAGCGCATTGTTTTCCTTTCGCGCCGCGACGCCTCCAATGGCTGGGTCAAGGGGCAGTTCACAGTCTCGGTTGATGGCGGACTGCCGGAGCCTCTGCCCCTGGACCAGGGCGGGCTCACTTCATTTAATGCGGATGGCACCAAGATCGCTTACAACCGCATCTTCCGCAATTTTCGTACCTGGAAGCGCTACACCGGCGGCCTCGCGCAGGACATTTATATCTACGACATCAAGAATAATGTCCTCGAGGAGAAGATTCCGCATACCGATTACAGCGATACGTTTCCGATGTGGCATGGCAACACGGTGTACTTCACGTCCGACCGCGGCGCGGAGCATCGGTTTAACGTCTACGCATATGACCTGGGGACGAAGCAGGTCGAGCAGGTCACTCACTTCACCGACTTTGACGTGATGTGGCCCAACCTGGGCGATGCTTCCATCATTTTCGAGAACGGCGGCTATCTCTATGTGCTGGACCTGGCCACGCGGCAGGCGAACAAGCTCACCATCACTCTTCCCGGCGAACGCGACTTGACGATGAAGCGCTGGGCCAACGTGAGCAAAAACATCACCGACATGGATATTGCTCCTGACGGGAAGCGCGCAGTGTTTGCGGCGCGCGGCGATGTCTTCACTGTGCCCGCGAAAGAAGGCGCTATCCGCAACCTGACCCGCACCCCTGGCATTCGGGAAAAAGAAGTTGCGTGGTCTCCCGACGGCCGCTGGATCGCGTTTGTTTCCGACCGCACCGGCGAAGACGAAATCTACATCACTCCCCAGGACGGGATGGGCAATGTCGAGTTAGGCAAAGAGAACGAAGCCAGTGACAGAGATAAAGAAAAAGAAAAAGAAAAAGACAAGGAAGCCACCGCCAAGGAAGTGGCGCGAGAAAAAGAGCGGGGCAAGGACAAAGAGCAACAAATCACCAGCGGCTACAAGGGTTTTAAGTTCACGCCGGCATGGTCGCCAGACAGCAAGAAAATAGCCTGGGCCGATAAAGATCTTCGCCTGTGGTACGTCGATGTCAATTCCGGAAAGGAGGACAAGAAGCCGGTCGAAGTGGATCGCGGCAAATACGCGGAGATTACCAACTACTCCTGGTCGCCCGACGGCAAATGGCTGGCTTATGACAAGCAGGAACAGAGCGGACTGAGCATTGTGTATCTCTACTCGACCGCCGATAAGAAAATCACACCTGTTACCAGCGATCTGGTCAACAGCGTAGGACCCAACTTCGATCCCGATGGCAACTATCTGTATTTCCTCTCCGACCGGGATTACAACGAGGTGCTGGGGAATTTCGATTTTGAGTTTGCCAATCCGAAAACGACGCGACCCTACCTCATCACGCTTCACGCAGACGCGCCTTCGCCCTTCCCGGCGCTGAGCGATGAAACTGCGATCAAGGGTGAAGAACCCGCGCCCGAAGCTTCCGAATCGGCAACAGACAAAGACAAAAAAGCAGCGGAGAAGAACAAGTCTGAGGGCCAGAAGAAAGAAGACGCGAAAAAGGAACTAGCACAACGCGAGAAGGAGTCGAAGGAGATCGCCAAAAACTTCCACATTGATCTGGAGGGCATCCAGAATCGCATCGTCGCCCTGCCGGTGGCTCCCGCAAGAGTGACGGGATTGGGAGCCGCAAAGGGCTTTGTCTATTATTCGAGCCAGCCAGTGCAGGGACTCTCCGGTCCGCTTCCGGGAGAAGAATCTGCGGTGCACGCCTACGATCTGAGAGAACGAAGAGAGAAGACGCTGATCGAGGGCATCGACCGCTGGGCGATGTCCTTTGACGGTACCAAGATTCTCTACGAGGCGAAGGGCGCCTACGGCATCATCGACGCCAAGCCCGACACTCCCAAAAAACCCGGTGACGGCGCACTGAACCTGAGCGGCTTGCGCGCGGAAATCGATCCTCCTGCCGAATGGCAGCAGATGTTCAATGAAGTCTGGCGCCAGGAGCGAGACTTTTTCTTTGAAGCCAGCATGAACGGTGTGAACTGGGAGGCGATCCGCGACAAGTATGCTCCGCTGGTTCCTTACGCTGCCAATCGCTACGACCTTACCTACATTCTGGGAGAAGTGATTGGCGAGCTTTCCAACTCTCACACGTACGTGGGCGGCGGCGACCAACCCGATCTGCATCCCGTGAACGTGGGACTGTTGGGAGTGGACTTTGAACTCGACTCCGCCAGCGGCCTTTACCGCTTCAAAAAGATTTATCCGGGAGAGAACTGGGACCCGCAAACCCGGTCTCCGCTTACCGAACCGGGCATCGACGTGAAGGAAGGCGACTATCTGCTGGCAGTGAACGGGCGCCCGTTGCGCGCGCCGCAGAATCCCTACGAATTGTTCGTCAACACAGCCAACGAGACCACCGCGATTACAGTGAATTCCAAGCCGGACGCGGGCGGCGCCCGCACACTGCCGGTTAAACCTATTGCGGACGAATATCAACTGCGGGAACTCAACATGATCGAAAGCAATCGCAAGAAGGTAGATGCCGCTACCCACGGCCGTGTCGGTTACATCTACATTCCTGACATGGGCGGCCCCGGCCTCAACGCGTTCGTCAAGCAGTTTTTCCCGCAGATTCGCAAAGAGGGGATGATCATTGACGTGCGCTACAACGGCGGAGGCTTCGTCGACCAACTTATTTTCGAACGCCTGCGCCGCGTCCTGGTCGGCATGAATGCGGCTCGCAACTTTGAAAACACCACCACGCCGCCCGTCGTTTTCCACGGCTACATGGCTTGCATCACCAATCAGTACGCGGCTTCCGACGGCGACATTTTCAGCGAATTCTTTAAGGTCTACAAACTCGGACCGCTCATCGGCGAGCGTACCTGGGGCGGAGTCCGCGGCATCCGCGGCAACATTCCGCTGATCGACGGCGGCTACATCACGCGCCCGGAATTCGCCGACTACGGCCTGAACAGCAAGTGGGTGGTGGAAAACCACGGCGTCGCTCCGGATATCGAGGTGGACGATCGCCCCGATGATGTGTTCCGCGGGAAAGACGCGCAGCTCGATCGCGCCATCGAGGAAGTGATGAAGCAGATCGAAGCCAATCCGAAAAAGCTGCCGCCACGGCCGCCTGACCTTCCTGCCTATCCAGACGGGCCGGCGATGTAGCAAGGAGATTCGAGGGAAAGCAGGGGCGGGCACGGGAACCCGCCCGCGCGGCGGAAATTTCATTTCGAGCGGATCCTCCGCCAAAGGCCTTCTGCGCACGCCTCCAATGCCAGACTTCCGTGCCACTCCAATGGCACGTTCGGGCTTTGACGGGGTGGTTACGCTTGGTTACTGTAGAGACCATGATTTCCCCCAATCGTAACCTTGATGGACATTCTCGAAAAACTTCCGACATTTTTGACCGTGGGCGCTCTGGTAATTATTTTTGCGTGCCTCAAACGTCACGCCCGCAGCGCCCGGCTCACGGCTTGGGCCGTGGGATGGGCATTGGTGTTCACTCACTTCCTGGCGCAACTGCTCGAGCCTGATCGCGGACACGTCAGTTCCCTTCTTCTGGCAATCGACTCCTGCGCCTTGCAAGCCGCTGCGGTTGCGTTCCTCGTTTCCGTCTCCTCGGTAATTGAAGATTCGGCGAAGCGGACGACTCTGCTGCTGGTGCTCGGCGTGCCCTCTCTGCTTTATTCGGCGTTGTTCTCCATCGGTTCGCACGCGCGCTGGCTCTATGTTCTGAGCTTGCTGGCATGTTTCGGAGGCGCAACTGTATTCTTCTTTCGCGTGCAGCGCAGGTTTTCGTCGTACGTGGCCACGCTGATTTTCGTTTGGTCACTGGTTGGAGCCTGGGCCATTCGCGCCGCGTTTCACGGTTCCTTTGCGGAAGGCGCAACGGCGCTGCTGGGAATTGGATTTGGTTTGCCCGGCATTCTTATCTGCCGCAACTACTGGCGCCGATCGTTTGGCATCCTGACCGTCTCCGGCGGTTTTCTTGGCTGGGGAGCGCTGTTTCCCGTCGGTCTGTGGGTCGAGCGGTTCACGCCGAACCTGATTGTCCCCGGTGCGCTTTGGGATGTCCCCAAGCTTTTCGTCGCGTTCGGCATGATTCTCGCGATCGTGGAAGACAAATCGCTTTCGATCGCCGGAATGCAACGCAAATCGGAATCGCTCAATCATCAACTGGAACGCTTCGCCTCCATCACCTCGCGCCTGTTGAACGGCGCAAAACCGGAGGCGGTGTGCCCCGAGATCGCCACCGCCATCACCGAAGTCAGCAGCTTTGCCGCCGCCATGGTCCAACTCGAAGACGCCGACGGCCAGTTAAGCGTAATTGGATCGAGTGGATCGCGAATGTCTTTGCAAAAACTTCAAGCGGCGGACTGGACGCTGGAGCGCATTCAGACTGCATGCTCCACCATCTTGCGCATTGGCAACAACTCATTCTTGCTGCCGCGTGAAAGAACTGAACTTTCAGAGTTCACCGCGCAGGAGGATTCGGATTCCGACACAGGTTGTCGGAATAGTGCTGTGATCCTGATCCCGCTCTGTTCGGGAATCGGCACGTATCTGGGATGTATTCGACTGCTAACGCGTGGACCTGTTCTCGGGTTGGACGCGCTCGAATTGGCGCGCATCGAGATGGTCGCAGCCGATCTTGCGGTGGCGGTGCAATTGAAAACCTTGCACCGTCAGCTGGTATGGTCAGAAAAGCTCGCAGCCTTGGGCCAATTGGTCGCGGGCGTGGCGCACGAGCTTAATAATCCGTTAACCGTGATCATGGGATATGGCGAACTGCTCGGCGACAAAGTCGCGTCGCCGCAGGCACGCGATCAACTCACCCGGTTAGTCAGCGAGACCCGCCGGATGAAGCGGATCATCGATAATCTGCTTTGTTACGCGAGGCAAGGTGGTCGGGACAGGCACACTGTCCAGCTTTCTCCCCTCGTACACGAAGTGCTGGCTTTGTGCGAGTACTACACCCGCAAGCGTAACGTGCGAGTGGATCTCGATATCGCCCCTGGCCTTCCGTCGGTTGCCGTGCATGAAGACGAGATCAAACAAATTCTGTTGAACCTGTTCAAGAATTCCAGCGACGCGCTGGAGGGTTTCGCCGGGAACAAGCGCATCAGCATTCGCGCGTATCAATCCGGGACGCGCGCGGTGATCGAAGTGGAAGACAGTGGACCTGGTTTTTCGAATCTGAATCGCGCGCTGGAACCCTTCTTCACCACCAAGCCATCCGGAAAAGGCACGGGCCTGGGTCTAAGCGTCTGCTACGGAATTGTGAAACAACGCGGTGGCGCGCTGCGAATCGAGAACGTAAGTCCTTTTGGCGCGCGCGTCACCGTCGAACTTCCGATCGCGGAAACAGTGCCGCAGTCGCTGATGGCCGCGGTCGCGAATGCGTAGTTTGCCGCGACAGAATTGCGAGCGGGCAAACGCAGGTGCCGGATACCGAGGCTGACTAGCCCAGATCATCGGAGGGTTCAGCTAATAGCTAATAGCTAATAGCTAAAAGCTGCATCACTCCCACTCAATCGTCCCCGGCGGCTTCGACGTGATGTCATAGGCCACGCGGTTCACGCCTTTCACTTCGTTCACGATTCGCGTGGAAATATTCTTCAGCACTTCGTGCGACAGCGGAACCCAGTCGGCGGTCATTCCGTCTTCGGAGCTGACGGCGCGAACCGCGCAGGTGTAAGCGTAGGTTCGCATGTCGCCCATCACTCCTACCGACATCACCGGCAGCAGCACCGCGAATGCCTGCCAGATTTTTGTGTAGAGCCCGGCGTTCTTGATTTCGCTGACCACGATGTCGTCGCACTCGCGCAACAGCGCCAGCCGCTCGGGCGTGACTTCTCCCAGCACGCGCACGGCCAGGCCAGGCCCGGGAAACGGCTGCCGTTGCAGGATTTCGTCGGGCATGCCGAGATCGCGGCCGATCTTGCGGACTTCATCCTTGAACAAATCTTTCAGCGGCTCAATCAGCTTTAGTTTCATCTTTTTGGGCAGCCCGCCGACGTTGTGATGCGACTTGATGACCTGCGACGGTCCGCGGACCGAACGCGACTCGATCACGTCAGGATAAAGCGTCCCTTGCACCAGCCACTTGACCTTGCCTTCTTTCTTCTCGATGCGGCGGGCTTCTTTTTCGAACACTTTGATGAATTCGTTGCCGATGATCTTGCGCTTTTTCTCAGGATCGCTCACGCCTTTGAGCTTGCGAAGAAAACGATCCGTGGCGTCGACCGCGTCGAGGTGCAGACCGAGCTTGTCGCGCAGCGTCTTTTGCACTTTCTCAAATTCGTTCTTGCGCAGCACGCCATTGTTCACGAAGACGCAGGTCAGGCGCGACTTACCATTCTTGTCGCGCAGGGCGCGATCGACCAGAACGGCAGCCACCGACGAATCCACGCCGCCGGAGAGGGCGCAGATGGCGCGTCCCGTGCCGACTTGCTGCTTCACATGCTCGACCGTCGAATCGATAAAGTGCTGCGGGGTCCAGGTGGGCTTCGCTCCGCAAATCTGAAAGACGAAGTTGCGCAGAATTTCCGTACCCTGCCGCGTGTGGTGCACCTCGGGATGGAACTGCACCGCGAACCATTTCTTCTCGACATTCTGAATGCCGGCGACTGCATGCGCTGTTTTTGCCGTCAGTTCGAATCCCGGAGGCAACTCCAGCGCCTCATCGCCGTGCGACATCCAGACCGGAAGTTTTCTCGCCAACCCCTGAAACAAAACCGACTCGGCGACCACCTCGACTTCCGCGTGTCCGTATTCGCGTTTATCGGCCGGGCGCACCTTGCCTCCGAGGGCGTGCACCATGAACTGCAGTCCATAGCAGATGCCAAGCACCGGCAGGCCGAGTTCGAACAAGCGGACATCGGCCGGCGGCGCGTCTTTGTCGTAAACCGACCACGGCGCTCCCGAAAGGATGATCCCCGCAGGCGCGTAGCTCTTCACTTCGTCGAGCTTGGTGGTGCACGGTAGCACAACAGAAAAAACATTCTGCTCGCGGATGCGGCGCGCAATCAGTTGCGTATACTGCGCGCCAAAATCGAGGATCACAATGGATTGGGTAAGAGAAGGCTGGCTTTGCGGTGAATGGCTGCGCTTGGATTTGGTTTCCACCGATGAGTATTTCAGATGCGCTCAATCGTGTAAATGCCCTCGTAGAGACGTTGCTTGCAAAGTCTCTTTGACGGCGGCGTTACGGGTGACGGCGCCTGCGGTGGCGGCTGAGACGTAGCAAAGCTACGTCTCTACAGCGAGGTTCGGCACATCGCTCAGAATCGGCTCCTCCCTGTCGATAGTGGTTTGAACCGGCGGGGCTGCGACGGGCGGGGGCACGGGAAGCGGCGGAACGCGCGGGGGCGAGGGGGCGAGCAGCGCTTCCGGCATCTCTACGATGCAAACGTATCCCGCAAGCCGCGCGATGTAGAGCCAGTCGGCGACGGCGAAATAAGCCACCGTAACCAGAATGACACCGGCCAGCACGACCCGCACAGGCAGGATCTGGGCGAGGCTCAGCGGCATCGAGACGACTGTGGTCGCCACCACAAAGAGCGTCAGGTGCGCCAGCCCCGTCCAGATGCTAACCGCGAAAACCGCGCCGCTGCGTTCGCGGCAGAAACGGACTGCGGCAGACAGCGCGCCCAACGCGTCTTTGTGAGCATCGGCGTCGCGTACGGCAAACACTCCCGCCAGCGACAGAACCCAGTTCAGGGTGGACCACGCAACGAAGATGAGTCCGGCCAGAGGGAAGAACAGGAGAAAAGCGATCCCGGCGCCGGGGCCGGCAGGCGGCGCAGAGTTAACTGAGGTTAATCCAGGCGACGCCACACTGTTCGAGAACTCGGCTGAGACCAGCTGCACGAGGATTACCGCGCCCACCAATCCAAGAATCGCAGCCAGGACCACGGCCGCGCGCAGAAAGTTCAACCGCAGCAGCGACCCGAGTGGTGAACCCTTTCGTGACACGGCCGCCACGTTGGTTCGCGGAACGAGCTCCGCGCCGCCGTTCGTCGGCTCTTGCCTTTCAGCGAAATAATCGATCAGGCTGCGAACCGTGGTTGCCCGACCCAGGGAAGCGGCAAAAATCCAGCAGCAGGTCAGTGCGAGAACCGCGACCAGTTCGGCCATCACAATCCGAGGGAAGCTGCCGTAAAAAATGTGTCCGAGAGCCTGACCGATCAAAACCGGCTGCCGCGTTCGCAGCAGAAGAAGATCGATGCTGGTCACCGGTAGCGTGTCGAAATATTCCAGAAGCGAAAATGCGACCAGCGCGGTCGCGGTCGCACCGACGGCCCACCGCCAGGAAATTTCAGCAAGGGTGAGTGCGGGCCGGCGAAATGCGGCGCGGAAGCCTTCGAGCGTGGGCGAGACCCGGGACATGCGTATTCAGAATAACTGATCCCCGCGGAAGGACAGGCTACCGCACGACGAAGTTCAGCAGCTTCCCCGGCACGAAGATCGTCTTGACGATCTGCTTTCCGGCGATGGCTGACTTCACTTTTTCGTCGGCGAGCGCGCGTTCCACCACCAGTTCCTGCGAAGCGTCGGCGGGCACAACCACGCGGCCGCGCAGCTTGCCGTTGATCTGCACCGGGACTTCGATCTCCTCTTCCTTCGCCAACACCGCGTCATACTTCGGCCACGGAGCCTTAAGCAAGTTCCCCTTTTCGCCCAGCATTTCCCAGAGTTCGTGCGCAAGGTAAGGCGCGAAGGGCGCGAGCAAAAGCACGAGACTGCGCTGCGCCTCAGCGAGAAGCGGAATGGGAATCGTTTTTTTCTCGATCGCATCTTCCGCGCCATGGAGAGTGTTCACCAGTTCCATGATGGCGGAGATACAAGTGTTGAAGTGCCAGCGTCCCTGGAAGTCGTCGGTGACTCGCTTGATGGTCTGGTGCAGTTTCCGCTGGAGCGCACGGGCTTCCGGCGGCAAGTCCGCGGGAACAGGTTTAGTCCACTCTGGATGCTCCGGTTGCGCGTGCCGCAGCACGAACCGGTACACTCGTCCCAAAAACTTTCGAATGCCTTCGATCCCGGAATCCTGCCAGTCCAGGTCGCGATCGGGCGGCCCGGCGAACAAGCTGTAAAGGCGCGCTGCGTCCGCGCCATAGCGCTCGATCATTTCGTCGGCTGAGACTACATTGCCCCGGTTCTTCGACATCTTCGCCCCGTCTTTGATCACCATGCCTTGCGAAAACTGGCGCTCGACCGGCTCGTCGTTGGTAATCATGCCCAGGTCGCGCATCACCTTGGTCCAGAAACGCGAGTAGATCAGGTGCAGGATGGCGTGCTCCACCCCGCCGATGTACTGATCGATCGGAAACCAATATTGCGCAACCTTTCCGTCGAACGGAGCGTGGTCGTTGTGGGCGTCCGTGTAACGGTAGAAATACCAGGACGAATCGACGAACGTGTCCATGGTGTCGCTCTCGCGGCGCGCCGGGCCGCCACACTTCGGACAAGTCGTATTCACGAACTCAGGGACGCGCGTGAGCGGCGACGCGCCGGTGAGCGTGATGTCAACATTGTCGGGCAGCAGCACCGGCAAATCTTTTTCCGGCACGGGCACGATGCCGTCCTTGTCGCAATAGACCATTGGAATGGGCGTGCCCCAATAGCGCTGGCGTGAGATTCCCCAATCTTTCAGCCGATACGTGACGGCGGCTTTGCCGAAGCCGTTCTGCTCCGCCTCCGCCGACATTTTTTGGATCGCCTCGTCGCAGCTCAGGTTGCTGAAGCGGCCGGAGTTGATCAGCATTCCTTCGTGCGTTGTAAACGGCAACCGAGGCTCGGCAACCGTCTCCTCGGGATCGTTCGACACCGGCAGGATGACCAATCGGATTTCCAGTTTGTATTTCTTAGCGAAGTCATAGTCGCGTTCATCGTGCGCCGGAACGCTCATGATTGCGCCCGTGCCGTAGTCCATCAGCACATAATTCGCCACCCAGATGGGCACGCGCTCGCCGTTGTAAGGATTCACGGCGTAGTGGCCGGTGTTGACGCCATGTTTCTCAATGGCGCCAATGTCTCCCATTTCTTTGGCTTTGCGCTGCTCGGCAATTAATTGCTCAACCGCGGCGCCCAGCACCTGGTTGTAGCGCGTGAAGCTCGCCACCAGCGGATGCTGCGGCGCCAGCTGCACCGAAGTCGCGCCGAAGATGGTGTCAACGCGCGTGGTAAACACGCGGATGGTCGCGCCGGTGGTGTCATCGGCAACCTTGAAATCGATCAGCGTGCCTTCACTGCGCCCGATCCAGTTGCGCTGCATGGTCCGCACTTTGTCTGGCCAGCCGTCGAGCTTGTCGAGGTCGCGCAACAATTCTTCCGCGTAATCGGTGATGCGCAGAAACCACTGTTCCAGATCGCGCTGTTCGACCGGCGTGTCTTCATGCCGCCAGCAGTTGCCATTCACCACCTGTTCGTTCGCCAGCACCGTGCAACATTGCGGACACCAGTTCACCTTGCTCTTCTTGCGATAGGCTAACCCCTTTTCGTAGAACCTCAGAAAGAACCACTGATTCCAGCGGTAATAGTCAGGCATGCAGGTCGTCACTTCGCGCGACCAGTCGTAGGCAAAACCCAGGCGCTTCATCTGCGCCTTCATGTTGGCGATGTTGGCGAGCGTCCATTGGCGCGGCGGCGTGTTGTTCTTGATCGCGGCGTTCTCCGCCGGCAGCCCGAACGAATCCCAGCCCATGGGATGCAGCACGTTATACCCATTCATCCACATGTAGCGGGCGAGCACATCGCCGATCGCATAATTCCGCACGTGGCCCACATGCAGCGCCCCCGAGGGATAAGGCAGCATCTCGAGCACGTAATATTTCTTCTTGGTGGAGTCGGGCTCGGCGGCATAAAGCGCCGCATCCTGCCGCCAGCGCTCGAACCATTTAGTCTCGACGCGTTGGGCGTCATAGCGGACGTCGCTGGGCAGGTCCGTACCACCTGCCTGATTTTCCTGGTAGCTGCTGCGGATCGCGGTGGAGGTTTCCGATTTGTCTTGCGGCGGCATAGGGCGTATCGAGCGACGTTTCGATTACTGGATAAACCTTGATTCTACAACGAGACGCCGGTTCGGCGGGCATCTGCGAGCCTAAGGCCCTTAGCTATTCCGCAGGCGCAAGGCTAGTTTAAAACCGAAATTCCAAGAGCCTCGCGTGGTTCAGAATCTCCCACAACCCCCAAAGCAACGCGGCCGGACCTCCCCAAATGTACAAAATCGATTTCAAGTTAAGCGTGGCCACTAGATCTCGCTGGCTCTCGTCGGAGATTACGAATGGGCCCTTGCCCCGCATTAGGATCACGGGAGGATGTAAGTCGAACTGGACCGGTGAATCCAGCGCAATGCCTGAAGGAAGAGCAGGATCCAGGCCGGGGAAGGCTTCGCGCCGCAGCAGGTCAGCTTCGTCTTCGCTGACAAATCCGGGGCCGATCCGAGACAATTCATCGCACTCGGCAATCGGGTCCTTTTTCGCCCAGGGATTTTCCTGAAGCGTGCCCAGGACGAAAATCCTGTCCCCAGGCTTTATGCAATACTCCTGGGCGAACTCCGGAGTCCCCGCCAAATACCCAGAAGCCGCAAGAGCAAGTTTGCCGTACTCTGACCGATCGCAGGATGGCTCGAGTTGGAGTTCCGAGCCCTCGGGGTAAATCATCACGATGCCTGTGCCGTCGTCCAGAAACAGAGGTACACACATCTCCTGAGTTCGCTTACGAAGGTCGCCTTGCGGATTGCTTTCGATTGCGATTCGGTAGTAGAGGCAGTCCGCCTTGCTTAACGGCGCAACCAGCGCGTAGGGCCCGACTGCTCTGCCAGTTAGCTCGACGGAGCCCAATGCGGCAGCCCGCACGGTGGAGCGCGGAATATCCATGACCAGCCGCTTGCGGTGGAGCAGAGCAAACCCGCGGAGGAAAAAATACGGGCCCAGCACAACACTCAGGACAGCCCAGAAAAGAGGCTGGCTTAGCAACCAGATGAGACTGCGACTCATGAGCGGGGTCAGCTTACATCAGAACTGATGAGGAGCACAGGCTCTGGGCACGGCGAATCATCTCTTTGCCTTCGACATCTCTTTCCTCCGACCTTGTGGTGATCAAGCCCGCTTTGGACACTTCGTGTTGAAACCTGCGAAACTTTCCGATTGACGCCCCGGCTGCTTTAGACTTTCCGTTATTTTCCGGCCGGAGGCTGCTTGTCGCCGCAAAATTCAGAGGAGCCCATCGTGCAGCGAACATCCGGCAGCGAGCCGTCCGTTCAGGTGTCGCCTAACCCGGTCGAAACTCGCGAGATCGGCCGCAACGATCTCGATCCTCGGTTTTACTACGCTGCACTCCTGCTGGTGATCCTGCTCGTCGCCGGAATCCGATTTCACCTGCGAACCATGCCTCTGGAACGCGATGAAGGTGAATACGCCTATTCTGGACAACTCATCCTGCAGGGCATTCCTCCCTACGCACTCGCCTACAACATGAAACTGCCGGGCACGTATACAGCCTATGCCGCGATCATGGCGGTCTTTGGGCAGACAGCGTCCGCGATCCGCCTCGGCCTGCTGCTGGTGAACGCGGCGACTATACTTCTTGTTTTTCTGCTGGCTCAAAGCCTGGCCGGACTACTCGGTGGATTCGTGGCCGGAACCACCTACGCCGTGCTGTCCCTTCTGCCTGCAGTCCTGGGATTCGCCGGCCACGCCACGCATTTTGTCGTGCTGTTCGCGCTGGCCGGAATTCTCGTTTTGCTGCACGCTTTCAACACCCGTCGTGGCGCCCTCTTCTTTTTCTGCAGCGGTTTCTTGTTGGGTATCGCCTTCCTGATGAAACAGCCTGGCGTCGTCTTCGCAGCTTTCGGCGCACTTTATATCGCGCGCTGCAGTTGGAAGCAGCCACGGCTCCTGATCTCGCAAAACATGGCTTCGCGTGAGGCCGCGTTTCTGGCGGGAGCGGCATTGCCTTTCGCGCTCACTTGTCTCGCGCTGGCCCACGCCGGAGTATTCCATAATTTCTGGTTCTGGACTTTTACCTACGCTCGCGAATACTCCTCCGCGACCAGCCTCGCGGTAGGCTGGCAAGCGTTGAAGCAATCGTTGAAGTGGGTGCTGCATCCGTTTCCGCTGTGGGCCATCGCCGAGATCGGCGTAGTAACGCTGTTCTGGGACCGGCGCTGGCGTCCACGACTTTTTTTTCTGGTAACGTTGACCCTTTTTTCGCTCTTGGCGGTGTGCGCCGGATTTTATTTTCGACCACACTACTTCATTCTTCTGCTCCCTGCGGCATCGATCCTGGCAGGTATGGCCGTGACCTCCGCGCAACGCTTTCTGGCGCAGCGCCGGTTCCCTGCCAGCACACTGGTTCCCCTGCTGATTTTCTGTGCAGCCTGTGCCTTTTCGCTCTGGGACCAGCGAGCCTTCCTGTTTGAGCTCGATCCCGCGGCCGCAGGCCAGAAAATTTACGCAGCCAATCCTTTCACCGAAGCGATCGCGGTGGCGAAAACCGTGCGGGCATCAACCACTACAGCAGACACGATTGCCGTTTTCGGCTCCGAGCCGGAAATCTATTTCCTTTCCGCCCGCCACTCCGCCACCAGCTACATCTACATGTACGACCTGATCAAGACCCAGCCCTATCAAACGCAGATGCGCCAGGAAATGATGCGCCAGGTCGAGTCGGCCCGACCCCGCATCGTCATCTACGTCGATGATTGGGCGTCCTGGGGATGGCGCCGCGGTCAAGAGCAAGACGAGTTCTTCATCTGGATGGATAAATACATCCACGACAACTACGCGCCGATGCAACAGATTCAGATCAATGCCCTGCCCGCTCATCGCTGGGGCGAAGCCGCAAACCTATACATGTTCCGCAGAACCGCGCCCTAGCCGTCGAATTCCTTCGTGATACTTCGTGTCCTTCGTGGTTCACGCTTTCCTCTGCCCTCGCCAGGCGAACTACGACCGAAAAGTCCCGCCCTTTGCCATTCGCATGTTCGGCGGTAAACTTAAAGCTTTAGAGGAGTGTCCATGCTAGTCGTCATGCAGGCGCAGGCCACGGAAGAGCAGGTGCGCGCCGTTTGCCAGAAAATCGAAAAACTCGGCTACCGCGCGCACTCCATGCCTGGCGCGCAGCGCACCGCCATCGGCATCACCGGCAACAAAGGCGAAGTGGAGCAAGGCACGCTCGAAGAGATGCCGGGCGTGCAGGAAGTCATCAAAGTTTCGAAGCCTTACAAGCTAGTCAGCCGCGACGTGAAGCAGGAAAACACCGTCGTCCGCTTTCCCGGTACGGCGGCCACCATCGGCGGCACTGGACTCGCCATTGTCGCCGGCCCCTGCGGCATTGAAACCCGCGAGCAGGCCTTCGCCGTGGCCGAGCGCGTGCATCGTGCCGGTGCGCAGTTTTTTCGCGGCGGAGCCTATAAGCCCCGCACCTCTCCATATTCCTTCCAAGGACTCGGTGAAGAAGGCCTGCGCATTATGGCGGAAATCCGGCAGCAATTCGGCATGAAGATTATTACCGAAGCTGTCGACAACGAATCGCTCGACCTGGTCGACGAATACGCCGACGTCATCCAGATCGGCGCCCGCAACATGCAGAATTTCTCCTTGCTCAAGCGCGCCGGACGCGCCAAGAAACCCGTGCTGCTCAAGCGCGGCATGTCGGCCACGCTGGAAGAATTCCTGATGGCCGCGGAATACATTTTGAGCGAGGGCAACTACAACGTCGCGCTGTGCGAGCGTGGCGTGCGCACCTTCGCCGACCACACTCGCAACACGCTCGACCTCAGCGTGGTGCCCGCGGTGCAGCGCCTCAGCCATCTCCCGATTCTCGTCGACCCCAGCCACGGCACCGGCAAACGCAACAAAGTCACTCCACTCTCGCGAGCGGCGGTCGCCGTGGGCGCCGACGGCCTGATGGTAGAAGTCCACCATAAGCCTGACGAAGCCTTGTCCGACGGCCCGCAATCCCTCTACCCCGATCAGTTCGACGACCTGATGACGCAAGTCCGCCAGATCGCCGCAGTGGTGGGAAGAACCGTGCCAGGAATTGAAGTCACGGAACCAGTAGCAGCCAGCAAATAATTAGGTAGGTCGACCGCTCTAGTCTGAGCGCGGCCCATATACGCATTTGGACATTTCATTGTGTGTATAATCTGATAATCTGATTCCATGAAAACTATGCCGATTGCGTGAATCGCGTCCGCTATCAGAATGTGAGTTACGTCCTGCTCAAGAACGGCATACCGGTCGCCCGCCTTGTTCCCGAGAAAGAAAAGATCTGTTTGGGACGCGATCTGGCAAAAGTCTTGCGTAAAGTCGATTTATCAGCGGATGAGGCAGTCGCCTGGAACCGCGACCTGAAGAAAGCTCGCAAGAGTCTGAAGCCTCAACCCAACAGATGGCGATAATGCCAGGAAGCGCGGCGCTCTTCTGCTAATCTTTCCTCTCCACCTGGGCAAACGCTACTTTGAAAAAGCTCCTCTTCATCGTCGTCCTGCTCCCCATCGTCGGCGGTCTCGGCTGGTGGTATTTCCGCGAGGAGTCTCTGCCGGACTACGGGCCTGCCTATCGCGAATACGCTTACGTCACGAACGGCAAGAGCAACACGGTCAGCGTGATCGACATCCGCAAATTCGCCCTCGCAAAAACTATCCCCGTGGGACTGGAGCCGACCGGCGTCGCGGCCAACAGTAAGAAGAATGAAATCTACGTGGTCAACACCAGTTCGAATAACGTCAGCGTGGTCGACGCCGAGACCAACTCCGTGGTGGCCACGATCGGCGTTCACCTCAAACCGTATTTCATCGATGTTTCCGAGGACGGCAAACGCGCCTACGTGGCCAACTCGGGCTCCGCCAACGTCAGCATCATTGATCTGGAAAAGCGAGCGGTAGTGGGCACGATCCACGTGGGCGCATCGCCAGGACTGGCGCGGGTTTCGCCCGATGGCGCAACCGTGGTCGTCAGCAATCGCGGCGACAACAGCGTTTCCCTCATCGATGCCAGGCAACTGCGGGTGCGCGCCACTCTGCCTGTCTGCCAGCAACCGGAGGACATCGCCATCCTGCCCGACTCCAGCAAGGCCTTCGTGGCGTGCTCCGGATCGTCGCAGGTCGCATCCATCGACCTGAAGCACGATCACGTGCTTGCCCTGCTCGACGTGGGACGCACGCCGGTAAATCTGGCGCTCAAGCCGGATGGCGGCGAGCTGATCGTGTGCGATTTCGATTCCAACAGCGTCTCGATTATTGAGACCGGCAACAATGAAGTTGACCGCAGTTCTGTGATCGGCGAGCATCCCTCACACGCCGTGGTCACGCTCGACAACTCGCGACTCTACGTGAGCAACTTCGGTTCTGACAGCGTCGCTATCTACGACATCGATATCGGCAAGCTGCTCTGGACCATGCCCGTCGGCAGCCGGCCGGACGCGCTGGCGCTATCGCAGGCGCAGAATTATCTGCTGGTGCTCGACACCCAGGCCGGAGATGTAACCGTGATCCAGAAGCGCCGTCCACGCAAACTGGAGCCGACGGAGTATTCGCTGCTCACCATGATCCCAGTAGGCGTTCAGCCGAACGCAATCGTGGTGAAGTCGTTCGTGATGAGCAAGCCAGGAAAGAAATAGGCAAACTGCCGCGCAGATCGCGGAAAGCAGATCGCAGAAAAAAGAGACGTTGCAAGCAACGTCCCTTCGAGATTCTTCGATGAACATCCGTAGCGACGTAACTTGTTACGTCTCTCCAACCACTCAACTCTAAGCCTGCGTCGGCACCGGCTTGGCGCAAATCTTCTCAAACGCCGCGCTCAGATCGGCCGCAATGGCCTGAGCTTCGCGGCTTTCGATGTCACGACGCGGCATCATGTAAGCCAGCTGCCCATCGCGAAAAATTGCGATCGAAGGCGACGACGGCAGCTGCCCCGTGAAATAACTTCGTGCGCGGTCGGTGGCTTCGCGGTCCTGCCCCGCGAACACGGAGAACAATTTCTCCGGCTTGACCGCATTCTGCAAAGCCATGCGCACCGCGGGACGCATCCTTCCCGCGGCGCAGCCGCAAATTGAGTTCACCACCACCATGGTCGTGCCCGCCTGATGGGCGAGCGCGCGATCCACATCTTCCGCACTGCGAAGCTCTTCAATGCCCAGTCGCGTCAACTCCTCACGCATGGGGATCAACATAATCTCGGGATACATCGACATGTTTCGTTTTCCTCTCTACTCTGTTTGTTTGATTCGTTTCTTCGTTCGACCGCTTCTTTATGGTTTGTTCAATCTCTGGTGCTCACCCTTTCATTGTAGCCTCACGGCAGCGCGAACGCGCTGCCCATGTTTTGCCCACCAGTGCCGTTTTCAGCACGTGACCTTTGGCTATGCGCGAATCCGCGGAGCCGTGTGTATATTGAAAGGCATTCCTTGTTCCCAAAAAATGCTGCTCGAAGAAAATGTCCCTTTGGCGCCGCTGACGACCTTCAAACTGGGAGGGCCAGCGCGTTATTTCGTCGAGGCCAAGACGACGGGCGAAGTGCAGGAAGCAGTCGTTTTCGCGGGCTCGAAGGGCCTGCCCATCTTTGTCTTGGGCGGCGGCAGCAATCTTGTGGTCGCGGACTCTGGCTGGCCCGGACTAGTGTTGAAGATTGCTATCCTCGGGATCGATCAACTTTCAGAGCCCAGCCACGAACACCAAGACAGAATTCTTTTCGACGTCGGCGCAGGTGAATCCTGGGATCGCTTCGTTTGGAACGCCATCCGCGCGAACTGCGCGGGCGTGGAGTGCCTCAGCGGCATTCCGGGCAGCGTGGGCGGCACTCCCGTGCAGAACGTCGGCGCGTACGGACAGGAAGTGGCAGAGACCATCGAATCTGTGCACGTCCTCGACTTGAAAGACGGCCAGCTGCGCGAACTGTGCCGCGAAGCCTGCGGGTTCAGCTACCGCTCGAGCATCTTCAATACTACGGAGCGCGGACGCTTCGTCGTTTTGCGCGTCACCTACGCGCTCACTCCGGGCGGCGAGCCCCGCATCAGCTATGCCGATCTCAAGCACCACTTCGAGGGCCGCGAGACTCCGCCCAATCTCGCCGAGACCCGCGAAGCCGTGCGCCATATTCGCGCGCTGAAGGGAATGCTGATCGTCCCGGGCGACCCCGATTGCCAAAGCGCCGGCTCGTTTTTCAAGAATCCCGTGCTTACCGAAGAACAACACGAAGCATTGAAGAAGCGCGCCAGCGCCCGCGGACTCACCGTGCCCAGCTATCCCGCGCTCGAGACCCACAAGAAAATTTCTGCGGCCTGGCTGGTGGAGCGTTCCGGATTCACCAAAGGATTCGGATTCGGCCACGTCGGCATTTCCAGCAAACACGCCCTCGCCATCGTCAATCACGGTGGCGCCACGGCCGCAGAAGTCGTCGCCCTGAAAGACCAGATCCAAGCCCGAGTGGAAGAAGTCTTCGGCGTGCGCCTGGAGCCTGAACCGGTGATGGTCGGGTTTTAGCTTTTGGCTTTTGGCTTTTGGCTTTTGGCTTTTGGCTTTTGGCTCCTAGCTTCTAGCTCGCTTCGAGCTTGTGCACCGATGCATTTCTTCTATCGCGATGTCATCCCGCACCTGAGCGAAGCGGAAGGGATGGACCTAACGTCAGCCGCCGCGACCCTGCAGCAAACGGATCTGCAAGTAATCCTCACCGGCGCATTCTCCTAAAAGATATTCCTGAACAAACGCAGCCCCTGGGCGGTCTTTATGAATGAGGGAAGACGATTGGTGGCGGGAGAGGCAATTCTGACCGAACTCCGAACGGTGGTGCAGAGCCGGGAGGAAATACTCGAAAATCTGGTTCGGCAGCACACGCGACTGGTTTATCGCATCGCCTTCACTGTCCTGCGGAGCCATCACGATGCCGAGGATGCCACGCAGGAAACTTTCGTCCGAGTGTTGCGGTACAACCACAAGCTGGCGCGCGTGGAAGATCACAAGACCTGGCTGGCGCGCATCGCGTGGCGAGTGGCCATAGACCGGAACAAGCAGCAGGGGCGCAAGCGTGAGACTCCGCTGGACGATCCCGAAAAACCGCTGCCAGAGATCGCGTCCTCGGACGTCCCGGCGGATGAGGAGTTACACGGAGCGCAGGTCAGCGATGTGCTGGAACGAATGATCGCGGCCTTGCCTGAGAAGCTGCGCCAGCCGCTGATTTTGTCGACCATCGAAGAGATGTCGCCGCGGGAAGTGGCCGCAACGTTAGGAATCAACGAAGCGGCGGTGCGGTCGCGAGTGTTCCGGGCGCGGCAGATTTTGCGGGAGAAACTTGCGGGGCGAGTGGGTGGGAAAACGAATCGCCAGCGCGACGAAAAGACGAAGTAACGGTGAACGATATGGCGGATCAGGATCACAAGCAGAATTACAGTCAGGAAGGCACCGGCGGTCGAGCTTCAGAAAACGATCGCCTCGACCGCGAACTCGATGCGGCGCTGTCGCAGTATGCGGTGGTCGAGCCGAGGGCCGGGCTCGAAGAGCGCGTTCTCGCGAACCTTCGCGCGGAGCAGGAGCACGCTGCCGCCCGCGGCTGGTGGCGCTGGCCGGCTCTGGGCGTAGCTGCGGCTGTGCTGATCGTTGCGGCCGCGTCCCTTATGTGGATAGAGGGCATGTGGAGGCCGGGAAAACCAGCGCCGGATATCACGGCGCGTCGGCCCGCAACTACAAGCCAAGGCAGTAAGCAGCCCGGGACGCGCATTGCATCGAACGACGCGAGTAGATCGGTTCGTCCTACTGTGTCGGCGGTTGTGAAGAGACCGGCGAGGCATGGCGTTCATCCTCCTCAAGCCATCGTCGCGAACGGCCCCAGGCTCGATCAGTTCCCGTCTCCCCGGCCACTCAGCGAGGAGGAGAGGCTTTTGGTTCGCTACGTCCACGACTTCCCTCAGGACGCGGTCATGATTGCGCAGGCGCAGGCGGAGACTGAAAGGGAAATGGATCAGCTGAACGGCAACGCCCCCGCGGGGGCAAACCAGGATCAACAATGAGGACAACAGGAAAGGTGAGGCACATATTATGAGGAAAATAATCGCTTTGTGGCTTTTCGCAGTAACTATGTCGCTGTGCTGCGGCTTGAAACCTGCCCGGGCGCAGGAGTCAACCTCCAAGACAGAGCCGGAGAAACCAGTGCATGCCTATCGTCTGGATTTTGCACTCAACGAGTTGGAGGGGGAAAAGAAAATTAATACCAGGCACTACTCGATTAATCTGAACGTCCCCGGGGACAGGCAAGAAATCAGAATCGGCACAAGGGTCCCGGTAGCCTCTGGTTCATACCCGGCAAGCGTCCCGTCTGGCTCCACAGTGAGCCCGGTGATTACCACGCAATTTCAGTATCTGGATGTCGGCACGCGCATCTCGTGCTTGCTGAAGGAGCACGGTGACGAGTTGGAGTTGCACGCGGAAAGCGAGATCAGCAATATCGATGACGAGCCGGTCCGTGAAAAATATGGCGTATCGGATCCGGTGATTCGCCAAATCAAGATCAGCGGGAGCACCGTCGTGGTCCCCGGGAAGGCAATCATTATCGGCAGCGCGGACGACCCCACTTCCAATCGCCAGTTCCAGCTCGAAGTGACAGTGACGAAGCTGAGGTAGAAGGCGCGCAGTCTTGCGGGGAGAGTGCTCGTGCAGGGCGGGCACTCTTGCCCGCCAACTCTCACCACGAGCAGACCGCCCAAGAACAATAATGGATTTTCTACAACAGTGGTGAACCTTAAGTCTCGGGATTGCGGACGCAGGCGGGCAAGAGTGCCCGCCCCACACAACCAGTATTCGCACTACTCATCCGCCAGTCTCGCGGCCTCCTGAAAAATCTTCAGGAACATTTTCCGGGTGAGCTTTCCGGTTTGCGTGTTCTGGTTTGAAGGATGATACGACGCCAGCAGAACTTTGCCATCGGGCATGCCGTAACTGGCGCCGTGTTTGAAGAGATAGCCTTTCTTACTCGGAAGCAGGCCGCGACGTTTCAGGTAGTTCAGGTAAGCATCGAAGCCAATCTTTCCGAGCGCCACCACTACCCTCACCCGGCCTAATCCCTCCATCTCGCGGTCGAGGAACGGCGCGCATGCGGCCAGTTCCTGCGGCGTGGGCTTGTTGGCGGGCGGCGCACAGCGCACTGCCGCAGTGACGTAGAGATTCTTAAGCGTGAGGCCGTCATTGCGATCGCTGGCCGTGGGCTGGCTGGCGAATCCGGTTTCGTACAGCACCGGATACATGAAGTTGCCGCTGGCGTCGCCGGTGAAAGGACGTCCGGTGCGATTCGAGCCGTGCGCTCCGGGAGCAAGCCCCATGATGAGCACGCGCGCTTCGGGATCGCCGAACCCTGGGACAGGCTTGCCCCAGTAGTCCCAGTCGCGATAGGCGCGGCGCTTCTCGCGCGCAACCTGCTCGCGATAGGCAACCAGTCGCGGGCAGCGGGTGCAGGCAATCACTTCGCGGTTGAGAACTGCGAGCCAGTTGGGCATCGGTTGGTTGAGCCGTCGGTGACCCCCCGCACTCTACGCTTCTGCCACACCCTGAGCCAACTGCCGCGCAGGTCAGGCGCTGTTTGATACCGTTGCAAAATCGCAGAAGTGTTCCTTCAGGAACATATTGTACTGGCGGAAATGTACATACCTTTCTGTACATACCCGTAAGTGGATGAGCAGGCACAGGTTACAAGGGAGAGAGGACGAGCGCCGGAGGACGAAAAAATGGGGCCCCGCGGACGGGGCCCGGTAGCAGCAAGTTCAGGAGCCGCAATTATACCACAATGTCTATAGACTTACAGTACATTAGGCAAAAAATCATTTTTATGGCCGGATCTCAATCGGCGTGCCGTCCGCCACTGCGGCCCATATCTCGTCGATCTCGGCATCGGTCACAGCGATGCACCCATCCGTCCAGTCCTTCAGCCGGTGAGCCGCGCCGACATAGCGATAGCCGTTCGGCAGCCCGTGCAGAAAAACCTCGCCACCCGGCGACGCGCCCTGCTCACGGGCCGCTGCCCGATCGCGGGCGCTGGGATACGAAATATGGATCGCTTTGTAAAACCTGCTATGCGCGTTGCGGAAGTCGAGAACATAAATGCCCTCCGGCGTCTTGTGATCCCCCTGCCTGGTTTTCGGACCAATCGGGTCGCCGCCCAGCGCGATGCGGTAGGTCTTTACGACTTTGCCTTTGCTCAACAGCTGTAACGTTCGTTCTTTCTTGAGCACCAGCACTCGATCGGCGTGCAGCGTCGGACCACCGACCGGCGCAGCGATTCCTGCGACGCATAGAATCCAGACCGCCGCTGCCGTGAAAACAATGGTGCGCATTGCTCGGATTATAATCGCGCGAACTTCGCGCGGTGCTAGGCTGGTATCGTGAACCAGTTGCCTTCTTCTGTTCGGCGTCGATCTTTTCGGTCGAGCATCTTTCGACCCGGCAGCCTTCGGGCCGCCTTGTTCGGGACAGTTGCTGGTGTGCTGCTCCTGTGGTTCGCTTTGCCGTCCGCGGCGGGTGCTGCCACCTGGACGGCGCGGGCGCAGCCCGCACAGCTGGTCAACGGCGGGCCGGTATTGTTTCAAGTGAAAGCTCCCGCATCCCTCGAATCGCTCACCGGAACCTGGCTGGGACATCAGGTACCTTTCAGCTTCGACGCCGTGACGAAAACATGGTTTGCTTTAGCCGGCATCAGCCTTGAGACCGCCCCCGGCAGTTACGCGCTCGATCTGGCGGGTGAGCGCCCAGCGAGCAAAAGCGCGCTCCCGAAGCTTTCATTCAGCAGCAAGTTCACGGTCTCCCGCGGGAAGTATCCGAAGACCGAGGTCAAGCTCACCGTCGCGGGAAAATTTACCGAGCCCAGCCCCGAGCAGGAGAAACAAATTGCGGAAGGTGTGAAGATCAAGGACGACTACCTCAACCGTGTAACGCCAAACCGCGAATGGGACGGCAAGTTCACCGCCCCCGCCGATGCCACCATCTCCGATGTCTTCGGTTCGCAACGGATATTCAATGGCAAGGCGCAGCGCCCGCACCTCGGCCTCGATTTCCGCGTCCCCAGCGGAACTCCCGTGGCGGCGATGAACGCCGGCACGGTGCTGCTGGCGCGCTTCTTATATTTCGAAGGCAACTGCGTCGTGATCGACCACGGCCAGGGCCTGCTCACTCTTTACTTCCATCTTTCGGAATTCAAAGTGAAGGAAGGCGACAGCGTGAAGCGCGGCCAGGAAGTTGGCTTGAGCGGCGGCACAGGAAGAGCCACGGGCCCGCATCTTCATGTCCAAGTGCGCTGGCAAGGAGTTTCTCTTGATCCCGCGCGCCTTCTGGAGTTGCCGCTGCCTTAGACTGGCGCAGCTCAGACCCAGCCTGGGAGGGCTCGGAAAAACTGGCTGTAGAAACAAAAGCGACTACAGGGGCTGAAGCGCGCGCTGGCTTTACGCGGCGCTGAAGCGCCGCTCTTCCACGGTGCTGCACGCACGCCGTCTCTTCCGCCGTATTGCGCGCATTTGTGAGTTTTTCCGCAGCCTACGCCGCCCCCTTCGACACGCGGCTCAGTCCGCCGCCGATGCGGGACTGGTCCCGCGCGGCGTCCCGCAGGGCATCTCGCAAGGCACCTTTCAGTTCATCCTTCAGGCCCAGGTTGCGAATCAGCCGGTGCAGGTAGTTGGGGTGCACTCCCAGAATCCCCGCGGCCTCCACGTAGTTGCCGCGAGTCTGTTCCACCGCGTCGAGAATAAGTTGTTTCTTGAGTTCCTTGACACAGGAGTGATACCGGGCTTCACTCATATGCATCGCAGGCGAAGGCCCGTGTTCGAGAATCGACGCAGGCAAGTCCTCCGGCAGCAGCGTGTCCGTGTGACCGAGCACCAGCGCGCGCTCAATTGCATTTTCCAGTTCGCGCACGTTGCCCGGCCAATCGTGATTCGCCAGGCGGGCCATCGCCTCGCGCGAAACTGGTTTCGCTTTGACCTTGCAGCGCTGGGAATATTTCTGCACAAAGTGGCGCGTCAGCAGTGGAATATCTTCCCGGCGCTCGCGCAGGGAAGGCATTCTCAGCCTGACCACATCCAACCGGTAGTACAAATCCCGGCGGAACGTTCCAGTGCGCACCGCTTCGTCTAAGTCGCGGTTGGTGGCGGCAATCAACCGGATATCTACTTTGATGGGATGCGTTCCGCCCACGCGCTCGAATTCGCGCTCCTGCAGCACACGCAACAGCTTGACCTGAAGCGACAGAGCGAGTTCGCCGATCTCATCCAGAAATACCACGCCCCCATCGGCCACTTCCAGCCGGCCTTTTTTCTGGAGCACGGCGCCGGTGAACGAACCGCGTTCGTGCCCAAACAAATCGTCTTCCAGCAGAGACTCGGGGATCGCGGCGCAGTTGATGGCCACGAAAGGTTGGTTCCCGCGGGCGCTGTTGCGATGCAACGCGCGCGCGGCCAGTTCCTTGCCAGTTCCGCTTTCGCCCTCAATCAACACCGTTGAATCCGATGGCGCGACCCGCGTCAGGAGCTGGTAAATTTCTTTCATCCGCGGGCCTTCCCCAATCAGGCTCCACTCCCCGCAGGTTTTCAGCGTGAGGGATTGAGTTTCTTTCTCCAGCCATTGCAGGCACCGCGCGTTGTCCAGAGCTGCGGCACAAATGCCGGCAAGGGCCGCCATCAGCTGCAAATGCTCTTCGTGGAACCGATGGATCGACCGGGTGCTGTCCAGGTAAATGCAGCCGATCACCTTCTGAAACACGGTGAGCGGGACACACAGCAGCGAGCACACGTGCGCGTCGACAAGGCTCTCCTGCTTCAGCACGGAGCCGAAGCCGGCCACATCAGTGCCTAGGATCGCAACCCCCTGCTCCATCACCTGGCGGGCGACCGTGCGGCTGATCCGAACCAGCGGAGGCTCTCCGGGACGCCGGGTGCGAGCGTGCAGCGAACTGAATTCCTGCTCGCCTCCATCGGTCAGCAGAATCGCGCCACGCCCCGCGGGCACCACTTCAAAAATCAGATTCAGCAACTGCCCCTGCAACTCTTCGAGATCCTTGACGGCATGCACCACTCGGCTGATCTTCAGCAAGACATTCAGATTGCGCGCCACATCGGATGTCTCCGGCAACTCGCTCAGCAGCCAGTCTGATGCCAGACCATCCACTTCCTTCCTCGGATGAAACTGCATGGTTTCGACGAAGGGATGGCCCTCTTCAAATTCCACGCGGGCGGGCGGGGGCGTTTCTTCTTCGGGTTCGTCGTCCGACTCGTCCTCCATGAGAAACACAAACACCGAGTCGCCTGCGGCAATCTCGTCGCCGTGATGCAGCCATTGTTCCTTCACCGCTTTCCCGTTGACACGGGTCGCGTGACCGCTCTCCAGATCGAGAAGATGAAAACGCCCGTCCTGCTGACGCAGACGAAAATGTTTTTGGGAAATCGTAGGATCGACTACCGCTAACGCATTCGATGGCTCGCGTCCCAGGGTGGCGCCGCCCATCGGCAGCGGGAATATCGAGTCGGTGAGTGGTCCGGCGATGGCGAAAAGTCGGGGATGCATGGGGTAGGGTCCTCTGATTGCGCGACCTTCTTACCATGTGCCAGCCTGATCCTAACCAGCAGCATCGTTTTTTTACGATATCCGAACAGATAGCCGGACTATCTTTTCGGATAGCCTGTGGCCCAGGGCGGGCTGCGGCGCCGCGCAGCATCGCCGACTGCGATATTCTCCGCTAACTAGCTGATAAATATATGGTTACTTAGTAGCCGCCTAAGCAATCTTCCCTTGTGGGAACGTTGGGCCCCAAAATGCATAGTGTGGGGTCGCGGTGTTGGCGAAAAGCGACGGGGGAAGCGCTTTCTGTAACAGTGTTGCTGGCACCTGCAAAGTCAGGGACGCGAAGGGACCCCCTCGTCGCGTCCTTGATTTTTTTGCCGCTGGAGAGTAGTTCGTTGCGTTCAGCCGGCGGCCGCTTCTTGCTGCCCTGAAGATTCGAGCGCCGGAGGGGACTGTTCGCGGGATTGTGCGACAGCATCGTGCGCGATTGCATCCAGCGCGACTCCATCGCGATACGTAACGCTTCTGACCGAAATCGCCGCCACCCGTTCGCCCGGCACGAGGATTCCAACCAGATTGAGTGGATCGGCCGCCGATACCGTCACCGCCTCGCCGGTCAGGGGACTGTTGCGCATCGCTCGCACCGACTCCACGGCTACCGGAAGAGCAAACTGTTCGCCCAGGAATCCGTCAACAAATCGCCCGCCGCGAATCTCGCCGCGATCCTCCAGCCGGCGGAAACCCAACAGCAGTTCGCGCCACGGCGGCAGGTTGGCTTCGCGCGCCAGCACATCGCGAAACACAATTCCGTAGCGCCGCAGCAGCATCCAGCAGGCGGCCTCGACCGCGCGCGGCCTCTCAGCAGCCTGCTCGGCATGCAGCAGCGCCCAGCGGCCGGAGCTGTGCCGCGGACGCGTGCTGCGCCCGCTTCCCTGCCCGGCGCGCCGCTTGGGATCGATCAACGATCGCAGATTATCGAACCCGTCGGCGGTGACCAGCCCCGCGGCAACCAGCTCCCACAGGGCGGTCTCGATCTCCGCCTTCAGCTTGCCGCTGCCGCGCACAATGTCGGTAAAAAAAGAAGCGCCGCGCTGCCGCAGAAAATCGAGCACGAGTTGGGCGCTGTGGCTGAGACCTCGTCCCGTGTTCTCCGCCTCGGTTGTTAAGTGCCCCATGGCAGGGTGCCCCATGTCTCGCGTCTTTTGCGAGACGTGGGGATTTTCGCGGGGAATCATCCAGTCGGCATCCTCACGCACGAAGAACGTAATCGGCGCGACGCTGGTGGGAATCACCCGGCGTTGTCGAGGTGAAGGCGCAGCGGTATCCGACGAATCATCCTTGGCCCTAGTGGTCGGATAATCCAGCGTTGCCGGATGCGGCGACAACCGTCCCCAGCCAACCGCACCAGTCAGGCAAAGCTGATCAAGCCATTTTGGATCGTAGTCGGCGATGCGCCGCGCCAGAACCTGCCGCTCCCAGGCGTTGGCCGGAATCTCAAACCCCTGCAACTGCTGCAACACTTCCAGTGTGCCGCGCTCGCCGTTCACCTGAGTCCCGGGAGCCACATGCTGCCAGCGCATCAGCCAGCGCATGAACTGCGCCGCGGTGACTGGCTCAATCTGCTTGCGCAGCGTCCCCACCGTCAGCCGGTGAATGCGCGCCAGAAGGCGCCGCTCACACCATTCGGTCTCGTCAGCTTGTGCCGGAGCAGCCGAGCGCAGCTCAGCCTGCTCGTGTGGCGCGGGCACTCCCTTCGACAAGCTGAGGGCAGGCTTTGCCCGCGAGGCAGCGCCACTGAAGCTTCCCCGCAGAATGGTCCCGCTGGCTTCCATGCGCAGCAGAGCATTCGAGATATCCGAAGCCGGGAGGCCCAACTCCTCCCCGAGCTGCGAAGCTGTGATCGGCCCCACATGCGACATCCATCCCGTAACTAGGGTGAGCAAAGCGTCGTCGCGGGAAACTTGCGCCGTCTCGACATCTGCCAGAGTCTGCGCAAACTCCGCCGTGGGAAACAACGTGGCAAAGCTGCGTGCACGTTCGGCGGCGACCCAGTAGCGCTGCCCATTCACCGAAGCAGTACTCGCCCGACCTTGATCGACCAGCGACCCGAAATATGCGAACCAAGAAAGCCGAGCTGCGCTCGGCTGGACGGGCGAGAGCGCCCGTCCCCACACAGGCAGCCCCAATTCCTCCGGGAGCGCCACGAGCGTGTGCAGCACATCGTGCAACTCATCCGCGTCCCGCACATCGGGCCAAGCTTCATTCCGCACGTGTGCGATCGCCGCCGGATCCAGCTTCCCGACTTCCTCCAGCACCGATTCGGGCAGCATGCGCCGCATCTCCACCGCGCGCGCCCGCCGCTCCTCGAGAGGCGCATCGTCGAGGAACGCGTACGGATTCGCGTTCAGAATCTCGTGCGAGAATTGCGACGGCACCGGCGTGTCCACTGCCAGCACGCGAATCTTTCCGGACGCCATGCCGCGCAGCAGGTCCTTCAGTCCTTCCACATCCATCGCTTCGGTGAGCACATCTTTCATCACCTCGCCCACCAGCGGATGATCGGGAATCTTGCGCTCGCCCTCGATGTTCTCGAAACAAGCCGCCGCATCGGGGAATACCGACGCCAGCAGATCGTCCGATCGCATGCGCTGAATCTGGGCTGGAACTTTCTTGCCGTTCTGGAATCGTAACAACGCCAGCGCGCGGTTCGCGTCCCAGCGCCAGCGCGTGCCGAAGATAGGAGAATCGAGCGCAGCCTGCTCCAGAATCGGCTGCACGGTTTCGGCCTGCAGAAAGTGAAATACATCGCCCAGCGGAAAGCTGTGCTGCTCGGCCAGCGCGATGTTCAGCCCATTGTCCGTGGCCGCAGCCTGCAGCTCAAAGTTGAACCCGACGCAGAAGCGCTTGCGCAGCGCCAGTCCCCAGGCCTTGTTGATGCGTCCGCCAAACGGTGCGTGGATGATCAACTGCATCCCGCCGCCTTCATCAAAAAAGCGCTCCGCGATCACAGTCTGCCGGGTCGGCACCGCGCCTAGCACCGCACGCCCCTGCAGGATGTATTCAATCGACTGCTCGGCGCCGGAGTCGTCAAGGCCACACTCATCTTTCAACCACGCGACAACCGCGGCTACGTCCGGCTGCGTCGCCGAAAATCCCACTGGCGAAGTACGCGGCAGCATCTCGCTGATTTTTTCCCGCAGCTCGCCGACGTGCGCCGACAATTCCTGCGTGCGCGCCGGAGCTTCGCCCCGCCAGAACGGCACCGTGGGTGGCGCTCCGTGGGCATCCTGCACCAGCATTCGTCCGGCGCTGGTCTCGATGCGCTGGATCATCCACGACGTGTTGCCCAACAGCATGATGTCGCCGCGATTGCTCTCCACGGCGAAATCCTCATCGACCGTGCCCACCACCACGCCATCTGGCTGGGCCACCACGGTGTAGAGAGAATTATCCGGAATCGCGCCACCGCTTGTAATGGCCGCCAGCCGCGCCCCACGCCGCGCCCGCAATTTTTTGTTTACGCGGTCGCGATGAACATAGGCGCCGTAGCGCCCGCGCCGCGCCGCAATCCCCTCGGAGAGCATTTCCAGAATCGAGTCAAACGTCGCGCGCGCCAGATTGCGATAGGGATACGCCCGCCGCACCAGCGCGAACATTTCATCCTCATCCCACTCTTCCGCCGCGCACGCCGCCACGATTTGTTGTGCCAGCACATCCAGCGGAGCATCTGGAATGATCAGCCGGTCCAGATCGCCCTGCCGGATCGCCCGCACCAGAGCCGCGCACTCGATCAAATCGTCGCGCGTCGTCGCGAACAGACGTCCCTTGGGAACCGCGCCGCGCCAGTGCCCCGAGCGCCCCACGCGCTGCAGCGCCACCGCAATCGCACGGCAGGAATTGATCTGCACGACGAGATCCACGGTGCCAATGTCGATGCCAAGTTCGAGCGAGGCGGTCGCCACCAGCACACGTATCTGTCCCTCTTTCAGCTTTTTCTCGGCCGTGAGGCGCAGCTTGCGCGACAGGCTACCGTGGTGGGCCGCAACATTTTCCTCGCCCATGCGTTCGCCCAGATTGTGCGCGAGACGTTCCACCATGCGCCGCGTGTTCACAAACACCAGCGTCGACCGGTGCTGCGAGACCAGCGTCACCAGCCGGTCGTAGATCGCGTCCCACATTTCGTTTGACGCGACCGGTCCCAGCGGCATCGGCGGAACTTCCACGGCGAGATCGAGCGTGCGCGTGTGGCCGATGTTGACGATGACGGGATCGGGCCGCACGCCTTTTTCCTGCGCGCCTTCTTCCTGTGCGCGCCCACGCGAGCAACCCGTAAGAAAATGCGCGACCTCCTCAATCGGCTTCTGCGTTGCCGACAATCCAATGCGCACCGGAGGCCGATGAGCCAACGCGTCCAGGCGTTCCAGCGACAGCACCAGATGCGCTCCACGCTTGTCGTCAGCCACCGCGTGGATCTCGTCGACAATCACCGTCTCCACATCGCGCAAAATCGCGCGGCTCTTATCAGCCGTCAGCAGAATGTACAGCGATTCCGGCGTGGTCACGAGAATATGCGGAGGCCGTTTCAGCATGGCGCGCCGCTCCGGCTGCAGCGTGTCGCCGGTGCGCACCGCGGTGCGAATCTCCGGCATCAGCAGCCCGCGCTCCCCGGCCAGGGCGAGAATTTCCCCCAGCGGCACTTCAAGGTTTTTCTGGATGTCGTTGCCCAGCGCCTTGAGCGGCGAAATGTAGAGCACTTCCGTGCGGTCCGCCAAGTCGCCCGCCAGCGCCTTGCGCACCAGGCGATCAATGCATGCCAGAAACGCGGCCAGCGTTTTGCCCGAGCCGGTGGGCGCGGAGATCAGCGTGGTGCGCCCGGCGAGAATGTGCGGCCAGCCTTGCTCCTGGGGCTCGGTAGGCGTGCCAAAGCGCCGCACAAACCACTCCGCCACCAGAGGATGGGCCCAGCTCAAAGAGGCAAGAAGGGACGACATTCGGACATTGTAGCCCGAAGGCGCAGTTTCGTAAATTGTTCGCTATTAAAATGAGCGTACTGACAGTTCAGCTTGACCGAAGAGCAAATTAGAGTATGATGAGTAATAATAATAATCCATCGAGGGTTGCCCCGAATGCCCAGTTCCAGGGTTGCCGCGCTCCAGCGCGAGGACATAGCCGCTGCCGCAAAGACCTTCCGCTCGACCCGCCAGATGACGAAGTGGAGCGTGATTGTCGAGGGACGGGAGTTGCCCGCGAGGCCGCTCGTCCTGGAAGCGGCAGGAGTGGCCCCGAACGATCCCACGAACTCACACCAAGCGGTCGCGCTCCTGAAAGAGCGTGGTTTCGAAGTCCGCTATCGAGGCAAAACGATTCAAGAGGAAGGTCAGGCGGAAGATCGGAAGGGCGATGAGACGGAAGGGGCTCCGACTGCGATCGACGATGTCATCCAAAAATTGCGCGGCCGCTATGCGGGCCCGCATTCGCTTCTGGAAGATCGGGAACGCGAACACCGGATTGAGAAGGACCGCCTCGCCCGATGAGCAAAACGTATGTACTCGATGCCAGCGCCGTGCTGGACTTTCTGGGAAACGGCCCCGGAGCCGGCCGCATGGAATCCTTGCTGAAAGAAGCCGACCGGCTGGGCAATCCGCTGCTGGCTTCGGTCGTGAATTGGGGAGAAGTTTTTTATCTCTCGTGGCAGCGGTACGGAGAGCAGTCCGCGCGCGAGACCATGGCTGACCTTTCGCGACTTCCGATTCGGGTTCTGCCCGTCGATCTTCCCGGGGCGCTCAAAGCCGGCGAACTGAAGGCGCTGCACAAGATTCCCTACGTCGACTGCATCGCCGCGGCTCTCGCCGTTGAACAAAGTGCGACGCTGGTCACCTCCGACCGCGATTTCGAAAGCCTCGGCCGCCACTTCCCCATCCTGTGGAATCCGCGACCGTAACCCATGCTAAAGAAATCTCGCACAACAAGACTGCCTTACTGAATCTGAAACGCGCACTGCACCGAAGCGCTGACGGCAATCTTTTGCGGTTGTGGAGGCGGCGGTGGTGGCGGCTGGGCCATTTCACGCTTGTCTTTCCGGGAGCCACCAAGGCTGGCCATCATCACAGACTCCGACACCGAAGACATGGCCGCAAATGACTGCAATTGCGCTACGCCCACCAACTGCTTCACATCCAGGCTCATGTAGCGCAGCGCCCCGAGTTTCTGTCCCTTCTGCTCGAGCGCAATCGAGGCCCGGCCCATAGCGCGACGCATAGCTTCAGCCACCGCCTGCTTTTTGGCGGCTTCCTCGTCGGCCAGCGAGTAAGTCAGGGAGCGGAAGTCCGCAACACCATCTTCCACGGATCCATCCAGAATCGGCCCGATCCGCGCGAAGTCATGAATGCGCAGCACGACATTTCCCTGCACATAGTAATAGCGAGCCCGCTTCTTGCGGTCGCCTTCGTACACGGGCGCGACCGTAAGCGTTCCCGTAGTCACGTCTTCCTTTTTGAGGCCGTTCTGCTCACCGAGACTGGCGACGCGCTGCATGGATTGCGTCGCCGCGGCGTATGCCTGCTTGATGTCCTTGTCCTGAGAAAAGATCTGGAACGTCATGGTGGCCAGATCGGGATCCGCTTCATAAGTCCCGTCCGCCTGCACCACCAGCGTATCGGCGATGAATTTCACCTCTGGCGCCTGTGCGACAGCGGATAGAGAACCGAGCAGCAGCAGACCGAGTGCGCAGAAAAATCTCTTCATGGAATTCCTCCAGCCGACGGCGATCACACCTCAGAGGGATGAACGGCCGAGCGCCTCTGCCTTGCATAGCACCTCGATGGCACTTCATACAATTCGCCATCTTGGTACAGCAAACTCTGTGAACGGAGGCACAACCACCAGGAGAGCGATGCTGCAATGGCGGATGGAAGAAAGCGGGTGAGGCGTACATCGGGGAGAGAAGTCGGAAAGGAAGCTCTTCGCTATTGGCTCTTAGCCTTTAGCTTGGAACCCAGGGCTTAGGGGTTTGGTTTGAGGACTTTCGATTTCGAGCCAAAAGCTAAGAGCCAAAAGCCAACAGCTGAGCGAAGCTCACAAAAAAACCCACCGGATGCTTGCTTGGGGCGTGCTCGGGTCAGCATCCGATGGGCTACCGTTTCTCCTTACTCACCCTGTTGTTTTCAGGAGTATGTGCAATGATTAAACCGCAACGCGCAGTGAAGTTGCGTCTAATTTTGTAAAGAGTTGTAATTCTTTCGCAGTCGAAACAACTTGTTGAAACCCGCGCGGAAATCAGTCGGGCAGGGCCACAGTTTTCGTCGCCATGAGTTCCGTAAACCTTTTGTCCTTACGGAGTTCGGCGAAGTCCACATCTTTGTATACGTTCTTCAGATCTTTGTAGCCTTCTTCCTGCGCCTTCTTCAGATACTCCAGCGATCGATCGGAGAAGCCCATCCTGGCGTAGAGCCTGGCCACGGTGTAGTCGTAGTAGGCGCGGTCGCCGGGACTGGGCAGTTGTGCCTGCACACCCGCGCGCGAGGTCCGCTCAAATACTTCGGGATCCAGTTGCATCGCTTGCTCATAAGCGCGCACTGCCGGATCAAACTCCTTCTTGGAGAACAGCGCCGCACCCAGATTGCTGAAAAACGATGCGGAGGTTGCATCAATCGCGATTGCCTGGTGATAATGCTTCACCGCCGCGCTGTATTTCTTTTCCTCGTAAAGCACTACGCCAAGATTGTTGTAGGCGTCGGCCGACTGGTGGTCGGCTTTGATCGATCGCTCGAACGACTTTTTTGCCTCCCGGTAGCGCTGCATCATGAGTTCAGTGATGCCGATCTTGTTTTCCAAACGTGCCGAATCATGCTGCTTGGCCAAAGCCGCGCGGTAGTAGTCAAGAGCATCGAGATAAAGTTTGGAGGTCCGTAATTTGTCGGCCTGCGCTTCCAGATCCTGCGCGGTGGCATCCGGCGCTGGAGGGTCAATCGTGCGCATCAGTGGCGGCGTGACTTGCACTTGTTCCGGATGGGAAATCTGCGCCACAGCGCCGACGGAGAATGTCACAGCTAGCGCGAAAGCGAAGAGAAGAGAAACGGAAGCCAGCGAGGTTCTCGGGCAGGACATAAACCACCCCCAAGCGAGCGTAAATAGTCTGCCACAATTTACACCGATTGGCTAAGATTTTGCGCTCGTTCGACGCAATCATCGAGGTTCGTCCCGTTTCCTTGTAGGACTGCACCACGATTCAGCCTGCAAACCGATCAATGCGGCGGAGTTTGCCCGCTATCTACTGGTTTAGACACCGGAGCGGCCGCTTTGTCGTCCTTAAACACGCCGGCGATCTTGCCGAAGAAACCCTTCTTTTTCTTGGGGTCCTGGGTGTCTTGCGCGGTGGCCGGCGGTACTGGGGTAATCGGCTTGTCGCTGCCCAGAATGCGGGAGATAAAACCGCCCATTCCGTTCTGCAGATCGCAGGTATCGCGTGGTTCGGTCCCGGCAATAAAAGCGGCCACGTAATCGTCCGGGCATTTCGGAGTGGCCAGCCGGTTGGTAACTTTGTCCAGTTGGACGTCCACCACCCCCATGGGCTGGGAAAACGATCGCATGTTGGAATATCGGGCGAGGGTCGACGCTTTCTTCATGAACTCCGTCCAGATGGGCGCCGCCGTTTGCGCCCCGGTCAAGCGCAGTTCGCTGTAGTCGTCAAATCCCACCCAGACTACGCACAGCAGGTTCGAGGTATACCCTGCGAACCAGCCGTCGTGCGACGTTCCAGTCTTGGCGGCCGCCGGAAGCGTGAATCCGCGTCCGCGCACCGCATTGAAACCCAGCCCGTTGTTGACCACCCCTTCCAGCATGTTGGTCATCACGTAGGCCACGCGCGGATCCAGCACTGGACGCCGGTCGGTGGTGAAGTTCGCGATCACATCCCCTTTGGAGTTGCGCAGCGAATTCACCAGAATCGGCGAAATCCGGAAACCGTTGTTGGCAAACGTGGTATAGGCACCGGCCATATCCAGTGGAGTGGCAGCATAGGAACCCAGCGCCATGGCCGGCGTCGCCTTCACCGATGCAATGCCCGCCGACCGGGCCAGATCCGCGACTTTGTCGTAGCCAACTTCTTCCGCCACTTTCACGGTAGCGTTGTTCAGCGACATGGCCAGCGCATAGCGCAGGCTGACTTCGCCGTGGTATTCCTCTTTGTAATTGCGCGGCTCGTATATCTGGTCTCCGTAGGCGAAGGAGGAGGGCTCATCGATTACCGTCGAGGCCGGAGTGATCACCGTGGCCGAGCCGTCGACTGCGGTATTCATCGCGGCGGCGTAGACGAAGGGCTTGAAAATCGACCCCGTCGGCCGCTTGGCCAGAGCGTGATTCAACTGGCTCAAAGCATAGTTCCGCCCCCCCACCAGCGCCAGCACCGCACCCGTGTGCGGATCCAGCACCACCATCGCCACCTGCGCTTCGGGGCCGGGCGCCAC
Source organism: Candidatus Sulfotelmatobacter sp. (assembly GCA_049675725.1). Lineage (GTDB taxonomy): Bacteria > Acidobacteriota > Terriglobia > Terriglobales > Acidobacteriaceae > Sulfotelmatobacter. The sequence continues at coordinate 85,371 of JBAUAN010000174.1, read as the reverse complement.
TTTGATTTCCACCTTCTTCCCGACTTTCGTCCGCTTAGTGCGCAGCTTCGTCACCTGGTCATCCACCAGCTTGATGCCCATTTCCACCGCTTGCGCTGCCGCCTTCTGCAGTTCGGGATCGAGCGTGGTGTAGATGTGATACGACTCGTCGTTCAGATCATGCTCGTTGAAGCGGCTGATCAGAGCTTCGCGCACCATGTCAACGAAGTAGGGAGCGTCGCTGGCTTCCACGTTCGGAGGCGCCAGCTTGAGTGGCGTAGCCTTCGCTTTCTCGGCCTGCTCCCGGGTAATGGCGTGCGTTTCGACCATCGACTCCAGAACCAGGTTTCGGCGCTCCAGAGCACGCTCGGGATGCCGGTACGGCGAGAGGTAGCTGGGCCGCTGGATCAGTCCCGCCAGCAGCGCCGCTTCGGGCAGCGTGATGTCTTTCAGGTCCCGGTTGAAGTATGCCTTTGCCGCCTCGGCGAATCCGCTGATGGCGAACGACCCGCGCTGCCCCAGGTCTACCCAGTTCGCATAGAACTCAAAAATCTGCTGCTTAGTGAACTTTTGTTCCAGTTCTTCGGAAATCAGCATCTCGGTCAGTTTGCGTTTGACCGTCTTGTCCTCGGGATTCAGGAAGAAACCCCGCGCAAGCTGCATCGTGAGAGTCGAACCGCCCTGGTCAAATTTCTGGTGGGTCAAACCCATCCGCCGGGTAACGTCCGCCCCGACCGCCCCGATGAAGCGGACGAAATTCACGCCGCTATGCTCGAAGTAACTGCGATCTTCAATGGCCAGCACTGCTTGCACCATCACCGGGGGAATGTCGTTGTACTTGACCAGTTCGCGCTTGGAGCGCTGCTCGGCGTCGAACATCGCGGTCACCAGTTCCGGTTCCAGTTCGTAGGCCGAAAGCTCGTTTCCCCTGCTTTCGATGCTTTCCACTTGTCCGTCCTGGATCGTAATCTGCGCCGGCTCCGGGCTATGGTAGGACTCCGGCCCGGGACTGATCACAATGCCGGTGCTGGTCAGCCGGAAAGTACCCAGACGGGATTCGCCGTCCTTGTCCGAATATCCGCCCCGGCGCAGCTCCGCGGCGATCGCCTTGGCGTCGATATTCTCCCCGGTGCTCACAGTTTGCGGAAGGGCATAAATCTTGGCGGAATTGCTGAATACCGGCGTGCGGAAGCGTTTTTCGATGATGCGGTCGTACTTGATGTAGAAATAGGAAAATGCGCCCGTACAGGCCACTGCAAGGATCAGAAACACTCCCAGACCAGCGCGCACCACGGGATCGCGCCACCGCCCCTGCTTTCCACCATTCGCCTTCGGAATCTTGATTTTGATGGCCACGATTTCGGGTGGAACTTCCCCCCTCTTCATCAGACGGCAGGATGCACAAAAAGGTTGATCGCGCTTGTACTTCCGACTCTTCTGGTAAACCTCGAACCGCAACCCGTCGACGGCAAGCAGTCGACCGCCGCACAACCTCAGAAGAGGGGAATAATCCCTATTGTAACGCCCTGCGCGCAAACAAAAAGAGACCCGCCAACCAGCAGGTCTCTAAGCCGTTAACCGGCGATCTGGAACTTGCCTCCGGGTTGCGTTTCCTTTATTGCGGCACGGTGACCGCCCAATAGCCGCTTGTGCTCAGAAGCACATTCGGGAAGGGTTGAGTCAGGGCGCCGGTATTCGAAGCCACGAAGGCAGCAAGGTCAACCGGGCTGCCCGCGACCACGTCCCCGTTGTGGGAGAAGAGGTAGGTCCCAGTCTGTTCAAACTGGCCATTTCCCCCCATGAGAAGGGTCAGGAACGGCGAACCCGACACCGCGGTGAGCGCGCCCGTGGCCGGATTCAGCTGATAGCCTTCGGTGGCATTATTCCCCGTCCCGGCGTCGGTGACGCTGAACGTGTAGATGAATTCTCCCACCGGGTTCAGCGTTAGGTTAAAAGGAGAATAAGTCGTGGCGAAGGGCGAGCCGGTGACTTGCGCGATCGCCCCCGCACTGGCCCCCGATGTTGTGATCCCAAAAACGTAAATGTGGTCGTCGTCGGCGCCGAACAGTGAGGTCGACTCTCCGGTGATCCCGACCAGATATTGGCCGCTGGGGTCGCCCTGGACTTCCCACATGTTAAAGGCAAACGGGCTTCCCGGAACGGCCGTGAGTGAACCGGTGGGCGTGCCGGTGGCGCTCACCACATACGCGGCCGTTTTGGTGGCCGTGTGCGTAGTAAAGTCGGGATCCTCCGTCACGTAAAGATAGTTGCCCAACCCGTCCATGCCCAGATTGATGGGTTCGTCCGCGCCAGTCGAAAAGGGCGAGCCGGTAACCGCCGTGAGGGCGCCGGTAGTGCTGATCTGGTAAGCCAGAATCTGGGAGCTCAGGGTCTGCGCGATAAAAAGCAGCGTCCCGGTGGGATTGGTGACAACGCTCACCTGCCGGTAGTTCGACGCGACCGCGCCGGTTAGAGCGACTGTCATCGGAAAGTTAGCCAAAGCCGTGAGCGTACCCGTCGCACTGATCGACCACCCGTAGATCTGGTTCGCCGGTCCGAATACCGCATACAGGAACTGCTTTTGCGCAACCACCACGCCCATGCCGGGATTGGCCAGCGGAATGGTTGGCGCAACGTAGCCGGTCGTAGCCTGGAATGTGCTGCTGCCCGCAGTCAGCGTGTAGCCGTCGATGGAGCCCAAAGTCTGGTCCACCGCAAAAGCGAATGCCGAGACGGCCGCACCGCCGCCTCCGCCACCGCCGCCCGTTCCGATCCCGCCACCGCCGCCGCCACCGGTGCTGCAGTTGTTGGCGCTGAAGGTGTTAGAGCAGGAGTAGTGACCGCAGCTGGTCCAGAAAAGCTGGCCCAGCGCCACGGTCAAAACTATCAGGATGCGCAATCTCATGGTCATGCCACTACTCCATTCCCTCGCCGTCGCCGGAAAACTCCGGTTAGTTCGATGTTGCCGACGGGCCGCACGCACCGTTGGCTGGCGGCCCGGCTGGGCCCGCGGCCGATGCTACTGCTACGAAGAAAGGCTGTGAGGTGACGCCGCGATAGGTGGCGGTGACCTCATAGTCGCCCGTGGTCGCCCAAGCTGGTGTCGTTGCCGTGCCCACGTCCTCCCATGCGCAGACGGCTGGGTCGACAGCCGTTACCAGGCCTGTAACGCTGACCATTGCGGTTTGCGGCGGGGTGGGCAGCGTGACAAAGGTGCCGGTGGTATCCAGGGCCAAATTGCTGTCAGGGTCGACGATGATCGTATAGGTGACCAGGTTGGTCAGATCCTTAGTCGGCCCGTAGGAGTAGGTGCCCAACGCCTGCAGCTGAATCGTGGCGCCTATGCCCTGCAGGTTGCTCGAGGAACCAGTTAGCTGGATCGTCCTCAGGCTGTAAGTCGATCCGCAACTGGCGAGACAAAACGCAAGCAGGCTCAAAAACGCGATGAAGAAAATTGTGCGCTTCACGTTACGAGTACCTCCAGAGATGCAATACTCTGCGATCATGTCAGGCCCCCTCGGCAACGGACAAGAAAAAACACCCGTCGTAACACACCAAAGTCACTGGTGACATCGTCTTTTGGCGCTCTGTACCAAAGGGGGAATGCAGGGAGAGACCAGCCCATTTTCAATTTGCTGCACACAAAAATCAGATACGCACGAAAGGACATGCACTGAAGCGTGGTGCGAGAAAGCTTCTAGCTTTCAGCTCTTAGCTCTCAGCTTTTAAGCTTCCGGCTCTTAGCTTCCATTTCAATCGCGTTGTCACCCCGACAGTCCGCGCTTTGCTCGCGGGCGGAGGAGCCTGTCCTGAACGAAGTCGGAGGGATCCCAATCTGATCTGCTGTGGAGCGCAAGGCAACGGCGCCACGCGGTAAAGAAGTCAAGGAGTGTGAAGCGGGAGGTACGAAGTACGAAGTGTAAAGCTGGAAGCCCGAAGCCCGAAGCCCGCCCTACTTGTTGCCGCTGTTCGGTGTGAAGTGCAGCACGAGAGGATATCCAGGAAGACTTACCGGCACGCTGTAGTCGACCGCCACGTAGACCCCTGACAGACCCGACTGCCCCATCCGCTGAATGGTCACCTGCTCCGGGGTGATTGCGATGTCGCGAGCCTTCGCCTTGTTGAGCACGGCCAGGCGCAGATCGTCATCGGTCTTGAACTGGTTGGAGGTGCCGAGCACGGCAACTTCTTTCAGGTCGTCCTGAAACGAAAGATTCGTCATTTCGGGTGGAACCACCTGCGCGCAAGCGATAATCGCAGCTACGATCAACGCCAACCCGATAATCAGTTTCACTGTTCCCATTGCTGTTTATCCCGTCGCCGCGGCTGGTTCCCGCTTCAGGTTCAACGACTTAAGCCTGGCCCGTCCCGCGAAGCAATTCCTTAAGCTGGCTTTCTACCTGAGAAATCGTAGCATCGCGAACCTCACGGGTCGAGCGAAGAACGATTTCGACTGTACCTTCGGTAACCTTCTTTCCCACCGTGACCCGGTACGGGATTCCCACCAGATCGGCATCCTTGAACTTCACCCCCGGCCGCTCGTCGCGGTCGTCGAGAATCATGTCGAATCCCGCCGCTTCCAGGCGGGTGGCGATGTCGAGCGCCGCCTTCAACACACCTTCGTCCTTCACATTGACCGGAGTGACCACCACTTCAAACGGAGCAATCGCGGGCGGCAGCCAGAACCCGTTTTCGTCGTTCCCCTGCTCGACCGCCGCGGTCAGAATCCGCTCAATCCCAATCCCGTAGCAGCCCATGATCGGGGTAACTTCCTTGCCGTTCTTATCGAGGACGCGCGCTCCCATCAATTCCGAATAGCGATAACCGAGCTTGAAGATGTGCCCAATCTCCACTGCCGTATCGATGCGCAGCGCCTGGCCGCAATTCGGACAAGCTTCTCCCGCGGCCACCGCGCGCAGATCGGCATAAGCTGTCGGCTCGAAATTCACGCCCGGCGTCAGATTCTTCAGGTGATAGTTCTCCTGATTCGCGCCGCCAATCAGATTGGTGCGCCCCTCGAGGGCGTCGTCGACCAGCAACAAAGGGAGCCCGGCGTCCTTCTTCAAATCCTTCGCCCACACGATGCCGATCGGCCCCAAATATCCGGCCGGAGATTTGAACAGCGCCTTGATCTCGCCCTCATCCATGGGACGCGTCGCTGCCGCCACGGTCGCATTGAACTTGGCTTCGTTCAATTGATGATCGCCGCGCATCAACACCACAATCGGCCGCAATTTTATTTTCCCGGCAGCATCTTTCTTGTCTGAGATCGGCTCTTCCGCCATGTAGGCCAGCGTCTTGATCTTGTTCTTCGGCGATACACCCAGAAACTTAGCGACATCCTCAATCGTTTTCTGCCCCGGCGTGTGTACCAGCAGCGGCTTGCCATCCCCTTCGGCAGCGAGATCGGCCACCGCCTCTAGCTTCGACGTCGCCTTCTCCAGGTTGGCCGCGTAGTTGCAGCCATCGCAGCTGACGATCTGATCTTCGCCTGCCGGAGTCCGCACCATGAACTCGTGCGATTCCTTTCCGCCCATCGCTCCCGAATCCGCCTCCACCACCATGTACTTCAACCCGCACCGGTCAAAGATGCGGCAGTAAGTCTCGTAATGTTTCCTGTAGGAAACATCCAGCCCGGCCGCGTCGATATCGAACGAGTAGGCGTCCTTCATCATGAACTGCCGCACCCGCAAGAGGCCCGACTTCGGCCGCGGCTCGTCGCGAAACTTGGGAGCGATCTGGTACCAGATCTGCGGCAACTGCTTGTAGCTGCGCAGTTCTTTGACGGCAATGGAAGTCATGACTTCTTCTTCGGTCATGCCCAGAACCAGATCGGCGCCCTTGCGATCCTTGAGCCGAAAAAGATTCTCGCCCATCAGCGCCGCGCGCCCCGACGCCTCCCACAACTCCCGCGGATGCAGAGCCGGCAGAAAAAATTCCTGCCCGATCTTGTCCATCTCCTGGCGAACAATGGCCATGATTTTGTTGAACGACCGGTTGCCGAGAAAAAGATAGGAGTAAATTCCCGCCGCCAGCTGTCGAATATACCCAGCCCGCACCAGGAATTTATGCGAAGCCACTTCGGCGTCCGCCGGCGCCTCGCGCAATGTAGGAATAAACAGTTCTGACCAACGATGCATAGGTTTTGAGTCCGATTTGGTTGGGGTTGATGAATTGGCTATTCTACGCAGAACCTTGGTCGCCGATCCACCCGCCATAAAGTATCATACATTAAATACCAAGTATGTTATTATTTACTCTACATAAGTGGTATACCCTCGTTGGGCGGAGGCAAGTGTGACAATCGCATCTGGAATACAAATCAAAGTCGCCGACGAGGTCTGGATTGCCACTGCGCTTCTCCATCGAGAACAACCGGACCGGGCGGATTTCACCATCGAAGAGATCATGAAACGCGCCACCAAAGAGGCTGGCGCGCAGCCCCTTCGTCCTGGCGTCTACGTTCATGTGGTTCAGCATTGTGTCGCGAATCGCCCGCCGAATCCAGGGCGTTATCGAATCCTCTACGAGAGCGCTTTGGGCCGGCGCCGCCTGTTTCGCAACGGTGACACCTACGAGCCGGCTCGGGAAGGCGCCAAAACCACGCCCGCGAGGGAAGATATTCCATCGGAATACGCAGCTCTGCTGGACTGGTATCGAGACTGGAATCAAGATGACATCGAAGATCGCATCAAGAACGACCCTCTGCTGGCTTTATACGGCGATGGCAAAGAACTCTGGGCCGACGAGACCGCTGATGACTACGTGCACCGGCTTCGCGAGGGATGGGAATGAGCCGCATCTTCTGGGACACAAATCTCTTCATTTACCTTCTCGAACAGAAGGAGGAATTTTCTGTCCTCACCAGGGAACTGCGAACCAGGATGCTCCGTCGCGGCGACCAATTGCTGACTTCGACGATCACATTAGGCGAGGTTTTGGTTAAGCCGACGCGAGCGGGAGACATGGAACGGTGCCGAAAGTATGAGCGGGCGATCTCCTCGGCGGCTACGCTCGTACCCTTCGACATCAAAGCAGCGAGGTACTACGCGTCCATAAAAAGCAGCCGGGCGGTGCAAGCTCCGGACGCGGTACAACTCTCCTGCGCCGCAAGCGCGGGAGTGGACCTCTTCATTACCAACGACGATCGGCTACAGAACAAGCAGGTATCCGGCATTCAGTTCATCGTGCCCCTGACACGTGTGCCGATCTGAACGGCAAACAGTTTTTCAGTCATTCAATTCTCACACCAGTTCCGTCGTCCAAAGATCGTGTAGATGCACAATCCCTAGCAGCTTGCTCGCTCCATCCACCACCATCAGTGACGTAATCTTTTTCTCTTCCATCAGCGCCAGCGCCGTCGCCGCAAACTCCTCAGCACCGATCGTCTTAGGATCGCGAGTCATCGCCTCGCCTGCCGTCAGATCGAGCACGTCTTTGCCGCGCTTCTCAAGCAGACGCCGCAAATCTCCATCGCTGATGATGCCCACCAACTTTTCCTTTTCCACCACCGCGGTTACGCCCAGCTTCTTGCGCGACATTTCATAAATTACGTCCGGCATCTTGGTCTGCGGAGTCACTCGCGGCAGCGCGTCGCCCGAATGCATCAACGATTCCACCCGCGCCAGCCGCTTCCCCAGCTTCCCTCCCGGATGCAGATTGGCGAAATCCTCCTCCTTGAACCCGCGCTTCTCGCTCAATGTCACGGCCAGAGCATCGCCCAAAGCCAGCATGGTTGTAGTGGAAGCGGTAGGCGCCAACCCCAGCGAGCAAGCCTCCTGGGCGATCGAACAATCGAGCGTGACATCCGCCGCCGCCGCCAACGTAGAAATTGCCTGTGTGGAATTTACTTGCGTAGACGTCGCCTGTGTGGTGCGGGCACTCTTGCCCGCTGCTTTTGACTTTTGTTCTTTGCTCACACCCGGCACCGCAGTGGCTGCCCCACCCTCCGCGCTTTTCGAAGGGTGGGAATTCCGAGCGTGGGAACCACCACAAATCTCATCCCCGGTCATCGCAATCAACGGCACCCGCAGCCGCTTGATGGTCGCCAGCAGCGCCAATATCTCCTCCGTCTCCCCGGACGCCGACAACGCCAGCACCACATCCCCGCGCACCACCATCCCCAAATCCCCGTGCAGCGCCTCCACCGGATGCAGATACAGCGCCGGAGTCCCCGTCGAACTCAGCGTCGCCGCAATCTTGCGCGCGATCAGCCCACTCTTCCCCATCCCCGTAACTACCACGCGCCCCGCGCAGGAAAACATCAAATCCACCGCACGCTGAAACGACGCCGCCATCGGACCGCCAATCCGATCGGCCAGCGCCCGCAGCGCCTCCGCCTCAATCCGCACCACGTTCTCGCCAATATTTTTCATCGTGTGGCGCGGGCACTCTTGCCCGCGAAATCTATCCAGAAGCAAACTGCAATTCCAAGTTCAAAACTTCCCAGCAGGAACTTGCTAGCAAGACGTCAATGGTTTGAAACCCGTGGCAGACACCAGCTTCTCATAAGCTGCCGGCAGGCCACGGGCAAGAGTGCCCGCGCCACACAACCCTAAAAGTGGTCTTCGATGCCGGCAGGCGGCTGCACTGGCTTCTGTCCCAGCACCGCCAGCCCCTTGGCCTGGATGATCCGGTCCCACGGCCCCGCCTGCCAGTTGTCGCGCACTTTCACCGGATGCTGCCACGGCGGCAGCGCCACCATCAGGTTCCGCGCCGTCGAATGGATGTAAGGTTCATACATCGACCGCAACCTCGCCAGCTTTTGCTGTGCGGCTTCGCCGCCGCGCAGTTTCAATCCTGCCTCCGCCAGCGTGTCTCGCACCCGGTTGAAATCGGCATCAATCAACCGTTCCGGCGCCAGCGGATCGTAGCGCGCATTCACCACCTGGGCCAGATCCACGGCCGCATGCCGCGCCATCGCAAATGTCAGCCGCGCCTGCCCGGGATGAATCCCCTCAATGCCCGTAATCACCAGTGAAGTCACGTCGAGCATGGTGAGCAGCGCGCCCAGCCACGACTGGTTGCTGTGCTGCGAACGAAAAAAACTCAGTACCGGATAAGAAATCCCGCTCTCCAGCAACTCCCCCGCCCAGCGTTCCCAGTCTCGCAAAACCTCATCGAGAACGATCTGGTCTACCGCAGGATTCTCCGTACTCCCCGCCAGCCGCACCAGCAGCTCGGTTGCCGTCGGAGGTGATCCCGCGCGCGCGTCCAGCATAGAAATCTGAATCTCACGCCGCGAAAACGAAGCGTACACCACCGGCAAGTACCCGATTACCACGCCCAGAAATGCAAATCCCAGGCCCGCTTCCAGCACCGAGAGCGCCCGCGCCACCCCCGATGTGGGCACAATGTCACCGTAGCCCAGCGTGAAAAATGTTTCGCCGCTGTGGTAGATAAGCTTGCCAAACGTGATCGGCTCTTTGTTCAGTTGTTCGTGCGAGCCAAGGCCATATTGCAGCAGGGCAAAACCGATGATCAGGGTCGACGCCCAAAACGCCAGCAGCATGATCAGCGAGAGCGGCCCGAAGTATCCCAGAAAACTCTGCTGCCGCGAAGCCGTGCGAATGCGCTTCGCGACTGCCTTCCAGGGCAGCCAGGTGCGACGGTAAAACCATGCCGTCAGCCGGAAGTGCCGCGTGACCCGCCGCGGCAGAACCACCGTCTCAAACGCATCCAGCAGCACCACCAGGATGATGATGATCCCGAAAATAGCCGCGACCACGCTGCCGTGTGAGTTCATGTGGAATCTTGTTAGACGAAACCAGGCCTCATATTGATGCGCAGGGAAGAGTAACAGATTCGGAATGCCAGGCTGCGGGCTTCAGCTTCCGGCGTCAGACGGGTGCCCCATTTCTCGCGCGTTATTTGCGCGAGAAGTGGGGATTTTGACCTCCGGGCTCAGGCCTCAGGCTTCAGCCTTCGGGCTTCAGCCAACTCACGGAACTTTACCTGGAAAGCTCGCGAAGAAAATCTCGCTACCCGCTCTTCATCGCGCCCGTTGCGGTTGAAAGCTTTCTGCCTGAATTCTGGAGGGTCGAGCCGAAGCCCGAAAGCCGAAGCCCGAAGCCTGCCTTACTGCGGCTTCGGCGCTGGCGTCTGCTGCGCCGCCGGAGTCTGCGTCTGCCCCGCCGCGGGTTTCGTGGTTTTGGAAGCCGCTGGCGGTTTCGCTGTCGTCGAAGCCGCCGGTTTCGCAGCCGGCTTCTTTTTCACGGAGGGCTTCTTCGCCGGCTCGTTATCGTCCACCACAACTTTCTTCGGAGGCGCCACCGGAATTGCCGCCTGCGCGGTCTTCAAATCGGACCGCAGCCGCACAATCTCCGATTCCTTCTCCGTCGCCAGATTTTCCAGCCGCTCAGCCAGGGCCTTGCGCGTGCCCTCAAAACTCTTCAGATCGTTGGCCAGCGCCTGAAAATCGTCCCTCGATCCGAACGCTCCCGTCTCTTCCACAACGCCCCCCAGCACGTCATATAACGCGTCCAGATTGCGGTAGAGATTGAAAGTCGCCGGCACATCTTCCGGCGCGGCTCGTAACTTTTCAATAATTCCCGGCAGAGCGTTCTGCAGATTGCGCAGAATCGAATCCACATTGCCCAGCGCCTGCTTCTTCGTCCCGGCATCGGTTTTCCAGCGCTCGATGCGAAGATTCGTGAGATCGCCCTGCGCCGTTTTCGACGTCGTCTCCAACTGCGTCAGCAGCCCGCCCAACTGCGTCATCGACGCGTAGGAAACCGGAGCCTCCTGGGCGGAAGCCACCGTTCCCTGCACCGAATACTGGGTAGACGAGACCGCGCCAATGGTCGATGCCATAGAAGTCGGAACAGCAACGTGCGCCGCAGTTGAGTTCGACTGAGCAGCGTTTGGCGCAGCCTCCTGCCCCAGCCAACCCGTCGCCCCAAAAGCCGCAGGCAGGCAAACAGCAGAAACAAAGAGGACGGCAACGAGGACAAAGACTGCACCGGCAGCGAGCCGAACCGCGATGCTGCCCGGGTGAGTGCCCAAGAGAATGCCCGAAAAAACAGGAGTACGCTTCATTTTTTCCGCAGAGTAGCGATTTCTGCACCAGCATACTACAAGCCACGCCATCGACGGATAGTGAGCAGTCTGCCTCTGCCCGCGACAACTTTTCGGCAGCAACCGAAGTTAAGAGCAACCCCCCAAAACGCCCTGCCGTTCCGAACGACGGAGTTTTTGATCGCGGCGGAGGAATCTCAGTCTTCATCTATCAATTGCCACGAGCCAGCCGAAGTCTGTCGCGGCGGATCTCCGTTACAGTCGGCAAGCCGAGACGCACCCACTTGACAAAACCTCGCCCCGCCCGCACAATATCAAAGGCGAACAAAAAGCGAAATAGCCTTTGAGGCCTTCTGGCTCGGCGTTCCCTGAAATTTCCCGAGGATTCCTAATGTCTTCCGCAATGGTTTCCGCTGCGGCGGCCCAGGGCCGCCTTTTTTTCTCCGGCGACACGGCAGTTTCAGAAGTGTCTCCACCGCCAGCAAAGTTTCGGAGCGACGTCCGCTCCCCGCAACCAGTAGGCCTCACAGAGCTTTCTGGCAGTCTTGCCCATAGTCTTGCCGCCGATCCCAAGCTCGCCGCTGTAACCTCCGCATCGCATCTGGCCGTGCGTCCAGCGCCCGAAATGCTTTCCAGCGGCATCGCCGCCATCAATGCCCTTACCGGAGGCTGGGCGCGCGGCTGTCTCACGGAAATCTGCGGTCCCGCATCTTCGGGACGCACCACCTTACTGCTCGCCGCTCTGGCCGCGGCCACCCGCCGCGGCGAATTCTGCGTGCTGGTCGACGCCAGCGATGCTCTCGATCCGCGCTCAGCCGCAGATGCAGGCGTGGATGTGGACCGCCTGCTCTGGGTGCGCTGCGGCGAAGAGTTACCTCTGAGAAAGAATTCACCACAGAGACACAGAGGCACAGAGCAAAACGGAAATTGGAGGGCAGGGTGCCCCATTTCTCGCGCGTCTTTGGCGCGAGAAGTGGAAGTTTGCGACCGCACTGAGCTCAAAGAAATTGCGCTCAACGAAAATGGGTTGAACGAAAATTCCTCGCGGCCATCCGATCGTCGCTTGGAGCAAGTCCTGCACGCCACCGACTTGTTGCTCGAAAGCGGCGGCTTCGGCCTGGTCGTTCTCGACTTGAGCGACCTTCCACCGCAGCAGGCCCGCCGCATCCCGCTCACCACCTGGTTCCGATTCCGCCGCGCGGTGGAGAATACTCCCACCGTGCTGCTGGCCGTGGAACAGCACCCCATCGCCGGAAGCTGCTCTTCCCTGCAACTGCAACTGGCGCCGATTCATGGATGGAACAACAACCAGTTCGCTGCGGATTCCCAATTCCCCAAACCCGGCCACGCACATCTGCTGACGTGTCTGGAAATTACCGCCGAACTCATGCGCTCGCGTCTGGAACGAAAGCCAGCCCGCTCAACTGCAGCTTTTGCCAGCAAAACCGCATGGGCGGGATGAATGAAGTGCAACAAACCTATCGGCGTCACCCTGAGCGAAACCGCTTTTCAGGCGGAGCGAAGGATCTCGCGTGCATCTCCCCAGTCTCGAGGAATCAACTTGCACGCTTGAAGGATTCACTGACCAGCTGCCATGCCTTTTGCCTGTATCTACGTGCCGAATTTTCCCGTGGTGGCAGTATTGCGCGCCGAGCCGGAGCTGCGCACGCGAGCCGTGGCCATCCTCGAAGGCAAGCCTCCACTGGAAACCATTTTTGCTCTGAACGAACAAACCAGACGCATGGGCATTGCACTGGGCATGACCAAGCCGCAAGCCGAACTGTGTCCCGAACTTGTGCTGCGCCCGTATTCTTCGCTGCAGCAATCCGCGGCCCACGCTGCCCTGCTCGACTGCGCCCAGTCCTTCTCGCCGTGCGTGGAGGATGCAGCCTGCGACACCGCTCTTCTCGATCTTACCGGCATGGAATCTCTGTTGGGCCCGCTGCCGGAGATCGCCCGCGCCCTCCGCGACCGAGCCTCCGCTCTCGGGCTGGAAGCCAACGTCGCCGTAGCTTCGAATCCAGACACGGCTATGCTTGCTGCCCGCGGATTTTCCGGCGTCACCGTAATTCCTGGCGGCAAAGAAGCGGAGCGCTTGGGATCCTTGCCGCTGAAAGTTTTGTTTGCGGATCGCGTTGAAGAAACAAAAAACAAAGAAAAAGAAAACGTGCGAAACGAAGATGCCGCGCGTCTGCTCGAAATTCGCCTGCTCGAAATTCCAATGTTAGAAACACTCGACCGCTGGGGCATCCGCACCCTGCGCGCACTCGCAGCCCTACCCGAAGTTGCGCTGAGCGAGCGTCTGGGGCAGCGGGGTCTGCGTCTGCAGCAACTGGCGCGGGGCGCGGCGTCACGCACTCTGATTCCCCTGGAAGCGTCTCTGGTTTTTGAAGAAGCAGTGGAGTTGGAATATTCCATCGTTCTACTGGAACCGCTGGCCTTCCTGCTGAATCGCCTCCTCGACCAGCTGTACGCGCGCCTGGCTTCGCGCGCCCTCGCCGCACAAGAACTGCGTTTGACACTGGAACTCGAAACCCGCGCGCACTTCAATCAGCAATCAAAAATCAACAATCGAGAATTTGTGCGCACCCTCCGCCTCCCTCTGCCCATGCTCGATACCAAACTTTTCTTAAAGCTATTGCAATTGGATTTAAATGCCAATCCTCCCGGCGCGCCCATCGTAAAAATCCATTTAGCCGCCGAACCAGCGCGCCCGCGCCCCGGCCAGGCAGGTTTATTTCTTCCTCCCTCGCCCGAACCGGAAAAGCTGGAACTCACGCTGGCCCGCATCGCAGCCCTGGTTGGCGAAAATAAAGTGGGCGCGCTGGAACTGCTGGACACGCACCACCCCGAAGGCTTCCGGCTGCGGCGGTTTATGGCCACGCACGGCCACCGACTAGAAACAAAAAAAACAGAAGAAGAAGAAATAGAAGTATTAGAAGAGGAACCAAAAGAAAAAGAACAATCTGCCGTGATCGCCCTGCGCCGCTTCCGTCCTCCGCTGCGCGCCACCGTCACGCTTGACCAGGGCCAGCCCGCACAAGTGGTTTGCGCGAAACCAAAAACCATCCAGGGCAGCGTGCTCTGGAAAGCAGGCCCCTGGCGCTCTTCCGGCGATTGGTGGGAACGCGAAGCCTGGTCGCGCGACGAGTGGGACATCGCTTTACAAAACAACGCTTTGCAAAACGCAAGCAGCATCGCCCTCTACCGCCTCATGCACGATTTGCTGGAAGGAGGCTGGTTCGTAGAAGGAACGTATGACTGAGAAAAGGTCAGGGGGCAGAGGCTAGGATCAGGGACCAGTTAGCGCTTTTGAACTCCATCTTACTGACCCCTGATCTCTGACCCCTAGCCCCTGTCCCCTGATCCCATGTACACCGAACTCCACGCCCGATCCGCCTTCAGCTTCCTCGAAGGCTCTTCCCTGCCCGAGGACTTAGTCGCAGCCTGCGCCCGTCTCAACCTGCCAGGCATGGCCTTGCTCGACACGGACGGCGTCTACGGCGCCCCGCGATTCCATCAAGCTGCGAAAAAAGCAAAAATCAAAGCCCACATCGGCGCGGAAGTCACGGTCCAGTTTCTGAAAACGAATAAAGCAAAGAAGATTTCAGATTTCAGATTGCAGATTGCAGATTTACCTCCACGGGACGTACCGTCAATCTGCAATCTAAAATCTGCAATCTACAATTGTTCCCGCCTTCCCCTGCTCGTCTCCTCCCGCGCCGGCTACCAGAATCTCTGCCGCCTCATCACCAAAATGAAAATGCGCGCTAAAAAAAACGCAGGCGCGGCCTACGGCGTTCGCAGAGAAGACCTCGAAGAGCACGCCGCCGGACTCATCTGCCTTACGGGCGGCGCCGAAGGCCCGCTGGCAGCCGCCTTGCAACAAGGTGGCATCGAACAAGCCCGCCGCCACGTCGATCAACTCGTCGGCATCTTCGGACACAAAAACGTCTACGTCGAATTGCAGCGCCACTACCAGCGCGAAGAAGAATCCCGCAACCGCGCTGCCATCTCGATCGCGCGCTCGCTCAATCTTCCGCTGCTCGCGACTAACGGAGTCAACTATTCCACCCCAAAAGCCCGCGAACTTTGCGACGCGTTCACCGCCCTCCGCCATCACCGCACGCTCTCGACCGCCGGACGCCTGCTCTCCCGCAATTCCGAGCGTTTTCTGAAATCCGCACAGGAAATGCAGCAGCTATTTTCTGATTTGCCTGAAGCTATAGCCAATACCGGCGAACTCTCTTCGCGTCTCGAATTCACCCTCAACGATCTCGGCTACGAATTCCCGCGCTATCCCGTGCCCGAAGGCGCGACTATGAATTCTTTTCTGCGCGAGCGCACCCGGGAAGGCTTCCACGAGCGCTATGGCCGCGCCACCCCCGACCTGCAAACCCGCGCCCGCCGCCAGATTGAGCACGAACTCGCCCTCATCGAAAAACTCAAACTCGCCGGATATTTCCTCATCGTCTGGGATCTCGTTCGCTTCTGTCGCGAGCAAAACATTCTCATGCAGGGACGCGGCTCCGCCGCCAACAGCGCCGTCTGCTACTCGCTGGGCATCACCGCCGTCGACGCCGTCGGCATGGAACTTCTCTTCGAGCGCTTCCTCTCCGAAGAACGCGGCGAGTGGCCCGACATCGATCTCGATCTCCCAAGCGGTGACGAGCGCGAGAAAGTTATCCAGTACGTTTACAAGCGTTACGGCGAACGCGGCGCCGCCATGACGGCCAACGTCATCACCTACCGCAACCGCATGGCCGCGCGCGAAATGGGCAAGGCCCTCGGCTTCGATCCCGAAACCCTCAACAAGATTTCCGCCGCCGTCGCTACCTGGGAATTTCGCGACGAAAACGACGCGCTCGACCGCCGCTTCCGCGACGCCGGGCTCGACCTCAATCATCCCCGCCTGCGCAAATATTACGAACTCTGCCTTGCCGTGCAAGACATGCCGCGCCATCTCGGCCAACACTCCGGCGGTATGATCATCTGCCAGGGACAGCTCGATTCCGTCGTTCCCCTAGAACCCGCGTCCATGCCCGGCCGCGTCGTCGTGCAGTGGGACAAGGAAGATTGCGCCGACATGGGCATCATCAAAGTCGACTTGCTCGGCCTGGGCATGATGGCCGTGTTGAAAGATTCCATCGAACTCATCCGCGACCACTATCACGAAGAGGTGGAACTCGCGCACCTGCCGCAAGACGACCCGCCGGTGTATTCCGCGCTGCAGCAAGCCGACACCGTCGGCATGTTCCAGGTGGAAAGCCGCGCGCAAATGGCGTCCCTGCCGCGTTTGCGGCCGCAGCGCTTTTACGACATTGTGGTGCAAGTCGCGATCATCCGCCCCGGGCCAATCGTCGGCCAGATGGTGAATCCGTTTATCCAGCGCCGCCAGGGACGCGAAAATGTTACGTATCCGCATCCGTCGCTCGAGCCAGTGCTGAAACGCACCTTGGGCGTGCCGCTTTTTCAGGAGCAACTACTGCGCTTGGCCATGATCGCCGCCAACTTCACCGGAGGCGAAGCCGAAGACCTGCGCCGCGCCATGGGATTCAAACGCTCGCAGGCGCGCATGAAAGAAATCGAAGCCGGGCTGCGCTCCGGCATGACGCAAAACAGAATCCCGCACGACGCGCAGGAAAAAATTATTCTTTCGATCACTTCCTTCGCGCTCTACGGCTTTCCCGAATCGCACGCCGCCAGCTTCGCGCTCATCGCCTATGCCAGCGCCTATCTGAAATGCCATTACCTCGCCGCGTTCACCGCCGCCCTGCTCAACAACCAGCCCATGGGATTTTATTCTCCCGCCACGCTGGTCAAAGACGCGCAGCGCCACGGCCTGAAGTTGCTGCCAGTAGATGTAACACGCTCAGAATGGAAGTGCACGCTGGAAGCAGTCAGCCATCAGCTATCAGCCGTCAGCGGAAGCATAGTTGCCAATACGGTCGTTGGTCGTTCGTTCGTCGTTGGCCAAAGCGCTGTTCCCAGTCCAGCCGCGGAGCGGCAACAGATTACAGCCCACGGCGCAAGCCGTGGGGTGGACGCAGAAGATGAACAAGCCCCGGAGGGGCGAAAGAATATTTCTCTCCGTCTCGGCTTGCGTTACGTCCGGGGACTACGCGAAGAAACCGCTCAGGCGCTGTTGCATGAGCGCCAACGCTCTCCGTTCACTTCCATTCACGATCTCACTCGCCGTGTTCCGGAATTGCGCAAAGATGAGCTCACCACGCTGGCGGAAGTCGGCGCGCTGAATGAAATCGGATTGCAGATTGAAGATTTCAGATTTCAGATTGCAAACCCCGATCAATCGAATAACGCTCAATCCAATCACGATCAATCTGAAATCTGCAATCTGAAATCTAAAATCTCCCTCCACCGCCGCGATGCTCTCTGGCAGGTCGAGCGTGCCGTTCGCGCCTCCGGCCCTTTGCTGGAAAAACTGCCGGAGTCTGATTCGCCTTCGCCGCTCGAGCCTATGAATCATGAAGAGCGCCTGATCGCCGATTTCCACGGCACGGGACTGACCGTAGGGCCGCATCCAGTGGCCTATCGTCGCGCCTGGCTCACTGCCATGGGGATTCGCCGCGCCAGCGAACTGCGCGATATTCCCAGCGGCAAGCGGCTGCGCATCGGAGGATGCGTCATCGTCCGCCAACGTCCCGGAACGGCGAAAGGATTTGTTTTTGTCAGTCTGGAAGATGAAACCGGCGTGGCCAATGCCATCATCACGCCTGATTTGTTCCATCAGAACCGCCTGCTGCTGGCCAGCGAGAAATTTCTGGCCATCGAAGGCATTCTGCAGAATCAGGACAACGTGATCTCGGTGAAAGCAGAACGCGTGATGCCGCTGTTCGTCACGCGCGCGGAAACCGTCTCGCACGATTTCTACTGACCTCTCCACATCGACCAATTTTGGAAATGTGGGGCGGGGATGTTAAGTTAACGACTCAGCGCGACGACTCAGATTTGCCCAGCGAGTTAAACCCACGTGACTTCTGGACTCCGTGAATGGCTCAACCTCATCGTCCGATGGTTCCATGTGTTCGCGGGAATCATGTGGGTCGGCCAGACTTATTACTTCACGTGGCTCGATGGGCAATTCGGAAAACTGGGGAAGAATGCGACGGAAAGCGGATCGCCTCCGCAGGTCTGGATGGTGCACAGCGGCGGCTTCTACACTGTCGAAAAAAAGAGCTCGCTGAGCGTAGGGCCCGAGCAGGTGCGGTGGTTCCGCTGGGAAGCGCTGATGACGTGGTTGAGCGGAATCGCGCTGCTTTTCCTGGTCTATTACTCGAGCAGCGGACTCATGGACCCGGACATTGCCGATATTTCTCAGGGACGAGGCATCGCCATCGGGCTGGCCGTTTTGATCGGGGGATGGCTGGTTTACGACCTGGCGCTGAAGTCGCCGCTAGGCAAATCGGAACCTGGATTCGCGGTGTTTGCGATTCTTGCAATCGCCGCGCTCGCCTGGGGATTGCTCCATGTTCTCAGCGGACGGGCGGCCTATATTCACGTGGGCGCGATGATGGGAACGATCATGACGCTGAATGTGTGGATGCGAATTCTTCCCGCGCAACGGAAGATGATAGCTGTGGCGGCGGCCGGCGGCAAGTTTGACGTTTCGCTGGGCGCTCAGGCCAAGCTGCGATCGAAGCAAAATACGTTCATGGCCGTGCCGGTGGTCTTCATTATGATCAGCAATCATTTTCCGGTGGCGACTTACGGGAACACGCACAATTGGGCGGTGCTGGTCGCGCTGGTTGCAGGCGGTTTCGCCGCGGCGGCGATTATCCGCATGGCCTGAAGTTTGTAGCGGCGACGAATCCTGGTGGCGATAAACCATGGCTAAACTCGACTACGCTGCCATGCTGGCGGTGGCACTGGCGGAATCGCGTAAGGGACTGGCGGAGGGCGGAATCCCGATTGGCGCCGCGATTTTTGACGCGAGCGCGAAACTGGTCGGCGCCGGCCACAACCGGCGGGTGCAGAACGGCGACCCTTCCTTGCATGGCGAGACCGACGCGTTCCGCAACGCGGGACGGCAACGCAGCTATCGCAAGCTGATCATGGTCACGACTCTCGCGCCCTGCTGGTACTGCAGCGGACTGGTGCGGCAGTTCGGCTTCCGCACGCTGGTGGTGGGCGAAAGCCGTAATTTTCGGGGCGGGCTGGATTGGCTAAGCTCGCTGGGCGTGCATGTAATCGATCTCGATTCCGAGGAGTGCGCGGCCCTGCTCGCCGGCTACATTCGTGCCAATCCCGAGGTGTGGCATGAAGACATCGGCGAAGAGTAGGTGCATATGAAACTCGACAAACAATTATTAAAGTCTCTGCCCAAAGTTCTGTTGCACGAGCACCTGGACGGCGTGCTCCGTCCGAAAACGGTAATTGAACTGGCGCACGAGGCAAATTACAGGGAACTTCCCACCCAAGATCCGGAGGCGCTGTCGGAATGGTTTTTCCGGGGCGCGAATCAGGGAAGCCTGGCCAAGTATCTGGAGGGATTTGCTCACACCATCGCGGTGATGCAAACGGAAGAAGCGCTGGAGCGCGTGGCCTATGAACAGGCCGAGGATCTCAGCCGGGACGGCGTGGTTTACTTTGAGAGCCGATTCGCGCCGCTGTTCCATACGCGCAAGGGATTGAGCCACCAGCAGATTGTTTCCGCAGTATTGAAAGGGCTGGAACGCGGACGCAAGGATTTTGGAGTGCGATCGGGGCTGATCATTTGCGCGATGCGCAACATGAATGTATCGCTTGAAATGGCAGAGCTGGCGGTTGATTTTCGGCAACGCGGCGTGGTCGGCTTCGATCTTGCGGGAGAAGAAGGCGGCCACCCTCCGAAGAAACATGTCGAGGCATTTCATTATATTCAGCGGGAGAATTTCAACATTACGGTGCACGCCGGCGAAGGATACGGAAAGGAATCGATCTGGCAGGCGATTCAATATTGCGGCGCGCATCGGATCGGACACGGCACGCGGCTGATCGATGACATCGCCGTGAAAGACGGGAAGGCGGTGAATTTGGGCGACCTGGCGCAGTACGTGCTCGACAAACGAATTCCGCTGGAAATTTGCCTATTGAGCAATGTTCACACTGGGGCGACACCAAGCTTGGCGGAGCATCCGTTCAAGGTTCTTTACCAGGAAAAATTTCGAGTGACGCTGAATACCGATAACCGGCTGATGAGCCACACGTCGATGACGCAGGAATTCGAAGCCGCCACGAATACATTTGGCTTGACGCTCAGCGACTTTGAGAGAATCACGATCAATTCGATGAAGAGTGCCTTTCTGCCCTACGACCAGCGCTATGACATGATTTTCTCGGTGCTCAAGCCGGGGTACGCCAGGATTCGCGAATCAGTTGAGCAGAAGCCTTCCATCTGAAGATGCGTCGGCGCACGGAGATTTTCATGCGCAGTTTTGCCAAGCCACTGGTCCTGCTTCTCGCGTTCGTGGCGTTCGGGCTTTGTTCTGGATTTCTAATAAGCCAGACCGCTGCGCCGACGGGGCCGATGCGCGTGAAGGTTGTGGTGGTCACGATGTTCGAGCGCGGCGAGGACACGGGCGACGCACCCGGCGAATTTCAGCTTTGGGTGGAACGCGAGCATCTCGATCAGATTCTTCCGCTGCCTTCTGGCTATCACCATGTGCGTATGAACAAGGATGGAGTGCTGGGCATGGTGACGGGAGTGGGAACGGCGAAGGCAGCGGCGTCGGTGATGGCCCTGGGCCTCGATCCGCGGTTCGATCTCACGAAGGCATATTGGATTGTCGCCGGGATCGGCGGCGGGGATCCGGCGGACGTGTCGGTTGGGTCGGCGGTTTGGGCGGATCATGTGATTGATGGCGACCTGGCATTTGAAATTGATGCTCGTCAGATTCCCGAGAGTTGGCCGACTGGGTACTTGCCTCTGCGCAAGGGAACACCTTACGAGCAGCCGGCAAGCAATGTTTACGGCGAAGCGTACACGTTGAATTCAGACCTGGTGGGTTGGGCATTTCGACTGACGCAAGATTTGCCGCTGGCCGATTCCGATTCGTTGCGCAAATCGCGGGCACGGTTTGCAGGGTTTCCGAATGCGCTGAAGCCTCCGTTTGTGGCGAGGGGCGATACGCTATCGGCGAGCACGTTCTGGCATGGCTCGAAGATGAATGAGTGGGCGAATGCCTGGACTCGTTACTACACGGGCGGCAAAGGCAATTACATGGTCGCAGCCATGGAGGATTCGGGCACGCTGCAGGCGCTCACGTTCCTGGGCCAGGCCGGGCGTGCTGATCTGCGGCGCGTGCTGGTGCTGCGTGCGGTAAGCAACTACGACCGCGAAGCACCGGGCGTGCCGGTGGCTGAGAGTTTGCAGGAGATGGTTTCCGGAAATTACTCGGCTTACCTGCCGGCTTTGGAAGCGGCGCAGACGGTGGGCGACAAGGTGGTGCGAGACATTGTAGAACATTGGGCGGAGCGGGAATCCACGATTCCGCACGCACCGGAATCGCAACCGGCGCGCGATACGTCAACTCGATAAGGCCGCCAAGGTTTCCGCCAGCACCAGAACTCCCCTCGCAATATCTTCTGGAGAAGCATATTCGTCGGGACGGTGGCTATATCCGTTGCGGCATGGAATAAACAGCATGGCGACGGGAGCGATGCGCGCCATGAAAAGCGAATCATGATAAGCGCGGCTGACCATGGGAAGAAAACCAACCTTGTGTTTGCGGCAGGATTGCGAAAGCGCGTCAATGATTTCGGGAGCACTGGCTGCGGGGGCGTCAGCATTCAGCAACTCCGTGTGGATGGAAACCTGGCGCGCGCTTGAGATGGCTTGGATTGCATGTTGCATGGACTGAATCACAAGGTCGCGGCGGTGAAGATCGGTGTCGCGGATATCGGTGCTGAGATGAACGCGGCTGGGAATGCTGTTGACGGCCCCGGGAAAGACTTCGCAGATTCCGACCGTGGCCACGGTATCGGCCGCGCCGCTTGTGCGGGCGGCGGTTTCGATCGCCAAAATTAATTCGGCGGCCGCACAAAGGGCGTCGCGGCGATCCAGCATGAGCACACCGCCGGCGTGGCCTCCAGCGCCTTCGAGCGCGATGCGGAAGCTTGCCGGCGCCGCGATTTGCGTGACTACGCCGAGCGGAATTTTCTCGCGCTCAAGCACGGGGCCCTGTTCGATGTGCAGTTCGACGAACGCTTTGTAATAGCCGGCCAATAATTTCACTTGTTCCAGTTCGCCCGGCATTCCGGCTTCGCGGCGAACTTCTTCGACTGTGGCGCCGGCCCTGTCGGTTAGTTTTCTCGCAGCGTCGGGCGAAAGCGTGCCGGACAGAAGACGGCTGCCCAGGCATCCGATGCCGAAGCGCGTGGGTTCCTCCGCAGTAAAAATCAGCAACTCAATCGAGTGCGTGGGGCGAAAGCCTGACCGCTGCAGAGCGCGGATCGCTTCGAGGCCGCCCAGGACACCGACTACGCCGTCGTATTTGCCGGCGTTTGGAATCGCGTCGATGTGAGAACCGGTGCCGACCAACGGCGCGGCAGGATTAGAGCCGTTCCAGCGCGCGAAGGTATTGCCAATTGCATCCTGGCGGAGCGCGAGTCCCGCTTCTTCGCAGCGTGCCATCATCCACGCTCGTGCCTTGAGATCGGCGGGAGTAAAAACGATTCGGGTTACGACCGGGGGTTCGGCTTCGGAAATCGAGCCCAGAGCTTCGATCTCAGACAGGAGGCGATTTTGATCGACTTCGATGGCGAGGTGCTCGGTCATGTTTGTAAATTACTTGTCTGCCAGCGGATGCCGGTTCCAATCTTTGTAGATGAGGTATTTTGCCGGCACCTTGCCGATCGCTCCAAACCATTGCGGACACCACGGGGCCATCCAGATGAAATCGCCCGCGGTCACCGGATACCAGGAATCTCCGAGGCGGTAAATACCGCCACCTTCGAGCATGAGGAGTCCGTGTTCCATGATGTGCATTTCCACCATGCTGAGCGCGGCCCCGGGTTGATAGACCATGGTGTTCACCGCGAAATCGAAACGCAACTCGTCCGGAAGCAGGCATTTGACCTGCAGTCCGGGATCGTCGTTGAGCGGATGCGATGGAATTGCATCTTCGCTCGAAATGATCGGCTGCGGCGGTTTCGTCGATGCCAATGTCTGGTAGCGTTTTTCAATCACGGCGACGCGGCTGGTTTGTGACGCAGTCACGCGGTGAGCCGAACCTTCGGGCAAGTATGCATAGCCACGCGGGCCGAGTTCGGTCCTTTTGTTTCGACCCTTCACATGGACGCTGCCGTCGATTACGTAAATGAACCGCTGCGCAGCGGTGGCACCCAGTTCGCCGCCCGCTTCAAGTTCGGCGGTGTATTGCGTGAACTTCGCGCCCAGTGCAGGGCCGGCATGAACGACGGCGGTGCATGCCTTCATCCCCGGCAACGGTGTGCGCACGAAGGTGTCCGCAGTAAGCAGCAGGTGGTTCGCTCGTTGCGAGCTTCGGGTGTGGCCAAGATTTTGCACGTCACGTCCTTTTCAGAAATTCGGATGAGGAAGCCAGGCGACGGAGCAGATGCACTCCGCATTCAATTGCCTTCTCGACGTCTTCAAGGGCAACGGATTCGGCTGGGTCGTGGCTGATGCCCCCGGGGGTTCGCAAGAAGATCATCGCGGCGGGCACTTTTTCGGCGAGGATCATGGCATCGTGACCGGCGCCGCTCGCCATGCGATGCGGCTCGCATCCAGCCTGGCGGATCGCACCATCGATCTGATTGACAAGAAATGGATCCATCGCGACGGCCTGTTGGTTCAGCAGGATATTTCGGCGCACAGAGAGTCCGCGACGTTGGGCAATTTCTTCGGACTGCCGCATGAGGTCGTCGACAGTGCGGATGCGAACTTCGTTCGAGCTGTGACGAACGTCGAGCGTGAACAGCGCTTCGCCGGCGATGACGTTCGTGGCACCGGGTTTGGCTTCGATTCTGCCAACGGTTGCGACCAGAGCCGGAGTGCTCTGCGCCAGATGCTCGACAGCCGAGATCCACTCCGCGGCGGCCGCAATGGCATCATGGCGAAGATGCATGGGAGTGGTGCCGGCGTGATTGGCGCGGCCGATAAATGTGAGCTCGACCCGGCTTTGTCCGGCGATGGCCTCGACCACTCCCAGCGGGCGGGCCAAGGTTTCGAGCACTGGCCCTTGTTCGATGTGGAACTCGAGGAACGCGAGCGTGCCCGCAGGCATGTGAGCGTCAGCGATTTTTCCCGGATGCAAGCCGAAATGTTCAATGGCCTGGCGCACGGTTATGGCGTTTGCATCCTGGCGGCGCAGGAGTGCTTCGTCGAGCCGGCCAACAAGCGCCCGGCTGCCGATGAAGGGTTCGCCGAACCGGACTCCCTCTTCTTCGGAGAAACCGACCACGTCGATTTCGAACGGAAGCTTTTCACCATCCAAGACGGAGAGCAGGGCAACGGCGAGTGCGACGCCGAGGACGCCATCGAAGGCTCCGGCATTCGGAACGGTGTCGAGATGCGAACCAATCAACAGGCGCGGCGCTCCGCATTGCGTGGCGCCGTAGAGCCCGCGCAGATTCCCGGCGGCATCGATTCGCACTTCCGCGCCCAACCCTTGCAGCCACGCTGTCACCTCGTGGTGAACCTCGCGCATGGGGGGAGAAAGAAATGTTCGGCGAGTGCTGGCCGCGTCTTCGCTGAAGCGCGCCAGTTGCCTGCAGCGGGCAATGACTTGCTCCGCGCTCGCCCGGAATGGACGCACGCCTAGTGGCTTTTTACTTTGCGCTTCCAGCTGGTTCATCGCTGACCGATTCATCCGCAGAGTTTCAGCTTCCCCGGTACGTGGTGTATCCATTGGAACTCAGTAGCAATGGAATGTGGTAATGCGATTCGCCTTCGCGCACCTGAAACGTAATTTCCACGACTGGATAAAGGCCGTCCAGCTTCTGCGCGCTGTAATAACTTGCGGTGTCGAACTGCAAGCGGTAGGGACGCGCCGGCAGCGGATCGTCTTGCGGAAGCAGCTGCGCACAACGGCCGTCTGCATCGGTATGCGCGGATGCCAGCAGATGCCAAGCGCCGGTCGCTTCCTGCCGTTCCAATTTCACGGGAACGTGCACCGCGGGCTTGCCGCGTGAGGTGTCGAGAATGTGAGTCGAGATGCGATTCATTGGCTAAGCCACTTCTTCAGCCGAATCTGCGTGATCAGCCGCTGTTGCTCAGCCGCCTCACGAAGTTCCATTGCCGCGTCGTTGTCCAGGCGGCGGCGAAGGATCGCGAGAATTTCCGGCGCCGTCTTGCCGGTTGCACACACGATGAAGATGTGCGTAAACCGCCGCTCGTACTCGCGATTTCCTTCGGCCAGAGCAATCTTAACAGCGTCGACGGCATCGGCAACCTTCTGTTGCTCTTGCTCCGGCCACGCTGCGGATTGGACAGTCGAAGCATGCGTCACAGATTCGCCGATTCTGGGATGACTGCGAAAGGCTTGCAGCCAGTCCGTTTCGTTCAGGCTGCGCCAAATTTCGTCCGCGGCGGCCAAGAGCGCCGCCTCGTTTGGCAGCGGGCGGCGGTTGGCGATACCGGCGGCCCACGCGGTTGATCCGCAACACGGCAGAATTTCATTCTCCGCTTCTCTTCGAGGAAGCTGGTTCCAGCGCGTGAGCACGGCATTCACGGAGGAAGCCCCACGTTCATTAGCCGGTCCACCAGCGGCGTGCAGTTGTTCGAGGAATTCAACGATCAGATTGCCCGCGACCGTGGCGCGATAGCGAGCCGTGGAGCGGATATCATCAATGGGGCTGATTTCTCTGGCGGCTGTTTGCTTTGCCAGAGTCAACAATCCTGGATTGATAACTTTCCCTTGCACGGTTTTTTCCGTCTCGACCAGTCGAAGAGGAATCGGCGCAAGGCTTCCCACCGCGATGCGCACATCTTCAACCATCTCGCCCGCGAGCCGGCCCAGAGCGGCGATGCATACTTTAGAAATAGCCTGCGCATTACGGGCTCCAACTTTGCGCGCGTAGGTGACGTAACTCGAGAACTTTCGGGGCAGGCATACAGCGCGAATCAGTTCGTCGGGTAAGAGTTGCGTCTTTTTATAGCCGGTGTGAAAACTGAGATACGGAAGCCGGCGCTCGCCTCGTGCGGAAACCAGAATTAACTCGGCGTCGTAGGCCAGCAGCGCGGGCAGCGAATCCGCGGCCGGCGAGGCGTTGACGATGTTGCCACCGAGGGTTCCGCGATTCTGGTTCGCGATTCCTCCGGTCCATCGTGCGGCGCTGGCCAGGAGCGGCAACTCGCGGCGGACAACTTCATGTTCGCGCAGGTCCGTGTAGGTGCATCCCGCGCCGATACGAATCTCGCTAGGCAGAACCTCAACCTGGCGCAGCTCGGGAAAATTCCAGATGCTAAGCAATCTTCGTGCGCTCAGCTTTCCCGCGGCGTATTGCACCATCACGTCCGTGCCACCGGCGATGGGAAGCCACGCCCCAGGTTCGGCGGCGAGCAGAGACACGGCCGCATGCAGGCTGCCGGGAGCGACGAGTTGGTACTCTGACGGATCGCTTCTCATGAGGATGTGCTACGCAGATGTCCCACGCCGGGCTGCCTGCAGTACGGCTTCGAAAATTTGCATGTAGCCAGTGCAGCGGCAAAGATTGCCCGAGAGTCCCTCACGGATGTCTTCGAGCGTGGGCTGCGCTTGCTTGTCCAGCACATGAACCGCGGCCAGAATCATGCCGGGCGTACAAATGCCGCACTGGGCGCCGCCGCATTCGAGAAAAGCCTGCTGCATGTGGCGCGACGGTTTGCGCGCGGCGAGTCCCTCGATCGTAAGGATCGCGGCGCCTCTGGCTTGGAGAACAGGAACCAGACAGCTATTCACCAGCGCGCCGTCCATCAAAACCGAGCATGATCCGCACTCGCCCTCGCCGCAACCCTCTTTCGTGCCAGTCAAGTGGAACTCGTGCCGCAGCACGTCGAGCAACCGTTCCATCGGGTAGACTCGCACTGCCTTGCGTTCGCCGTTGACCTCGAGCGACAGTTCACACTTGCCGTCATCTTTTTCCCCCCGTGGCTGGGTCATCGCGTTCCGCCGGCAGGTTGAGGTTCGCCTGATAGCGACGCCTGAGCGGTGAGCGCCTCGAAGACGTCCTCGGCAAGCAGCGGAATCGAATTGAATGAAATGCCCAGGGCATCGACCACGGCGTTGACGATGGCGGGGGCGGGACCGTCCATAGGAAGCTCGCCGATTCCCTTTGCGCCAAACGCTCCGTGCACGTTGCCCAGTTCCTCGAAGAAAACGCGGATCTGGGGAAGGTCGGCCGACGTGGGCATGATGTAGTTGGTCAGCTGACCATTTTGCATCCGTCCGTTTTGCCAGATCACTTTCTCATACAAAGTCATTCCGATTGCCTGCGCGACGCCGCCCGTGATTTGTCCCTCCGCCAATATCGGATGCAGAACTCTGCCGACTTCCTGCAGAGCAACGAAGTCGTCCACCGTTACGCCATAGGTGGTTAAGTCCACGCTGACCTCCGCGACGTAAACCGCCCAGGCAAATGCGGCGTAGGCCTCTCCACGATATTTTGCATCGTCCCAGAAGACACCAGCCGGCGCCTCGTAGCGTGCCAGTGAACGGAATGGCCCGTGGTCGGCAACATATTTCCGGCAGGCAGCGCGAAATTCCTCGGGAGAATAGGAATCGGCCAAAAGGCCTGCCGCTTGCAGCGTTTGTTTGATTCCTTGAGCGGCCGACTGCACAATTTTTCCGACCACCATCACGGTGCGCGACGCCACTGTGGGACCGCTATTCGGCACCTCCACCGTATCGGCCTGCGCGACTACCACGTCTTCATATCTCAGGCCGAGCGTTTCGGCGACGATCTGCGAAAGGACAGTCTTGGTTCCCTGGCCAAATTCGGTGCTCGACACCAGCACGCGCACGCCTCCGTCGGCGCATCCCTCGACGGCGACAACAGAACTCAGGTAGCGTTCTCCCGACCCGGTGAACCCGGCGCCGTGAAGAAAAGTAGCGATGCCCATTCCTTTCTTTTGGATGCTGGTTTCCTTCTGCGCAGCGAATCGCTCTCTCTTGGCCGCATAGTCCGAGAGCTCCAGCGCGCGATCAAGAAGCATGTCGAGATCGATTGGTTCATGCACCGTCTGATCGGTGGTAGTTGTTTGGCCCGACTTCAGGAAATTTCGGCGGCGAATTTCGATGGGAGAAACGCCGATCGCTTCCGCAATGCAATCCATGTGCCGCTCCATCGCGAACAGGGACTGCGGCGCTCCGAATCCGCGAAAAGCCCCATGCGGCGGGGCATTGGTGGCGACCGCCTTGGCGCGGATACGTATATTTGGCCAATAGTAAGGACCACCTGCGTGAATGGTGCCGCGCGAAAGCACGACTGACGACAAGGTCGCGTAGGCTCCGCCATCGATCGTAAAGTCTACTTCGCCGCCGAGGATCTTGCCATCTTTGCTCAGCGCCGTGCGGTGGCGCGTGCGCGAGGGATGCCTTTTCGTGGTGGCAACCATGTCCTCCATGCGGTCGTAGATGATCTTCACCGGCCGCCCGGACTTCATGGCCAGCAGCGCCGCGTGCCCGGCGATCATCGAAGGATATTCTTCCTTGCCGCCGAATGCGCCTCCGGTCTCCATCTGCACGACGCGCACTTTTTCCTCGGGCAGATTGCACAACTTCATCAGAGCCTTGTGCACGTAGAACGGACATTGCAGCGAGCCCCACACGGTGACGCCCTGCACCGGATCGAAGACTGCAATCATTCCGTTGTTCTCGATGTAGAGCTGCTCCTGCGCGCCGGTGCGGTATTCGCCTTCGACGATGAATGCGGCTTCATTCCAGACCTGGTCGACGTTGCCTTTTTCGACGAGGTAGGCCTTGAATGTGTTGTCCGCGCCCCAAATAATTTCGGAACAACGCTCGCTCTCTTCCATCGTGAAGATTGCGGGAAGAGATTCATATTCGACTGAAATCGCCGCCACCGCTTTCGGGAGAACATGGCGGTCGGCATGCGCCAGCAGCAAAATCGGCTCTTCGGGATGGTTGACGAATTCATTGGCGAGGCAAGGTTGATCGTCGACAATGAGCGTCACGCAGTTCGCACCCGGGATGTCTTTTGCAGAGACGACTACAAATTCGTCCCACGCAATCCCGGGACCGAAGGTGATCTTCTTGATCTTGCCGCGCGGGATATGGCTGCGAACGGTGGCGCCATGGAGCATGCCGGGCAGAACCATATCGTCCACATACTGCGCTTGTCCGGTTACCTTCTCGCGACCTTCCTTGCGTGGAACCGGCTCGCCGATGATGCGATCATTCGCCATCGAATAGAGTTCTTGATGTGTGGACAAAATCCCCGAGGCTCCCTCGGGATGACTTGGGGATGGGATAGTGTATGACAGATGAGGACAGACTGGCTGAAGTTTTGGCCGAGACAAGAAACAGGCTGGCCGCGCCGAGAGACACTAGCGGCGCCACTCTTGGCCGCGAGGTCCGAAAGGAAAGCCCCCTTCGAAGAAAACCGGCGCTCCGCGCAAATACGTTGCCTTCACCAGTCCGCACACCTTTTCCCCCACGTAAGGAGAAACCCAATGGCGGTAGTGCAGCCGGTCTTCCGTAACCGTGAACTCCGCGTCGGGATCGAACACGACAAAGTCTGCATCGCAACCCGTGGCGATTCTGCCTTTGCACGTGCATCCCGCCAGTTTCGCAGGTTGCTCGGCCATCCAGCGCGAGATGTCCTCCAGGGTGAATCCGCGGTGGCGAGCCTCGGTCCACAGAACAGGCAACGCCACTGAAAGGCTGGCAATGCCGCCCCATGCAGCTTCGAAGCTGCCCTCTTCGAGCCGCTTCATGGACGGCGGACAAGGAGAATGGTCGGTCACCACCATATCGATTGTTCTATCGCGCAGGCCTTGCCACAACTTCTCGCGGTTGTCGCGGCTGCGAATCGGCGGCGCACACTTCGCAAGCGTCGCGCCGTCAGGAATCGTTTCGGCAGCTAAATGCAGATAGTGCGGACACGTTTCCGCGGTGACGGGCAGCCCGCTCGCACGCGCCGCCTGCAGTTCCTCAAGGGCCAAGCCGGTCGCGAGATGAACGATGTGCAAACGAAAACCATATTCCCGGCAAAGGGCGAGCAAGAGGCGGATCGCCGCTAACTCCGCTTCATCGGGGCGCGATTGCAGATAGGTTGCGTAGCGCCTCCAATCGGCGCTGGCCAATTTTTCGGTGGCTGCGTCGATGGGACCGGGAAGCTCGGCGTGTACCAGCAGGGGCAGGCCAGTCCGCGCGACGTGCGGGAGCGCCGCCCGCAGTTGAGTCTCTGTAACCATGGTGAAACCGTCGATGCCGGGATTAATCAGGAAACATTTGAATCCGGGCACACCGGCTTTTGCCAGAGCTTCGATGTCGTCCTGGTTGTCGGCCACGACTCCGCCCCATGCGGCCCAGTCCACCCAGCAGCGTCCTTGTGCAGCCGCGCGCTTCGCCTCTAAGGCGGCGACCGTCGCCGTTGCGGGCAGGCAGTTGAGAGGCATATCGACCAGCAGCGTGTAGCCTCCCGCGGCGGCTGCGCGGGTTGCGGTTTCGAACCCTTCCCACTCCGCGCGTCCAGGATCATTGATGTGAACATGCGAATCCACGAGCCCGGGAAGAATTGCTGCATCGCCGAAATCGTGCCACTCGGCGTGCGCCGGTACATGGTCTGCATCCACGACCGCACGAATCTGCTCGCCCTCCACGAGTATGGCCGACGGGCCGGTTTTGTTCGGCGTCACTACCCGCCGCGAAAGGTATGCCTGCAAACTCAACGATCCGCCTTTCAACGATCCACTCCTGGTCTCTCCTCGCGACCTCGAAGGCGAGAAGCCAAGCCTATCAAACTCTTTCGGATTCTCCGCAGTTTGCTTATACTCGTTTGCCAGCCACGCAGCTGTGAAAGGGTCCAGGTTGACCGCGGGGTGCGCAGGTTGCAGGTCGTTGCGACCGGCATAACGAACAATGCTTACTGAACGGGAAGTGAACCCATGGACAACCCTTTCATGGCCCGCGCGATTCAGCTCTCGGTTGAGAACGTGCATGCCGGCGGCGGACCTTTCGGCGCGGTGGTCGTGAAAGACGGCGCGATCATCGCCGAAGGCGTGAATCGCGTGACTGCAACCCACGACCCAACCGCTCACGCGGAAGTTTCCGCGATCCGTGCGGCCTGCGCCAAGCTGCGCGCGTTTGAGCTCAAAGACTGCGATCTCTACACTTCGTGCGAGCCCTGCCCCATGTGCCTGGGCGCCATTTATTGGGCCCGACTGGCGCACGTTTATTTCGGCAATCTTGCCGCAGATGCCGCCAGAATCGGCTTCGATGACGCCTTCATCTATCGCGAAATCGCACAACCGCATGCCCGGCGCGAGATTCCGATGAGTCAGATGATGCGCGAGGAAGCGCTCGCTGCATTTCGCGCCTGGGAAACGAAGCCGAATAAGGTCGAATACTGAAATCCGGCCCACATTTTCTACCGATCTACCGCGAGTTTACCTCTCCGCGCTGACACAAGATTCGCGGACAAGATCAACTCGTCGAGCGGACTTTGTCGCGTATACTAACGCGACCATGAGCGACATCGAAATGATGGTTGCGCCGGAGAACGAGAGTGGCAGCCCGAATCATCTTCAGGGCAAATCCAGGTTCAGGACAACAATGATCGATCGCTATTTCAAGCTCACCGCGAATCAGACCACCGTGCGGCAGGAGATGCTCGGCGGCCTCACCACGTTCGTCACCATGGCTTACATCGTCGTGGTAAATCCGAAAATCCTGGCCGACGCTGGAGTCCCCGTCGAGGGCGCTTTGTTCGCGACCTGCATTTCTGCGGCTGTGGCCACGCTCGTGATGGGACTCTATGCGAACTACCCCATCGCGTTGGCTCCCGGTATGTCGCTGAATGCCTACTTCACCTACACCGTTTGCCTGACGATGCATATTCCCTGGCAGACGGCGCTGGCTGTAGTGTTTTTTTCCGGCGTCCTTTTTCTCATACTCACTGCCACGCGGGTTCGCGAGCAAATCGTCAACGGCATTCCGGACTGCCTCAAGCATTCCACTGCTGCCGGTATCGGCATTTTCATCGCCTTCATCGGAATGCGCAACGCCAAGCTGGTCGTGGCCAGTAACGCAACATTCATCGGTCTTGGCAGTTTTTCTGACAGGGAAGTTCAGACCGCCTGCCTGGGGTTGGCTTTGACCATCGTCCTGATGGTAAGACGCGTGCACGGTGCCATTCTGGTGGGAATTCTTGCAACCGCGCTTCTGGGATTTCTTCGCCACATCTCGCAATGGCCCACTGCGATTTTTTCCATGCCTCATCCATCGTCCACTTTTCTGAAGTTGGACTTTCGCGGCGCGAGTCATCTCGGTCTGCTGGAAATTCTTTTCGCCTTCCTGTTCGTCGATCTCTTCGATAATGTGGGCACGCTGGTGGGAGTGTGCGAGCAAGGCGGGTTCATGCGTGAAGGCAAGATTCCTCGCGTGGGTCGCGTGTTGACGGCCGACGCCGTGGGCACGATTTTCGGCTCGCTGACCGGCACCTCCAGCGTTACCAGCTATATCGAAAGCGCGGCCGGAGTCGCGGCCGGGGCACGCACCGGCTTAAGCAACGTCGCGGTCGCCGTGCTCTTTCTGCTGGCAACGTTTTGCGCGCCGCTGGCGACCGCCGTGCCCAGCTACGCGACTGCGCCTGCGCTCATCCTGGTAGGAGTTTTGATGTCGCAAGCCATCGGGCACGTGCAATGGAGCGAATTCACCGAAGCCTTGCCCGCCTTTATCACGATGGTGGCGACGCCCCTCACATTCAGCATTGCCACAGGGCTCAGCCTCGGCCTGATTTCTTACACCTTGATAAAAGTTGCGTCGGGCAAAGTTCGCGAGATCAGTCCGCTCATCTGGATTCTGACGGTTCTGTTTGTTCTGCGATATATTTATCTCGCTGCGCAGGCCTAGAAGGCGAGGGGGGATCGGTTGAGGCTGATCACGAATCGATTTCTCAACATGCCTTCAATGCGGAATCCAATGTGGATTGGCCGTAAACAGCCCGTCGGCAAAACCGATCTGGAAAGTAACGAATAACCCGAAGGCTAAGCTGACCAACCCTGATGCGACGCCGAGACCACGGTTGAAACTTTCGAATCGCCTGCCCGTATAGGCGAACGGCAAGCCGATCATCATCGTGATGAGCATCATCCCGGCAATAGTTCCCACCCCGAAGACCAGCAGGTAAACAATCGCCCACCGAGGTTCCCGGATCGTCGTCAGAACCAGGAGTGCAACTGCCGCGGACCCCGCAAGCCCGTGAACGAGCCCAACGGCGAGCGGCCGGAGAAGTTGGTAGAGCCCCATTCGCGCCAGCGTCTTCTGAAACGCGCCCTCAGGTTCGCGCTCCCGATCCAGGAGCATGTGCAGATGCACCTCGGGATTGTGGCTATGAATGTGGGCATGGACTTCACCGCCATGATTGTGCGCGTGGGAATGAATCACTCCTTCGTGCTTGTGTCCCGGCGTGAATCTGTGAGTCACCCACTGGGTCACACCTGTCAGGTTCAACACACCGAGAAGAATCAGCATGAGACCCACGGCCAATTCCATGGCGAGACCAATGCGCGGGGGAATCACCAGGTTGAATAAAATGATGGCCGCGCCGACCAACAGGATAGTGATCGTGTGGCCAACGCCCCAGAGAATTCCGATCAGACCTGCGTGCCGAATGCTGCGCTGGCGGCTCACGATGGTGGTAACGGCGATGACGTGGTCCGGATCGGTTGCGTGGCGGATGCCGAGCAGAAATCCCACGCCAATCACTGTAAGGAAATTCACCATGCGCGCCATCAAGGCCGAACCGGAACTATATCACCCGCTGCCCGGGGACTCCGGCCCGGTCCGACCCGTTACCTTCAACCGCCATTACCGATCGTCATTCCCGATCGTCATTCCGCGCCGTCTTCTTCGCCGAATAGCCGGTAGCGCCTGAGTACATCCTGCTGAGAAATCACGCCTTCGAGCTTGCGAAAATCGGCGCGGCTCACGACCGGAAGAAGCGGCCAGCGATCCACGTAACGCAGCGCCGTCTCCAACGGATTATCGGGATGCAAGAAAGGAATCTGCCGGCCCGTGAGAGCAGAGCTAAGCGTTAGATTGCCCTTGCCTTCCTTGATCATGATCTCGAGCGCTTGCCGCGCGACGCTGCTCCATCCCGTCGGATCCATGCGGACAAGCCGAACATAGGGAAACTTCGCATCCCAGCGTTGAAAAACCTGATCCAGCGAATCGTGCGCGTCCAACACGGTATCCAGCATGGCCGTGCTGGCTGGACGCATGGCGTCCTCCACGCGCAACGTTCCCTCTTCCCGCTGTTCTTCCATCGAAGGCAAATCCAGACCGTCCTGGCGGGTGAGCACGTCAAAAATCGCAACGGGTTGCAGGCCGCGGGATACCAAATACGCGAATGTGTTTGCGATGAGCACAGGCAAGATGATCGAATAGTTTCCGCTGACTTCGAGAACCATGAAAACGGAGGTCATCGGAGCGCGCAGAAATCCCGCAAAGAGAACTCCCATGCCCACCAATGCGTACGTGCCCGGCGACCCGCTCAAGTGCGGAAATAGAACGTGCTCCGCTCCGCCCACGGCCGCCCCCAGCATGGCGCCGATAAATAATGTGGGCGCGAACATGCCGCCAGGCGTTCCGCTGACGAAGGAAAGCAGAGTAGCAATGATCTTCAGTCCGGCAAGAATGGCCAACACTTGCCAGGTGAACTGTCCGTGCATAGCTTCGTCGATGTATTCGTAGCCCGCACCCATCACTTGCGGCGCGCCGAGCACAGCGATGATTCCGATGAGCAAGCCTGCCAGCGCGGGCTGAAAATATTGCGTCCAGCGCGGCAGGGCCTTGCACAGTGGGCGCAGCGTTGCGATTCCACTGCAGAATCCCACCGAAGCCAGGCCACCCACGACCCCGAGAACGGAGTACGCGATCAGTTCCGACGGCCGCTCCAGTTGCACCGCGGGAATCCGGAACATGGACTCCGAGCCCAGAAACCACCGCATCACTACTACACTCGACACTGCTGAAAGCACAACCGAGCCCAGGATGCCGGCGGTCCAGCGCCCGATTACTTCTTCAATAACGAACAACACCGCTGAAATCGGCGCGTTAAAAGCCGCCGCCAGGCCAGCGGCTGCGCCCACGGGAGCGATCAGCCGCATGCGGTCGCGCGATAAACGCATGCGCCGTCCCAGCGCCGAAGCCAGGCTAGCGCCAATTTGCAGAGACGGATCTTCCGGACCCAAAGAATGTCCGGACCCAATGGCCAGCGCAGCCGTAATAAATTTTCCGACGCCCGTGCGCAGCGGAATATATCCGTTGTAGATGTAGAGCGCGGCTTTGGTTTGATTGACCCCGCTGCCGCGAGCCAGCGGGAAGACGTGAATCACGAGCACCGCGATGACCAGGCCCGCGAGCGTGGGCGCCAGCACCAGGCGCAGAGGCGTGAGCGTGGCCCCGGTCCCCAACAGGTAGATGCGGCACCAGTCAATGGCGAAACGGAAGCAGACCACCGAAAGTCCCGCGAATATTCCGATGAATACCGAGAGCACAAGGAAGAAGCGGTCTTCGCGAAACACCAGGCGCAGGAAAGCCTCGGGAGCGCGACCGAAGAACGGGAACGCCGGCATGGGCTGCCGCTCGTTCAGCAAAGTCGCGTTGCTCGGGTTGGGCGGAATACCCACGTCAGTTGCTCTCGTGTAATTTTGCGATGAGCAGCAACGCGGCATCAGTTTCGCCCGGGGCGCCGCAGGCGCTGCCGCTTTGGCGCTCGATGTTGAATATCACGTCCATCGCTGTATTCACCAGGTCCGGATCTCGGCGCAGGCCCAACTCGGTAATCCGCGGTTTCATCTTCTTCCATTCCTCGGCGAGGCTCGGCTGCAAGCCCGGGGATGCGCCATGTCCCTTCGAATCTCCTGCTGCCGCACAAGCTTCCAGCCGATGGCCCGCCGCTGCAAAAGCTTCGAAGACAATCCGGTCGCGCTGCGCGACGGAGATTTGGCGTTGAAAAGGATCCATCTGCATGACCAGCACGGCAGTTCTGAGCCGGGCAGCACTCTGCGAGTCGTTGGGGTTGGCCGACACCGCCGCCTGCAAGTAACCCTCTGCCACGTTATAGCGCCCGAGTTGGAAGGCACACAATCCGGCGCCAGCCAGCGCCGCCGCTGCGTGGGGCTGCGCCTTCAGACTGAGGCGGTATTCCGCCAGCGCATGTTCATAGTCCTGCGCCTGAAGAAAAAGATTCCCAACCCGCGCCTGCTGCGCGGGATCGTCCTCGAGATTCGCCGCCAGCGCAATCAGCTCCGCCTGGGCCTGCGCTTTGGCGTTGATGTTCAGGAGATACTCGATCAACTCCAGGCGCGTGTCGCGGCGTTGCACCTGCTGGTCGCCAGGCCACGTGGCATAGATGGCGTTGTGGTAATAGCGAAGCGCCTGTTCGGTTTCTCCCTTTTGAGCGGCGATGCGACCGAGTTCAAGGTTGACCAGCCCGTTCTCAGGCTCGCGCTCCCAGAGGTTGATGAGGTAAGCGTAGGCTTCCGGGGTCCGCTTCACGCCAACGAGAGCTTCAGCCAGGTTGAGCTGATAAACATAGCTGTCGCGAGAGTAAAGCAACGCCGCTCGAAATTCCGTAACTGCAGCTTCAAAGCGGCCCTGCTTAAGGTCGGCGGTGCCGCGCATGAACCACCGGTTCCCAAGAGATTCCTGCTGGGCCTGATAAATGTGCGACAACTCGGTTACGGCCAGGAAAAACACCACGGCCAGCACGGAGAGCAGCGCCAGGATGATGACCGGCTCCCGCCTGAGGTAGTGGCGCACGTCAGTTCTCTTGCTGCTGCCGGCCTGCGTGTCTCCCTGCGATTCGAGCATAGTAACCCATAGTATAGCGAACCGAAATCTCTGGAATTTGGACTGCGAATCGTCGGCGCCGCGCGTTAGCGGTTAAGGGTTGAAGCCTACGCTGCGCCAGAGCGGAGCGCTTTCGAAGAGCACACCGTTGGCGACTACAAAACGCACACTGCGAGCGTTATGGATATCCACCAGCGGGTCGGCATCGAGAATGTCAAGGTCGGCGCGCTTGCCAACTGCAATGGAGCCGTTCTATCACTTTCCACGTGCATCACCTTAGCTGGAACAATCGTGGCGGCCTGCAGCGCCTCCAGCGGCGTGAAGCCAGCCTGGTTGTAAAGCTCGATCTCGCGATAAAGAGAATAGCCCGGCACGGTCTGATCGGTTCCAGCCACAATGCGCACGCCCGCATGATGCAACGCAGCGATGATTGCCAGTTCTTCCTGAACGATTTTCCGCGCAGTCGCCGCGCGCTCCGGCGGAACTCCTCCGCTGACCAGTTGTTCGCGCAATTCCGGTGCGACGTGATCGACTCCGGGTTCGACCTTGTCCGCAGGAATATCCGCCGGGCGGCGGATGAATTCGAACAGCGCCATGGTCGGGTCAATCACAGTATTGTGTTCTTTGAGAAATGCGACCGCCTGCTTGCCTTCCTCGGAATTCACATCCAGCGCCGCCATCATCTCCGCGCGCTCCGCCGGACTGGCCTTGGCAGCCTTTTCATTGAAATCTTTCGGCTTGAGCAGATCGTAGATATATTGAATGTGGTTGATCTGATCCATGCCATCGTTCACGCCGTCATAGGCCGTCATGCCCTGTGGAATGTGACCGGTGACGGTCATGCCCAGCCGGTGGGCGTCGGCGCAGATGGCTCTTACGTTGTCGGATTTCACCGAACTGTAGATCTTCATCTGCTGAAAACCGGCGTCGTGGTAGCGCTGCACCCAGGTCTGGCGTCTGCGGGAGAATTCACGCGCTCCACGCCGAGAGCGTAGGGACCATCGCCGTCGACAATTCCCGCCAGCAGCATGTGGGGCCCCAGCGCCTTGCCGCTGTTCACCGCATCGCGCACCGCAGTGATGAATTCGAATTCGTTGCCTACATCGCGCACCGTGGTGACGCCCGCCGCCAGGTAGATCGGTCCCCACTCGACCTGCTCATAATGAGCATGCATGTCCCACAAGCCGGGGATAATAAATTTCCCCGCCACGTCGATGCGTTGCGCATCGCGCGGCGCTTTCACTTTCTTGCTCGGCCCGAAAGAGACAATCTTGCCGTCGCGCGTGACGACCGTGGCATTCGCAATGGGCGCCTTGCCATCGGTATTGATCAGCGTTGCGCCGACAAAGGCGAAGGTTCCGGTGCGGCGCCCGGGAAGGCTCTGGCCAAGTTCGGAGAGCGCAGCCATCTCGTCGGTCGCGGCACTGGCAACGAATTTAGCGAGCGCCGGTTCGTATTCTTCGCGCACCGCTTCAAAATGGTCGAACTCGGCATCGGTCGAAACCAGCGCAGCGAGATTGTTGTCGCTATCCATCCAGAGAGTTTCCATTCCCCAGATCAGGCCGCGGACGGTGAAGCGCTCGACTTGAATGCTTCGGCCGGCGATATCAATGGTCTCGGAGCCGCGGTCTTGAATTTGAACTTCTCCCGATGGAAGCGTCGCGAGATGCGCGGGTGAACCGTGTGACCTCCAGTAGCGGATCAACTCCATCTGCACAGCCACTGGCGCGTAGCCCGCGATGGTGAAGAAAGCTTGGGGCAAATCAACAGTTCGCGAGCTCTTGGTCTCACCGTGCCGGATGGTCGCGCTGGAGCCGCTGACTTCGACACTGGAATCAATCGCCGACATGCGCGAAGTCTTGCCTTGGATCGTGAAACTCTGCGGCGTGTAGTCGTTGGATGTTTTCAGAGTTGCAGTGAGCGGAACCTTGGTCGAGCGGTCGCTGAATGCAAAATCCGATTTCAGCGTGAGTGTGCCGGCTTCGCTCGTGATGGAGTAAGTCTCTTCCCCAATAGGCTGCTCAAATTTGTGCAATCGGAATTTCCCGGTCTCTGCGGCGGAGGTGGGGCTTGTCGAAGAAGAATCCGCCTGCGCGGACAGGAATGCTGGCGTGAACGCTAGCAACAGGAAGGCAAGAACTCTGGCAGAAGGTCGGCGAACACGGTTCACGCGGAAATCCCTCCTTAAGAAATCGGGAGATACAAAAGTCGGGTGGCTTGTGGAGGAGAAGTATACATGGAGACGCTGCGTATAAACTTGACGCATGACCACCACCACCCTCAACTCCCTCGCCCGCGCCTCCTCCGCATATCTGCGCTCCGCCATGCATCAACCCATTCAGTGGCAGGAGTGGGGCGAGGACGCGTTTGCCGCGGCGCAGCGCGAGAACAAGCCCATGCTGCTCGATATCGGCGCCGTGTGGTGCCACTGGTGCCATGTGATGGACCGCGAGTCTTACGACGATCCCGAAATTGCCGCCATCGTCAATGAACATTTCATCGCGGTGAAGGTCGATCGCGATGAGCGCCCTGACATCGACAGCCGCTATCAGGTCGCCGTGCAGGCCGTCAGCGGCCAGGGTGGATGGCCGCTCACCGCGTTTCTCACTCCCGCTGGCAAGCCGTTTTACGGTGGCACTTATTTTCCACCCAGCGATGGTTACGGGCGTCCCAGCTTCCGGCGCGTGCTGCTGAGCATTGCCAACGCGTACAAAGAAAAGCATGGCGACGTGGTCGAGCAGGCGCAGATGGTCGAAAACTCAATTGCGCAATCGGAATCGTTTGCCGGGCGCGGGGGCCAGGTTTCGCGCAGCGTGATCGATGCCATTCAGGAGTCGGCGTTCAAGATGTTCGACGCGGTGCACGGCGGGTTCGGACAGGCGCCAAAATTTCCGCATCCCTCGGCGCTGGATTTGCTGATTGAGCAGTGTGCGCGAACCAAGGACGCCGATCTGCGACACGGCGGCCTGCGAAACGACGACTTGCGCAATGTCATCGTCACCACGCTCGAACACATGGCGAATGGCGGCGTCTACGACCAGCTGGCCGGAGGTTTTCATCGCTATTCGGTCGACGAGCGCTGGGTGGTGCCTCACTTCGAGAAAATGTGCTACGACAATTCCGAGCTGTTGAAAAATTATGTGCACGCCTACCAGGCCACCGGCTCCTCGTTCTTCGCCAGAGTGGCGCGCGACATCATTCGCTGGATGGATGAGTGGCTCAGCGACCGCGAACGCGGAGGATTCTACGCCTCCCAGGACGCCGACATTTCCATGGACGACGATGGCGACTATTTCACTTGGACGCTCGCCGAGGCGCGCGCCGTTCTCACTGAAGAAGAAGCGCAAGTCGCCGCTCTGCATTACGACATCAACGAAGTTGGCGAGATGCATCACAACCCGGCGAAGAATGTGCTCTACGTTCGCGC
This sequence comes from Candidatus Sulfotelmatobacter sp., assembly GCA_049675725.1. Classification (GTDB taxonomy): domain Bacteria; phylum Acidobacteriota; class Terriglobia; order Terriglobales; family Acidobacteriaceae; genus Sulfotelmatobacter. Next base: position 44,970 of record JBAUAN010000174.1, on the reverse strand, counting down.
GCCGATCGACGAGATTGCGCGACGGCTGAGCCTCGCTCCCGAGCGCGTAACGGAATTGCTGGCGTCGGCGAAAAAGAAAATGTATGCGGCGCGGCTCGTCCGGCCCACACCGTATGTCGATAAGACCGTGTATGTGGGATGGAATAGCCTGTGCGTCTCGGCATATTTGGAAGCCGCAAAAGTGCTCGGTCTGGATGGCGCGCTGCGTTTTGCGCTGCGCTCGCTGGACCGCGTTTTGTCCCAGGCCTGGAGGGCGGGAGCCGCGCCCGCCACGCCGTCCGTGTCCACAAAGGCGGTGCAGCAATTGCTGCATGTGGTGGCTTACTCTGATCCTAAAGCCGAGCATCGTGAAGTCATCGGCCTGCTGGAGGACTACGCCTTCACTGCGCTGGCCTGCCTCGACGCTTACGAAGCGACTGCCGATCTCAGCTACTTCAAGTTCGCGCAGGCTATCACCAACGCGATGATCGCCAAGTTCTACGACGCGACTTCCGCAGGCTTTTTCGACAGCGAGCCTCCGGCCGATGGCAAGGCCCTGGGCGTGCTCGCCACCCGGCGCAAGCCGCTGCAGGATTCGCCAACGCCGGCGGGCAATCCCATGGCGGCGATCGCGCTGCTGCGCCTGCATCACTTCACCGGTGACGCCGGCTATCGCGACAAGGCGCAACAGACGCTGCAGACGTTCGCAGGCGCGGCCGAGCAATTCGGCATTTTCGCCGCGACCTACGGAATCGCGGTCGCGCATTTCCTCGAGAGTCCAATCCAGGTCGTGGTGATTGCGGGGGACGGGTCCGCAGAATCTGCCGCCGAACTTCAGTCCGCCGCGACTGCAGCATTCGCTTTCAATAAAAGCACACTGCGGCTCACGGCAAACGAAGCAGTGGCGCAGAATCTTCCTCCCGCCCTGGCTGCGACCATCCCCCACTTGCCTCAACTAAACTCGGGCGCGTCGTTTGCAGTGCTCTGCTCGGGGTCTGCCTGCCAGCCGCCTATATCGGATGCGCGCGAACTCAAACGTCAGCTGGAACGCGCGCTCGAAAAAACGGCCTGACGTCCTACACCACACCGCCGGCGAAAATAACTACCGGTACATGGCGCAGACTCTAGCGACCGCGCTGCCGGCGGCAGAACTAGCCACTAGCCACTTATCACTAGCCACTGTTCTTCCGCTGCCCGCACCCTTTCGGCGAGACAAAAAAAGAGGGCCGCCGGGTTAGTATGAGTCCCGTCAGCCCAAAAATTGCGAGCCCAAGTTTTCGGCCCAAGTTACGGATGTTACCTTCGTAACCTTGCGTCGTCGCTCAACAACCGATTAACTACATCGGTGGCATTTGCGGACCGTCGCATCTGTCTTGCAGTTGTTGTTGTGGTGGACACAACGAAATCAGCCCTCCGTCCGGGGCCGGAACCTTACGGAACGTCGGCTGCTACATACGTGCCCACGAATCCAAACATCAGGACCGAAATCCTGATTGCATGTTTCGACCGGGTTAGACTTGCGTTAACGGTTCACCTGTACCACGTGGGGCAAGTCCCCACCGTCTGGGCAGCGCGGGGTTTTGGGTGAGTCAGGGGGACACAACGGAAGTGGCCCTCCATCAGCGATGGTGTAGACTGGCGTGCTGAGGCTGACTCCGCCCGCCAATAACGCCATCATTAATCCAAACATCAGGACCGAAATCCTGATTGTATGCTTCATGGGATTGTCTCCTACCACGACCTAGGGTTTCCGAAAATGGAACCCTTGGCGCGGAGCCGCATTATAAAGCACGAGTCAAGCCCGTAGTGCAAATTATTGCAACCTGCCTGGTCTCTGCCTCCCGAAGCGGTTCTGCGCCCTCAGCCATCTCGCCAACATAGCAAGCCTCAATTAGCTTATATACACTTCATATCCACTTGTTTTCTAATGTTTTACATTAACTCGAAGGATGGTCTTCGGGGTTTCCGAGAATGGGCCTGCGGAATGCATTTGTTTTACAAAATCCGGACAAGGCCGATTGTAGACCCCAGTTTGGTAAATCCAGGTTGGTAAATCCCGTGGAAAGAAATCTGGCAGAATCGCGCGCGCGCACAACCTTAGGTCTTGGAGACAACCTTTGCAAGAAGCGCAGTGAGAGCGAGGCTCTGGACCGGGGCGGACTCGGGCAACTTTCGCGCGGAGTTTTCCGCTTCCACCGCGATCGACTGCGCGGAGTGAGTGCGCGATAAGGCTCGATCGACCATACCTTCAAACATCGGGATCAGTGATTCTTCCGGCAAGGGATGTTGAATATCGGTCAGGCTCTGTTCCCACCTGTGCGGTTGCAACAGCGTGGCCGAGCCTTCGCGCGCCGGACTCTTCACCAGGACGTAGGCGCACCAGATCAGCAGACTGGCGTTGTAGGCGGACATGTTCACCAGACTCGCCGACAGGTTGCCTAGATGGCCTCCCACCCACGAGGCGAGCAATCCCAGTTCCACCAGGGCAAAGCTGCCGAACCCCAAAGCAATTCCGAAGCTCTGCTGCTTTCGGCTCACGCCCAGGTAACGGGCAAAGATCAGCAGCATGAGCACAATGCCCACCTGGACGAAGCGCACACATCGCTGCGAAGTGATGATGGCCGACATCCACGGCAAAATCTCCTTCGAGTCCGAGGAGACGGCAACAACTCCCGCAGCCATCAGCATGACCAGTGCGGCCCACCGGAACAACACCGTGCCCAGATCGCGCAGCGTGTGGAACGGCCGAAACACGTCAAGGAAAACTTCGTGAATGACTTGAAACCCCAGCACTGCGCTGACCGCGTTGCTGAACCAGTAGAGATAGAAAAGAGCCCAATAGTTGTGCCTTACAAAGGAAGGAAAGATCAGGGTGAAGATCAGGATCTGCGTCAAAATGTAGGCGAAAAAGAACTTGAACTTGCGGTGCAGGCCGCGCTGCCACATGACCATCGCGATACCTGCCTGCAGCACAGGGTGCGCGATCCAAAGAGCGTAATAGATGATCCGGATTTTCTCGCTCATCGATAAGCCTTCGCGATCAGCACTACAGCCAAAGCCCGCCAAACACTGGCTTCAACATGATTTTTTTAACCACTCTACTTTGGGCTACGTAAAGAGAAGTTAACGTCTTTTGCTCCGACGTTCAATGCACTATAGTAACCAAAAGTAACGTTACCTACTTGAATCGAAACCCGGGGATGTGCTTGGAAACAGGCACCCTGGACACGAATCTCGTCGTCGCGAGATCGGAATTGTCACCCACCGGACTCTAAGCGTCCGGAGTCGAGTGGATGTAGGCGCGCATCATGCGCACCTCGTCATCTTTCTGGTCCAGGTCGTGGAGCAGAATGTCGCGCAGCGACACCATCGCCACCAAATGTCCGTCGTAGCAGACGGGCAGGTGGCGGAAACCATGGCGCCGCATCAGCGTCATGCAGTTCTCGATGTCCTCGTTCATGCTGATCGTGAGCGGGTCGTCGGTCATCACCTCAGCAATGCAGGTGCTGCGCGGATCGCGGCCTTCGGCCACCACGCGCTTCATCAGATCGCGTTCGGAGAAAATTCCCACCAGCTTGCCGTTGTGCAGCACAGGCACGGCACCGATGTTGCGCTCGACCATGGCTTGCACAATCTCAAGCACGGTGTGCCCCAGATCGGCCTCGAACGTTTCCTGATCTTTAATCAAGTCGCAGATACGCATTTGATACCTCCCGGCAACCACAGTTCCGAGCTGTCCAAAAGCATCTATCGGGACGGGAGTATAGGACGAAAAGCTGTGCATGGAAAGAAATAAAGAGACCTAGGAGCGGATTTTCCCTCGGAACAGCCCCATTCCGGGAGATCGGAACAAGGCCTCAGGAAGCAGACCCGCGAGACCGCCGGATGCTACTGGCTCTGAGTCCTCGCGGCGCCGTCATTCCCGAGGAACACAAAGTACGAAGAATTCCACAAGGCCAAAGGCAGGCTTTCCCGCGACCGCGCCGTGAGGACGATGTGGTACTCACCCCTGTTGCTGCGGCTGATTTCCTGCAGTGGATCGCGTGAGGACGCGCCTTGCGGCGCGGTAGTTGCGCCTGCTGCCGTTTCAGCCGCGTCTGTCGCTTTGACTTCCCCTGGCTGAATCACTGCCAGCCCCGCCAGGTATTCGTGCAGGTCCAAAGTCCGCGGCCGCCCCGGCAACAGGAACGAAAGCTCGGCGTCCTGCTCGGAGAAGTGCCACGCTACCGAAGCGGCAAGCGCCACGCCGCGTTCATATTCGGCATCGCGAAGCACTCCCGGCGCCGGATTGTCGAAGACAATGCACAACTTACGTTCATCCTCGCGACTGAACTCGCGCACTTTGAGCGAGCCCGACTTCGCCGTGGCTTTCCAGTCCACGTGGCGGGCGGAATCTTCGGGCATGTATTCGCGGATGCGGTGCAGATCTGACCCGCGTCCCCGCACGAAGCTCTCCCATTCGCCGCGCACCAGCGGCAGAATTTCGAAAAGTTCGTCGGTAGGCTCGATGCGAGGATAGACCAGAATTTCCCTCGGCAGCGCCACGTGACGCGTCTTGGTGAGAAACGCGAAAGGAAAGCGCGTCGCCACGCCGAAGCTGCCTTCCCGGTAACGCCCGCGCTGTTCAAAAAGCAGTTCAAGATCGGCCGACAATTCCTTGCGCGCTGGCAGAAACGGAAAATAGGCGATGCCCGGAAAAATTCCCGGCGGATCGGGAGCGATGGTCACCCGCCGCAGCCGCCGATCCGGCAGTCGCAGCCACTGCTCCTCCTGAGGACGATTGAATGGAAAAGCAAACGTCACCGCCTCCCACCGCCACTGCTTCTCGGGCTTGGTCCGCCTCTTGCGCGTAGAAAGCACAAAGATAGAAAACGACGGCAAGTAACGGCGCGGATTGCGCAGCACAATGCGTCCCGGCACGGCGCGCCCCGCAAACACGTGCTCCGGCAGGCGGACATCGAGTTCCAGCCAGCGCAGCACCATCGCCGAGACCACTCCAGAGACCAGAATCGCCGCCAGCATCGCCGCAACCACAATGTAAAGCAAATTGTTTCCCGTGTTGAGCGCGGCAATGCCGATCACCAGCGTGACCAGCACATACACCACGCCGGCGCGGTTGATTTCGTAGTCAAAGGTTTCCCGCAGCCGCTCCATCGCCACCCGGCGCGCGAGATAAGGCACGGTGACCACTCCCACCAGCGTGGCCATCACCAGCGAGGCCGACGCCAGAATCACCGTCCCCCACACGTTGCCGGCATCGCGCGATACGGTCGAGAAAAGAGCGGCAGCAAACGCCAGCCCCAGCCCTCCCAGCGCGAGCAGAAATTTCACCCACACTTCCGCCGAGGCCGATTGCAGCCACTGCATCGGCCCGCTGGATGAACTGGAACTCACCGAATCTGCGTACGCGGGAGGCACCTGTTGCCAGCCTAGCATCCGCTCTGGGAACGGGCAACGGCGAATCGCCTTGCAGAAAAAGCCTTCGGTAACTTGCAGGTCCTTGGGGCATCCGTGGCAATCCGTGAAAATCCGTGGCCCGGTTGTGCTACCCTGCTTGGCGCTCGAAAACCGCGTCACACGATTGCACCCACGTAAGGAGATCTCCCATGTCCCTGAGCAAACGCGCACTCGCGGAATTCTTCGGAACCTTCTGGCTGGTCTTCGGAGGATGCGGAGCCGCCGTGCTGGCCGCCGGCTTCCCCACACTCGGCATCGGGTTTGCCGGCGTCGCTCTCGCCTTTGGTCTCACTCTTCTGACCATGGCCTTCGCCATCGGACACATTTCCGGCTGCCATTTGAATCCAGCGGTCAGCCTGGGGCTGGTGGTGGGCAAGCGCTTCCCCGCTTCCGAGTTGCCGCACTACGTGATCGCCCAGGTAGTCGGAGCGATCGCCGCGTCGAGCGTGCTCTACGTGATTGCCAGCGGCGTACCCACCTTCGATGTGCACGCGGGCTTCGCATCAAACGGATACGCCGAACACTCTCCCGGCGGTTACTCGCTGCTCGCCTGTTTGGTGGCCGAAGTAGTGTTAACTGCGTTTTTCCTGATTGTCATCATGGGTGCCACCGATAACCGCGCTCCGAAAGGATTCGCCCCCATCGCCATCGGTCTCTGCCTCACCCTGATTCACCTGGTGTGCATTCCCGTGACCAACACCTCAGTCAATCCCGCCCGCAGCACCGGCCCCGCAATCTTCGCCGGAGGATGGGCAATCCAACAACTATGGCTGTTCTGGGTGGCCCCGCTCATCGGCAGCGTGTTAGGCGGAGGAATCTACCGCACATTATTCGGCGAGTAAAAAAGAAAGAATAAAAAATTGCCACGGATTTTCACCGATCACCACGGATGAACCAAAGCACTTGCTTTTTGATCCGTGAAGATAGTGAAAATCCGTGGCAAAGAAGATTGGAAGGTTTTACTGACCCCTGACCCCTGACCACTGCCTTTCAATACTCGGCCAGCTCTTTCATAGCCCGGAACAAATCATTAGTCTGCGGCAGGATCGCATCTTCAAGAATCGGCTGGTAAGCGACAAAGGTGTCGGCAGCGGCCACGCGCCGCACCGGAGCGTCAAGCTTGTCGAACAACTGGTCAGCGATGCGCGCCGCGATCTCCGCGCCGTATCCCCAGCTGAGAGAATCTTCATAGGCAACCAGCACGCGGTTCGTTTTCTCCACGGAAGCCGCAATCGCGTCCCAGTCAAACGGATTCAAGCAGCGCAGGTCGATCAGTTCCACTTTCACTCCATTCTCGCGTTCCAGTTTCTGCGCCGCCTGCAGCGCGCGGGGCACCACTGCGCCATAAGTAATCACCGTCAGATCCGTGCCGGGATGCACGATCTTCGCTTTGCCGAACGGAATCATGTAATCCGGGCCGGGATACGCCGCGCGCCCGTAGGTCTCGCGATAGAGCCGCTTGTGTTCCAGAAACAGCACCGGATCGTCGCACCGGATGGCGGTGCGCAGCAGCCCGGCCGCGTCGAGCGCATTCGACGGAAACACCACGCGCAGCCCCGGCATGTGCGTGAAGATGCTCTCGCCGCATTGCGAATGATAAATTGCGCCGCCGGTGAGATATCCGCCAATGGCCACGCGGATCACCACCGGACAAGAAAATCCATTGTTCGAGCGCCAGCGGATCACCGTCAGCTCGTCGCGAATCTGCATCATCGCCGGCCAGATGTAATCAAAGAACTGAATCTCAACCACCGGCTTGAGTCCCCGCGTAGCCATGCCGGTAGCGCGCCCGACGATGGCGGCTTCGGCCAGCGGAGAATTGAACACGCGATCCGGACCAAATTCATTCTGCAGGCCAAACGTCAGCTTGAAGACTCCGCCCTTGCCCTTGACCAGCTTGCGCTTGAGATATTCTTCGCGGCTGCAATCGGCCACGTCCTCGCCGAAGATCAAAATGCGCTCGTCGCGCTTCATCTCATCGCGCAGTGTGGCATTGATCAGGTCGGCCATGGTCTTCGCGGCCGGCTTCTTCCCGTCCGCAGTCGCGGGGGCTTCCACCGCTGGGCTTGAAAACGCGGACGAAGTCGGGTCCACATCCGGAGAATACAAATATTTCTTGATCGTCTCCGGCGCCGGAGGCAAAGCCTCAAGCGCCTGGTCCACCGCCACCTGCAGATCTTCCTCGACCTGCTTCTCGAGCTGCGTAATTCCCTTCTCGTCGAGGATGCCCTCGCGCAACAAAAACATCTGCGTCCGCGTCACCGGATCCCGGGCCGCGTCCCGCTCGCGCTCAACATCCGGACGATACAGCCGCTCATCATCCGACAGCGAATGCGAATAAGGGCGAATCACATGCGCATGCACAAACGCCGGCCCGCGGCCCTCGCGGCAATATTGCGCCGCGCGCGCGAATGCCGCATAGCTCGCCACCGGATCGGTCCCATCGACTTCTTCAAAATGAAAATTCGGAAACCCGGAAACCAGCCGCGAAATGCTGCCCCCCGCAGTCTGCACTTCCACCGGCACTGAGATCGCGTAGCCGTTATCCTGCACGCAAAAAATCACCGGCAGCTTGCCCAGCGCGACCGCGTTCAACGCTTCCCAGAACTCGCCTTCGCTGGAAGTTCCATCGCCCAGCGAAACGTAAGTGATTTCGTCGCTCTGGAACTTTACGTTCTTAAACTGCCTGTAGTCGAATGCGCCAACAGAAATCTCCGCCGCCCGAGGCCGCCGCGCAAAATACCGCCCACCCTCGGCGCAGCCCACGGCCTGCAGAATCTGCGACCCGGTCGGAGAAGACTGCGTAACAATGTTGAGCCGCGGATAGCTCCAGTGCGAAGGCATCTGCCGCCCGCCCGAACTCGGATCATTCGCCGCCCCCACACCTTGCAGAAACATGTCGAGCGGCTTCACGCCCAGCGCCAGGCACAATGCGCGGTCGCGATAGTAAGGATAAAACCAGTCGTAGCCCGGCCTCAGCGCCAGCCCGGCGGCCACGCCGATGGCTTCGTGCCCCGCCCCCGACATCTGGAAATAGATTTTTTGCTGGCGCTTCAGCAATATCTCCCGGTCGTCCACGCGCCGGGACATATACATGAAGCGGTAAGCCTCGATCAACTGTTCGCGCGTAAGTCCCTCATAATTCTTGGACTTTTTCGCGCCGTTGCCAGCGAGAGCCAGCTTAGGGTCAGTTTTTGTGGTCGCCATCCGCTTGCCGTTGTACCTGAGTTGCCCTATGTACCTAGACTACCCGCACCCGATTGTTCAAACATTACTGTTCAAACATTACCGTTCAAATATTACTGATGCGCGGAACCGTTTCTGGGTTCAGGCTGAAACTCAGAACTCAAACTTCAGGCTGCAGTTCCGGTTCGCGCAAACCTTTTGCATTGTAAACGGACAGCGAGAATAGAAAAAGCACCGAAGTTTTGGTCCAGGAGGCTGCGCGCCAGCCTCTCATCCCACTTTTTGTGGAATACCAGCAGGAACCAGCCAGCGAAAGCACGCAACTGCGGCTGCAGCCCCAAACAACTGCGCCACCACGAATCCGGGGACATCTCCAGGCCGAATCCCCGCGAATGTGTTGCTGGCCGAGCGCGCCAGCGTGACAGCCGGGTTCGCAAACGACGTGGACGCGGTGAACCAATAGGCGGACGCGATGTAGGCTCCAACTGCCCAGGCGGTTGCTGACGGCCGAAAGCGCGAGCATCCCCAGATAACGAACACCAGCCCGAAGGTAGCCACAACTTCGCTCCACACTTGACCTGCGCCGTGGCGCGCGTGGGTGGAAACGAAGAACAGAGGCAGGCCGAACATCAGGTTAGCGGCCGCCACTCCGGCGAATGCGCCGGAGAACTGGGCCAGCAGGTAGGCGGGCACGTCGCGCCACGGCAGATTCCCGGTGGCGCTCATGGCCAACGTTACGGCCGGATTGAAATGCGCATCCGAGATGGGAGCCAGCACCAGAATCATCACCGCCAGCGCCGCGCCAGTGGAGAGTGTGTTGGCCAATAATGCGATCGCGACGTTCCCCGCAGCCAACCGCTCTCCCATGATGCCGGAGCCCACCACCGCCGCCAGCAGGAAGGCAGTCCCGAGAAATTCAGCCGCCACGCGAGAACGCAAAGGAAAGTTCATTGCCGTCCGATGTTGTCAATCTCGTTCTTCAATGACATTCGACTGAGCGTGGCGACGGGCAGAGACAGAAACAGACTGATTCTTCTCTCCAGCAAAAAGAATGCCTCGCGAAAAGCCTGCGTGATTTCTTCCTCGCTTCCCCTCACCGCGGCTGGATCGGGAACTCCCCAATGTGCAGTCACAGGCTGGCCTGGCCAGATCGGGCAAACCTCATTGGCGGCGTTGTCGCAGACGGTGAACACGAAGTCGAGCCGAGGCGCTTCGGGTCGCGCGAATTCGTCCCAACTCTTGCTGCGCAGGCCGGTGGTCGGGAGATGCGCCGCTTCGAGCTCGCGCAACGCCTCCGGACGAACCTTCCCCGAGGGATGGCTGCCCGCGCTGTAAGCGACAAAGTTGGGCCGTCCCTTTTCATTCATGATGGCCTCGGCCATGATCGAACGCGCTGAATTGCCCGTGCACAGGAACAGCACGTTGTAAGGCGGCGGCATAGACGTCCTCGTCTCGTTGTTGGCAGTTAGTGGCTGGTAGGCGTTCTTACGGGCCACTAGCAACTACCCACTAGCCACTGCTTTTCCCCTTCGCCGTGGGCTTGAAGCACTCCACATTAGGCGCAGCACGCGGGACCGCAGCAAGACTTCCCGCCCACTGGCTTCACGGCGCGGATGAACGCGCTAAAAAACTTCCCATCCACCTGCGGAGCGAGAACATCCACGTCAATTCCCTGCCCAGCCAGGAATTCGCGTGCATCTTCTGCGCGGTAGATGCGGGTAGGTTCGATTTCAATCTTCTCGAAGCCTGCCGCCGCGAGCTTGCCGCGGTAGTCGTTTTCTTCCAGCGCTCCGGCAATGCACCCCACCCAGGCCATAACGCTCTGGCGAATTTCAGGTCGCATCTCGCCGCGCGTGACAACGTCAGACACTGCGAAGCGTCCTCCCGGTTTGAGCACGCGGAATGCTTCGCGCAGGACTTTATCCTTGTCCGCGGAAAGATTGATCACGCAATTCGAGATGATCACATCCACCGAGTTGTCGGGCAGCGGGATGCTCTCGATCTCGCCCTTGAGAAACTCTACGTTGTCGACCCCGGCTTTGCGTTTGTTGCGATTGGCCAGTGCCAGCATTTCGTCCGTCATGTCGAGGCCGTAGGCTTTTCCCGTAGGCCCAACGCGGCGGGCCGAAAGCAAAACGTCAATGCCGCCGCCCGAGCCGAGATCGAGCACGGTCTCGCCCGGGCTCAGCTCCGCCAGAGCGGTCGGATTGCCGCATCCGAACGAAGCCAGCAGCGCTTCCTCGGGAATCTGCGCGGCCTGCGATGCGTCGTAGAGATTGCTGGTGATCGGGTCGCAGCCATTGCCGGGCGCAGCCCCGCAGCACGAACTGCGTCCTGAGCTCACGCGCAACGCGGCCTCGCCATACTTCTGCCTGACAATCTCCTTCATGCCAGCAGCCCGATCGGACAGGTTTGCGACTGGCACGGCCTTGCCGTCGGAGTGATCCGGGAAGGGCACGGCTTCAGCCGTGCCGCCAAGCGTGCAGGAAGATGCGGGCTTTAGCCCCTGAGGCGTTTCCGTGCGTGCGTTCACGTTCCAGTCTCCTATTTGCAGATCTGAATGATGTCCTGCGGTTTGAGCGCCTGATTTCGCGTGCAGCATTCGGCATAAAGAAATCGCAGCAACTCCTGCAGCGCTTCGGTATTCGCCGTGTAGCGCAAAAATGTGCCTTCGCGCTGCACGTTGACCAGGTCTTCGGTGCGCAATTTTTCCAGATGATGCGACAGCGTCGAGTTGGGGATCTCCAACTCCCCTTGAATGTCGCCGACCACGAGTCCCTCGGGATGCGCCGTCAGCAACAACTGCATGATGCGCAGCCGTGGCTCCGTCCCCATAGCCGAGAACATGTCGGCATACTTGGCCACGCGTTCGCTGGATTTGGAGGAGGGTGTCTTGATCGAGCTTTGCATATTTCGATAGTACTAGAAATATGGACGCTGTCAAGTGAATGCGGGATCGCGGCTGCCCGGTCGTGCGAAGCTCGACGGTTTTTCGCCGAGGGCTGAATGCTGCGCGCTGAATGCTGACGGCTGCACGCCGAGTGCTTTATCCTGAGAAAGCATGATTCGAACCTTCCGCGCTTTCGACCCGCACTCCATCCAGCTGGTGATCTTCGATCTCGACGGGACGCTGATTGATTCGCGTCTCGACCTGGTGCATGCGGTGAACGCGGCGCTGCGCTACATCGGACGGACGGAGCTCCCCGACGAGGTAATCGCCAGCTATGTGGGAGACGGCGCCCCGGTTCTGATCCAGCGTGCGCTGGGCGGTGAAGTTGTGGACGAGGCGCTCGTGCGCAAGGGACTCGAGTTTTTTCTCAAGTACTATCGCGAGCACAAACTCGACCACACCACCGTCTATCCCGGAGTGGCCGAGGCGCTGGCGGCGATTCAGAATTCCGCCAGCCAGTCCGCGAACGGCACATCCCACGGTACACCGCGCAAGTTGGCGGTGCTCACCAACAAGCCGGTTGTTCCTTCGAAGGCGATCGTTGAGGCGCTCGGGCTTGGCCGATTCTTCTCGCACGTCTATGGCGGCAACAGCTTCCCCACCAAGAAGCCCGATCCCGAGGGCGCGCGCAGGTTGCTCAAAGACTGTGGCGTGCAACCGCAACAAGCCGCGATGATCGGCGACTCCCACGTCGACATCAACACGGGACGCAACGCGGGCATGTTCACCGTCGGCGTGACGTACGGCTTTGCTCCACATACGTTGCGGGACGAGCCTCCCGATGTTCTGGTCGATCATCCCAGCGAGTTAGCGGCGCTGTTCACTGCACCATGATTGGTGCAGCGGGCAGTTAAGTCGATGAACCGGGAGAGGTTGCGAGCCTAAAGCCCTGTGCAATACTTTCCTTGTATCTCATTGAAAATAAGCTAGTTAAATATTTAAGTTAAAGCGATTTATCTTCCCGCCCCTGAGGCACGATTTGCTCTACGGGCCGATGGTCAGCCGCGTCTTCCGTGAGCCAGGGCCGGCTCAGGAATCACCGCACGGGCCATTTCCTGAACGATTGCCGTCGAACGACGCCGATTGCCACGTTGCATTGTGACGTCCGAGGTCTGACGTCTGACGTCCGACGTCCGCATTCGTCATACCCTCGCTAAGGCATGCTTACGTTACACTGCTGCGACAAAGGAAGACTGAAGTGTGACGAAGGCTGATCAAAGCCGGTCGCTCTTCCTCGATATCTCCCAACTCATGACTGCATCCACATCCACCCTGTCTGTCTTCACTCCCAAAGAATTGCGCAAGTTGCGCAGCATGAAAAATCCACACGGCATCCAGAAGTTTCTGGATGCGATTCCCTATCACCTGGAAGACACGGCGTGGTCGCCGCGCAAGGTGCTGGCCGGGGAAACGGCGCATTGCCTGGAGGGCGCGATCTTCGCAGCGGCGGCGCTGCGCGCGAATGGATATCCTCCGCTGCTCCTGGATTTTGAGGCTGACCACGACACCGACCACGTGATCGCCATTTTTCGCGAGCATGGATGCTGGGGCGCGGTCGCCAAATCAAACTATAGCGGATGCCGCTGGCGCGAGCCGGTGTACCGCACCCTGCGGGAACTGGCGCTGAGTTATTTCAACGGTTACTTCAACCTGCGGCGGGAACGCACGCTGCGGCGATTTTCGCGCCCGGTCAACCTGAAGCGTTTCGACCGCCAGCACTGGATGACCACCGAGAAGCCGATGTGGTTTATTGTCTATCATCTTTTCGATATCAAGCACTACCCGCTGATCACGCCGGCCCAGGCCAGGCGTTTGCATCGCCTGGACAATCGGCTCTTTCAGGCAGAATGTTTAGGGAAAGCATTCAAACGCGCAACTTAACGAATGCTCCGCTAAGGGCTTCGGCCGGTTTGACTCGCCGGGGAAGCCGATTTCGGGTAGGGTTAGAAACGTCTTAGGTTTCCAAAGCCTGCGCTAAAGCTCCAACGGCCTTCCGCCGATTTAGTTAGTGGAGCGCCGCGCGCGGATGACGCCGCAGTCCAGCAGATGCTTCGGCGGGACTCGGCAGCGGCCCCATGCGGGGGATCAGGCTTTTGGAACTTGAGAGGCACTTCAGAGTTTACGAAATGCACGCTGCAGCGGACGCGCGCCGCCATCCCCGGTTCAAGGTCGAGGCCGAGCTGCGAATCTATCCTCGCAACAGTCCGGTGGTTCGGGGGCACACGGTCGACATCAGCGAGTCGGGCATTTCCGCCATGGTGAAGGTTGAGGTTCCGCTCGGAGCAGTGGTTCGGCTGGAGTTCGATCTCCCGCTCGGCAGCGTGGATGTTCCTGCGCTGGTTCGCCAGAGGAGCGCGTTTCGCTACGGCTTCCAATTTTTAGAGACGAGCAATGCGCAGGAAACCATTGGACGCACCTGCCGCCAGCTCGCCCTCGAGCAATCCCCGCACCTGCAATTGCCGGGCGATAATGCCGGCAAGATCTGAACGCGTGCGGAATACAATAGAGGCATGAAGCCGAAGTGTTTGCTGCCGCTCTGGCTGCTGCTATTGAGCGCCGGGGGACAGAGCGCTCTCGCGCAAACCTCTGCGGGAGCGACTGCGCCCGACATGGCGCATGAATCGCATCACACCCTGCTGTTTGAAAATTCGCAGGTGCGCGTATTTTCGTTGAAGCTGGGATACAACGAAAGCGAGCTCACGCTGCACGATCACGCGTTTCTGCTGGTGACGCTGGAGGATTGCCAGCCGGCCATGTGGCTCGAAGGGCAGTCTCCCATCGTACCCGGGACGTTGAAGCAAGGTCAGGTGAACTTCTTGTCCGGCTTATGGGCTCGCGGTATGCGCAACGACCAGAAGAGCATTTGCCGCTTCGTCGTAGTCGAGTTTCTGGATCTCAGGGCGACGATGAATGCGGGCTCTGGATTTGCGGACACTGGATTTGCGGGCAACGCCGGGCCGTCGGTGGACCCGGCAGGCAAGGTGGACCGCGCAACCAAGTTGATCGCCACTGTGCCGCTTGGCGCATCGTATGTCACGACAGCCTACCTGCCGCATGGCGAATCGATACCCGCGCGGCCGAACGACATTGGCGAGTTGCTGATCGCCATCTCCGATCTGGACCTCAAGACCGTAGACCCCAAGACCGAAGACATCAAGACGGAGGACGAGAGCCACATTCGAAAATCGCCGGGCGAGCTGGAATGGATTGAGCCCGGGCACGGGGCAGCGTGGGAGAGTGAGGGTTCCGTCCCGGCACGGTTCGTGCTGGTTCGTTTTTTGACGGAAGATTATGCGGGAAGCGGGAAGTAGGCTCGCGAATAGTCGCGCGGAAGAAAAGCTCCGACAATTTTGAACATTATCCGCTTCGCCCTGTAATTTTTGCGGTTGCCGTACGTCAATTATTTAGCATGAAGGCCCAGGTCCAGAGCTTCGCGGTTTCCGCATCCCTTTTCTGCCTCCTGTTTTGCCTATCGGTCCGCCTGGCGGTGGCACAGGAGGATCATCCGGCAGCTCCGGCGAACTCTGCCGCCGATGCAGCGGCGAAACCTGATCCCAATCCCAAGCCCGATTTAACGCCCGACGCCAAGGGCGGATTGTCGGAGCAGCAGATGCAGGAGTTGTTTCGCGTGGTCGCCGCCAAAGATGAGGAAAACGACAAACGGCTGCGCGACTATACCTACATTGAGCGCGATGAAGAGCACAAACTGGACGGCAACGGAGAAGCAAAGTCGACCGAAGCGAAAACTTATGAAGTGATGGAACTCTACGGCGAGCAAGTGCGGCGGATGATCGAAAAAGATGACAAGCCGCTCACGGAAAAAGACAAGACGAAGGAAGAAGAAAAGATCCAGAAGATTGTTGACAAGCGGAAGAACGAATCGGACGAGGAGCGCAACAAGCGCGAAGAGAAAGAGGAAAAAGACCGCGAAGATGGGCGCAAGTTTGTACGCGAGGTTGCCGACGCCTACAACTTCACGCTGGTTGGAACGGAAATGCTGGGCGGACGCGAGGCCTGGGTGATTGATGGCGAACCGCGTCCGGGATTCGAGCCGCACATGAAGGAGGCGAAGTTCCTGCCCAAATTCCACGGCCGGGTGTGGATCGACAAAGACGATCTGCAACTGGCCAAGATGAACGTTGAGGCGATTGACACGGTTTCGGTGGGGTGGGTGCTGGCGCGCATCCACAAAGGCACGCGGGTGATGCTGGAACAGACGCGGGTGAACGACGAAGTGTGGCTGCCGCTCCACGTTAGCTTCAAGATCGATGCCCGCGTGGCATTGCTAAAAGGCTTCAAGATCGACGGTGATGACACCTTCCGCGACTACAAGAAGTTCCGCACCTCGGCGAAGATTGTGGGCCTGGGGGACGCGAAACCGTAGACGCCAGCCCGGCCAGTTTTTCCCGTTAATTCATTTGACTTATCCATGCTTCTGGTTGATACCTCTAGTGGTTATCTCATAAAGCCTCGGCAGCGGGAACACGAGCGAAACCTCAGAGGCTAAAGCCCGGATTTCCTGGGCACCCGGGCGGCACGGCTGGAAGCCCTGCCCTTCCCGAATCCATTTATGAGATGACTTGATGACTGCTGGTGACAAAACGCCACTATGTGGAAGCGCATTCTGCTGGTCGCAACGCTTTGCTCGGCCGTCGTGGCTCCGGCGCGGGATAAGCCGGAGAGCTGGGTGCAGGTGCGCAGCCCGCACTTCATCGTGGTCAGCAACTCCAATGAAAAGCAGGCTCGCCACGTCGCCGATCAGTTCGAGCGCATGCGCTCGGTGTTTCATAAACTCCTCCCGAAGTTGCAGGACCCATCCACTCCCATCGTCGTCCTGGCCATAAAGGACGAGAAGGATTTCCGCGCGCTGGAACCGGCGGCGTATCTGGCGAAGGGACAAGTCAGACTGGCCGGACTTTTCCTGACCACGCTGGATAAGAACTACGTTCTGATGCAGCTTGATGCCCAGGGCGACCATCCCTATGCCACGATCTATCACGAATACACGCACTTGCTTTTGAGCAAAGCGGATTGGATGCCGCTGTGGATGAACGAGGGGCTGGCGGAGTATTACCAGAACACCGACATTCGCGAGAAAGACGTATCCCTGGGCGAGCCGAGCACGGAGAACGTGATGCTGCTGCGGCAGAACCGAATGCTGCCGCTGGCTACGCTGTTTACCGTGGACCACAACTCGCCCTACTACCATGAAGAGAACAAGGGATCCATCTTTTACGCCGAGTCTTGGGCTCTCACCCATTACCTCCGGGTCAAGGATTCTCAGGAGAACACGCACCGTTTAAGCGACTACGCCACGCTGCTGGCGCAAAACGTAGACGCGGTGACCGCGGCCACGCGCGCGTTTGGAGATTTGAAGCGACTGCAAACCGCGCTGGAAGACTATGTGCGGCAGAACGCGTTTCACTACATGAAAATGGCGGCCACAACGGATGTAGATGAATCGGCGTTCCAGGCCCAGGCCCTTACGAGTCTACAGGCCGATGCCATACGCGCGGATTTTCTGTCCTACAACGAGCGCACTGCGGACGCCCAGGCGTTGCTCGATCACATTTTGCAGGACGACCCGAACAATGTTTCCGCGCATGAAACCATGGGCTACCTGGCATTTCGTCAACGCCACATGGAGGAAGCGCGGAACTGGTATGCGCAAGCGGTGAAGCTGGATTCGCAGAGCTTTCTTGCGCATTACTACTTCGCGGCGATGTCGATGAGCGGCACGCTCGCGCCCGCGGACGAAGCGCAGGTGGAGAACAGCTTGCGCGCCAGCATCAAGCTGAACCCATCATTCGGACCGAGCTACAACGCGCTGGCCACGTTCCTCGGGATGCGGCATCGCAACCTCGACGAAGCTCGCATGATGGGGTTGACTGCCGTCCAACTGGAGCCCACAAACCTAAGCTACCGGCTGAACGTCGCGAATGTGTTGCTGATGATGGAGCGCGGCAAGGATGCGGAGGCCGTAGTTCGCAACGCCCTGCATTTCGCCAAGACTCCGCAGGAGACCGCCATGGCGGAAAACCTTCTGGAGCATACCGAGGAGTATGCAGAGGCGCAGGAAACTCGCCGGCAGTTCAACGAACAGCTGAAGGCGGGAACGGCCCAGGTTACGGCCACCGGCAACGTGCCGGAAGCCGAGGGCGGCTCCGCTTCTCCGCCGGCGGAAGAGCGCGTCCCGACCGGGCCCTACCATTTTATGGTGGGAGTGCTGAAGGATGTGCACTGCAATGCTCCGGCGATGGATTTGAATTTGGTTTCGGGCGCGAAGACGCTGGAATTGCATACTGGCAATTACTTCAAGCTTCCGTTCAGCGTTCTCAACGTCACGTTGAAGAGAGATCTGAATCCGTGCGTGGATTTAGAGGGGAAACCGGCGAAAGTGGAATACGCCGAATCGGCGGGCAAGGGCGCGGCGGTGGTGGTGGCGATTGAGCTTCATAAGTGAGCCGGTTGCGAGTGCTGGTAAGTTTGTGTGGAGCGGGCACTCCTGCCCGCTTGCTTGCAGCACCACAGGCCAGCGGGCATGAGTACCCGCTCCGCACGGGGGAATCCTGCCTGTTCGGACCGTTTATAATAGAAAGATTCTCTGGCGGCGAAATTGCATCCTGTAGAGGCGGCGGCAGAAAAGGCAACGCTCGCTGCGCTCGCTGGACAGCCGAGGCGGCTGTCCCCACATGGCCATTGCCGATCCTGTCTTTCGAGGTTCGGTTCAGGCTAAGAGCTAAGAGCTAAGGGCTGAGAGCTTTCTCTATGGATTTCAAACTCGTTTCTGATTACAAGCCGCAAGGGGACCAGGGACGCGCCATTGAGGCGCTGCTGCGCGGGATTTATGACCGCGAGGAGCATCAGGTTTTGCTGGGCGTGACCGGGTCGGGCAAGACCTACACCATGGCCAAGGTGATTGAGGCGGCGAACCGTCCGGCGCTGGTGATGGCGCATAACAAGACTTTGGCCGCGCAGCTTTACCACGAGTTCAAGAATTTTTTCCCGCATAATGCGGTCGAATATTTTGTTTCGTATTACGACTATTACCAGCCTGAGGCTTACGTTCCGGCCGCCGATCTCTACATTGAAAAAGAAGCGACCATCAATGACGAGCTCGACAAGCTGCGGCTGTCGGCGACGCGGTCGTTATTTGAGCGGCGCGATGCGCTGATCGTGGCGTCGGTGAGCTGCATCTACGGCCTGGGTTCGCCGGAAGCGTATTACGGCATGATGCTGTTTCTGGAAAAAGGGCAGAAGATCAAGCGCGAGGACATCACGCGCAAGCTGGTCGACATTCTCTACGAGCGCACCAACGGCGACTTCCGGCGCGGAACGTTTCGCGTGCGCGGCGACGTGATCGAGGTCTTCCCTACTTATGACGACATGGCGTACCGCATCGAATTGTGGGGCGATGAGATTTCGTCTTTGACGCAAATTGACCCGCTGTTTTGCACGGTGAAGCAGAAATATGGGCGGCTGCCGATTTATCCCAAGACGCATTACGTGATGAAGGAAGAGACGCGGGCGTCGGCGGTGGATTCCATCAAGAAAGAGCTGGCGTGGTGGGAAGTGGAACTGGAAAAGCAGGGACGGCTGGTGGAGTCGCAGCGCATTCATCAGCGGACCATGTTTGATCTGGAAATGATCAAGGCCATGGGCTATTGCCACGGCATCGAAAATTATTCGCGGCATTTTACCGGGAGGCTGCCGGGCGAGCCTCCGCCGACGCTGCTGGATTATTTTCCGCGCGACTATCTGATGTTCATTGACGAGTCGCATCAGACGGTGCCGCAGGTACGAGGCATGTATGCCGGCGACCGCTCACGCAAGGAAACGCTGGTGGAATACGGCTTTCGCATGCCCTCGGCGCTGGATAACCGTCCGCTAACGTTTGAGGAGTTTGATCACCGCACGAATCAGCTGGTTTACGTTTCGGCGACGCCGGGGCCTTATGAACTGACTAAATCGGCGGGCGTGGTGGTGGAGCAGATCATCCGGCCGACGGGGCTGATTGATCCCGAGGTGGAAGTGCGTCCGGTGAAGGGGCAGATCGACGACCTGCTGCACGAGATTCGCGCGCGCGTAGAGAACGGCGAGCGCGTGCTGGTGACCACGCTGACCAAGCGCATGTCGGAAGACCTGGCCGAGTATTACGCCGAGGTGGGCGTGAAGTGCCGCTACATGCATTCGGAGATTGAGACGCTGGAGCGGGTAAAGATTCTGCGCGACCTGCGCAAGGGCGAGTTCGACGTATTGATTGGCATCAATCTGCTGCGTGAGGGACTCGATCTGCCGGAAGTGTCGCTGGTGGCCATCCTCGATGCGGATAAAGAAGGATTCTTGCGGTCAGCGGGATCTTTGATCCAGACGATCGGGCGCTGCGCACGGCATCTGAACGGGCGCGCGATTCTCTATGCCGATCGCCAAACCGATTCGATGAAGCGCGCCATGGACGAGACTTTGCGCCGGCGCGCGATTCAGACGGCGTACAACGAAGAGAACGGGATTACGCCGGAATCGATTGTGCGTCCGCTGGATATGACGCTGGCCGGGATCATCGCCGCCGACTACGCCGACCTGACGGGCGGTGAGGGTGAAGGGATTCCGGAATTCGCCTCGCAGCAGGAAGTGAATGCCTACATCGCGAAGCTCGAAAGCGACATGCGCGAGGCGGCCAAGCGGTTTGAGTTCGAGAAGGCGGCGAAGTTGAGGGATACGATCAAGGAGTTGCGGACGAAGGAGTTTTTATTCGCGTAGTGGCCGATCCCGCGTCAGCGTAATTTGGGAAAAACTGTTTCAGCCGTTCCACGGTCGTCCGCCATTTCGGGACGGTCGGTCTGCACACCGTGCTTTGGTTACCAAAGAGGCCGGCCTCCCGGAGGGAGTCCTCAACCGCAACGGTTTGCAGCCACTGCACGGACACGAAGTATTCGCATTTCTCGGGATCATCTTTAAGGTCCTTGTGGTAGTGACCCTGCTTGAGCGCCGTCAGAGCGGCTACCCTGCCCTCGGTAGTATCCACCTCAAACGACAAGAGTGGCTCTCGATATCCTGTGACAAGCCCAACGCCGACAAATCCGTAATCCGGTGGCGATTTCACCCAGACACGGTCGCCGGGACTCAGGAGCTTGAGGGTGTTGCTATACCAGGTGCCGCCCCCTGCGGAGACAAACCCAAGACGCACTGCCTCCGGCCAAGAGCGAGAGTCGCCGTGACCAAAGTTCACATAGAACTCGCCATTCCATGGCTCTTTCTCACGATTGCGCGAAGACTCAACGTTTACTTGCACCTCAGCTGTGTCGAGCAGCCAGGCTCGGCTTAGAAGTTGTTCGGCGCCGTGCGAAAAAACCTGAAACTGCATAACGTTGATTGCAAGTCCCCGCTGACTGAGATATTTGATGATGCGCTCTGTGCTGCCGTCGAGCGATCCTGCGACTATGACAATTTGATGGCGCCCAAGCCCCTCTTCGTCAAGAGGTTCACCGAATCGTTCCTTGAAATCTTGTTCAAGGCTGTGATTCGGTTTGAACCGTCTATATATTTCAGTAATGTCACTAGGCCCTAATTCCTCAAGCCATGCGGCGTAGTCGATCGACTGTGCCACGACATCGCGAGGGGTCTGATCGCGTTTGAGTTCAATGAGCACAAGCGAGCTGTCGGGAGCTAGGGCCAAAAGGTCTATTCGACCGCTGTAAGGCGTTCTCTCTTGTCGCCCAATGAGCATCCATTGATCGGAGAGTATCCCACAGTCAGAAACGATCATCTCTTCGAGGGCCTGCTCACTTGCAAGCAGCGCCGACGAGAGCCGTTCGGGACGGTCTGAGACTTTCCAGATGGTGTGGCGGATCGGCATTAAGGCGCATTCAGCTATATCGCTGGGAGCGGCCCACTGATAATGGACCAGGACGATCGCAAGGTCAATACGTTTTCAGGAAGTTTGCCGGCGACAAAATCGCAATCCCGCCATGGAAGCGTCAGTTCAAGACTACCGGCTTTTTGTCGATTAATGGCTTCAATGGTGAAGATAACTGAGATTCGAAGGACATCCTTTGCCTGTCCGGCGCAATGGGAAGGCAAAACTGAATCTGGATACGTATATATCAGGTTTCGATGGGGAAGCCTGACCATCAGGTCTGGTTCAACGATTAAGGACGCGATAGCCGCACCTACAATATTCGAATGTCATGACACTGACGGCTTTGACGGATTTATGGAGTACGACGAACTGAAGGAGCTCACTTCCGGCGTGTTAGACCTACCCGATGCGGAATCCTCTGAAGAATCGAACGGTACCATGGCAAAGACTTAGACCATCTTAGCGAGCATCCGAAGTGGTTAGTCTTTATCCCTATCGGCCGTAGGCAGCTGATGCAGCCAGCGGCTTCCTGTGGAAGGTGTAGCCGTCGAAGGTTTCGGAGCGGAAGTTTACGTTGGGGGCGCTGAGTTTTTCGGTTTGACTTAGGAAGAGATATCCGCCGGGTTCGAGGTAGAGGTGCAGGCGTTCGAGCAGGGACGTGCGCTGCACACGCGAGAGATGGGGCAATACGTCCATGCAGAAAATGCAGTCGAAACGGCCGATGTAGACCGGCTTGGTCAGGTTCATGGTGTTGAAGGTGACCAGGCTGCGCACTCGCGGCTTTACCTGCAAGTGCGTGCCGTTCGCCGAGCCATTCTGCGGCGGCTGCGAAGAACCGTTCAGAAGGTCGCCAGACTTTCCGTTCGAAGTCGCACCAGACGTCACACCGTTGGCGAACCCGCGATTCGGCAATCCGCTATTCGGCGATCCGTCGAATGACGTTTTTTGCGACGCGTTCGCGCTTCCGTTGAAACCGCTTTTCGAAAATGACGCGCGGATGGTTGCCGGGGGCAGACCCGCCAAGGCCGATTGCGGATACAAGCCGCGCTCGGCGACTTCGATGCTCGAAGCAAGCAGGTCGCTGCCTACGATGTGAATGGAAAACTCTCTGCCCGATGGCAGCGTTCCCGGCTGTGTCAGAAAACTCTGGCCGGGAGCCGAACTGGATGACTCGCTGATGCCGCCATTGCGGCTGGCCGCATTCTTCCCCGCGCTGGACGCGTTGGAGCTTCCATTTCCGTTGCCGGAGGTAGCGTTCGTGGCGCCATTTCCAGGGTTGCCGAT
Source organism: Candidatus Sulfotelmatobacter sp. (assembly GCA_049675725.1). Lineage (GTDB taxonomy): Bacteria > Acidobacteriota > Terriglobia > Terriglobales > Acidobacteriaceae > Sulfotelmatobacter. The sequence continues at coordinate 22,255 of JBAUAN010000174.1, read as the reverse complement.
ATTCCCTGTGAGCGCCGTGCACGCAGCCATGGCAATCGAATACGCTTCTTCGCCGGTTGAGCAGCCCGCGCTCCACATGCGGAGCGTGGCAGGATTATCCGAAGACTTGCGGGCAAAAAGCTGGGGCAACACTTGCCGGGTTAGCGCATTCATCGCGCCAGGATGGCGAAAAAATCCGGTGTCAGTGTTCAGCACGCCATCGAGAAAGTGCGGCAAGCAGGCGGGATCCTGATCCGCGGAGCGCAGCCGCTCCAGCACGGCGGCGACGGAATCCAGTTCCTGCGCCTCGAGGTATTCGGCGACGTGCGCAGCCAGCGCGCTGTTGGGGCAATCCAGCAGGATTCCGGCCTGGCGCTCGACCAGCAGCCGCAGATCAGAAAGCTCGTGCTCGAGAATGGTGCCGCCGGCCATCAGTCTGTGCATAGGTTTCCAGTTCAGCTTTCAGCTCTCAGCTCTTGGCTCTTAGCTCTTAGCAACCCCAACGTCTCGTCATCCCGACCGAGCCGACGCCCCAGCAAGGACCCTACGTCGGCCCGCACCCTCAACCGCGGTGGATGGGACGCACTCATCATTCAATGCGTGCCTGCGGCCGCTGCGTAGGACTTGCCGGAATCTTTTTCCGCTTCCCGTGCGGCAACATTCATTTCTTTTTCGAGCGAAGAGAACCGCTGCAGAACTTCGTGAATGCGCAGCGTCATGTTCCGAACGGTTTCGAGCTGGGCGCGTGCCTGCGCCGAAAGGCTTCCGGGTTCGAGCAGCAAGAGATCGGAATTTCCCAGCACCGAGGTGAGCGCGTTATTGAGGCCGTGGCGCATTTCGAGCATGTAGCGGCCCAGGGTCGCCTCGCGCTCCAACAGGGCGCAGGCGAGTTCAGCGGCGCGGGCGCGAGCTTCGGCGCGGGAACGGTGCACGGCTTCGCAGGCAGCGGGCACCAGAATTTCGAGCCAGTGTTCGCCGCGCAGAATGGAGACTCGCGGCCAGCGCCGGTGCACGATCTCGGCGGTTTCGGAATTCTGGCACACGCAAAAAATGGGCTGCCTCGCGGAATGCAGAGGCTCGAGGACAACGGATAACAATTCGCGGCGCAATTCGCCGACAATCGCAACATCGAAGGAATCGACCGCGAAGCGAGGCCACAGATCGCCACTGAGCATGGTAAAAGTCGGGACGCTGCGCTCCATTTGCCAGCGCGCCGTAACCCGGCGAGAAAAATCGACCTCGTCGGAGATGATCAGTACAGTGGGTTGATCCACGTTTCTTACCTTTTGCGACGATTCAGTTTCGCGCGCTGAGCTTCTGCATCCAGTGTTGACGAACTATTTCTTGCCGGTTGGCTTCGATCCGGAATCTGTATCCCAGTCCGAGTCGGCGGAGACTTCAAACTCCGGCGCATCGTCGCTGGGAACGGAAAATTTGGCCTGGGGTTTGGCCGCCGGAGTTGCCGCGCGAGCCACGGGTTTCACCGCTCCCGGCGCCGGCTTCGCTGTGGCGGCAGGCTTCACCGGCGCGGCGGTCTTCGCTACTGCGGGCGTTACTGCTGCATGAGAAACCGCCGAGGTCGGCGCACCGCCAGCCGCCTTGGCCGCCGCCGCTTTTGGCGCAACCGCTGCCGCTGGCGCGAGCTTTGCCGGAGCCGGAGTCGCGGCAACCTTCGCCGCACCCGCAGCCGCCGCCGGTGCAGCTTTGGCCGGAGCCACCGGGGCCGCGGGCTTCGCGGGCGCTGGCTTTCCAATCACGATCTTCGCTTGTGCCGGTGCGGGAGCTTTCTTGTCTGCGTCAGGTGTTTTACCGCGGCCTAGCGCGTAATCCACCGATGCCCGCAAGTCAACGAGCATGCGCAGCGGAGTACCGGAGGAATATTCCGCCTGGAACATCACCTTCCACGACTGGCAAATGATTCGCAGCCTCGAGACCGGTTCCTGTGCGGAGAACTGTGCCCGCCGGCAATCAATGGCTTCGATCCCTTTGATCTCGAGCTCGTTGAGGCCGTCGAGAATGGCGTTGAGATCATTGTGCATGAGGCGGAAAAAGGAACGCCGCATGAGATATCCAAACCGTGTGAAGGCCACCAGGGCAATCGGCAGATAGAACAGGTCGCCCGCCTGGGTTTTGGCTTTGCGTCCCTGTTCGAGGATGCCTCCGTGCAAAAGCTGGTCGAGACTCTTGCATTTGCGCGAGCCCTCGAGCACTCGATCCAGGGCATTCAGCCACAAGGGAGTTTTCAGATCCACCTCGCCCAGGGCCGGCTCCAGGTACTGTGCCACCATGGCGAGATCTACGTCGTTGTCTTCGAGTTCGCCCGGCGCGGCTGTGCTGAAGTACTGGACCAGGAGAAAATCAATCTTGTCGCGGGTCGCGTCGGTACGCGTGGAACTTCCCAGAAAGTGACGAAGCAATACCAGAAGCCCGTCCTGATCGGCAAGAGGGCTGGACTGCAGAAACTGGCGCAATTGATGAACCTGGACGCGCTGGTCCATCTCCTCGAGCCATTTCGTGGCTTGCTCGACCGATTCGCGGCCGGGCGTGTCAGCCCCGGTTTCCAGATCGGCGCAAGGATGCACGTCGATGACGAATTCGCGGGCGATTTCAAAATAGATGGGGTAGAGCCGGCGGGCGGATTCCCACTGGGCTGCAAGATCTGGCGCTGGCGGTGTCAGTGTCATGGTTTCACGATCCAGTTGGGCACTTCTCCAATAAAGCGGGCCGCAACGACGGTCTTACCCGGGTGGTATTGCACAGCCACCACCGAAGCCTCAATGTCCAGGGAACCGTCGGAGTTGCGCAGGCGCAGCACATCGGCAAACTCAAGAGGGGTAGCGCAGGCAAACAAGACTTCGCGGGGAGTGCCAAATTCGATGACGGTACTTTCGTTGAAAGGACGGGCATTGGAGCCGGGCTCGCCGCCCCGCGCCAATTGCACCGGGATGCGCACGGGAGCGGCTTCCGGGAAAAAGCGGGCGAGCCCTTCTACCGTGCCCGCACTGTGCGCCGCGCGCGCCGCTGCTGTGGCTTGTTGCGCCAAGCGTTCGCCCCCTGTTGCCACTACCCGATTGCAAATGCGGTTGGGCTCCCCTCTTCCCGGTTAGGAAGAGCTTGGGGAGCCGAGAATCCGCGGTTACGTTGAGAACAGGTGCAAGGTGGGAACCAAAGCGGCGAACGAAAGGTCTAGCACCACGGGCAGTGCATTTTCAGTGAGTTAGGGAGAAACGGCATCTCCTGCCCAGAGGGAAGCATCAAGCCAGCGTCTCAATTTGAAACATCCGTCTCACCTCCAGTCTTGATGATCACTGTGTCGCGAGAACGCGAGAAGAGTGTAGAATGGCGGGCCACACCCCCCGGTGGTCGTCTGTTACGCACTCTTTTCGATGAACGACACACCAGACCACACTAGGACTTCGAGCCCGCAGCCGGATTTAACTGGCACCACACTCGGTCGCCTCCGCGTGGTCGCACGCCTTGGCGCTGGTGGCATGGGCGAGGTCTGGCGCGCCGAGGATCCAAAACTCCGGCGCACAGTCGCCATCAAGCGAGTTTCGATTAGCGGAAGCGGCGGTCCCGGCGAGGCCGCTCGCCTGCTCCGCGAGGGGCAGCGCCTCTCGGCGCTGAACCATCCCAATATTGCCAGCGTGTACGACGTCCTGGAACAGGACAACGAAATTTTTCTGGTCATGGAGTATGTGGAAGGGCAAACGCTGCGGCAGCGCCTGAGCCAGCCCATCAACATCAATCAATTCTTCGACATCGCCATCCAGTGTGCCGATGCGCTTACGGCCGCGCACGAAAGAGGCATTCTGCACAGCGACATCAAGCCCGAGAACGTGATGCTCACTGAGTCGGGACAGGTGAAATTGGTCGATTTCGGGGTGGCACGCCGTCTTGCCGCTCTCGGCGCGAGCGACGGCGCAGGCACTCTGACTCTCTCCACGTCCGGCGCCGTTGGCGGAACCCCGACCTACATGGCCCCGGAAGTCCTGTTGGGAAGTCTGCCCGACTTCCGCGCCGACATCTTTTCGCTGGGCGTAGTGCTTTACGAAATGCTCGGAGGGCGCCATCCTTTTCTCGCATCCACCCCCACAGCCATCGCGATGCAGATCGTACAGCAGGAGGCAACTCCGCTCGACAAAGTCAGCCGCTCGGTTCCGCCGCCGCTTGCTCTGATCGTCGCCAAGGCGCTCGAAAAGAAACCGGACGAGCGCTACCAGAGTCCGCGCGAACTGGCGGCAGACCTGCGCGCGGTGCGATTTGGAGCGCGGCCGCAAATTTCCGCCGCCCGCAGTTTTCTCGGACAGCAAAACTGGAAGGTCTCACTTTTCGGAGGCCTGGCGGCCGCGGTCTTACTCGTGGCGCTTTTTGTTGTGCGCCATCGTGAGCAGATTTTTCATGGCTCACCCTCCGCCGCATCGCCGGCCATCAAGACGCGGCCGTCGGTGGCTGTGCTCGGTTTCAAGAATCTTACGGACCGGGCCGACAAGGCCTGGCTCTCGACCGCGCTGGCCGAGATGCTAAGCGCCGAGCTCGCATCCGGAGGCCAGTTGCGCCTAGTCTCGGGCGAACAGGTCGCCCGCGCCAGCAAAGATGTTCCCTGGAGCTTGACCGACACTCCGAAGGATTCCCTGCCGCGCCTGCGGGCAAACCTGGATACTGACTATGTCACGACCGGCTCCTACGCCGTGGTCGGCGAGGGAGACAAAAGCCAGATCAGGCTCGATTTCCGGCTGGAAGAAACAACTGCCGGCGACACCGTTGCGGAAGAAGCTGTGTCGGGCGGCGAAGCGGACCTGTTCGAGCTGGTTTCACAGATAGGCGCGCGCATGCGGGAACATCTGGGAGCGGGCCAGGTCACGAGCGCGCAGGCCATTCAGGTGCGGGCTTCGCTGCCCGCAGACCCCAAGGCGGCGCGGCTTTATTCCGAAGGGTTGAATAAACTTCGAGCGTTCGAAACGCTGGCGGCTCGCGATCTGTTGACCCAGGCAGTGGAGGCCGATCCGCAATCTCCGCAGCCCCACGCCGCCCTCAGAGGAGCCCTGCTGGAACTTGGTTACGACAACAAAGCCAAGGATGAGGCGCAACGAGCGTTTCAGCTTTCAAGCAACCTCAGCAATGAAGAACGTTTGTGGATGGAAGCACAATACCGCGATCTCAACAACGAGAGTGCAAAGGCGATACAGATCGTCCGCACTCTGGCTGACCTTTATCCTGACAGTCTGGCATATGGTCTGCGCCTGGCTTCTCTTCAGGATTCGGGCGGTGACCCCAAGGGAGCCTTCGCTACGCTGGAGGGTTTGCGCAAGCTTCCGCCGCCCGAGGGTGACGACCCGCGGATTGATCTGGCGGAAGCTACCGCAGTCGAAGCGCTCGGAGATTTCAAGCGCGAACAGGAAATATCGGCTGCGGCGATCAAGAAGGGAGAGTCGCGGGGGATTCGGCTGGTGGTTGCGCAGGCGAATTTGTATGAAAGCACGGCCTTCCACCAACTGGGAGACGCCGACCGCGCCACCGCCGCGCTGGCTCAGGCAAAGGTTTTATTTGCGGCCGGCGGGGATCTCAAGCATTCGGGTATGACGCTGGTGTGGTCCGCCGAGTTTCTGAAAGCAGCTGGTGATTTAGCGGGGGCACGCAAGCAAGCGGAAGAAGCGTTGGTGGTTTTTCACCAGATCGGCAATCCGCTCTATGCCGGACAAGCGCTGAACGAGATCGGCAATATACTCGTCAATGAGGGAAAGCTTGTGGAGGCGAAAGACTACTACGCGCAGGCGCTGCACAATTATCGCGAGTCCGGCTACAAGGTGACCATCGGAGACGAACTGGGGAACCTTGGAGAGGTGCTGGAACGCCTGGCCGATTTTGCCGGGGCCCAAAAGGATCTGGAAGAGGCCGCGCGGATTTTCGACGAAGGTGGCGACAAGGACTCAGCCGGCATTACCGAAATCAAACTTGGAGACGTTCTGGAGGAAGAGGGCGACCTGCCCGGGTCCAGAACCCACTTCGAACGCGCGGTGCAGCTGGAAACTGAAACCGGGCACAAATCCGCGAAGGCCGCAGCTTTGTACGCTCTGGCCGATGTTCTCATTGAAGAAGACGATCTGAAGCAAGCTAGTGAGAAGAGCGACCAGGCGCTAGCCATGCGCAGAGACCTGAAGCGAGCTTTATCGTTGGCGGGAAGCCTGGTGCAGGCGGCTGAGATATCGCTGGAAGAAGGTAAACCCGCCGACTCCGAGAAGTTCGCCGGCGACGCGTTGCATCAACTGGAGGGAACATCTTTCCCGGCACGTTCCGCCGAGGCGCAATCGATTATGGCACTGGCGCTGCTGGCGGAGAATAAGCAGTCCGAAGCGCAATCTGCGGCCCAGCAGGCAACGACATTTGCCGCCAAAGCGAGCGACATCAATCCGAAATACGATGCTGCGCTGGCGGCGGCCCATGTGGATCTGGCCGAGAAAAAATTTGCCGAAGCCCGCAAACGGCTGGCGCTCATCCTCTCAAAGCCGAGTAAGGCCGTCTCCGTGCCGTACTGGTTTGAGGCGCGTTTGACGCTGGGGGAAATTGGCTTGAAGTCGGGCCAAACCGCGGCCGCTCACGCACAGCTCACCGCCTTGGAAAAGGAAGCTCGCGAGAAGAATTTTCTGCTGATTGCGCGCAAGGCCGAGACCCTTCTCGCGCCCTCACCGCACTGATCCCTGCACGTTTTGGATCCTTGCAATTTTCCTGGCCGCATCACTTCTGCAGTTTATTGGAGGGTGTGGCTGGAAGAGTCTGATCCGCCGCCCGTGATGTTGTAGCGCTTGAGCTTGCGGTAGAGCGTTGCGCGGCTGATGCCCAGCATGCGACCGGCCAGCGATTTGTCTCCATTCACTTGCTCGAACACGCGCTGGATGGTGGCGCGCTCAATGTCTTCCAGGTCAGTGGTGGAAAGCGGAGTCTGCGGAGACTCGGCCACGGCCGCCGGAGCAACTCCGGAATCCAGATCGGAAGAGTCCTGCTCCGAAACCGGCAGGGACGCTGTGACCGCGGCAATGGCAGGCGGAAGATCCCCCAAATCAATGATGTGGCCGTTGCCCAGCGCCACCGCGCGCTCCACGCAATTCTCCAGTTCGCGCACGTTGCCGGGCCAGTCATATTGCATCAGCGCCTTCATGGCGGCGTTTGAAACCCTCAACTCCGATCCCGGTGCGTAGCGCTCCAGGAACCAGTGCACCAGCATGGGAGTATCGCTGCGGCGCTCGCGCAGCGCGGGAACATGCAGCGTGACCACGTTGAGACGGAAATACAGGTCCTTGCGGAACGCCCCCACCTTGTAAGCAGCTTCCAGATCACGATTGGTGGCCGCGATGACGCGTACATCCACTTTAATGCGCTGGTTGCTGCCCACCGGACGCACTTCCTTTTCCTGCAGCACGCGCAGCAGTTTAGCCTGCAATTCCAAAGGCAATTCGCCGATTTCATCCAGAAAAATCGTTCCGCCATCCGCCGCCTGGAATAGTCCCTGCTTCGATTTCAGCGCCCCGGTAAAAGCTCCCTTTTCATAGCCGAAGAGTTCGCTTTCAATGAGCGTGGGAACCAGCGAACCGCAATCCACTGCCACAAAAGGCCGGTCCGCGAAGGCTCCGCGGAAGTGCATGGCCCGCGCCACCAACTCCTTGCCAGTACCACTCTCGCCAAAAATCAGCACCGGCGTGCGCGTGTCCTTAAGGCGCGAGACCAGCCGCATCACTTCCTGAATCTTAGCGGAGGAGCCCACGATGCCGTGAACGGCGGTCTCCGAATCCATGCGCTGGCGGAGGAATTCGTTCTCCTCGACCAGCCGAATTTTCTCCGCCATGCGGCGCAGAAACAGACGCAGTTCCTCGAGCGGTGAAAACGGCTTGGTGATGTAGTCATAGGCGCCCAGCTTCATCGCCTGGACGGCGGTTTCGATCGATCCATGCCCGGTCATGAGTGCGACTTCGGTTCGCGGCAGCAACTTTTTTACTTTTTCGAGAAATTCCAGGCCAGACATGAGCGGCATCACCATGTCGGTAAGCACCATGTGAGCCGGCTGTTCTTCGAGCAGCGCCAGCGCCGAATCGCCGCTTTCCGCTTCCATGCAGACAAATCCCAGGGCCTCGCCCACCGTGACGCAAAGCTTCCGGATACTCTGCTCATCATCGACCACGAGCAACCGAATGCGTAACTCTTCCTTATTCAAGCCCTGATTCAAACCACTCTTATTCGAACCGCTCTTGTTCAAACCACTGCTCACTGCGATCTCCCTAAAGTTCTGGAAACAACGTCAATAAATTGTTGCACTCGGAAAGGTTTTTCCACGCACGGCGCGCCGGTCTGGCGGAGCGTAGCCACGGTCTCTTCGTTGGCGATGTCGCCGGTGATGAACACGATTCTCGTAGCCAAATCTGGCCGGTGCTGCGCCACCCAGGCATGAACCTGCGCTCCGTCCACGCCGCCGGGCGTTCGCATGTCAGAAACGATGCCCAGAAAGCTGCCGGTTTCAAGCAGCGGCAAGGCATCCGCACCCGATTCGCAGCAAACCACCGGATACCCGCTACGCTCGAGAGCGGCTTGCACGTAGGCCATGACGGCCGGTTCGTCTTCAATCAGCAAGACAGGCAGCGGAGCGGGTTGAAACGCGGGAAGGCTCATGTGGGCATAGCTCCTGCGGCCGCGCTGACAGAGGCAGAGCGAGCCGTTGCGGGAAGTCGAACAATGAACGTAGCGCCTTGTCCGTCCGTATTGTTGTGGCACAAAATCTCGCCGCCGTGTTCCTTGACGATGCCATAGCAAATGCTCAAACCGAGACCGGTCCCCTTGCCAACCTCTTTGGTCGTGAAGAAAGGATCGAAAATGCGATCCGGCTGTGAGATTCCAGCTCCGTTGTCGCAAAACGAGACCTCGACTGTCTCGCCGAACTTAGCGGTGATGATCTCAATGCGCGCCGGGCGCCCCACTTCATGCGCGGCGTCATAGGCGTTATTGAGAATATTCAGGAACACCTGCTGCAACTGGTGCGCATCGCCAATCACTTCGGGCAAGCCTTCATCCAGGTGCTCGACGACCTCGATGCCGTGGCTGGTGAAATCGTAAGATCGAAGCTGGATGGTGCGCCGCAGTACCGAATTCAACTGCACCGGGTTGCGTTGCGGCGGCATCTGCCGCGCGAAGCTCAGCAGGTTCTGCACAATCTGCTTGGTGCGCTGCGCCTCCTGAAGAATAATGCGCAGGTCCTTGCGCACACTTTCCGGCAGTTCCGGGTTCTCCATCAACAGATCGGCGAACCCCAGAATCGCGGTGAGCGGATTGTTCACTTCGTGCGCCACGCCGGAAACCAGTTGCCCCACGGCCGCCATCTTCTCCGAGTGCACCAGCTTGCCGCGCAGCACCGCCGAGTCGGTAATATCGGTCAATACCGCGACAATACTCACCACGTTGCCCTGCTCGTCGCGCATGGGACTGAGATTCGCCGAAAACTGCCCGGAAGCACCGCTGCCCCGCACGATCTGCAATTCCAGGTTATCCACCTGCTGGCCCTCGAGCGTGTTGCGGATAGCCTCGGCCAGCGGAGCCACGAACCCCGGCGCCGCCAGCGCCACCAAAGGCCGCCCCAGCACGTCGCGCTGCTCAAATCCCGCTTCGCTCCAGCGCCGGTTGGCATAGCTAATCAATCCCGCGGTGTCGGCCACCAGAATCAGGCTCTGCGTGTTGTTGAGGATTTTGCCGGAGAAATCGCGCTCGCGGTGCAACTCGGACTGGTAGGCGCGCAGCCCGGTCACATCGAGCATCAGGCCGCGAATCTGCGTCAGCTGGCCAAGATTGTCATACAAGCCGAAGGCATTAATCAGCACATGAACCGGCAGGCCATTCTTGCGGCGTAGGGTCACCTCAAAATTGCGCAGGTGCCCGTGCTGCTTCATCACCTCGGCATGCTGCAGGTTCTGGTCGGGAGAAAAATAGAGCTGTGACGGAATATCGATCTGCAGCAGCTCTTCGCGGCTCGCGTAGCCCAGCATGCGCACCATCGCGTCGTTGACTTCAATAAACCGTCCTGCTGGAGTGCTGAAGAAAAGCCCCTCTTGGATGTTGTCGAACAACTCGCGGTAACGCCGTTCGGCTTCCCGCCGGTCGGTAACGTCCTTCAGAACGTGAATGGTCTGCACACCTTCGCTCGACGTCCCGTGAACCCGCGAGGTAGAAACCAGATAGGTGTGGTCGAACACCGGATGCACGAACTCGTCGTTGGCGTTCGCCATCGAACGGCAGAAGGGACAAGAGAAAGAAGCCACGTCGCCGGTCAGAGCCATCAGGGCGCGCATGTTGACGCCGATCAGCTCGCTGGGAGGCACGCCGATCATGGCCGCCAGAGAGCGATTCACGCGCAGCACTTTATCGGCTTCGTCGTGCGCCACGATGAAGTCGGTGATGGCATCGAAAATTTCCAGCCAGTGCCGGTTGGCTTGTTCGACGGCCGTAAAAAGGCGCGCATTCTCGAGAGCCATGGCAGCATGGCTGGCCATGGCTTCCAGGAAAGCCCGATCCTCTGGTTCGAACGGACGAGAGCGCCCGGCCAGGCAAAGCATCCCCGCCAGCTCGCCTTTCGCTCCCGGCTCGGCTTTCGATCCCGCTTCGCCTTTTGATTTAAGTTCGGTTGATTTAAGTTCGGTCTTCGACTTAAGCTCGGATTTAGCCTCGGATCTAAACTCGCCGTTTGATCTAACGAGGCGCACCACCGTGCACTCGCCCCAGCCCGTCGCCGAGGCAACCTCGGCGCCCAGCAGATCCACGGCAGAACCGGACACAACCGGTTCCGGGTGCCGCGACGCCAGGTCGGCAAGAGCTTCCCCGAGCGCGCGTTCGAGCGCCCGCTGCGCGCGTTGATCGGCAGCGCTACCGGATTCCACGTGCGCCATTTCGCTATCAGCCGCCGTATTTTCCGGCGCCGCGTGTGCCGCGAGCTCTAAACTCCGCTCTTCACTCCGGTATTCCGGAGCCGAGGCTGGCGCAGAAAGAGCTGCAATGGGAGGCACGGGTGCAAAAAGCGTAGCGGGATGCAAAGCCACCGCCTGGGCGCGGCCATCCTGAAACAGCACCAAGGCTGCTGCACTGGCCCCGGCAAGCTCCGCGGCCCGGGTTACAAATCGGCGCGCAAAATCCGGCAAACGCAGGGCCCCGCTAATTTCGCGGGCCAGGTCGATGAGCGCCTCCGCGCGGCGGCGATGCTGTTCGGAAAGGTCCAGATTGCGGGCCACTTCGAGAACCACCGCAACCTGATTTCCCAGAGCGCGGGCGCGGCGAATGTCTTCCTGAGAAATTCCTGAACTATCCAGACGGTCGAGCACCCCAAACATGCCCAACACTTCTCCGTTCGCGCCCAGCAGAGGGACCGTAAGAAACTGGTGCACTTCATACTTCAGCACCACGTCGAGGTTGATGCCCGGAGTGTTCTTGGCTTCGTCGGTCCAGAACACTTCTTTCGCGCGCAATGCGCGAGTGGCCACGCCCTCGGGGAAAATCACTTCCATGCGCTGCGGCTCGCCCTTGCTCACGCCATACCGAAGGTGGAACGCGCCACCTTCCAGCAGCGCTATAAAGCATCGCCCAAACCCCAGAAAATCCGCCGCCCGCACCACAAATGCCTGCAGAAATTGATCGAGGTCCCCGCTGGCGCTCAGAGTCGAAGATATTTCCAGCAACTGGTGGAACTCATGAGCCTGGGCATGCGCCGTGGCGTAGAGCTCCGCATGGGCGACCGCGACCGCCCCAAAGCCGGCAATCGCCCCCACCAGGGATTTCTCCTCAGCCGTGAAGATTCCCTGCGTCCGTGGATACACCAGAATCGCTCCCCGGGTACGCGAGGTGCGCAGCGGCGCGGCAATCAGCATCCCCGGTGAAACCAGGCTGCCCAGGGAATGCACGTCCCCGCCGATCGAGAGTGTGATCGGTTCCCCCGCGGTGACGGCGCGTTGCGCGAGATCGGCGGCAAAGCGGACCGTCTTGCGGTCATGCCGGGCGCGCACCGAGTTCGCCAGTTGAGGGGTTTCGGCGGAAACTGCTCGCAGTTCGAACGGCCCTTCGCGGCCCAGCAGCACGCAGACCAGTTGAGCGCGCAACAGCAGGCGCACCCGGTCCGCCAAAGCTTCGATAACTGCGGCAACGTCCGGCGTCCCATGCAGAACCTGGGCCACATCCGCCAGAATTTCAGCCCGGCGATGTTCTTCGCGCGAGGCCTCGGTGAGCCGGATCGCCTCGAGCAGGCTTCCCAACTGGCCCACCAGGATTGTGGCCTTGGTGGCCATGTCCTCGGTGAAAAAATTCTCGTCCCGGTCATGAAGAAACGTGACTGCCCCGATGACCTCGTTGAAAACCACCACGGGCGCGGCCATCAGTGAGCGTGCCTGCAACGTGGCGGCTGCGGGAAAGGCAGTGGAATCAGCATGATTGGCCAGCATGGTCCGCTGCCGTCGCACTGCCTGCGCCGTCACGGCGCTTTCCAGTGCCTGGAGGCGTAGACCCACGAAAACTTCCACCAGCTTGCCATCTCCTTGCTGGCCAACGAGTTCCGCCGCCGACTGGCAACGCCAGAAGTAGACCCCCGCCACTTGAAAAAACTCACGCGTGGCGCGGCAGAAAAACTGGATCAGCGCACCCGCATCCGGGCGCTCGCTGGCCTTGGCGGCCAGCCCCAGCAGCAGTTCTTGAAACTTCTCGTCGGCACTGGAGGCAGCCGAACCCAGACCTCCCAAACCGGGAACTGCGGAATCAGAAACCGTGCCCGCCTTAACCGTTTGAGACAGCGGGAGCATGGAACTCCCACCGAAGCTGTTCAGCGCGTCATCGGAAGCCGATGGAGAGGGTTCGTGATTCACAAGTTATTGAATATAAGGGGAAACTACGCTGCCATCTCAATTTGAGTCAAGTGAAATGGGAAGGGCAGGTGCCCAACTGTGAAATCTCAATAATTGCCTCCGATCTCGTCTCACAATGAGAGCGACCAGCCCTGACGCGGGATGTGAGACGGGAGCAATCTTGCGCGGGCTCCATGGCGCCCCACTGACTGTCGGTAAATCTTTTGTTTGCAGGAGGATATGCCTTGTGACTTTGGTTTTTTCTGAAAGTGCCCGGTGGCCACGGCTTTGCACGTGTAACGGTTCACCGCGCTTTCCGCGAGGGGAGGAACCGTGTCTCAACGAACTGCGGCTCTACTGACCGCTCTGATCCTAGTACCGGCTGCCATACCGGCAACCGCCCACCCTCAAACGGCGACGGCGCAGAGCGCGCAAAGTGACGAAATGCTGCGGCGGGCCAAGGTCCGCGTCCAGCCGAATTATCCCGATCTGGCACGCAAGATGAATATCACGGGAACCGTCAAGATCGAAGTCACGGTTGCCCCTAACGGCACCGTGAAAGAGGCCAGGATTGTGGGCGGTCATCCGGTGCTATCGAGCGCCGCCCTGGAAGCGGCCAAGAAGTGGCGCTTCGAACCGTCCCCGGCACAGAGCACAGGCATCATCGACTTCAAGTTCGAACCGCGGTAGTCGCGTCCGGCCGCGGAGGAGAAACTGTAATGACGATTGGCAAGAAGCTCTACATGAACTTCGGCATCATCCTGACGATGGTGGTGGTGCTGTTCCTCGTGAACCTGCTCGCGGTGCAACGGGAGCATTCGGCCAAGGCGGCCGCGGCAGCGTCGCTGCAACTGACGGACAACACCAACGCCGAGCGCTTTCAAGGGATGCAGAATCAGCTCTATCTGAGCAACTACCTGCTCAGCGGCGACACTCGCGAAGTGGATCGCATGAACGAGGGCTCGCGCATCCTCAACCAGAAGCTCGAAGACGGCAAAACGCTCGCCACATCAGACAAGGAAAAATCGGACCTCACCCGGGTGCAGCAACTGGACGCGGCGTGGTCCCACGAGTTTGCCCAGCCTCTGATCGACAAGCGTAAAGACGTAGACTCCGGCAATGCCACCGTGGCTGAACTGCAGATCTATTACTTGCAAAAAGACGCTTCTACCTGGGTAAAGAATTTCACTGATGCATTGGACGTGATCGATGCGGAAAACAAGAAGCTCGTAGATGACGCCAATAAGTCCGACGACATGGCCAGCAAGCTGACCATCCTGTTCTCCGTAATCAGCACATTGATCGCGCTGGGGCTCGGCATCGTCATCGCCTTCCGGACCGCCCGCTCGATCACTGAACCGCTCACCAACTTAATGAAAGTCGCCCGGTTGATCGGCGACACCGGAGACCTCGAGCACACCATCGAACTCAAGCAGGAAGACGAAATCGGCGAACTGGCCCGCACCTTTGCCAAGATGGTTGCTTACCTCAAGGAAATGGCCTCGGTTTCGGAGTCTCTGGCCGGCGGCGATCTCACCGTGGAAGTCAAGCCCCGTTCCACGCACGACACTCTGGGCAACGCTTTCGCCCGCATGGTGGAAGGCCTCGCAGGCCTGGTGCGCAGCGTCCGCGACGCCTCAACGCAAGTGGCTAGCGCTTCCAACCAGGTGGCATCAGCTTCCGACGATTCCGCCAAGATTGGCCTGCAAGCTTCTTCCGCCATCGACGAAGTCACCAGCACCATGCACGAGATGAGCGTCAACGTGCAGAACATGGTAAAGAGCACGCAGGTGCAGGCCTCGAGCGTCAGCGAAACTTCCGCCTCCATCGACCAGATGGTGGCTTCCATTCAGCGCGTCGCCGATACCGCGAAAGTGCTGCTCGACATTTCCAACCGTTCCCGCGAGGAAGTGCACGCCGGCATCGCTACCATGGAAAAGGCCACCGACGGCCTGACCAAGATCAACACCACCATCAACAGCTCGGGAGAAATCATCGGAGCGCTCGGGCAGCGCGCCGACGATATCGGCAAGATCATCGAAGTCATCGACGATCTCGCCGAGCAGACCAACCTGCTTGCCCTCAACGCCGCCATCGAAGCCGCCCGCGCCGGAGAACATGGCCTGGGCTTCGCCGTGGTCGCCGACGAAGTGCGCAAGCTGGCGGAAAAATCGGCGCAGTCTACCAAGGAAATTTCCGAACTCATTCAGAGCATCCAGAAAGAAGCCCGCAAGGCGGTCGAAAATATGGACCGCTCCACCGGCATCGTCAACGAAGGCCTGGAGCTCGGCGGCGACTTGAACGGCGCCCTGCACAAGATCTCAAACGTGGTCACCGAAGTCTATAAATTTGCCCAGGAAATCGGTGCGGCCACCAACGAACAGTCTCACGGCTCGTCGCAAATCGCCCGCGCTACCACCCGGCTCAACGAAATCACCCACGAAATCAACTCGGCCGTGGAAGAACAGGCTTCGGGAGCGCAAGCCGTGGTCAAAGCCATGGAGCGCATGCGCGAACTGGTGCAGCAATCGACCTCTGGTTCAACCGAGCTGGCAGCATCCTCGGAACAGATGTCGAAAATGTCGCGCGGACTGCTGGAATTCATGGACCGTTTCGCACTGCAGGATTCGCCCGGCCAGAGCAGCGGCCGCGACGAGCACGCGCAGGCGCGGCGGGCTTCGGCGGGAGCGCATTTCTAAAATCACAGCCATCTTTTTGAAGACACTTTTTGATTGCACTTCAATGACACTATGAGTCGCGAACTTCATATCGTGGGCTTTCAGGTGGGACGCGAGACCTATGGCGTGCCCATCACTTCCCTGCACGAGATTGTGCGCGTGCCGGAGATCACCGCCGTTCCCGATGCGCCGGATTATCTCGAAGGCGTAATCAACCTGCGGGGAAAAATTGTCTCGGTCATGGACCTGCGCAAGCGCTTCGGGGAAAAAGGAGTTGCCCTGACCAAGCGCAACCGCATTCTGGTGGTCGAGCACTCTGGCAGGCTGGCCGGACTGATTGTGGATTCAGCCTCCGAAGTATTGAAAATTCCTGCCGACGACGTGGAAGCTCCCCCTGCGGTATTTCAGGATGGCGGTCTGAACTGTGTCACCGGACTGGGTAAGGTTAAGGGACGACTGGTAGTACTGCTGGATATGAGCAAGTTGCTGGCTCCAGGCAGCCTGCAGATCAGCGCGGCCACGGGCGAAGCCAAAGCCGTGGCCAAAGAAGCGAAGGCAACACCTAAAGTTGAAGCGCGGGGCGCTTCGGCGCGGTAAGCACATTGTTGCTGGGCTCTTGAATTCAGCTGCGAACGGGAAAAGCATGGGCACATCTGGAGCGGCACCCGCTCCCTTATTGACGGACGCGGAACTCAAATTGTTGCAGGCTCTCGTTTACCAGGAGTGCGGCATGCACTTCGACGAGCGCCGCACCCATTTCCTGCAGGATCGTCTCCTGCGGCGACTGAAGGAGTGCCGCGTCGACTCCTTCTACTCCTATTACCGGCTGCTGATCAGTCCCGAAGGCAAGGACGAACTGGCCAAGCTGCTGGAAAATCTCACGGTCAACGAAACCAGCTTCTTCCGCCACAAGGCCCAGCTCGATCTTTTCCAGAAACACATTTTCGAAGACCTGCTGAAGCAGAAGCAGGCGCGGCGCGACTATTCGATCCGGGTATGGAGCGCGGGCTGCTCCACCGGGCAGGAAGCCTATACGCTCGCCATGCTGGTCACCGATGCGCTGGCCTATTACTACCTGCGCAACCCGCTGCCCATCGAAATGCCGCTGCCCAAGCCGCTGATACCGCCGCCGTGGCGGGTGGAAATCCTGGCCAGCGATATCAGCTACTCGGTGCTGCGCGCCGGACAGGATGGCACCTACGGCGAGACTCAGATGGCCTCGGTGGATTACGCCTACCGCCTGCGCTACTTCGACAAAGTAGGCGAACGCTATGCGGTAAAAAAAGCGCTGAAAGAAATGGTCCACTTCGATTTTCACAATCTGAAAACGGAGTACCTGCCCCAGCGCAACGACGTAATCTTCTGCCGCAACGTGATGATGTATTTCGACGAGGCGGAACAGAAGCGCCTGATCGAAAAGTTTTACCGCTGCTTGAACGCGCACGGTTTTCTTTTCGTAGGTCATGCCGAGAGTTTGCTGGGCATTACCAAGAAATTCCAGATGGTGCACAAGGACAGTGGAACCGCTTACCAGCGGGTTGAGGTGAAAGATTAACGTATGACGCATTCCCCCGATGAGCGCGGAGCAGAACTGCGAGAGTTGTTCTTCGAAACCTCGCAGGAATTGCTGCAGGCGCTGAACGAAGAAGCACTGAAGCTGGAAAAAAAGCCGGGCGACGAAGAAATCGTCCGCGGCATCCGGCGGACAGTGCACACGCTGAAAGGCGACTCCGCAGCCTGTGGCCTGCGCGAGTTGAGCGAACTGGCGCACCAGTTTGAAGACGCGCTCTCGCTCGAAGAGACGGCAACTCAGGCAGCGGTCGCGGAAATCGCTTTCACCGCCGCGGACGTGTTCACCGCGATGATTGCCGCTTATCGCAAAGGTACCAAGCTTCCAGCCACGGCCAGCCTGCGCAAGAAGATTCAGGAATTGACTTCGGCTCCCGCGGGCAAGAAAATCCGCCGCAAGAAAGCCGCGAAGGCAGCGGCACCGGCCAAGCGCGGCACCTGGACGGAATACGAAAAGCTCGCCGTCGCCAAGGCCCAGGCCAGTGGACTCGCGGTCTATCACGTCGTGGTGAAGATTGATCCGCACTGCGCCATGCCGATTGCCGGACGCCAGCTCATCCAGAATGCGATTGGCAGCCTGGGGCAGATCCTGGCCGTGCATCCCGACGCCAAGTCGCCGGCGGCTACCAAGCAAGTCGAATTCGTACTGGCGAGCGCCTCCAGCGTTGAATCCATCGCCGCCAAGGGCCGCGTTCCTACCATCGCCGAAGAAGTAACCGTCGAGCTCATGCATTCGGCCGTTCCTGCAGCGAAGAACTCCGCGACAGAATCGGAAGCGCCCGAAGCCGTAGCCGAGAGCGAAAACGAAAACGCTTCAGCCGCCGCGCCTTCGCCCGCTGCAGCCGATCCCAGCGCGCCGGAGACCAGCCCCACCTACACCGCTCTCGAAAACATTTTGCGGGTGGAAGCCGGACGCATTGACAACGTGCTCAACCTGGTGGGCGAGTTGATTATTGGCAAGTCCATGTTGCAGCAGGCGCTGAGCGAATTCTCCAAGCGCTATCCGAAAGAACTGTTGCGCGGCAAGTTCGCCGACGCCATGGGCTTTCAGGCCCGCGTCTTGAACGATCTGCAGCGCTCCGTGATGAAGATCCGCATGGTTCCGGTGGAGCAATTGTTCCGCCGCTTTCCCCGCATGGTGCGCGACGTTTCGCGGCAGTGCGGCCGCGAAGTCGAACTCGTGCTGAGCGGTCAGGAAACCGATCTCGACAAGGGCATCCTCGATGCCATCGGCGAGCCTTTGACCCATCTGGTGCGAAACGCTATCAGCCACGGCATTGAATCGCCCGAAGAACGCGCCCGCCTGGGCAAACCGGCGCGCGGTGTGGTCCGGCTCAACGCTTACCACCAGGGCAATCAGGTGATCGTCGAAGTTAGCGACGACGGGCGCGGCATCGATGCCCAGAAAATTCGCGCCAAGGCCGTCCAACTTGGCATGACCACCGCCGAAGATGCAGCGCGGCTGAGTGAAGCCGAAGCCGTGCAGTTCATCTTCAGGCCGGGTTTCAGCACGGCAGAACAAGTCACCGAAGTCTCCGGACGCGGCGTGGGCATGGATGTGGTGCAGAGTGTTTTGCAGCGCCTGAAGGCGACCATTAGCGTGGAAACGCGTCCCGGACAGGGCGCAACCTTCCGCCTGAAGCTGCCTCTCACGCTGGCAATCATCAAGGCCTTGCTGTTCTGGGTGGAGCAGCGTCTGTATGCCGTCCCCTTGAATGCCGTGGTCGAAATTGCCCGCACCACGGAATCGGAAGTGCACCAAGTAGAAAACTACGAAGTGTTGCAACTGCGCAATCAGGTATTGCCGGTCGTCCGCTTGGGCCGAGCGATGGCCGACAACGATCACGGAGGCCGCAAACTGTTCGTACTCGTCATCACCGTTGCGGAAAAGAAATTTGGATTGATTGTGGATGCGCTCGAGGGTGAAGAAGAATTAGTGATCAAAGCTTTGGACGACCAGACGTTCAATACCGACCTGGTCGCCGGCGCTTCCATCCTCGGCGACGGGCGCGTGGTTCTCATCCTGAACCTGCCCGCCGTAGTCGAGCAGTTTGCCCGCACCCGGCCCACGCAGGCGGGCACGCCTAACTCCGGATTGTTGCTGACCCATACCGATCGCATGCGTCTGGCCATGACCAGTGCGAGCAGCGCGACCAGCGCCGGAGGTCGGGCATGATCAAGCGCAAGATACGAGTTCTAGTGGTCGATGACTCCGCGCTGATGCGCAAGCTCATCCCCCAGATGCTGGATGCCGACGATTCGCTCGAAGTCGTGGGCACCGCCATGGACGGAACCTTCGTCCAGAAAAAGATCGAAGAGCTCAAGCCACACGTTGTAACCCTTGATCTCGAAATGCCCGGCATGAACGGCATCGACACATTGAAAGAAATCATGCGGCGGCAGCCGGTGCCGGTGATTGTGTTCAGTTCGCACAGCACGGAAGGCGCCACGGTCACGCTCAAGGCGCTCGGACTGGGAGCTTTCGACTTTGTCACCAAGCCGAAAGACGCTTCCGCCCACATGGCGGAAACCGCCAAGGAGCTGATCAGCAAAGTCAAAGCCGCATCTGAAAGCAAGATCGCACCCCGGGTCTTGCCGGGAACGCGGCCGAAACCCGAGAAGCGCGAAGCCGCGCCCGGCGTCACTCCGAACAAAGTAGTGGCGATTGGCATCTCCACCGGGGGGCCGCAGGCGCTCGAATACCTGCTGCCGCAGTTGCCGCCGGACTTTCCCGCCACGATTCTGGTGGTGCAGCATATGCCCGATGGTTTTACCAACATGTTCGCCCGCCGCCTCGACGAACTTTGCGGGCTGCGCGTAAAAGAAGCGCAATCCGGCGACCTGCTGCAGAGTGGGCGGGTGTTGATCTGTCCCGGCAGCCGTCACCTGAAAGTAAAGCGCCTCCCTCTGGGCGATATCGCCGTGCTTAGCGACGAACCCCGTGTCAACGGGCACCGTCCCAGCGCCGACGTCCTGTTCCGCAGCGTGGCGGAAGAGTTCCGAACCCACGCCGTCGGTGTCCTCATGACGGGTATGGGCGACGACGGAGCCGAGGGTCTGGGTGCGCTAAAAAAAGAAGGCGCCATGACTATCGCGCAGAGCGAAGACTCCTGCGTGGTTTACGGCATGCCGAAAGCAGGAATCGAGCGCGGATATGCCGTCAGAGTGATTGCGCTGGACGTGATGTCTGCCACGCTGCAGGCGATTTGCGGACGAAATGATGGCCGGTCGGAGACAGGAAACCCCGGCAAAGCAATGAGGGCCGGAAATTGAATGTTTTCAGCTGTTTAGCAGTCGTCAGGTAGCGTGACTTGAGTGCTCTTTCCGGCCCCAAGCCGGCGTGATAACAGTAGAAAGGGGAAATTTGCTTTATGGAACAGTTTGCACCAGTAAAACGCAGCAAAGACGGCCAGCCGGTCCGCTATTTGATCGTGGACGACTCCGTGTTTGCACGCAAGAATCTGGCCCGCATGATCGAAACGTTCGGCGGGCAGGTGGCGGCTGAGGCCGGCGACGGCTTGACCGCCATCAGCGAGTTCGACCGCGTCCATCCTGACATCGTGCTCATGGATATCACCATGCCGCAGATGGAAGGCATCGAGGCGGCTGAACGGATCGTGCAGCAGCACCCCGAAGCCCGCATTGTGATGGTGTCATCGGTGGGCTATCAGGAAAACATTGTGGCGGCATTGCAACGCGGCGCGCGCCATTTCGTGCAGAAACCGGTGAAGCCGGAAGTTCTCTACGAAGTCATCAAATACGTGATGGGCGAAGACGGTTCGGTATCGAACGCCGCTGGAGCGGGAGCCTAAATCCATGAAGATGGAACTGATCCAGCCTTTCATCAATGCGGCGGACGCCGTGTTGTCGCAAGGCTTGTCGGGCAGCACCAAGGTGGGGAATCTCACCATGGAAGAGAACGCCTATCGCCGCAAAGGCGTGGCGGGCATGGTGGCCCTGACTGGCGACATTGAAGGCCGGATCATTCTCGATCTGGAGCCGCAAACCGCCGTTCGCGTGGCCAGCCACTATGCGGGTGCGGAGCTCCCCGAGTCCGACTCTCTGGTGAAGGAAACCATCTTCGAACTCGCAAACCAGGTCGTCGGCAACGCCGTCTGCGCCCTGAACGATCAGGGATTCCATTTCCGCGTCCATCCCCCAATGCTGGTCACCGCCCCCGAGGGCGAAAAAACCAGCGAAGACGTGGAAGCGTTGGTGATCTGCTTTGAAACTGCCAAAGGTTCCGTGTTCATGAACGTAGCCTTGCGCCACAACAAGGGACGCATGGCGGACCACGCGGCCGTAGGAGCTGCGCGCCAGCAGTAGCAAGTCATCGCGGAATGCCGGTCCCTTAGGGCCGCGACCGCTCTGCGGCCCACGTGCCGTCTAAGCCCCTCGTCTCCTCCCTGGACTTTCTTGGCAGAGCTCGGTTTCCCCTTCCACCCTACGCCGGACCTGGCAGCTCAAAGAGTGAAATGGTCTTCCATGAGAAGGCCGGTCGGAGTCAAGTTGATTCTTGTCTGGCTTGGTTGAACATGTTTTCTTCTTCTTCCCGCCGAGTTAGCCACTGTCGCCATGCTTCCATCCGCACTCTCGAGGAGCGATTCGTTTCGCTCGGTGCATGTTGGGCGTTCTCGGTTCAGCCGGTGCTGCGATCTGTTTGGCGCCCTGTGGTTCTGCTCTTTCCGAGTAGAACCTGGGCCAGGCCATTAACGCAGTCACCGGAACTCGGCTTTGGGCTTTGATTTTTCTCTTCCTGGAACGATTTTGACTTTGTTTTGCCTCGTTGTTTTATGCGGCTGCCGCAACTGTCGTTCGGTTGCTGTTGTGGAGCGGTTCGTACACTTCTCCGCTCACCCACAGGTGATGCAGTAACACCGCCAGCTTTCTTGCGGTCGCCACGATCGCCCGCTTCTTTCCGTTTCTTCCGCCACGCTCGGCCAACTTCAGCCCCCAACGCCTGAGATCGCAGTCGATGCCGAACGGTCCCAGAATGTGTTGCGCTCCCTGTACCAGCAGCGTCCGCAGATACGGATCGCCTTCCTTGCTTGTTTTGGCTCAGCGTGAAATGGAGAAGGGGCGTTCTCCGTTAGTGTAGATTCCGCCCCTTCGGGGCGGGGATTTTCAAGGCATGGGGGTCTATCGTCCGATGACTCTTGCCTCGCAATGCACAGC
>JBAUAN010000173.1:0-3298 GCA_049675725.1 Candidatus Sulfotelmatobacter sp. | reverse complement strand
CAAACTGTTTGGCTGCTCTCGCATCAGCCATCAACAACTCGCCCCAGCACAATTGCTTTCAACTGCGGCTCGTTGGGAATTGCTCGAACCTGGTCGGTAGAGCCGAGGAACTGCGGCTCATAACCTTTCAGCACCACGTGCTTCAGCCGGACGGTCGTATTCGATACTTGAACACCGCTGGTTTTGCCATTCGACGCACGCGGGTGGACATTGAGACAGGCCTATTCGATCCAGCTGCGCTCAGAGCGGAGGACACTCTTCTGCTGGCTGATCTTATGCAAGCTGGCGAGCTTCCGTTGTTCGTTTCCGATGCCATCGTCGAACATTACATCCCGCTATCTCTGGCGGGGTGCTTCCGAAAGGATATTCGGTCAGCATATTTGGAAAGAAGGACGTACAACATCATCGCCTCGAAGGGCGTAAGAATTCGCCTTACCAACCGGGAGCGTCTGCAATTGTTATTATCCATGTGGAAAACCGCCAGGCAGCCATCAATCGGAAGATCGGCTTGGGTTGTGCTTGTCGTCAGGCAAGCGCTTCAGCGAACGATCTCTTTGGCGTACAAATGTCTGCGCGTTGGAAATGCCAGGCGCACGTAACTCTTCCTGTCTGGAAGGGATTACGATTTTGAATTCCTACGGGATTCACTTCGCGGAATTCGCCTCCAATCCGTCAACGAAGAGCCATACTGATCCGGTTTTTGGATCTGCGCAAGAGGCGTTTGTGATTCGAGATTACCTATTTCCCTGTATAATAGTGACACCCCTCGGCCATCAGATTGTGCCGGCCGTTTCCTCCCCTGCATTACTCTTAATCAGCGCAGTCTCTTTGTCCGATCGTGGTTTGACCGGTATGATTCGACCGGTATGGAGGAGCGATCTCAATGAAGGCAGGCTTCGGTATAGGCGCCCTACTTGCCTGCCTCGCGTCCGGTGCAGTAATGGTGGCTTGCGCTCACCCCGCATCGCAGATCTCCACCACCTGGAATCCAAAAGCCGCCGCGACATACCTTGACTATAGGGAAGGGTGGTGGGCGGAGTGGACAGGATCCGCGCGCGATCACGGCACTTTCTGCGTATCGTGTCACACCGCCTTGCCTTACGCTCTCTCCCGACCTGCCCTTCGGGTCGCGCTAGCCGAACGAGGTCCGTCTGTGAACGAACGGAGACTGATCGAAGACGTCACCAAGCGCGTACGGCTTTGGAACGATGTCGGGCCTTACTACAGCGACCAGGGATACGACCACAAAACCGCCGAGTCTCGTGGAACCGAGTCGGTTCTCAACGCGTTAGTTCTTGCCAACTACGATGCGCAGAGCGGGCAACTCAGCGACGACACTCGGGCGGCGTTCGACCACATGTGGGCATTGCAGCAAACCACCGGAGAGAATGCTGGCTCATGGCCCTGGCTTCAGTTCGATCAGGAGCCTTGGGAAGCGAACGATTCGGCCTACTACGGCGCGGCTTTGGCCGCGATGGCAGTGGGGACGGCCCCGGGGAACTATGCATCGACCCCTGAAATCCAAGGCGATCTCACGCGTTTGCGTGACTATTTGAACCGGGAGAGCGCGGCACAATCCACGATCAATCGCATTTTTCTGCTCTGGGCTTCCACCAAAGTGCCAAGGCTCCTTTCGCCGGAACAGCAAAAGGCGATCGTTCATGAAGCCCTAGCCAAGCAACAGAGAGATGGCGGCTGGAGGTTGGCTTCAATCAGTTGGAAGTGGAACGGTTGGAGTCTTAAGTCTCTCGCGAACATGTGGATACGAGAGGATGGGACCCCCATGGAAGGCAAAAGTGACGGCCTCGCCACCAGCCTTATCACGCTTGCCCTGCAAGAGGCAGGCGTACCCCGGGACAATCCCCAACTCAAGCACGGTCTCTCCTGGCTGATGAGCAACCAGAATGCTGCGGAGGGTTTCTGGCCCGCTTCTTCTGTGAACAAGCGTCGGCACATTTCGTCCGACACAGGGCGCTTTATGAGCGACGCGGCTACCGCGTTTGCGGTGCTCGCTCTGTCGGAGAACCAACGGACAACAAGTGGCACGACAGGCCAGGTAGCGTCGGCATCCAATCATTGAGGATCGCGCTTCCCCAAATGAAAAACAGGAACGCATGAAAGATTGTCGCCAATTTTACATTGATGGAAAGTGGGTCGATCCCACCAAATCCCACGATTTCTCGGTCATCAATCCTGCCACCGAGGAGCCCATCGCTACAATCTCGCTCGGCGGCGCTGAGGACGTCGATCGCGCTGTGGCTGCGGCGAAACGTGCCTTCGAGTCGTATTCCGAAACCACTCCGGATGAGCGCCTCAAGCTTCTGCGCCGGATCATCGAGGTCTATCAGTCGAAGATCGACGAGATGGCTGACACCATTTCGCAGGAGATGGGCGCTCCCAGTTCACTCGCCCGCAAGGCGCAGGCTCCCGCAGGGCTCGCACATTTATTGGAAATCGTGAAGGTGCTGGAGCACTTCAAGTTCGAAGAACTCAAAGGCTCGACGCTCATGCGAAAAGAGCCTATCGGAATGTGCGGGCTCATCACCCCCTGGAATTGGCCCATGAACCAAATCGTCTGCAAGGTGGCGCCTGCACTCGCGGCGGGATGCACGATGGTTCTCAAGCCCAGCGAGATGGCGCCTCTTTCCGCTTACTTCTTTGCCCAAATCTTGCATGAAGCCGCGGTTCCGCCCGGTGTCTTCAACCTGGTGAACGGCGATGGCCCAACGGTTGGCGCTGCGATTTCTTCTCATCCTGACGTAGCTATGGTTAGCTTCACGGGGTCTACACGAGCCGGCGTGGCTGTGGCCACGGCTGCCGCGCCGACTGTGAAGCGGGTCACGCAGGAGCTCGGAGGCAAGTCAGCCAACATCATTCTGGAAGATGCTGACTTCGAGAATGCGGTCAAGCAGGGCGTTCAGGAATGCTTCCGCAACACCGGCCAGTCTTGCAACGCGCCGACGCGGATGCTCCTTCCTCGATCCAAGATGGCAGGGGCCGCAGTGACAGCGAAGCAAACGGCCGACGCCACAAAAGTTGGCGACCCGCTTGCCGATGGCACCATCATCGGACCCTTGGCGAGCAAAGCGCAATTCGACAAAGTGCAGCGGCTTATCGAGAAGGGCATCGCAGAAGGCGCGAAGCTGGTCGCCGGAGGGCCCGGCCGTCCTGATGGTCTCGCAAAAGGCTACTTCGTGAAGCCGACCGTGTTTACTGATGTCACCAACGACATGACCATCGCCCGCGAGGAAATCTTCGGACCGGTCCTTTGCATCATCCCTTACGAAAACGAAGAGGA
>JBAUAN010000172.1:0-43397 GCA_049675725.1 Candidatus Sulfotelmatobacter sp. | reverse complement strand
GCGTTGAGCGCGCCGCAGAAGCGCCGGGAAGGGGCCGAGAAGGCGTTTGGCCGCAGCGATGAGGCGGGGATCGCCAGCCAGGCCGGAGGGCATTTGAAAACCGAACTTGGTGGCGACGGTGACGCGGTCGCGCCGTCCGCGCAGGAATTGGGCAAGAATGCCTTCGGCACGGCCGAACCCGTAGGCTCGAGCGACATCGAAGTGAGTGATGCCGAGCGAAAATGCGCGCTCAAGAATGGCTACAGCTTCCGACTGCCTGGGATGCGTGGTGAGCTGCACACAACCGAATCCCAGGGGGAAGGCCGATGGTCCGAGGATGCGTCTGTCCATTGCGTTTGTCGTTCGGTACTTGTTGTTCGTTGCTCTTCGTTCGCTGCTTGTCGTTCGCTGCTCTCCGTAGCGTTCGTGACTTACGAAGAGTGCGAGTCGATTATAGATGCGCGATCTGAGTTGGTTGGGCGCGCTGATTCTACGGCTGCTCAAGAAGCGTTCACCGTCTACGGATGAACCAGCCCTCGGATGAATCTGCTACGGATGGAAGAGAAACAGCTTGACGATCAGCGTGGCCAGTACGGCCAAGGCTCCGAGCAGGGCGTTGTACTCGCGATGCTGCAGATAGAGAGATGGAGAGAATCCTGACGCTTCGTTGTCCGCGCCGCGATTCGGAGTGAGGCGCGGAAACATTCTCGGAACGTGGCGGGCGTATTCGTCGAAGTCGGGGAACGTTTGGCGCAGGAAGGTTTCTTCGTCGCGGATCACGGGGAGGTAGATGGCGAAGAACATCACCACGAGCAGAAGGCCCACCCACCAACTGCGCGCGGCCACGGCGAACCCGATTCCGATCAGCAGCGAGCCCAGATACAGCGGGTTGCGCGTGTAGGCGTAAGGGCCGGAGGTGGCTAAGGCTTCATTTTTTCGGACATGGCCCGAAGCCAGCGCGCGAATCAGCAAGCCGGGCACGATCAACGGCAGACTTGACAGCAGGAATCGCCACGACGGTTTCGCCAGCCAGAGATAGAGCAGAGCGAATACGAATCCCAGGGGGACACGGATGCGGCGGGCGATGCGGGAGTACTCAGTCATGAATGCTTTCTATCATTACGAAGGCCTCCACGGCACAGGCTAGCCACGCGAGCCTAGCTGGCGCGCTACGGCTCAGCAGCCTGAGATTCCTTCGGCTTCGCTCAGGACAGGCTCCTCCGCCGCGATGAAAGCGCGGTCGTTCGGGATCACAATTCACACCTGGCTCAACAACTTTCGAGCCGCTGCGATGACTTCTCCTGCGCTGATCTCGAGCAATCCTGTGTCTGGCTGCGAACTGCGCGCATGCGTGGTCGCGCTCGAGGGGTTGCGCAGCACGATGCTACGCGTGCCGTAGGGACCGTTGCGCGCCGGGTCCGTCGGCCCGAAGATGGCCACGACCGGAATGCCCAACGCCGCCGCGAGATGCAGCGGGCCCGTGTCTCCGCCGATGAATAAGCGTGCCCGCCGTGTGAGTGCAATCAACTCGGTGATCGTGCAGTTCATGCTTTCAGCGGTCCCGCCGCTCGCTGCCTGCGCCGCTTGTGCGAGTTCCTGCTCTCCCGGTCCGTAGTTGAGAATTGTACGCAGTTCCAGACTCGCCAGTCCGCACGCGACTTGGCCGTAACGCTCCGCGGGCCAGCGCTTCGCGCCCCAGCCTGCCCCGGGATTGAGGATGGCGAAATTGGTGATTTGTTTCTCTGCCAGACGCTGTCGGATTCCTGCCTCGGCATCCGGGCTGCTTGGAAAATCCACGCGTGGCGCTGGCATCCTTATTTGCGCGGATGACTTGCTCTGCGCAAGCGCTTCGGCCAGGGAAAGATTTTGCTCGATCACGTGCGCACCGCCAGCAAGCGCTTGACGCGTGTACCAAAGGCTCGCGGCCGATTCGCGTGGCTCGGCTGCGCCGTAGACGACGCGCGCGCCTGACCAGCGCGCCAGAATCGCGGAGCGCATGGCTCCCTGCAGATCGACTGCGACGTCGTAATGTGCGGCGCGGACATCGTTCCACACCTTCGCAATGCTCTGCAAGGTGTGGAGCGAGAAAAATGATTTCCGCCAGCCCACTAAGTTAACGGCGTGCGCCCAGTCGACCAGCGGTCGCTGTGCGGAGCGCGGGCCCCGGAGCGGAGTGCCTGGCGCACACAGGAGTTCGGCCCACCGTTCTTCGATGAGCCAGCCGATCATTGCGTTGGGAAGCGCCGCGCGCAGCGCCTGTGCGGCCGGCAAAGTGTGGATCACATCGCCCATGGAACTGAGGCGCACGATGAGGAGACGGCTGATGTGGTCACCGTCTCGATCGACCATCAGGACTGCCTCGACGATGGGCGCGAGCCGGGGATTTGCGAGCGGATGATCTCGCTGGTGGAGTGGTCTTTTGGGTCGCCGACGATTTCGACGCGGCCTCCGCATTCGGTGATCGTGTCGCGCTCGGGAACGGAGTCCACCGTATAGTCGGTGCCTTTGGCTTGAATGTCGGGGCGAATCTCGCGAATCAGGGCCCGCACATCGAGCTCTGGAAAAATCACGACCGCATCCACATCCGCGAGCGCCGCGACGATCTCGGCACGCTCCTGCTCGGGCATGATGGGGCGTCCCTCGCCTTTGAGAATTCGAACTGATTCATCGGAGTTGATGGCGACTAGCAGCTTCCCGCCAAGCGCTTTCGCTCCATGCAGATACCGTACGTGGCCGACGTGAAGGAGATCGAAATTCCCGTTGGCGAGCGTGATACGTTCTCCGGCGCGGCGCCACTGCTCGGCGCACGAGCGCAACTGGGCACGATTCAGAATCTTGTTTGCGGGTTCGCTATTTTCCTTCAAAGGCGCTCGTGCAACCTTTCAGTGGGCTCTGGTGGCCGGTGGCGACTGTCCCAGAGCCTGCAGGAGTTCCTGTTGCGTGACGGTGGCCGTGCCACGTTTCATGACTACGATTCCGCCCGCATAGTTAGCAAGTTGCGCGGCTTCTTCAGTGCTGGCTCCGGCGGCTAGCGCCGCGGTAAAAGCTGCGATCACCGTGTCGCCCGCGCCGGTTACGTCGACTACTTGATCAGAGCCGAAAATGGGGATGTCCACGGGTTTGTGCCGGTGGTTGAAGGCGACCATGCCGTCGCGTCCGCGGGTGATGAGCAAAGACTGCAGCTTCATGCGATTGAGCAACTGCTCCCCGGCGGCGACCATTGCTTTCCAGTCCTGCCCGATGCGAATGCCGAGTGCATCTTCCACTTCGGGTTCGTTCGGCGTTGCCGCGGTGACGCCGGAGTATTGCAGCAGGCGGTAACGCGAATCGAGAATCACAGGCACAGTTCCTAGCTTGCCTTTTTCGCGCAGCGCGGTGAGGATCGCGGGAGTGGCAGCGCCGTAGCCGTAATCGGAAAGCAGCAACGCGTCGGAGACGTGGGCATAGTTTCGCGCCGCGAGATAGAGTTCGCGAGTGAGGTGAACGCTTGGCGGTTCGTGCGGCTCGCGGTCGATCCGCACGACCTGCTGGCGGGCGGTGTGCGCCATGCCGGCGAGAATGCGCGTCTTGGTGATGGTGGAATAAGTTTTGTCTTTGAGCACGCCGCTCACGGGAATGCGCTTGTGGCGGAAATGCTTTAGCAGCAGGCGGCCTGGTTCGTCGTCTCCCACGACTCCGACGGGAAGCACGTTGACGCCGAGATCGGCGAGATTGTTCACCGCATTCGCGCCGCCGCCTGGGATGACTGTGCGCTCGCGATGTTTCAGGATCAGCACGGGGGCTTCGCGGGAGACGCGCGAGATTTCGCCGAAGACAAATTCGTCGGCTACCAGGTCGCCGAGGACGGTGATGGTGACCTTGGGGAAGGCTTCCACGATCTTCTTGAGACGATCGGACTCTTTGGGATGTTTGGTCATGGTTGCGACAAGTGCGACCCCGCAGCGCCTGTTAATCGTCCGGGTGTGGGGCACGCCCCCACGACCGCCGCCGGGACAGCGGCGCTACGAAACAGATTCTCTCATGCCGGGACGCTTCCGTTCGGCAACCACACGGAGCATGGTATCTACGGCGTCAGGAGAGTCCTGCAATTCCATTTTGACGGGAACGACCGAGAGGGGATGGAGCGCGTAGAGATGGGTACCCAGGTTGATGGCGTCTTTTTCGGTGGTGAGAAATCCTCCGGCTTCGCTTTGCTGTTTGAGCTGGAGCAGTTCGCGGATGTCTTTCTCGTGGTAATGGTGGTGATCGCGGTAGAAGGCTTCGGCGGTGGGCTCGATATTGGCGGCGCGCAATTGCCGAACGAAATTTTGGGGACGCGCGATTCCGCAGAATACAACAGGTCGCGGTGGTACATGTTGGGGAACAATTCCCCGGCGCACTCGCCATACCAATTTGCCTGCGAGCGGAAATTTTTCCGGCGCGGCATCGACCGGCAGCACGACCGCGTCGGCGCGGCGCAGGTTGCGCAAGGGCTCGCGCAGGCGGCCGGATGGGAGAAGACGATCTTTGGCGTCTTCCGAAGTGAGCAGGACGATGTCGAAATCGCGCGCCAAAGCGCGGTGCTGAAAGCCGTCGTCGAGAAGATGAAGTTGCGGGCCGAACCTGGCTTCCGCCAAGCGGCCGGCTTCGAAACGGCTTTCGCCGACGTAGACGGGCACCTGCAAACGCTGGGCGATGAGCAGCGGCTCGTCGCCGAAATCGGGCGGCGAGCCGGCGGGATCGACGAAGAGAGCTCCGCGAGTCTGACGGCCGTAGCCGCGGGAAAGCACGTCGAACTTGATGCCGCGAGCTTTGAGCAACTCTCCCAACAACAGCACGAAGGGAGTTTTGCCCGAGCCTCCGGTGGAAAGATTGCCTACGCTCACGACGGCGCCGGCCAGGCGTTTGGCGCGAAGCAGGCCGCGGTCGTAGAGCGAATTTCGTGCTCCGACCACGCCGCCGTAAATGGTTGCGAGGGGATTCAATCGGTTTCACTTGGAGCGGTCAGAAGATTTTCCAGAGCTTGCAGGGTGCGCTGCGTGGCTCCGGTTTGGAAGCGCAGAGTTTCTGCAGCGCGCTGGCCCAGGGCGGCGCGCTCGGAGGGATTCGCCAGAAGTTCCATGAACGCGAGAGGCAGCTCTGCTATGCCTACGATACGCACCGCATCCCGGCTCTCGAACAAGCTCACAATATCGCGAAAATTTTCGGTGTGGTTTCCTACCACGATGGCGACACCATATTGCGCCGGCTCGATGATGTTGTGTCCGCCGTGCGGCACCAGGCTGCCGCCGACGAACGCGACGTCGGCCAGGGCGTAGAGTGCGGCCAGTTCTCCGATGGTATCGACCAGCAGGACTCCGCCGCCGAGGGCATCAGCATTCATGGTCTCGGGTGCATTCTTGGCCCACAGCGTTCGGCGCTGGAAGGGAAGTTCCATCTGCGTGAGCAAGGAGGCGACGGTGTCGAAGCGCTCGGGATGCCGGGGGGCAAGCATCATGACGGCGCGCGGATGGGCCACCAGCACGTTCTCGAAAGCTTTGAGCAGAAGCGGTTCCTCGCCCTCGACGGTGCTTCCGCAGACCAGCACCGGGCCCGCTCCGGAAGCGGCCAACGATTCCCGCAACTCGGCAACGATGGGAGGCGCAGGCGGCAGATTTACATCAAACTTGAGATTGCCTGTGATTTGCACGCGATTGGGCGCGGCGCCGATCGATTGCAGGCGCGCGCTGTCTGTGTCGGTCTGGGCGAGAAACAGGTCGATGTTTTCCAGTTCTTTTCTTAGCAGCGCACGAAAACGGCGGTAGTTGGGCCAGGAGCGATCGGAGATGCGTGCGTTCACCACAGCGATGCGTGCGCCGCTGGCATGCGCCAGGCGCAGAAGATTTGGCCAGAATTCGGTTTCCGCGATGACTACAAGGTCTGGGCGCAGCGCCTGCAAATAGGGCCGAATCGCGAACGCGAAATCGAGGGGAAAGTAGAAGACGTTTTCTTCGCCGAAGCGTTTTCGGGCGAGTTCCTGACCCGTATCGGTGGTGGTGGTGATGAAGATTTTGTGTTGCGGG
The DNA here is from genome assembly GCA_049675725.1 of Candidatus Sulfotelmatobacter sp. Classification (GTDB taxonomy): domain Bacteria; phylum Acidobacteriota; class Terriglobia; order Terriglobales; family Acidobacteriaceae; genus Sulfotelmatobacter. The sequence continues at coordinate 37,377 of JBAUAN010000172.1, read as the reverse complement.
AAGCGGCGGCGCATTTCGTCGACCAGGCCGCTTAATGCAAGCACTTCGCCGACGGAAACGGCATGGACCCAGATTGCGGGCGTGGATTTGCTTTCTGATGAGGTTTGCCTGAGGCGCGGCGGAACCGATCCCAGGCGTTCGGCAAAGCCCCGGCGGTATTTGCCGTGGCGCAGCGTCTGATAGAGCCAGTAGGGCAGGCTCAGCAGGATTGCGGCAGCCAACAGAAAGCTGTAGAGAAAGTAGATCAAGTGCTGCCATTCTAAATGGCGGGCGCGCGCGGCGGGCAAGCGCGGGGCTGAAGCTCGCGAACTGTGTGACTGCAGGGGGCGCGCGCTGAAGCGTTGCGCTTCCCGAATCCGTTCTGTTAGGCGCCTGCGGCAGGCAACCGGCAGGCCAGTCGTAGCCTCTATAATCGAAGCCATGCTTTGCAAGAAGAAACCGAACTACGGCTGGAGTCTTCTTCTGGTGATCGCGCTCGGCGCTTCGACCGTGGCTTGGGCGGGGAAGAATTTCGTCAAGCCGGTGGCAAAGGCGGCGAAGACGTATCCGGCGCACGACGAACATCCAACGGAGATGGTGACGATTGCCGCCGACCCTTATGACAAGCCGGAGAAGGCCGGCATTTTTTCGGTGAACTTCCGCGAACATGGGATGTTGCCGGTTTTCTTTGTGGTGACCAACGACGGGAGCCAGCCCGTCTCCATCGCCAATATGGAGGTGACTCTGATCACGGCGAACAATTCCAAACTGACGCCGATTTCGCCGGAGGATATTTACCGGCGGCTGTCGAACCCGCAGGCCAACACGAATCCGACGCCGCTGCCGTTTCCGATACCGCATAAGAAGGTGAAGGGGACCATCAGCAAGAAGGAAATGGACGAGATCGAATCGTCACAGTTCGCGGCCAGAGCGGTCGAGCCGCGCACGACGCAGTCGGGATTTCTGTTTCTCGATGTGGGAGGGATTAGCGATCCGCTGACGGGTGCGCACATCGACATTACCGGCGTGGATGACGCCAAGGGGGTGGAGTTGATGTATTTTGAGATTTCGATCGATAAGTACTTGGGTGGGCTGAAGGGAAAGTAGGCTATGGTCAGCAAGGCGGAGCCGTCGGTAGTCAGCCAAACTCGATTTGAGCCGGTCATCGGTTTGGAAGTTCACGTCCAGTTGCTGACGGCTACGAAGATTTTTTGTTCGTGCTCCACGCGTTTTGGGGCCGCGCCGAATCGCAATGTCTGCCCGGTTTGCCTGGGGATGCCGGGAGCGTTGCCGGTGCTGAACAAAAAAGTTGTGGAGTTTGCCACGCTGGCGGCGATGGCGTTGAATTGCCGCGTCAACGAGACGTCTATTTTTGCGCGCAAGAATTATTTTTATCCGGATTTGCCCAAGGGATACCAGATTTCTCAGTACGACAAGCCGCTGGCAGAGCACGGTTACATCGAGGTTCCGGCAACGAACGAAGCGGGCGGGGGTGGAAAGAAGATTGGCATCACACGCGTGCACCTGGAAGAAGATGCGGGGAAGAGCCTGCACGAAGGGTTTCCGGACGCCGACGAGAAAACGGCCATCGACTTGAACCGTACCGGCGTGCCGCTGATCGAAATTGTCAGCGAGCCGGACATCGCGACGCCCGACGAGGCTTACGAATATCTCACGCGGCTGAAAGAGATCATTCTTTATACGGGCGTGAGCGACTGCAATATGGAAGAAGGCTCGCTGCGCTGCGATGCCAACGTGAGCGTGCGACCGCGCGGACAGAAGGAACTGGGCACCAAGACGGAAATCAAGAATGTGAATTCGTTTCGCTTTATCCGCGAGGCTTTGATCTACGAGATTGGGCGGCAGGTGGAGGTGATCGAGTCTGGTGGGAAGATCACCCAGGAGACGCGGCTTTACAACTCGAACGAAGGCAAGACTTATGGCATGCGGTCGAAGGAACAGGCGCACGACTATCGCTATTTTCCGGAGCCGGACTTGCTGCCGCTGGTGGTCGACGCGAGGTGGAAGGCCGAGATCGCGAAGACGTTGCCGGAGTTGCCGGAGGCGCGGCGGGAACGCATGGTGAAGGAATACGGCATCACGGAGTACGACGCGCAGGTGCTGACTTTTTCGAAAGCGCTGGCCGATCAGTTTGAGTCGGCGGCAAAGGCAGCGAAGAATCCGAAGCGGGTTGCGAATCTGGTGCAGGGCGAGTTGATGGGGCGGCTCAAGGCAAAGGGGTTGGACATTGAGCATTCCCCGATCTCGATGGCGGGCGTGGCAGCGTCCGCGGATCTGGTTGCGTCGGGGGCTATTTCGGGGAAGATGCTGAAGGATCTTTACGATCTTTGTTTTGAACGCGGCCGGGATTTTTCGGCGGTGTATGAGGAAGAGGGTAGGCCGCAGCAATCCAGCGACACGTCGGCGCTGGAGAAGGCGATTGATGAGGTGCTTGCGGCGAATCCTAAACAGCTGGAGCAATATCGAGCGGGCAAGACCACCATGATTGGATTTTTTGTAGGGCAAGTGATGAAGGCGTCGAAGGGGCAGGCGAATCCGCAGCTGGTGAATGAGTTGCTGAGGAAGAAACTGGGTTGATTGCGTGGGCCGAAGTACTATCTGCGCGATGTGACTTCAGTCATCTGAACTTGCCTGACTGGCTCGTCTACCATAAATGCTGGGAGACTAGCCATGAAGCTGAAGCTGGACCGCATCATCAGTATTGCGACGCTGGTCGCGTCGGTTATTGCGATCATTCTGGTGTTGAGGAAGCCGGCGCCGGTGGCGCAGACGCAGGCTCCGGAGGCGGTTGCGGCCCATGCGCAATCGTTCGATCAGAAGGTCTCACAGTTTCAGCAGGCAGCGCAACAATCAGCTGGCAACGGGGGGTCGGAGAGCACGCCTTCGCAGACTGGCCCCGCGGCGTCTTCCTCTTCTTCGTCGTCATCTTCGGCCGGCGGCACGTCGGCATCCAAAGCTGAATTGCACCTGAATTCCGATGAGATTGGGGCTGCGCTCACTCAGGCGCTGGGAGCGGCAGCCAGCGGAAGCCTTTTGCCTGACATGAACGTCGGAACCTCCGCTCCCACTATCAAAGACCAGCACGTCAGCATTGAAGGCGACGTGGCGCACGGGCAATTTCTGACTGAGATTGCGGGCAAAGATGTGTGGATTACGGTCTCGGGACATCTCGGACAGAAGGACGGCTATGCCACGTTTGATCCCACCGAGTTTAAGGTGGGGGATCTTGACATCCCGGTGTCGCTGGTGAAACCGGCGCTGGAAAAAAAAATGCAAGAAGAGCGCGACCGGCTCAAACTTCCGGATTATGTGGGCGACGTGAAGGTGAAGGATAGCGAGTTGGTAATGACGCAGAAGTGATGGCGCAGAGACAAAGACAGCAGCCTGGCGGCTGCTGACCGGGTCAGGGACCCGGTCCCACACAAACCTCCCAGCTCGAACCTCCCCACCCGAACCTCAAGTCCCAACACGCAGCAAGTTCTCCGCGGCGACCTTTGCGTACCAGCGACCGGATTCTTTGATTGTGCGCTGCTGCGTCTTGAAATCTACATAAGCCAGGCCGAAGCGCTGGCTGAAACCTTCTGCCCATTCAAAATTGTCGATCAGGCTCCAGGCGTGATAGCCGCGGACGTCCGCGCCATCGGCGATGGCACGGGCCAGGGCTGCAAGATACTGGCGGTGATATTCGACGCGGCGAGCGTCGCGGATTGCGCCACTCGCATCAGGGCCGTCGTTATAAGCGCAGCCGCTCTCGGTGATCTCGATGACGGGGCGGTTGTAGTCGCGGGTGATGCGCGTGACCATGTCATAAAGCGCCTGCGGCCAGACTTCCCAGCCAATGTCGGTTTTAGGGCCTTGTTCGCCGCCACTGCTGGTCATCGTGACTGGGAAAAGCCAGTCCTGCACGTGCGCGATTCGCTCCAGAGTGCCCCGAGAAGAAGCGATCGTGCGGTTGTAAAGATTGATACCGATAAAGTCCAGTGGGGCGCGGACATTTTCCATATCGCCGGACCGGATTCGCATGGCCGTCTCGGGGAGATAGGTAAAAGCCTCGGGATAGCGTCCCTTGAGGGCCGGTTCGAGAAACCAAATGTTGGTGATGGCGTGAGCCCGCTCTGCGGCCAACTTGTCGGCTTCGGAATCGGTGGCCGGCTCACAGGGTGACATGTTGAACGCCGTTCCCACGCGCGCCTGCGGACGCGCCGCCTTCAGCGCCCGAAACCCGGCTCCCTGGGCCAGGTTCACTACGTGCGTGGCGCGGAGAAAATCCAGCAGGCTATGGCGCCCGGGAGCGTGCACGCCTTCGAGGTAGCCGCTGAAGGTGAATACGGAGGGCTCATTGAACAGCATCCAGTCGGTGACGCGATCACCCAGGGCGCGGGCTACGACTTCAACGTAGTCGCTGAAGCGGGAGGCTGTGTCGCGGTTGGGCCAGCCTCCAGCATCTTCGAGGGTCTGCGGCAAGTCCCAGTGATAGAGCGTGACGAAAGGACGGATTTTTGCTTCGAGCAGGGCGTCGACGATGCGGCTGTAATAGTCGACGCCTTTGGAGTTCGCGAAACCTGATCCGGAAGGCTGAATGCGCGGCCACGAAATCGAAAAACGATAGCTGTTCAGATTCATGGCGCGCATCAACGCAATGTCGTCGCGCCAGCGATGATACGAATCGCAGGCCGTGTCGCCGGTGTCTCCATTTTTGATGGCGCCGGGAGCGTGCGAGAAGCGGTCCCAGATGGACTCGCCTTTGCCGTCTTCTTTCCACGCTCCTTCGATCTGGTATGCGGCAGTGGCTGTGCCCCAGAAAAAATTCCTGGGAAACGCGATTTCTGAGGAAATGGCAAACTGCCGCATGCGGCCGGACGCGCTGACCGCTGTAGAGGCCGCACTCGCCGCCTTTGAGGAATCGCTGCAGGCTGAAAAAAAGCCCGCGGGCAGAGCGGCGGCAAGGCCGGCGCCAAGGGCCGATCGCACCAACTCGCGGCGTGTCAGACGCAAAAAGCGAGGCTCCTTCGAGCGTGTATTGAGGTTCGCCGCATCAGTTGTGTTTGATGAACATTCCGTGCTTCTGGCCGGTCAGGGAATTGTAAAGCGTTCCCACGGTTTCCCCTTCGACAGGTGCGAAAGACATTCTAACGAAAAAATGCAGAAGTCAGAGGTCAGAATGCAGAAGTAAGAAACTGAGGAGGGTTGCCGGGCGTTGTTTCCTCTGCATCCGTCACTCTAACTTCTTACTTTTTACTTCTTACTTTGCTGCCCCTACTCCGGGTTCACGGAATCGAACATCTTCCATAAAGAGTCGGCTGTGGCCTTATAGATCACGTAGCCCTTTCCGGCGTCGGTGGTTTTGTGAAAGAGGAGTTCGCCGCGGCCGTCGCCGTCGGCATCGACCGCGTCGATCAAGTCCAACTGTGGAGTCACGTCGAGATGGAAGCGATCAGTCACGCCGGAATACAGCTTGTGCAGGTTGCCGTAGATATCGGTGCGCGTCACCAGCATGATTTTGTATTGCATGGCAGTCGCCGGGACGTCCACTGCAACTGCGGCAGCCGTTGGCGGCAGATGCGCGTCCGCACTTAGGACGAGCACCGGCTGGTTGCTACCCCACAGATCGAAAGTGCGCATCTGTACGTTTTCGAAGATGGGCTCACGCGCTTTGGAAGCTGGCTTTTGGTGAGTGGCGTGGGGAGCTACAGGCTTCGCCGGAATTTGTCCTTTGGCGCGCGCGTCAATGTATGCGAGCAACTGCGCCTTGGCCAGGTCGAGCATCTGCTTGCGGCGATCGGCTTCAGCGCCATTGTCCCATTCGAATGCGTAGGACCGCAGTTCGGGGCCGGCGGCATCGGAAATTGCCGGAACCAGTTCGACTGGTTCCATCGGAGCCGCGCTGACTGCGGGCTTCGGTGCCGAATTGTCACCGCTGGTTGCGCCGGAATCTTTCCCGGACGCTAGCTTGCCGTAACCCGGCACGTCGTAGTCGGGCATGGGGCCGGCGGGCTTTCCACGCCGCAATCTTGGCCGATTCATATCGTCGGAGGGCTGGCTCGACGTCGCGCTCGGACTAGAGACGTCGTTCTGGACGGATTTCTTTTGGTCAGGTGTTTTGTCGTCCTTTTTCTCTTCCGGCTTGGAAGGGCTTGGTGAAGACGCAGATGTACTGGTCGAAGCCGGCGCAGGCGGTTTGGCAGATCTGCTCGATCCCGCGGGCGAGGGAGCGGTTGAGGTGGTGGAGGGCGCAGTGGTGGTTGAAGCAGGCGAAGCTGTCCCTGCGGGGGTTGTTGCGGGCGCGGTCGCGCTTGACGTTGTTCCGCTCTTCGTCAAGCGCGGCGGCGCGTCGGTCGTCTCGATCCCCTTGGGGACAACTTCCGCCTTCATCCCGCGCTTTGGCGGCTCCGCTCCTGCAGCCAGCCAAGCGCCAGTGGCGAGCCATGGGACGTCAGTATTGGCAGCCAGGCTGTGCAGTGCGCTGTTGATCGTGAATAGGCCCAAAGGCGCGCCGGTCTTTTCCCCTTCGTATACTGTCCCCGATTCCAGCGCCATGGGAACCGGGTCCGCTTTGTAGGCTGACGCGTCGTAGAACTTGCCGTCGATCTCGATCATCACCGGGATCAGCGTCGCTTTGCCGCTGGGCGTCATTCTCAACAATCCCAGGGCGCGCGGTCCCAGGTCTTTTTTTGTGCGGAGCTCTTTTCTCAAAGGCACGATCTCGGGGGTTGATTCCTGGGCCGCGCTCAAGACCGTGATCGACGCCATCGCGGCGAGCATCGCGATCAAAACCAGATTGCGGTATAGAATCGTGTGGAACAGTGCCAGCGCCGCAGCCGGTTTGCCGGCATTCGTAACGCCCGGGTCCAACATCGCTGGAGAAAAGATTCCCATGAATATCCATGATAAGGCTCCTGAGTTTACTTTGCAGGATGAGAACGGAAAAGAAACCTCGCTCAAGGATCTTCGTGGCCAAACGGTGGTTCTGTATTTCTATCCCCGCGCCGACACGCCGGGTTGAACCGTGGAAGCGCGCGGGTTCCGCGACACGTACAAACAGATTCAGAAAACCGGGGCGGTGCTGATGGGCATTTCGCCGGACACGCCCAAGTCGCAAAAAAAATTTCAGGAAAAGTTCAGCCTGCCTTTCACCTTGCTGGCGGACGCGGATAAGAAGGTAGCGGACGCGTTCGGCGTGCTGAAGGAGAAGAATATGTATGGGAAGAAGGTAATGGGTATCGTCCGGACCACGTTCATCATCGGGCCAGACGGCAAGATCCAGCACATTTTTCCCAAGGTCAAGGTGGAAGGACACGCCGAGGAAGTGCTGGCGTATCTGAAGGAAGCGGCGAAAGTGGCGTCCTAGCGGCGCTAGAAACTAGACGTATCCAAGCAGGGAGTCTGAGTTTAAGATTTGGCGGCATGGGCACAGCAGCAACCGAGGCCGCGCTTGCCACGATGCGGCCGCTAGACCGCGCATTCTTTGGCCGCGATCCGCGGCGTGTCGCCCGCGAACTTCTGGGCAAAGTACTTGTACGCGAGATCGATGGTCAGAACTCCCACCAGAATGGACGCAATCGCCTTGGCGCCCGCATTGTGGAAGTGGAAGCCTACCTGGGAGAAAAAGATCCAGCGGCCCACGCCGCCGCCGGGAACACTGCCCGCACGTCCGTCCTGTTTGGACCGCCCGGTTTTGCCTACGTTTACTTCATCTACGGCAACCACTATTGCCTGAACGTTTCCTGTGAGCGGCAGGGTAAGGCCGGATCGGTTTTATTCCGGGCGCTCGAACCGCTGCTCGGACTCGAAGAAATGGCCGATGCCCGCAGTATTGTGCTGCGGGGGCCTCGCGACCTTCCCAAACTCACCAGCGGCCCCGGCCGGCTGGCGCAGGCGTTCGGGATTACCCGTGCCCGGGATAACGGTTGCGACCTCACTTCACTCGGATCGAGCTTGTGGATTGGCGACGACGGTTTTCGCCCCACTGGCATCCGAACCACGCCGCGCGTTGGGATCACCAAGGCGGCCGAGCGCCCACTACGATATTTTCTCGCCGGTAACCGCTTTGTGTCCGGGCGTCTGGCGCCGATAATGCGCACGCACGCGCAGTGAATTGTTGATTGTTAATTTCTGATGGAAAAGCCTGAGCGGCTGGGGACTCCGATTCCGCTGTGGTTTTCAATCAACTAAAAAATCAACAATCAGCAACTCCCAATCGAGACTTCCGGCTGCTCAGAATTCCCACGGACGCTTGACACTGGGTGTAGACTGGGCGGGCTGGATAAGGCTGAACGCCGCGCTGGTCAAGGCGTTTGAGCCGATGGCCCGGGCGCTACTGGTTCTCGGATCTAGCCGCATCCCGTTCAGCAATTGTGTCATCTGATAGGTGGGTGAGCGATTGAGTTTGTCTGCACCGAGCCCGAGGTTAGTTGCCAGGCTGGCCGTGCTGGCTGCGAGTATATTGGCCGGAGCCGTGTTTGCTGAAGCCCTGCCTGCATTCGCGGTGTCCGACGCCGCCGTGACGGCTGGTTCCGAACCGGCTACTTCCGCGATTGTGATTGGGTTCGTCGGCGGCTTTGTGCGCCGTGATGACGCACGCCATGGTCCGGTGCAGTTGGCCGAGCGCATTCGGCGCACCTTCCCGAAAGCTACGCACGTGGAGGTTTTCGAGAATCGCCACAGAGCCCGGGCCCACGCAGAGATTCTGCGCCTGTTGGATACAAACCACGACGGCATCCTGTCTGATCAGGAGAAGAGCCTCGCCCGCATCGTTCTTTACGGGCACAGCTGGGGCGCGCAAGCAGCGGTGTTGTTGGCTCGCGAACTGCGGCGCGACCACATCCCTGTGCTGCTGACGGTGCAAGTGGATAGCGTGGCGAAACCTTGGCGCAACGATTCCGTCATTCCCGACAATGTCGCTGAAGCTGCGAACTTCTATCAGCCGCACGGCCTGCTCCACGGGCGCGCGAAGATCACCGCCGCAGACCAGTCCAAGACCGAAATTCTGGGCAACTACCGCACCGACTACAGGAAAGATCCGGTCCAGTGTCCGGAAGCCTCCTGGGCAGACCGGTTTTTCACTCCGGGACACACCCAGAGTGAGTGCGATCCCCGTGTGTGGTCGCGGGTGGAGGACTTGGTGCGCCAGCGCGTCACGTCTCAAGACCTCGCCACCGTGTCCAGCAGCATACCCAAGGGAATACAGCAGACAGCACCGCGAAAGTAGCAGCGATCCCTTAGCTTGCTGGGAGCAGGATGTTATCAATCAGGCGCGTCGTGCCCACAAAGGCGGCGACGGCGACCAATGCGCCTTTCGCGACATCGTTGACCGGATCGAGAGAGTCCGGGTCGACGATCTCGAAGTAATCGAGACGGACCGCAGGTTCTCCGGCGAACACTTCCTGCGCGGCCGTGACCAGTCTCGCGGCGTCGTACTCGCCCGCCGCAGCCATCTGCTGCACCCGCATCAGGGAACGCTGTAATACCAGCGCTTGCTCGCGCTGCTGCGGGTCGAGATACGCGTTCCGAGAACTCATGGCCAGCCCGTCCGGTTCGCGCACAATCGGGCAGACGACGATCTCCACGGAAAAGTTCAAGTCACGCACCATGCGGCGGATGATGGCCACCTGCGCCGCGTCTTTTTGCCCGAAGATTGCTGCGTCGGGCTCGACTGCGTGAAACAGCTTAGTCACGATCGTGGTCACGCCGCGGAAATGCCCGGGTCGCGAACGGCCGTCGAGCTTGCCGCTAAGCTCTTCGACGTTTACCCAGGTCACCGCGCGGAGGGAGTACATCTCCTCCACCGAAGGTGCAAAGAGCAAATCCACGCCCTCTTTTTCCAGTAATTCGCGGTCGCGCTCGAATGGACGCGGATATTTCGCCAGATCTTCGTTCGGGCCGAACTGTGTGGGGTTCACAAAAATCGAGGCAGCCACCACCTGGCAAGAAGCCTTGGCGGCGCGGATCAGTGACCGATGCCCCTCGTGCAACGCCCCCATGGTGGGCACCAGGCCCAGGCGCATGCCGTCGAGCCTCGCTGCGCGGGACGCAGCCCGTATGTCGAGGATTGTGTTGCAAGTTTTCATTGTTTCGCTGAGCGCCGTTCGACTGCGCCGTTCGACTGCGCCGTTCGACTGCGCCGTTCGACTGCGTCGTTCGACCGCAACGTTCGACCGCAATTCTTCGTTTGTGATGCTTTATCGTTTATTGCCACCGAGGAAAGCCCGCCTCAGGGTGTGGGAGCCATCCAGACGATCTCAACGTGGGCCCGCTCAAGTTCTCCCGCGACCGTACCGCGATTGCGGCGAAGCGCAACTTTTTGTTGTTCTGAGTTTCGCTCCGAACTTTGTTCCGAACCTCCCGATGGTTCCTGCACCAGGATTGCAGTCACGCGGCCGTAGGGCCAGGCGGAAGACGGCAGGCGAGCCAGCGCGTCCAGCACTTCTTCCGGTTTCAGCATCCGTTCTTGATTTGCCGTAACGCCGGTCAGCAAACCCACGCCGTCAGCGCGTACCACCAGGTAGGGATTTTGCCAGTTTTTCTTTTCCCGCAAGTCGGCATACTTCGTCGGGTTGGCAGCGGGAATATTCTGCAGCACGACGAAGGCATCAGGAGCCGGTGGCGCATTTGCCTGCGAGGAACAAGCAGCCAGCACAATGATGCTGAGAGCCAGTGCGCAGGCCGCCTGTGCGCGGATCAGTTGTGTGGCCAGGTTCGCTCGCAATTTATTTCCGAATCACTGCACTCACAATTAGCGCACCACCATGGGGACGTCCGTCTTCACGGCCCAAACCAGCGCAACTACCCAACCGATCATCGTCCACCCCAGGAACAGATTCAGCAGCAAGATCGCCGCTGTATCGCGCTTGTTACGGGCGAAGGCAAGAATCGTCGGCAGAAAGTACATCAGAAACCCGAAGCCGAAGAACGGAAAGAAAAATCCAGGCAAGAGGTGCATGTCCGTTACCTCCCTCTAGCAATAGCGTAGCACTACTCAAATATACGAATCCTTCTGCCGGCTAGTTCCCGAGTCATTCGTGGCTTACCGCCGCATCGCTCGCTTTCGCTCCAGCACAGTGTCGAGGCCTGCCTTCGTCTCTTTGGGCAGATGGTAAGACTCCGCGTCTGACGGATACTGGTGCGACTTCACATCCGCGCGATAAGCCTGCACGGCCTGCGCGATCAGCGCGGTAGCGTCGCCGTAACGCCGCACGAATTTTGCCGGCGGCCCAAACGTCAGGTTCACCAGGTCGTGGAACACCAGCACCTGCCCATCGCACTCCGGGCCAGCGCCAATGCCGATGGTGGGCGCGCTCACTTCCGCGGTGATCATGGCCGCCACTTCGCGCGGAATACCTTCCAGATAAAGGCAGCCTACGCCTGCGCGGTCGAGAGCGACTGCATCCCGCATGAGCTGTTCGATGCCGCTGAGGTTTTTCCCCTGGATCTTGTAGCCGCCCATCACGTTAACCGACTGCGGCGTGAGGCCGATATGCCCGGCCACAGGAATCTCGGCGTCGATGATGCGGCGGATCAAGTCGGCGCGCTTTTCTCCGCCCTCGATCTTCACCACCTCAGCGCCGCCTTCCTTCACGAAGCGAGCGGCGTTGCGAATCGCGTCGTTGGCGTCAACCTGATAAGACCCGTAAGGCATATCCGCGAGCAGCAACGCATTTCTCACGCCGCGGCGTACAGCCTTCACGTGGTGCAGCATCTCATCCATGGTGACAGAGAGCGTGTTCTCGTAGCCCAGCATGGTTTGGGCCAGGGAATCGCCCACCAGCACCATGTCGATGCCAGCCTCGTCGACGATACGCGCAGTGGCGTAGTCGTAGGCGGTGAGGCAGGTGATGGGTTCGTGGTGGAGTTTCTGTTCCCGCAGGGACGCGGTGGTGATCTTTCGGCTGAGCTCGTCGTGCGGACGCCCGCCGATTGGGGTAATGCTCATGATGTCCTCCAGTGCCCCTCCGGCCTACCGGATAGAGCCTGTACCACATCCTGTTTCGTGCTGCTTCAGCCATTATACGGCGGGGATAGCTGTTCGTCGATGGCTTGTAAATGATTGTAGGGATGTAACTTAGGAGCGGCGTAACCCACGTGCTTACTCAGAGTTCCAGCACTCGATGCGCATGAACTAACCAGCCCAATCTTACTTGTGTTTCGCAAGTAATCTTTGATATCGTCTCGGGCCGTGCGGTTTGGTATGGTCACCGATTAGTTCGGCATCCCCTGGATGATTAACTGCGGCAACGCGACCTGAACCATATCGTTCCGAATGGTTTTGCATCTGGGTGATTAAAAGGCGGTTTGTCATCGAAGATCACGAAGGGCTTGGAGGAATGCTTTATGCAATCTGGTACTGAAGCCGTCGCCGTCTCAAACACAAGTCTCTGGGCCGGACGTATTCTCAGCGCGCTGCCTGTCCTGCTGTTTGTCTTCACTGGAATGTTCTGCTTGCTGAAACCTGCGGCCGCTCAGCAAGGATTCGTTCATTACGGGTATCTCAACGGGGCTTTGCTGCGCATCGCTATCGTGGAGCTGGCGTGCGCGATCCTCTATGCGATTCCGCGTACCTTCGTTCTCGGCGCCATTGTGCTGACCGGCTATCTGGGCGGTGCGACGGCCACGCACGTGCGGGTGGGTGAGCCGTTTTTTCTGCCAATCATCGTTGGCATTGTGGTGTGGTTAGGGCTCTTCTTGCGCGATGGACGGCTGCGCGCGTTGATTCCTTTGCGAAGTTAGCGTCACGAAGTGAAAGCGCCATTGCCGATTATGCGGGAAGGGTTGAAGATCCACCCCGGCGTTGGAAAATGAGAATGCGAAGAATAATTGTTTCGAATCTGATGTCGCTGGACGGTTTTTTCGAAAGCGCCGAACAGAAATTAGATTGGTGCGTCGTGGACGAAGAGTTTTTTGATTACGCCAAGGATATGCTGCGTAATGCGGACACGCTCCTGTTCGGGCGGAAGACATATCAGCACATGGCAAGCTACTGGTCATCCGCCCCGGCGGATGAAATTGCAGACCACATGAATAATCTGCCGAAGGTTGTTTTCTCCAGAACTCTGCAAACCGCGGAATGGAAGAATTCGAAGCTGGTGAAAGACGAGGCGTCCGAAGAAATTTCGAGATTGAAGCAGCTGCCGGGCAAAGACATGGTAATCCTCGGAAGCGCCAGCCTCGCATCGTTTCTCCTGCAACGGGGATTGATCGACGAATACCGCGTCATCCTAAATCCGGTTTTTCTGGGCAGCGGTAAACTGTTGTTTCAAGACGTGAAGGAGCGACTTCGATTGAAGCTTTCGAGAACAAAGTTGTTCGCGTCAGGCGTGGTCGTCCTTTACTACCAGAGCGCTTGACGGCAGGACGGAGATCGGACGACGAAGACCTATGAATAAATAAGGAGAGAAATAAGCAATGAGTACGGTACGAGTACTGGTGGGCACACGAAAGGGCGCATTCATCCTGACCTCAGACGGCAAGCGCGAAAAATGGGAAATCAGCGGACCGCACTTCGCGGGTTGGGAGATGTATCACATCAAGGGGTCGCCCGCGGATCCGAATCGGCTGTATGCGTCACAGTCGAGCGGCTGGTTCGGGCAGATCATCCAGCGTTCCGATGACGGAGGGAAGACATGGCATCAGCCGGGAACACCTGCCGGCGCGGCGCCCGCCGCTCCAGGCCCTCCGAAGGGCGCAAGCAATAAGTTCGTTTACGATGCGACGCCAGAAACCGGCAAGCCGCTTACCACGCATCAATTTTACGATGGTACGCAGCATCCCTGGGAGTTCAAGCGGGTGTGGCACATCGAGCCATCGCTCACCGATCCTGACACGGTTTATGCGGGCGTGGAAGACGCGGCGCTGTTCCGCTCGACCGACGGTGGAGAGAACTGGCACGAACTTTCTGGCCTCCGTGGCCACGGCACTGGCCCCGAGTGGCAGCCGGGCGCGGGCGGCATGTGCCTGCACACTATCATTCTCGATCCGAGCAATCCCCAACGAATCTATATTGCAATCTCGGCCGCGGGGGCGTTCCGCACCGACGACGCGGGCAAGAGTTGGAAGCCCATCAATCGAGGGCTTTATTCGCAGTACATTCCTGACCCAAAGGCCGAAGTGGGCCACTGCGTTCATCATGTAGCAATGAGCCCCTCCCGCCCCGGCGTGCTGTTCATGCAAAAGCATTGGGACGTGATGCGCTCCGACGACGCGGGCGACAACTGGAAAGAAATCAGCGGCAACCTGCCCACCGATTTCGGTTTTGTCATTGACGTGCACGCGCACGAACCGGAGACCATCTACGTGGTTCCGATCAAGAGCGACTCGGAACACTTCGTTCCCGATGGCAAGCTACGCGTCTACCGCAGCCGCACTGGCGGAAACGAATGGGAAGCTTTGGCCAAAGGACTGCCCCAGAACCACTGCTACGTCAACGTGCTGCGCGACGCCATGGCCGTCGATTCGCTTGACAAGTGCGGAGTGTATTTCGGCACCAGCGGGGGGCAGGTGTATGCCTCGGCTGATGCGGGAGATAGCTGGGCGCCGATTGTGCGGGACTTGCCGGCGGTGCTTTCGGTTGAGGTGCAGACGCTCGAGTAACAGTGAGACGAATGATCCGAGTCATACTTCCACCGCACCTCCGCGCGCTGGCGCAAGTCCGCGGAGATCTGGAACTCAACGTCGAAGGTCCAGTTACGCAGCGATCAGTCCTCGACGCACTCGAGGTACGATATCCGATGCTGCGCGGGACCATTCGTGATCACGATACGCAACAACGCCGGGCGTTTCTACGCTTCTTCGCTTGCGAAGAAGATCTATCCCATGAGTCGCCGGACGCGCCGTTGCCAGACGCCGTCGCATCCGGCAGGGAACCGTTCATCGTGATGGGGGCCATCGCCGGAGGGTAGCTTCGGCTCACGAGAGGTCAAGCCGCGGTATGCCGTTATGTTTTAGCAAATTCACACCATCCTCTCATTTTGTCCTTTACCTGCGAGTGTGCGAGAATTCGGCCGGATTGCCGGAGGAACCTGATGTTGAAGCTAGTGTCGACCCCAATGTTGAGCCCAATGCGGAAGAAGCTTTTCGCAGTTTCCTTATGCCTAGTTGCCCTGACGCTTTCCAGCGTCGCTCAAAAGAAAAATTCAGCCCTGAAAAAGGCCGCCGCCGGTCCTGTCCCGGACAAAGCCCTCATGCAGAAACTATGGGACGGATGGTCCACGCTCGACCCCGCCAACGTCGCCAGTTTTTACGCCTCCGGACCCCACACCTATTTCGATATCGCCCCGCTGAAATACGGCAGCTGGGACGAATATGAGAAAGGCGTCAAGTCAGTCGTCGCGGGCTACAAGAGCGCGAAGTTCACCGTGAACGATGATGCGGCTGTGCACCCCCATGGCGACCTGGTCTGGGGAACGGCCACGATCAGCGAGCAGATGACGACGCAGGCGGGCAAGATTGAGATGGGCAACTTCCGCTGGACCGTGATCTGGGAAAACGAAGACGGCAAATGGGTCATTGTCCACGAGCATGTCTCCGAGCCGGTGCAGTAGGCAACCTGACCACGGATTTTTACGTATGCTTCTATTTCAAATTTTGATCTCGTATGCCTTGACCCGCGAATGATCCGTGAGAATCGGTGGCCTAAGATTTTTCCTTCAATACGCTTTCCATAAAAAATAAACTGTCATTCCTGTCCCGGCCAGCACCACGAATCTCCTGATCCATGCCTGCGGCATTTTCTGGGCGTAGTGCGCACCGACGTATCCGCCGGCGATTCCGCCCGCGATCATGGGAATTCCGTGCTTCCAATACACCGCGCCTTTGATCACGAAAGTCACGACCGCAACGCCGTTGATCACAAATCCCATAACGCTTTTCAGCGCGTTCATAGCGTGGATATTGGTCATCCCCAGCGCGGCCAGCATGGCGAGCATCACAATCCCCATGCCGCCGCCGAAATAACCACCGTAGACCGCAACCATCAGCTGAAACAGGGTTGCCGCGACCAGGGCGCCGCTCGTGGCTTCATGTTCGAGAGTGGATTTGCGTCCGCGCGCAAGTTTCTTGCCGAACGCGAACAGCAGAGTCGCTCCCAGGGCGAGCCAGGGAAGCACTCGCAGAAAAGTGTGCGCTGGAGTTTTCAGCAGCAGGAGCGCGCCAGCGAGTCCACCCAGCAGACTGGCCGCGAGCAAAGGAATCATCACGCGCCGCGGAACGTCCAACTCCTTGCGGTACGCGCCTCCGCTAGCCGCAGCCGCCGTCCACAGCGCGATCGTGTTCGTGGCGTTGGCGGGAATCGGAGGCACGCCCGTAAGCAGCAGCGCCGGAAATGCAATAAAACTCCCGCCGCCAGCCACGGAATTCAACGCTCCGCCCAGCACGCCGGCGAAAAAAAGGAAGACGATCGTTTCCAGGGTCAAGCTGTTAGGTGTACCAGAATCCCGGCCACCTTGTCAGCCGCAGCCGCAGGTGCGCCAAAGAAATTCGACTCTCAAGACAGATCTTCGTTACCTCTGTAACCCGGAGTAACCTCTGGTTTTCTCGCCGAAACAACTGCGCTGCGACAGGGTTAATATCAACACACAGCGGGGAGACTTGTATGCGCAACCGAACGATCGTTCTTTTGACGGCCTTCTTTTTGTCGAACTTTGCCTGGAGCCAGACGCAACCGGCCCAGCCGAGCGGCCAGCCCAGCAGTTCCAGCATGCCCGGTATGAACATGCCCGATCACGACATGTCGAACGTGAATGACATGCCTGGCATGGACATGGGGAAAGACGCGGACAAGGACGCCGACAGCGAGGCCAGCGCTCACGCCATGCACTCCATGGAAGGCCACATGGACATGGGCCCGCACATGAAGATGACCGCTCTCCGCCCGCCCAAGCCGGGCGATGCAGAGCGCGCCCGGCGGGTGGTCGAAGCCGCCCGGCGGGCGTCGGAAAAATACATCGACTATCACGCCGCTCTCGCCGACGGCTTCAGGATTTTCCACCCCGAGATTCCGCAGAAAATGTATCACTTCACCAGCTTGAAATACGGATGGGAGAATGCCCGCAACTTCAATCCTGAGCATCCCACATCGCTGCTATACGAAAAGCACGGTGACGATTACAAACTGGTCGGCGTGATGTACACCGCCCCCAAGCGCTTAACCGAAGATCAACTCGATGAGCGCGTTCCGCTCAGCGTCGCGCAATGGCACGAGCATGTGAATTTCTGCATCCCTCCGCTGGGCCGTCTAAAAGAGATGCGGGAGCCTCATCCGCAATTCGGCTTCAATGGATCCATCGCTACCCGGGCAGCCTGCGACGCTGCCGACGGAACCTTCTTCCCTGTGGTTTTCAACTGGATGGTTCACGTCTACCCCTTCGAGAAGGATCAGGCCAACGTATGGTCCGTGGAGCGCCAGCATGGCGGCTCGGACTGAAGGGCCCTGCTACGGATCCTCACGGATTTCCGCGGATATTTCAACCCGAGTATTCTTGGCGCACTGACTCAGAATCCGTGAAGGTCCGCGAAAATCT
Source organism: Candidatus Sulfotelmatobacter sp. (assembly GCA_049675725.1). Taxonomy (GTDB): domain Bacteria; phylum Acidobacteriota; class Terriglobia; order Terriglobales; family Acidobacteriaceae; genus Sulfotelmatobacter. Next base: position 19,867 of record JBAUAN010000172.1, on the reverse strand, counting down.
GTGGCCACTTTTTTCTCATTCTCCCGCGCCATATCGCCGCTCGAAGAATTACATCCCTTTCATCATCGTTTTCTAACGCACATCGCAGCCCTCAATCGATTATGTTGAGTGCTCGCTTGATACAAAACACTTGGCCATTGTTCCTTCTCTTCGAACGAATCCACTGCGCGCTCTGCTAACGGAGACTCCCACGTTGCGTCCAACTACCATCGCGGCGTTGAACGAAATTAGGGAACTTCCGGCTCGAGCACTACGTACTTACATGAGAGACAGAGCGGCGGGATGGAAACGAACAAGGAGTGGAACTGGCTCAACCTTATAACGAAATTTAAGCGGGGTTCTGGGGATTCTCTCATTCTCGGTTTGGCGGCCCAGGTGAGAAAACCCCCATCACAGCAGCGCAGGCCTGAAGGCCCGCGTGCCTAACCCCAGCGGCTGCATTTTAGGCGATTCGCGGAGAAACACAAGAGGTTTTTTCGCGCAGGTCGCGAGCCGGGCCGCCCCAACCGTTTCCCGACGTATTTTCGGGAAAGAAAAAGGACAATCATGAAATTCGCGACCGTTTCAAAAAGTCTGGTAATGGGTTTGGCCCTGATGTTCGCAACGAGCGCCTTCGCGTCCGACAAAGGGAAGCTTCAAATCTACAATCCTGTCACCGTCAACGGTACGACGCTCAAACCTGGCGATTACAAACTCGAGTGGACCGGCACCGCCGGCAACGTGGAGCTCAGCATCATTCAAGGCAAGAATGTGCTTGCCAAAGTGCCGGCTCACGTGGTCGATCTGAATTCTCCCTCGGCCAACGACGCGGCCGTGGTCAACAATGGTAACAACGGAACCAAGACTCTGGCTGGCGTCCGCTTCGAAGGCAAAAAGTTCGCTCTCGAACTGGGAGATTCCAGCGACAGTATGCAGGCCGGATCCAGCAAGTAACTAACAGAGGAAGTGCACACGAACGCAAAGGGAGCGCTCGAGCGCGAGTGCTCCCTTTGTTCGCACAGCTGCAATATCAGTTCGGTGACGCCAGCACGTCATCGTAGTAGTTGATCACGGCCCGCTTCGGCTTTGTCTTCATTCCCTTCAGTGCCGCTTTCTGTTCGATCGAGGTGTTGCCCACGAGACTGGCACGGCCCAGAAGAGCGATGTTCCCATCTGCCAATTCCAGATAGAGAGGAACGAGCATGCGGAATTTGTCGTCGACATTCGACTGCGCAAGTTTGAGGCTCATCACGACGTCGCCATCCGCTGCAATATCGAAAGATGCATCCATCTTGTAGGTCGGCAATGCCGTGCCGTAAACGTATTCGTTGAAGAACCAGTCCATCTTGTGGTTGCCGTCCAGATCCATATCTCGCGTCATGTGCTTTTCCACCATGGCTTTGAAGTCTTCCGTGGTGGCAGCCTTGTTGGTATAGGTTTTGACGAAATCCTGCATCGTCTCCTTAAACCGCTGGTCGCCGCTCCGGTTGTCGTGCATCATCATGCGAATCATGTGCAGGATGTAGGCGCCCTTGGGATAGATGAGCCTGCGGGTCGTGTCGAACCCGGTCCGCGAGTTGCTCATGCGATACCCCATGGTCACCGGACCCGCATCAATCGCGCGAAACCCCTCTTTGTTTCGTTCGAGCAGCAAATCCCGCTCATCATTCCAGAACGTGATGAACTTCTTCGGATTCTTTTCGATCAGGGTCAAGTAGAGAGACGCCGACATGTCGGCAAACCCTTCGCTCATCCATTGGTCCCGGTAGGACTCAAATCCCACCGTGTGTCCCCACCACTGGTGGGCGACCTCGTGAGGCGTAACCACCTTCCAATAGCCGCGGTCACCCCAATCCATGCCCAGTTGGTGGCGCACGGTCGTGTCGAAGTAATAGCAGAGCGGAATCCAAACCAGTTCCGGCCAGGACTGGCCGAAGTCGCATGCGGTTTGCTGCGTGAGTTGCAGATGTTTAAATGACGACGGACCAAAGTAGTCGCTGTAGAGTTCCACCGCAAGCTCGCCTTCGGCCAGAGCCTTTTTGTTTAGGCCGGTCGTGCTCATCGTACCCAGGGCAACCCCGGAGCTGTGCGATCCCTGGGTCGGCAACTCGTCGCCGCTTGCCTCGTGCTGCAGCGCTTGCACCCAGCTGGGCGACTCCTGATTGGCAAACGATTGCACCACGTACTCAGGCTTGTCGAGTTTTGCTTCTTCCATCTTGAATTTGCCGAAATTAAACCCAGCCACCGTCTGCGGGGCCTCGCTCTTCCAAACCGTAGTGTTTTGTCCCTCGTCGTTGCTCTCGCTAACGCGGGCGCCCGTGGCGGCAATCTGCATGCCCTTGGGAATGTGGAACGTCATGTCGTAGGTGACATACTCCCCAAGGCTGGCCCCGCGATTGTTGGGATACCAGTTCATGCGTGCCACAGGAAAATAGTTGCCTCCGCCTTCGTTGGTGACGGCTTCCTTGCCTTCGTAATCAGTGGTGATAGTGAACTGTTCATCCCTGGCCAGCGCTTTCGGCAGAATCACAGAGAAATCCGCGTCATCGTTTTTATCTTCCTGAATGAACGACAGAACCTGGCCGTCGGCAGCGGTCACGCTCCGAACCCGAAGTGTTCGGAACAAGTCGAAGGGCACCACGCGCAGGCCGTTCCGTCGCACTGTAAACGTTGTCTTCGCTTTGCCAATCAGGTTGGCACTCTTTTCCAGGGTGGTTTCCAGTTGCTGATGCTCGATGCGAATGGGCTCTCCGTGCATAGCCCTCCGCTGCTGGTCGGATGAGGGGAAGGATGCCCAGTCACCGAATTTGTTATCGTCGTAGGTCATGAAATCGACCTGCTCGCGTCCTTCGGTCGGATCAACGGTGTAGAGTTCCTGACCGTCGTAGTGCTTGCCGTGAATGAAAGCGACGAACAGACCTCCCGGCTCCGGACTGAGCACGTCCTGCAGGATTCGAGCTTCCAGATTTGTCTTGAGCTTGTGCCGCGTTACATGTTGGCTGTCCTTGAGCAGGCCAGCATCGCAGCCGCTCGACACCACGGTTCCACCCTTCTTGATGTCGTCATATGAAGTGTCCGTGAAGCGCAGCACCATCTGGCTGAAGGTTTCGCTGAATTCGCTCTCCTTTGTCAGCAGCTTCAGGTTCTTGCGTTCTCCGTCGGACGGCGGATCGAGAATAAAATTTCCGTCTCCGGTAAAAACGGCGCCCGTGATCTTTCCATTCACCGGGGCGACGAAGCAGACTGTGCCGGACCGCAAATGGAACGTCCCGGCGTCGCGCTTGAGTTCGAAGTTAGTAACACTGACCGCTTCGCTTCCCAGGGTCAGATTACGCAGAGCCTGATACGTCAGGTCAGAGTTGGGACCGGGATTGGCGTTCGCCGGAGCAGTCTGCCCCCATGCAGGCACCGTGGTGAGCCGAAAGCCAACCAGCAAGAGAAAGAAGGGCATTACAGCCGCAAACCGCGCCACCAGGCACACGAAGGCCGAGCGCGGGCTGCGGAAATGAACTGGCATGTAGCCTCCCCGGGGGAAGAGGAACACGTAATCTATTCGCGTTGGCGGGAAAACACAAGCAGTGAGATCAAAAAAAAGGGAGCGCGCAAGCGCTCCCCGGAAACTGGCTACCGGCAATCGCCGATCAGTATTTCGGCACTTTCGGATCCACGCGCTCCGCCCAGGCGTTAATTCCTCCCGCGAGGTTGTGAACTTTCTTAAATCCGGCTTGCTGCAGGAACGCGACGGCCTTGGCGCTGCGTCCACCCATCTTGCAGTGGACCACGATCTCGCGGCTGGAATCCAGCTCACTGACGCGCTTGGGTAGGTCATTCAATGGAATCAAATGTCCGCCGATGTTGCAGATCTGGTATTCGTGCGGCTCGCGCACATCGAGCACGAACACATCTTCCTTCGCATCGAGACGCCGCTTCAACTCTTCGACTTGAATTTCTGGAACTCCATTCGCCACAGGTTTCTCCTCCCCACGAATGCCGCAAAACTCGTTGTAGTCTATCAGCTTCGAGATCGTGGGATGCGTGCCGCACACCGGGCAGTCGGGATTCTTGCGCAGCTTCAACTCGCGAAACTTCATCCCCAGCGCGTCAATCAGCAACAGCCGTCCGACCAGAGGTTCGCCAATGCCGAGGATCAGCTTGATCGCCTCGGTCGCTTGCATCACGCCCACCAGGCCAGGCAGAATGCCGAGCACGCCGCCCTCCGCGCAGGATGGCACCAGCCCCGGCGGTGGCGGTTCGGGATAAAGGCAGCGGTAGCACGGCCCATCTTTGGTGGCGAACACGCTGGCTTGCCCCTCGAAACGAAAAATCGAGCCATACACGTTCGGCTTGCCGGTCAGCACGCAGGCGTCGTTCACGAGATAGCGTGTTGGAAAGTTGTCCGTGCCGTCGGCGACGATGTCGAACTCGCGGAACAATTCCATCGCGTTTTCGCTGCTCAACCGCGTATCGAACGTCCGCAAATTCAGAAACGGATTGATCCCCTTCAGCTTATCCGCGGCCGAATCGAGTTTCTTTCTGCCCACGTCCGCGGTCGAGTGAATAATTTGGCGCTGCAGGTTCGTGTAATCGACCACATCAAAATCAACCATGCCCAGCGTTCCCACGCCCGCGGCCGCCAGATACAAGGCCAACGGCGATCCCAGTCCTCCCGCGCCGATGCACAGCACCCGCGCTGCCTTCAGCTTTTGCTGCCCCTCCATGCCCACCTCGGGCATGATCAGATGGCGCGAGTAGCGCAGAATTTCGTCTTTGCTGAGAGTTACTGGAATTTCGGTGATGGTGCTAGCCATAAGTCCTCGATTTCAAGTTTGAATGTTGCTGCGTTTTTTCGGAGCGCTGGGTTTTCGGAGCGCGCCATCAGAGCGCCAACCGCTAGGCAGGGCAACACGTACAACAGCGCGTTGTGGTTGGAGGTTTCAACTCTGCAACCTCGGAATCCCCAGTCAAACAGCCCCTCCGGCGATGGAAGGCACAATCGAAATGTTATCACCTTCGCTCACCGCGGTCGCTTCCTTCTGCAGGTAGCGGATGTCTTCGTCGTTGACGTACAAGTTGACGAACGCGCGCAGTTTGCCTTGGTCCGTGTAAAGATGTCGCCGTACATCGGGATGCTTAGCCACCAGCGCGTCCATGGCTTCAGCAACGGTCGCCGCGGAGACCTCCACGGTGGCCTGTTTCCCAACATACTGGCGTAAAGGCGTAGGAATGTGAATCTTGCTCATACTACCAATCTACAAGATGCACCCTGGTTCGTGGAAGATTCACCGTTAGCAGCTGGTTCTAGCGCGCAACTGCCCCAGACAAGCCACTTATCCCGCGAGCGAGTGTGCCCTAAAATCAAGCCCAGCGATTAGGAGGGGCCGTGAGGGACGGACAGGAGCACAGACAATGCGTTGCTCTTAGCAAGCTCTTACGAGTCGTACCAGTCCTTGCCCTCACGCTGTTCATGGGGCCGTTATTTGCCAAGCGAGCTGCTCCGCCTCCCGTCTCGCCTGTCCTCTGCCAAGGCATAAAGTATTCCGCGCCCAATGACAATGGCAGGGTTGGGTACGTACTCGCGTCGGATTCCGGCGGCAAGAAGTTATTTCAGATCACGGTCTTCGAGACAGAGATCGATCCGAAATTGGAAGAAGATGTCCAGTGGGTCTTTATCATCGATCTGAGGCTTTCGGGAAATTCGCTCCTGGTTAAAGATGAAAAGTCCCGCTGCTTTTCCATTAACTTGGATACCAGAGTCGTGGAGAAGAAACACAGGTGTTGAGTTTTCCCATCGGCGGCTACGGATCCCGCCGGGAGGGTGACGTCCGGCCCTGTTAACATGACTCCGTGTTTCCACTTCTCGAAGTACGCCACCTGAACATCGAATTCCCCACCAAGACCCGTGTGGGGACGGGCGACTCGCCCGTCCTTCCTGCAGTCCGCGACGTCACTTTTTCCGTCGCCGCCGGCGAAGTCCTCGGACTGGTGGGCGAATCCGGCTCCGGCAAGTCGATTACCTCTCTGGCTATCATGCGCCTGCTCCCGCCGCAAGCCCGCGTCTCGGGCGAGATTTTGTTTGCCGATATTCGCGAGGGCTCCGCGCCGCGGAACCTTCCGGCTTTGCTGGACGACTCCATGCGCCAGCTTCGCGGCTCCCGCATCGCCATGATTTTTCAGGAGCCGATGACCGCCCTCAATCCCGTGATGCGTGTGGGCGAACAAATCGCCGAAGCCGTGCTCGCGCACAACTCCACTTCGAAGCGTGATGCCTGGCAGCTTGCCGTCGACGCCATGAACGATGTCGCCATCCCCGAGCCCAGTCGCCTCGCCCGCGACTATCCTCACCAGCTTTCCGGAGGCATGCGCCAGCGCGTCATGATCGCCATGGCCATCGTCAATCGCCCGCAACTGCTCATCGCAGACGAACCCACCACCGCGCTCGACGTCACCATCCAGGCGCAGATTCTCGAATTGCTTGCTCAACTTCGCGTCAAGTTCGGCCTTGCCATGCTTTTTATCTCGCACGATCTTGCCGTCATCTCGCAAGTTGCGGACCGCGTCGCCGTGATGTATGGCGGCAACCTGGTTGAACTTGGAACGAAGCGCGAGATTTTCCAGTCGCCCGCGCATCCCTATACTCGCGGCCTGCTCCACGCCGTGCCTGACCTCAAGACCGACCGCGTTCAACCGCTTTCTACCATCGAAGGAACCGTGCCGCCGCTCCAGGCCATGCCCCCGGGTTGCGCCTTCGAACCACGCTGCCAGTTTCGCGTAGCGGATTGCGCGCGGGCGATGCCGCCACTGGTCGAAATAGGCGCCGGTCACTGGGCCCGCTGCCCCGTGATCAATGCCTAGTCGCTCTGGTACATCGTCTCCGCGCGGCAGCGAGAGTCCCGCAAGGGCTGAAGCTCGTCGGCTTGATTGCCCGGGCGCAAACCTTTTCGCGAGTCGAGTGGCGTCGTAATCCGCTCGCTAGTCTATAATCGGCAGTTTGTCTGGTGCCTATTGCGCATACTGCTGCTTAGCGACATTCACGCCAACCTCGAAGCGCTTGAAGCCTGCCTGGCCACGGCTCCCTCGTTCGACCTGGTGGCAAATCTCGGCGACGTCGTCGGCTACGGCGCCAGCCCCAACGAAGTCACCGAGCGCTCCCGCAACCTGGGAAAGATTTTCGTCCGCGGCAACCATGACAAAGCTGCCACCGGCCTGATCGCCCTCGATGATTTCAACCCCATGGCCGCCGCCGCCGCGATCTGGACGCGCGACCAGCTCACTGACGACAATCTCACCTGGCTCCGCACCTTGCCGCAAGGCCCGCAGCCGCTGCGGGATATTTCACAGGTGCAGCTTGTCCACGGTTCGCCCAACGATGAAGATGAATATGTGGTTTCGATCGGCGATGCCCTCGCTCCGCTGATCGCTTCGTCCGTGCCCCTGACTTTTTTTGGGCACACGCACCTGCAGGGAGGATTCTTCGCCAACGAAACCGGAGCCGACGGCTTCCGTCCCGAATACCGCACGGTTGGACAAGCCGAATCGGTTTCGCTGCAGCTGAAACCGGAGAACCGTTACATGATCAATCCCGGCTCCGTCGGTCAACCCCGCGATGGCGACTGGCGTGCAGCTTTCGTCCTCTTTGACACCGACGCCCAGGTCGTCCATTTTCACCGTGCTCCCTACAACCTGAAATCCGCTCAGGACCGCATTTTCGCCGCCAACCTTCCCGCTCGCCTCGCGACGCGCCTCGCCGCAGGACGTTGACCTCGCTCGAATTCCTAACCTCCAGCGTTTTGTCATCCTGAGCGAAGCAGTTGTTCTCGCAACGCGAAAACGATTGCGCAGTCGAAGGATCCCGATCCTCGTCATTCTGCCGCAAGCCGCGCAGGGAATTTCCAGCACTGTCGGGTCCGTGACGTTAAGCGGCTCTCCACTGCGCTTCAATCCGTTCCTCGTTGTAAACTCGACCGCATGCTCTCTGATTCGTCTCGTGGTACGGCCAGGCCTCTCCTTCCCCGGCGCGATGACTCGCGCGACAATCCCCCCGACCACTACCTGATCGCCCACAGCGACGGCGGCGCCCGCGGCAACCCCGGCCCCGCCGGCTACGGCGTTGTCATTCAGGATCAGTCTGGCCGCAAAGTCGCAGCTCTCAGCGAATACCTCGGCCACCAGACCAACAACTTCGCCGAGTATCAGGGCTTGATCGGCGCTCTCGAATACGCCCTCCAGCATGGCCCCAAGGCGCTCAAGCTGATCAGCGACTCCGAGCTGCTGGTCCGCCAGATCAAGGGCATCTACAAAGTGAAGAATCCCACCCTGCGCGACCTGCACGCCCGCGCCCAGGAATTAATCGCGCAACTGGACTGGTTCTCAATCGGCCACGCCCTGCGCGAGCACAATCAGGAAGCCGACCGCCTGGCGAACGAAGCCATGGACAAAGGCATGGGACGCAGCGCAGCAAGCGCCAACGCCGGCACATCCACAGACCTTGTGGCCGCGGCCGCCTCGGCCGCGAGGTTTTCATCCCAAACTCCGCAGGAACTTGAAGGCATCATCCGCAACGGTGTAGTGGAATTGGTAAACGGCAAACTCCCCGAAGGCACACGAGTGCAAGTGCGGGTGAAGAAGGGAGTGTAGCGGGCAGGCCGTACCCGCGCCGGACGCCTCACCCAAAATCACTCCGCTGCCGAAGTATGATCGTGCACAATCCTCCACCCCTCAGGAAAGTTGCGGAACACCAGCGTAAATAGCCCGTGCGGAGTCTTCCCGTCCGACATGGTGAGATGCCACGACCCACGCGCGAAGGCCGCATCAGGGCCCAGCATTTCGATGCGCAGCGCGGAGAACTCCAACTTCCCCATTTCGTGCCCCGGACTCGCATAAGCGGCGCGGTAACGGTCGAGCGTGGCCTGCCATCCGTTGCGCTCGGTCGCGCCAGAGAAGAACGTCAGCTCCGGCGAATCCCAGTAGCCGGCCATGAATGCGTCGAGATCGCCACGATTCCAGGCGTCCTGTTGCGTGCGCAGCACGGACTCGATGGCAGCCTCGCTGGAGGGCAACTCGACTACCGGCTTCTGATGGGACTGCGCCAAAGCAGGTATGAGCAGCGTAAGAAACAATAGTTGGGAGAGTAGAAAAACGGTTGCGAAACCGCTGCGCATCGGAACCTCCGTGAGCGGCTAGTTTCGCACGAGATGCACCTGCTGAGAAATCCGAATCGCGGAGCGGAGCTAAGATTGGCGGCGTTAGGCCTGGCGGCGCTCGGACTGGTGAGTTTAGCCTTTACGCCCGCCCCTTCTTCGCGGCCACCGCAGCTTGCTTGCCCGCAGTTTCCCATGGACGCTTGGGGCGATCGACCACAGCTTCGTCGCGGTCCTTGACGCGATCGTACTGATACGAATCGCTCACGGTTCCGAGCGATTCGTTGTACAGGCTGGGTATCCCGAGTGCGATCTTGAGTTCTTCGGCAAACGAATGCAGAGCCTTGAGGTGATCGGCCGAGGCCGGCACTTCGGTCTTTGAAGTCTTCAGAAATTGCTGATACCCACGGTTCACCAGCTTCGAAATTTCGCTGCCGATCAAGCACCCGGGGTAGGCAAAAATCTTCACGCCGTCTTCAGGAGTTTTCTGGATGGCCGCCGACACGTTGTATTTTCTAAGAAACACGCGCCCGCTCATGCCCGGCGCCTCGGTGATATCGAATCCGTTATCGCGCAGCCAGGTCACCGCTTCGTCATACGTCTTTGCTTCAATGCTTTTCATGATTGCAATCTGCTTTCGCCTTTCCTCGTCCACTTAGATGCGGTCTACCTAGATGTAGGCACTTTAGAAAAAACGTAACTTTACATCGGTTGCATCGCTGTGCAACCCTGATTCATCCAAACACCATACTACATACCGTGTTTTCGGCTCAGTAGCACATTACGATAGTCACGAGGATTTAATTTCAACCATGGTTCAGAGTTCATCCAAGCTCGCGCGGGCGTTTGACCCGCCAGTCGCCAAAGAGGCGGGAAATGGCGCTGCCAGCCTCGGACAGAGCCTTCTGCAGAGCATCGGCAACACACCCCTGCTACGCCTGGATGCTGTCACTGCCGACCTGCCGGGCGTAGCACTGTTGGGCAAGGCCGAATGGTACAACCCCGGCGGCTCTGTGAAAGACCGTGCGGCTGGAAATATTGTCACTCAGGGCCGCCGCAGCGGGCAATTTCACGCCGGCAAGACGCTTCTCGACGCCACCAGCGGCAACACCGGCATCGCCTATGCCATGCTGGGCGCGGCGGAAGGCTTTCCCGTAACCCTGTGCATGCCGGAAAATGTTTCCCTCGAGCGCAAGCAGATTCTTCATTCCTACGGCGCCGAAATTGTGTATACCGATCCCGCAGATGGCTCCGACGGCGCGATTCGCAGGGCGCGCGAGCTAGCCGCCAAACATGCGGACAAATATTTTTATGCCGACCAGTATTCGAACGACGCGAACTGGCAAGCGCACTACTACGGTACTGCCAACGAAATCTGGCAACAGACGCAGGGAAGCGTCACCCATTTCGTCTCCATGCTGGGCACCAGCGGAACATTCGTGGGCACGACGCGCCGCCTGAAAGAACTTAATCCCAGGATTCAGTGCATTTCCCTGCAGCCCGACTCCGCTTTTCACGGCATTGAAGGCGCCAAGCACATGGCCAGCGCGCTGGTGCCGAAGATTTACGATGCCACGCTGGCGGATCGAAATCTGGGGGTCGCCACCGAGGACGCCTACGCCATGTGCCGCCGCCTGTCTCGCACGGCGGGATTGCTGGTTGGCGTTTCGGCCGCCGCCGCCGTGGTCGCGAGTTTGAAAGTCGCCCGGCAGTTGCAATTAAAAAAAGAGCAGCACGCCGTAATCGTGACCGTGCTTTGCGACTCCGGCGACAAGTATTTGAGCGAAAGATTCTGGACGGAAGGTGAATGAAGTCAGAAGTCAGAAATCAGAATGAAGAAGTAAGACCAAAAGCCGATCCGTTGTTACTTCTGCATTTTGACTTCTGACTTCTGCGTTTCCCCCACATGCTGAAGCTCACACTCACTGACTACGACTCCCTGCGCCGGCACGGCGAAGAAACCTATCCGCACGAATGCTGCGGCGTGCTGCTGGGTCGAGTAGACGATGACAGCGCCCGCATTGTGACCACGACGGCGCGCTGCGGCAACACGCGGACCGACTCGCCGCAGAATCGCTACAACATCGACCCGCGCGAGTTAGTGCGCATTCAGCGCGAGGGCCGCGAGCGCGGCGAAGATATCATCGGCTTCTATCACTCCCATCCTGACCATCCGGCGCAGTGGTCGCAAACGGATCTTGCCGAAGCGCACTGGTTTGGCTGCTCTTATGTGATCACCAGTGTGGAAAAGGGAAAGGCCGCGTTGACCAACTCGTTCGAACTCAGCGGGAGTGATGAAAGCGATAAGCAACTGGTCGACGAGAAGTTGGAACTCACCTGAGTTGCGAGACACAGACAAGGCTAATAGAGGTTAGCGCAGGGCTAAGTGATATCAAGCGGAGTCAGCTCACAGCGTCGTTTTTAACGGTTTTCCGTTACTTTAGTTAGATCCCGTATTAACTTTGGGCAAACTGCATTACCAAAGTGACGTTTACACAAAATGGTGGTGCCGATAGTATCCATCTCGTGGTTTGGCAGTTCTGGGGGAGGGCTGCCGAGGCGTCCTTGACTGAAAAGTCCAGGGCGCTTTTTATTTGCCCGCCGTCCGCGCTCAGCTACTTGCTTCCCCGGCAGGCTGCGCAGTACCCGCCAATTTCCAGGCGCGAAACCAGAACTCGAAAACGGCAGTCTTTCTCCACCTGTTGCTTCAGCTTCTCGAAAACATCGCTGACGAACTCCATGATCTTGCCGCAGCGCAGGCAGGCCATGTGGATGTGGTCGCGGCCCAGCTTGCGCTCGTAGTAGTGTCCCTCGCCGTGAATGTGCATCAGGTCGAGTTCGTCGATCAAGCCCTGCCGCTTCAGCAACCGCAGAGTGCGGTAGACCGTGCTGCGATCAACGCTGGCATCAATTCGTTTGGCTTTGCGCAGGATCTGGGCCGCGTCCAGATGTTTGCTGGCGGTTTCCATCACGCTCAGAATGGCGCGGCGCTGCTCGGTCATGCGGATTCCGCGCTCCGCAAAATGCGATTGCAGCCGTCCAGGAATTTCAGTTTGAGGTAGTGGCATAGGCAACGACTCCTATTGTGGCAAGTAGTCGCAACAAGTCTGCGACGAAATCGTGCAGCGATGCTTGACGCTGCCGGAACGCTTCCGGCATGATTGTCTCTGTAGTCCTAGATGCGACTCAGTTGCAAATAAAGAAAGAGAGCGTCAAATCGGGGCTCTTCGTTTTTGGATTTATTGCGACTGAGTTGCAACTGGATGATTATATCGCGTTTCCTGCCGATTGGCCCGAAACAAACGCCAGAGAATTCATAGACGACTAAAGAAGTTCTCGGAGAAGAGCTTGCCCATGCCGTTCGAGGCCATGCGATTGGGAAGCAGGACAGTGCTGCACCGGGCGCTGCGCCGTGGAATGGAACTCCTGTTCCTGATTGCATCGTTCCCTGTTCTGTGCGCGCCCTGTTGCTGGGCAGGTGTGGGAGGAAGTATTTCCGGCACGGTGAAAGATTCCACCGGCGCTGTCATCCCCCATGCGGAAGTGACTGCGACCAACCCGGACAATGGAGTCCGCGAGACCACGAAATCGGACGACAAAGGCTTTTACACATTTCCGGTCCTGCCCGTCGGCCACTATGACGTGGCAGCGTTTTGCCCAGGGTTCAAGCCCTACCGCCGTACCGGCGTCATCGTAGACGCGAACAGTCAGTTCGTGGTCGATGCCGTGCTCCAGGTTGGCGAACGCAGCGATGCAGTGATGGTGAGCGACAGCGCCGTCCATCTCGAGACGTATAGCAGCCAGATGGGAGAGATCATCAACAGCGATCAGATGACTAACGTGCCCTTGAACAACCGCAGCTATACCGATCTTCTGTCGATGCGGGCGGGAGTCACTCCCTCGACATCCATTACGTCCAACACGGTGCAGGATGTGGGAGCCAGCGCGCTCTCGCCTTCCGGCGATCTGAATCCTGGCACCGTTTCTATTCACGGCCAGCGCGAATTCGCCAACGCCTTCATCGTGAACGGAAGCGATTCCGAGGAAGACGTGAATATGGGAACAGCGATCATTCCGAACCTCGACTCGATCGCCGAATTCCGCATTCTCACCAGCAACTTCGACGCCGAGTATGGCGAATTCAGCGGCGGCCAGGTCAACGTTGTCACCAAGTCAGGCAGCAACGCGTTTCATGGTGGCCTCTTCGAGTTTCTGCGAAACACCGATCTCGATGCGCGCAACTACTTTTCCCCAACTCGCGGAACCTTCATTCAGAACCAGTTCGGCGGAACGTTTGGCGGTCCCATCAAGCGCAACAAGATTTTCTTTTTTTCCGATTATCAAGGCACCCGCCAGCGCCAGGGAGTGGATACCGGACTGATTCCGGTGCCTTCCACGGCGGACCGCTCTGGCGATTTCTCCGAAGTCGCCGGTTCTTTCTCGACGACTCAAATCCTGAATGGGCAACCGGTCACGGTCCCGACAACGGTGAGCGGTCCCGCGTGGGCGAATACGCTCTCGCAGAATTTCAACTATACGGTTGCTGCCGCGGAGCCTTACTACTTTACGCAGGGCGAGATGAAGCCCGACCTCAGCGGCACGTACTCCGCCCCCTGCACAAATTTCACGCAATGTGTCTTTCCGAACGCAGCGATTCCTCAGCGCGCCTGGTCCGGTCCGGCGCAGCATTTGTTGCAATACATTCCCGTCCCGAATTCTTCCGGGGATGAATTCACCACTTCCGCCAGCAACCAGGCGCTCCGCGACGACAAGGGAGCGCTGCGTCTCGACGCCAACACCAACTGGGGACTGACCTCCGGCTACTATTTTCTCGACGACTATTCCCTGAACAATCCTTATCCCGTCGCGCAGGGCGGAGCGAGCGTCCCAGGTTTCAACGCGCTGTCTCTGGGTCGTGCACAACTGCTGAGCCTGGGCGATACGAAAACGCTGAATGTGACCACGGTGAATGAGCTCCATTTCAGCTTTATGCGAGCATTCAACGATTTGGGAAAACCACAGGGTGGACTAGGCGTGAGCCTGGTGTCTCAGGGCTTTGTCACGTCCTCGGGCGCGCCCACGATTGTGGCTCTTGCGCCGCAAAACGAAGGTGTAGAAAACATTGTCTTCAATAATTTTTCGATCGGGACGAATACCAACGAACTGAAGCAAGCCAACAATACCGTCCAGTGGCTCGACACTTTTTCGAAAGTAATCGGACGTCACACTCTGAAATTCGGCGGCGAATTTCACTACGATCAGGTCAATGTGAATCCGATTGCCCAGTTCAACGGCAACTTCCTCTTCACCGGCAGCCAGACCGGTCTCGATTTCGCCGATTTCCTGATTGGGATTCCCAGCCAGTACAACCAGAGCCAGCTGAATCCTTTCTACGGACGAAATAAATACACCGGCGCCTTCGCACAGGACAGTTGGCACGCCAAGTCGAACCTCACTCTGAATTATGGCCTGCGCTGGGATCGCATCGAGCCCTGGTATGAAAAGTACAACCAGATCTCAACCACCGAACCGGGCAAGCAGTCGGTAGTCTTTCCCGGCGCGCCTTTGGGAATCTTGTATCCCACCGATCCCGGAGTGCGGCGCACGCTTGCGCCTCCCGGCGACGAATTTTCGCCGCGCGTCGGCCTCGCCTATTCACCAGACGTTTCGTCCGACAGCCTTCTCGGCAAGGTCTTGGGTGGTCCCGGCAAAACCAGCATTCGCGCCGGCTTCGGAATGTATTACACCTCCATCGAGGCCCTCACCATCGGAGTCCTTGCAGCCAATGCTCCCTACGGAACCACATACAGCAGTCCCGCTCCGCCGTCGTTTTCTAACCCCTTTGTGACGGCTTCGAACGGCCAGAATCTGGGCCAGTATTTTCCCGTCACTTTCGCGCCCTTGAATTCCTCCAGCCGTAACCCCGACCCGAATGTCGACTGGTCGCAATATGTGCCGATCAGCGGCATCCCGGCGTATCCCGTGAGCAACCGCATCCCTTACACCGAGCAGTACATGGTCTCAATGGAGCGGCAGTTCGGAGACAACACGGTGTTCAGCGCCAGCTACGTGGGCAACCAGTCTCACCGCCTGCTGGTGCTCGTGGAGTCGAACCCCGGCAACCCAGCGTTGTGCCTGAGCTTGAGTCAGACCAGCCAGGTTGCCCCCGGATCCGCAGCCTGCGGCCCGTTTGGCGAAAGCAACGTTTTCACCACGGCTGCAGGGCAAACCGTGAACGGGACCCGCGGACCGCTCGGGCCAAGTTTCGGCAGCGATACCAACCAATCCACCATTGGCAATTCCAACTACAACGCGCTGGAGCTCAGCCTCCGCCACACCAGCAAGCGTCTGCAATTATTCGCCAGCTACACCTTTAGCAAATCGATGGATCAGTCTTCCAACGTGGGCGAAGAAGTGGACCCGGTCAATCCCGCGCTCAGTTATGCTTTGTCGGCCTTCGATGTGAAACACAACTTTGTGATGAGCTACGCGTACGAGCTTCCGCTGGAGCATTTATTCGGAGCTTCCAACAGTTGGGCGAAAGGCTGGACGGTTTCAGGCATTACCCATTTCAGCAGTGGTTTTCCGGTAACGCTGCTCAACTACGGCGACAATTCCCTGCTGGGCGCGGAGCCGAACGGCATCAACAATTATGGCGTGGATGAGCCCCAGTACACGCCTGGGCCGCTGAACCTGAATCCCAATCCGCGCAACGGGCAACCGTATTTCAACACTTCCTTGTTCAGCCTGCAGGCCCTGGGCACGCCGGGCAATGCCAAACGCCGGTTCTTTTATGGTCCCGGGCTGGACAACTACGACACCGCGTTAATGAAAAACGTGCGGTTAACCGAATCCAGGTCGCTGCAATTCCGCATGGAAGCGTTTAACGCCTTCAATCACGCACAGTTTTTCGGTCCCGCCGCGGTGAACGGTAACATCAACAGTTCAACATTCGGCCAGGTGGTGAGCGCGGCCTCCCCGCGCCTGATGCAGGCCGCTATTAAGTTTGTCTTTTAGCCCTGGGGGCCCGTTTCGGGTCCTGGGGGGTGACTTTGGTGGTTTTTGCGACCTTCTAACCGCCAATAGCATCAAACCCGAGGTGTTAAAATAATCAACTAGCCTCCCTCCGCGGAGGCGTTTTACGGATCGCTAGGCCCAGCAACGCCGGCTCGATGGAGCGTTCGCGGACAGCGCAACGTGACAACGAGGAGAAAGATCATGGCAGGTAATGGAATTGTCGAAGTTACGGATGCGAATTTCGACCAGGACGTTCTGAAATCCGATCAGCCGGTGCTGGTCGACTTCTGGGCAACATGGTGCGGCCCCTGCCGCGCCCTCGCTCCCATCGTCGACGAACTCGCCAAGGATTATCAGGGCAAGATCAAAGTCGGCAAAATGGACGTCGATTCGAACAGCGCCACGCCCATGCGGTACAAAGTTACCGGCATCCCCACGCTGCTGGTTTTCAAGGGCGGACAAGTCGTCGAGCAACTCGTTGGCTATAAGCCCAAAGACGCGATCGCCCAGGCTCTCGATAAGCACGTGGGATAAGCTGGGCCTTCAGCCATCCATTCCCAGCTTTCAGCGAAACGCCCGTGGATCGTCCCGGGCTTTTTGCATTTTCGCCACATCTGCAACTTCCGTGGTGTCGAAGCCTAAATCGCAACCGGGAGCCGGAATAAGCGATCCTTCATGGAGCTTCCGCAATCGTGTACTCGAACTCGTACGAATGCTTCCCGTCGGCAATTTTGATAGTCATCACACCTGCCAGCCCCACCAGCTGAGCGGTCCCTGAGTCCGGCACCACGCTGACCGTCATCTGCGGTACGCCCCGCGTCATGATGCCGTTGTGTTGCAGGACGAAGCTGCCGCTCTTGCCTTTCAGCGTTCCCGTCACTAGCTCCATGGCCACGTAGCCGCCTGACCCGGGCACAGTCGACATGGCCGCCAGCATCTGCCCTTTGCTGGTTCCTTCCAGATCGCCGTGAAATTGTTTATCGAGCAACATTCTTCCCAGGCCTGTATCGGCCTCGGCGTCGGGGGCTTGCGGCACCACTTTCACCTCAAATGTTCCAATGGCATGACTCGTCAAAACTTTCTCCTTCGTGACCGCGCCGGGCGTTGCCGCAGCCTGACTGGCTGCCTGATTCTGCGCTCGCACCGAGTTGCTGATGCCTAAACCCAAGCAAAGACAAATCCCAGCGACGGTGTGAGCTCCGATCAAACCACCTCTGAATCGGCGTCGAGATTTCATAATCAGCTCGGTCCAGAAGCTGGGCGTCAGGCCTCAGCCCTAGCCCTGAAGGCGATGCCCTGGACACTCCGAATGGCTCAGGGCCGAAGTCTGAGGTCCGAAGTCTGACGCCGCTGTTCCGGAAGCCGGGAGCCTGAACCCGCCCCCTAATACTTCCTCAACACTCCAATCACTCGCCCCTGCACCTCCACCGACGCCGCCGGAACAATGATCGGTTTCATCGTTGCGTTCGAAGGCTGCAGCCGGATGTTATCGCCCTCGCGGTAAAAGCGCTTCAGCGTGGCGTCGCTCGTATCCACCAGTGCGACTACGATGTCGCCGTTGTGCGCCGTCTTGGCTTTTTCCACCAGCACATAGTCGCCGTCGACGATGTGCTCGTCCTGCATGGATTCCCCGCGTACCTCGAGCACGAACACATCTTTCGAGCGCACGAAATCGGCCAGGGAAATAGTCTCCGGATTTTCCACCGCCTCAATCGGCTGGCCGGCGGCGATGCGCCCCACCAGTGGCAGCACCAGACCGGTGTTCACACTCATCGCCTGTTTCAGGCGTCCCTTGGGAGGAAGCAGGTCAATCGAGCGGCTGCGGTTGTAGTCGCGCGTGAGCAAGCCCTTCTTCTCGAGATTCGAGATGTGCTTGTGCACCGTGGCCAGCGAATTCAGATCGAGCCCCTTGCCGATCTCTTCAAACGACGGAGAATAGCCATGCTCGGCCACGAATCGCGAAATAAAGTCGTAAACTTCATGCTGCCTGCGTGTAATCGCCATGTCGCCATGTTGGCGAATAGAAGGCGAAATGTCAAGCGAGAAGTCGTTTGGGCAAGGTTTTCCTTCGTGTACCTTAGCGTTCTTTGTGGTCCATGCCCTTTGGCGGCGACTTTGAAACTTTTTCTCGCCCCGCAACTCCAATCCGGTAGCACTCTTCCTTCGTGCTTACAAGGGGGACCACAACATGCCCACTCTGTCACTCAAATCAACTTTGATTATCCTGGGACTGCTTCTCGGTGCGACCGCCTGTAACGCCAAAGCGGGCGCTGCCTCCGCCGTTCCCTCGCCCGCGCAAGACGCCAAGCTGGCCACGGTTCCCGGCCAGCAGACCGCGGTTGTCGCCGGCGGCTGTTTCTGGGGCATCCAGGCAGTCTTCCAGCATGTGAAAGGCGTGATCAGCGCCACTTCCGGTTACTCAGGCGGATCGGTGAAGAACCCCGATTACGAAACGGTTAGCACGGGCGAAACCGGCCACGCCGAATCCGTTCAGATCGTCTACGACCCCTCGAAGATCACCTATGGCGAGTTGCTGCGGATTTTCTTCTCAGTCGCGCACGATCCCACCGAACTGAACCGCCAGGGCCCCGATGAAGGCACGCAATACCGCTCGTTGATTTTCTTCAATAGCGACGAACAGAAACGCATCGCCGAGGCCTACATTGCACAGCTCGACAGCGCCCACGTGTTCTCGAGCGGGATTGTGACGCAAGTTCTGCCGCTGCAGGCTTTTTACAAGGCCGAAGCCTATCATCAAAATTATGCGTCCCTGCATCCCAGCCAGCCCTACATCGTGTTCAACGACGCACCTAAAGTGGCGCATCTGCGCCAGGAGTTTCCCGATTTCTACACCGGAAAGTAAAAATATTTTCTTCGCGACCTTCGTGGCCTTACTTCGCGAACTTAGCGGTTGAAAGCTTTGGATTTTTCTCGAATTCCTGGAGGTAAAAGAAAGTGTTCGATTCCAATCTGGAAGCGAAAGGCGCCCCCCGCACGCGCCGCATGTTCATCGCCAGTGCCGCGGCAACTTTGGGAGGCTTGGCGTTGTGGTCGTGGAAGAAGTCCCGGCGGGTGGAAGTAGTCGCCGCGGCGGGCGCTCCTCAGGAAGTCACAATTGTCCAGTTCTCCGATTCCGGCGAGCGCCTGAAGACGGTGCATGTCACGAAAGTAGTGAAGTCTGAAGCCGACTGGCGCAAGCAGCTTTCCTCCAACGCCTTCGACATCACGCGCCATGCCGACACGGAAATGGCCTTTTCCGGCCAGTACTGGAACCTGCACGCCAAAGGAATCTTCCGCTGCATCTGCTGCGACAACGCCCTGTTCAGTTCGGATACGAAATTCGACTCCGGCACCGGATGGCCCAGCTTCTGGGCGCCGCTCGCCGCCGAGAACGTAACTGAGACCCGCGACATCGACTTCGGCATGGTGCGAACGGCCGTTTCCTGTACTGAATGCGATGCCCATCTGGGCCACGTCTTCGACGATGGCCCCGAGCCCACCCACCTTCGCTACTGCATGAACTCGGCGTCTCTAAGGTTCGTGCAGCGAACATAGCTTAATTTTCGCGAACAAAAATTAAGGAGAACGGGCGAAGGCCCATTCTCCTTATGGTCGCTAGCCTTGATCGGAAACGCCTCGGGGCAAGCTTTTGGGGAGAGGGGGATCTCGACCCGAGGCGTTTTCGATAAGGAGACTAGGAGGAAGCCGCTGGCGTTTGCGGCGGACGCGGTGCG
>JBAUAN010000171.1:0-2802 GCA_049675725.1 Candidatus Sulfotelmatobacter sp. | reverse complement strand
ATAATGATGGGTGGATGGACCTCTTCGTAGCCAATGACACTGTGGCCAATTTTCTGTTCGTAAATCGGGGCGGCCGGCGGTTTGAAGAGGTTGGGCTTTCTGCCGGAGTTGCGTTCGGTGAGGGTGGAAATGCGCGGTCTGGGATGGGAGTTGACTCCGCAGACTTCGACCAGGATGGGTGGATGGACCTGTTCGTGACCAACCTCGACCACGAATTCGACGCATTCTATCGGAACCGACACGATGAAACGTTCGACGATATCGCAATGCCATTAGGCGTTGCACGCGCCACTAAGCTAGTGAGCGGCTGGGGGGTGAAGTTTTTCGATTATGACAACGATGGCGATCTGGATTTGATGATCGCGAACGGGCATCCCGATGATCTCATCGATAAGATTTACGACAATGTGAGGTACCTCGAGCCTTTACTGCTCTTCCATAACACTGGGAACGAATTGAAAAATGTGAGCCTGGAAAGTGGCCCGGTATTCTCACGGCCCATGGCGGCGCGCGGCCTAGCCATAGGAGACTTCGACAATGATGGAGCGGTTGATGTTTTGATTTCCAACAACAATGAGGGGCCCGTACTTCTCAAGAACAACATCGGTAGCCTAAACCACTGGTTGGGCGTGAAGCTCGTCGGCAAGAAGGCGAATGTGGATGCCGTCGGTGCTCGTATCACTTACCAGGCTGCCGACCTGAAGAGGAGGCGAATGAAGGTGGGCGGGGGCAGCTACCTTTCTTCGCACGATCCGCGCATTGTGCTAGGAATCGGCAAGCGTTCAAAAATCGACTGGCTGGAAGTCAGTTGGCCCCAGCCCAGCGGGCTGAAGCAGCACTTAACGAATCTACCTGTCGATCGCTACATCACCATTCGTGAAGGCCAAGAAAGGTGGGAGTGATTCTATATGAAGAGAAGTTCTTGCTCGCAGATTGGCCGAGCCCCCCTTCTTTCGCGCCCGTGACTACTGACTCCCCTCGGTCCAATAGCCGCATCGTAAGCGCGAGCCCAGTGCATACGCTTTCGGGGCGACACTATCCTTTGATGGAATCGAGCGGCAGTGGCACTAAGTTAGTGCAAAGACCGCGGTTACGGCCTGACTTCAATCATCCGCATAAACTCCCTGGCCTGCTGGGCCTTTTCTTGTGTGACCTGCTCAAGCCGTCCCTCCTGCTCTTCTGCTCTAGGATTATTCGTTCGCTTGTACAGAATTGTAAGATTCAGATTACCGAGATAGTTGTCCGGGTCTAGTTTGAGAGCCGCATGCAAAGCATTTTCAGCTTGGCGATACTCTCTTTGCTTCAGATAAATGATACCTAGTTCAGCGTATGCATCCGCATAACGCGGACGAGCCTTAATCGTGAGCTCCAGGTCTTGAATAGCTTCGGAACGTCTGTCATGGTGGGCAGCAATTCGCGCAAGGTAAAAGTTGGCGATGGCGGCGGTCTGTGAATCATGCCACGCCGATAGGAGTTTTTCCGCTTGTTCCTCGTCCTTACTATTGAAATACGCCGCCCCCAAGGCTAGGCGCCCGTGAGGGTCATGCGGTTTGAGTTGACAGTATTTCTGAAGATAGGGGATGGATTCACCCGCATTTTCGCGCCGCATCGTCACGACGCCCATGGTGTAGTTGTAATAGGCATTGTTCGGGGCAAGCGCAACCGCTTTTTTCAGGGACTCGTAAGCTTCCTCCCAGAGATTCTGGTTAATGCAGACAAGACCCCAAAAGAAGTGAATCGAGGCGTTGTTCGGTTCGAGGTCGCGCGCATGAGCCAAGTATCCTAGTGCCCCCTTGTCGTCTTTTTGACGGTTCGCGACGCGCGCGAGTTCGAGGAGCGTGGGAACCGAGTTCGGCTGGAGTTGCGCGGCAGCCTCAAGTACTCTGCGCGCTTCGTCGAGTCGTCCTGCGCGCTCATAGAGCGATCCCAGACTGCGCAGAGAATCAAAAGATGCAAGATGCCGCAATTCCAGGTGCGCTAAGAGATTTAGAGCCAGTTGACTGTACCTCCGGGTCGCCAGGATTGGCAGGATGCTGGTAACGTCTGCCTCGACTAGATCGGCACTCTGCAGCATCTGGTCGACCGCGAGTGCCGCTTTATCGCCTTGGCTCAATCCCGCGTAATCACCGCAGCGAACTGTTAACACTTGAGAGTGTTCTTGTGCCTCAGCGGAGAGCCGGTCCAGGCGTTGTAGCGATGGAGCGTAGAGGCCCTTTTGCATCAATAGCACGGCACTTTGATAGTTCGCTTCTTGATCGCCCGGAGAGAACCTAAGGAGCGCGGCATAGACGCCAATGGCTTTCTCGCGAGCGTCGGGATCGTTGGTTATGTGTTCCTGGTAAAGGCGCCCCAGATTCAGATAGGCGCCGTCCAAGTGAGGAGCAAGCTTGAGGGCTTTTCGGAAGTTTGCCTCTGCTGAGACGAAATCATTCTCTTGTGCTTTGATGACTCCCTGAAAATCGTAGAGCTCTCCGTTATTCGGTGACGCTCTTAATGCTTGTGAAATCAGTGTTTGGGCAGTGTCAAGGTTCCCCTGTTGTAGTAATTGCTGGATCTTCGCGATGGTTCCGGTCAAGTCCGCCGCCCGGCAAGGCATGCTCCCCAGAGCCAGGAGGACCATCAGCAAAAGACTTCCCGAGGCCAGGAGCGCCCCCTGGTTACATTTCATTCCGCGCCCGTGGTACGTGGATAATGTGACTGCGACGTTTCTCATCGGGAGTCTGACTCGCTCCAGCACTGGCGTGACAAAACCGCCGCATGTTTACCCAAAAACTACCACAGGTTCTTGACAAATCCCGCAAA
>JBAUAN010000170.1:0-2129 GCA_049675725.1 Candidatus Sulfotelmatobacter sp. | reverse complement strand
AACTCACAAAACACGTCCATAATGCAGGATTTAGCCGACTCTTTGAATGATGCGGACGATCTTGTCAAGTTTGGCGTCCCCGACGGGATTTGAACCCGTGTTACCGCCGTGAAAGTCGTCCTAGAGTCCGTAACTGATTGAAATTAAACGGTACGGATAGCACTCTAGGGCCCTTATCGGACTGTGGAGACGGGTTATCGGACTGTTAACGGACTGTGATGGCCAGGTGCTAAGGAGCCTGAAAATCATGGACCCATCGCTTCTTTCCCTGCTGGATTCCATCCCGCAGAAATCACCTCGCTCCAAACTCGAAACTCACCGCGAACTGATTCGGCAGTTGCGACGCAAAGGCTGCACGTATCGCGACATCGTTCGAATCCTTCGCGAACGTGTCGGCCTCGACGTGGCCGTCAGCACAATTCACTCCTTCATCAAGGTTCGTGCCAAACACCGAAAGCAAGTGCAGTACGAACTGCCACCGCTCGAACCGCAATCGTCCGTGAACAGTCGTATGAGTTCGGACGACATGGCCTCCCGAATTGCGGCGCTCAAAGCAAAACCAGTCGAGCAAAAGGCAAAACCCAAACACTTTCACTTCGAAGAGAGCGAACCGCTGAAGCTCACCAATCAAGGAGGATCGCGATGAACACCGAAACGAAGAACAAACGAGTCGTCTTCACTATGGGTGGCAAAGGCGGAGTTGGCAAGACTGGCTTAATGGTCGTCCTCGCTGAGTGGTTCGAAGCCAATGAAATTCCGTTCACGCTGCTCGATCTCGATACGGAAAACAAAGCACGGGGATCGCTCAAGCACTTCTTCAACGGGTCAGTGGCCAAGGTAAATATTCATACCCCAGCCGGTCTCGACGCGTTCGTCGATCATCTCGAATCCGGCGCCGCGATTATCCTCGCCGACATGGGAGCCAGTTCGGGGCAGGTAGCGAGTGATTGGTTTGACGCGATGTATGAAGATGTCGCGGCCACCGGCGCGCGCTTCACTGCTGTGGGCATTGTCACGCCAGACCCGGCAAGCGTTGAGAGTGTCCTCGCATGGGCAAACCGACTGCAGGAGCGGGTGCAGTATCTGATTGTCCAGAATGCGACAAGTCCTCAGTCGGACTTCAGCTACTGGGATTCGGCTGAGCAAGCCGTTCGTTTCCGCGAAGCGCTATCGCCGATCGTGATTCGCATGGAATTTCGCTTGGCGGAACTTGAGAACCCCGCGCGGCAACACGGTATCCGCCTTGGTCAGGTTGCAACAAGGCAGAATGCGATCAGCGAACTGAAGCGTGCCTCGATCGTGATGCGTGCTGAAAGCTACAGGCGGCGGCTCTTCTCCGAGTTCGACCGCGCAAAGGAGATGTTCCTACCATGAGCCCCGAGCAGGAACTCCTCAATTTGGCGGGCGCAGAGTCCGAGAGCAAAACCCTGTTCGATGAACTGGCAGGACTGGTGCCCGCTGGACGGCAGGCGGAATACTACAGGGTCATCGCACACACTCGCACCCTCAGCCCAAACGACGAGATGCTCCGGATACTGGAAGCGATGGGCATCCTCGCGTTGCTCACCCGAGAAACGCCCGCGGAGATCGCCGCAGAGCGGAAGTCATTGCGGAAGATCTTGGAAGCTTCCGCGTCTCAGGCCAATGCGGTCGAGAAGCGAATGGAAGAATACACATCGCTACTTGAATCACGTCTTACCCACTTGCCGAAGGAATTGGAAACAGGGTTGGACCCGCCCCGAATTGCGAAGCTGCTGGGCGAGAGTCTGCGACAGTGCTTCCAGCAGTCCGGTCTGCCGGATACCGCCAGAGCGCTTGACCAGTGTTGTTCTGAAATGAACTCCGTTCAAGAGCAACTTGTGAACGTGCTACGAGAAGTGGCTCACCCTGACATCGGAGTGATCGAAAAGGTCAGAAGCGCCAATGACTCGCTCCTGCGGAGCATGACGACTAGGGCGCAGCAGATGGACGATTTCCTTGTTAGGCTGGAAAAGCAGGTCTGGGCTATTTGGCTGCCCGTTATTGCCAGTGCTGCTCTAGCACTGGGATTCGCGTTCGGTACGTGGTTTGCCAACGTGCGACAAGGAACGCCTGAAGCGTCAAGTGCCGCTCAGTCACAACAGATGCCA
>JBAUAN010000169.1:0-41804 GCA_049675725.1 Candidatus Sulfotelmatobacter sp. | reverse complement strand
TGCGGGCAGAGATCACAGCCATCGCCGAAGCTTCGCGAACGCCCGAAGAGATCTGCGAGCGCTATGTGGACTATGGGCTAAGCCATCCGCATGAATACGAGTTGTTCTATCAGCACGAATATGAACTCTTCCGCGCATCGCGCGCCGGGCGGGCTCCCAGCCGCGAGACCAGGCCCGCACTGGACGTGGTCAGAAGGAAGCTGGCCGAGAAGCTGGGCGGGGCTCCCGACGATCACACCCGATTGGCGCTGGCGCTGTGGATGCTGGCGCACGGCATGGCGATGCTCATGATCGGCAACTCACTGCACGACTTCGAGCCCGGGGTACGCGGCGTGTTCACTGCCGCGGTGGCAGCGCTGTTGCGCGAGAGTAAGAGTTTATCGCGCAAGTGACACTCACCTGAAGCCCCACACGCAGAACGCTGGGATGGGCCATCCGGTTCTTGCTCCACTCATTGCAGCGAGGGACGCGCCTGCGCGAGCATTGGCCAGGTCCTGCTTTTCTTCCTACACTCGCTTTGGATTAGGGTGCGTTGCGGACGCAGGCGAACAGGTAGGCTTTTTTGTCGAGGCCGTGGCGCAGGTTGCCGTCCTCGATCAGTTTGAGGAAGACATGATGGAGCGCATCCTGGGCGCGGCTGCGTTCTCCGGTGATGGCCGCGGCGAAAAGGAGCAGGGCCGCGCCATGCTGGCGGTAGATCGACTCGATCTCGGCGGCGTCGGTGCGGTTGGGCACGATTCGGTCTCGATGATAGGACAATCGAGCGGGCGGGATTTGTCTAAAGATTCCGAGGGGACGTTGCGCTAAAACGGCTGCCACACGCACTGATAGCGCAAACAGATCGACGACCCTATAATGTGCCCGAAAACTGAACTGGCCTCGACTTCGAGTCCACGATTGGGGCGCATCATGACTGAATCGCTTCTCGCCTCTCCTGAGCTTTTTCCTGCCGAACAGCCTGTGAATTCCACTTCCTCGGTTCTTCGGTCAAATATCAAAAAGCAGGTTCAGGCATTCTGGCAAGGATCGCCTTGTGACTCATGGTTCACTAATGAGGCGAGCGGAAGTCCAGCCTTTTATCGAAGCCTCGACGAGCACAGGTACAAAGTGCATCCGCGGTTGCCGGCGGCGGTAGGTTTCGAAAAGACCGGGGGCTTGCGAGTGCTCGAAATCGGCTGCGGATGCGGCAGTGAGGCCGAACGATTTGTGCGCGCCGGTGCCCATTACACGGCGGTCGACCTGACCGATGCGGCGGTCAGCATAACGCGCAGGCGCTTTCAGTTGGCAAGTCTCGAAGGACATTTCGTTCAAGGCGACGCCGAGAATTTGCCCTTCGCTGATGGTTCGTTTGACCTCGTGTATTCCCACGGGGTCCTCCACCACACACCGGATACGCCTCGGACCATCTGCGAGGTTCATCGAGTGCTTTCTCCGGGCGGACGGGCCGTGGTCATGCTCTATTACCGCGACTCGTTTAATTACCGTGTGAATCTAGGAGTGGTCCGCCGTTTGCGCGCGCACTTGCTTAGAACGGAGCTGGGTATCAAGCTGGCTCGAACGATTTTTGGGGAGACGGAAAAAGATCTGCGGCGGCATGCAGAACTCATGCGCCAGGACCCTGTTTCTTACCTGGCGACGCAGAACATGCTCAACCGAAATACCGACGGCCCCGATAATCCGCTTTCACAAGTTTTCTCGAGAGCATCGGCGCAGCGAATGTTCTGGCAATTCAAGAGTGTCAAAACCGACGTCATGTTCTGGAATCCAAACTGGCTTCCTGGTATCGGCAAGCTGCTCCCACACTCCATCGAGGATCACCTGGCGTCGCACTGGGGCTGGCACCTTTGGATTCATGCACAGAAGGGCTATCTCGAATTCACGCAGCCGACGGAGGCTGCGTACACAGGGCGTTGCCGGGTCAACGACGCGCCAGATCTTGCAGAGGCGCTCGTCAACTGAGATGGCGGGTGAGCTGCGCGGACGTTCGGCGGCTCAGCGGAGCATTTCTCGTTTCCCGACAGGGAGTCAGGACTGAGCGGCTAAAGCTGCATTCGACGCACACGGCTGTCGCAAACGCTGCAAGCGTTGCGCCACCCGACACCGATTACAGCACAGTTCCTTGGGCCCAGGTGGCTGGTAACCTCCGGAGGTTACTTCCGACACAGCGAGCCGTGCAACCAGGTTTCGAGAACCTCCCGCAGTCACCCACGGCTTCCCGCTCCGCTTCGGACGCCTGATAATAAGGCACTTATTGCGGGAACTCTGGATGCACTCGCGGAGTCTATCTTCTCAGACGTACCGCGTCTGGCCGTTAATCGACGGTAAGTGGCCACGATTGAAATATCCGGACGCGGAGGGGTGGGAAATCCTATAATTGAGGGACGCCGGAGGATTATGGCGGGAGCAACCACCTTGGGAAATTTGGCGAGTCCGATCGCGGCGCAGACGCAGGAAGCGGCCGTGGTCGCCGAGTTGAAGGCTGGCTCGGAACAGGCCTACGCCTGGCTGATTGGGGAATTTCAGCAGCCGGTGTATGGGCTGGTCTACCGGATCGTGGGCGATCCTTCGGACGCTGCCGAGACCGCGCAGGAAGTTTTCCTGAAAGTGTTTCGCGGGATGAAACAGTTTCATGGACAGTCCAGCCTGAAGACTTGGATCTATCGCATTGCGCTGCATGAAGCGGCGAACCGGAGACGGTGGTGGTTCCGGCACAAGGCGCAGGAAACTTCGATTGAGCCGGCGGATTCGGACTGCATGGTGGAAGGGTCGACACAAATGCAGGTGGCGCTGACTGATCATGCGGAGTCTCCGTTCGAGAACGTGGCGCATCATGAAGTGCAGAGACGCGTGGAAGAGGAGCTGCGAAAAGTTCCGGAACCTTACCGCACGACGCTGATTCTGCGCGATCTGGAAGAAATGTCGTATGAGGAAATTGCCGAGGTGCTGGAGATTTCGCTGGGCACAGTGAAATCGCGATTGACGCGCGGGCGGGAAGCGTTGAAACAGCGGCTGACGCCTTACATCCGGCAGGTGGGAGCGGAAATGGGGTTGACGGCTCCGCGAGATTCAAAGCAGGAGCCGCAGGTTTCTGGAGGGGGGAGAAGGATAGAGGTGATGCCATGAGTGCACAGAAAATGCGGTGCACGGAGGCGAAGGAGCTGTTTTCGCCGTACCTGGATGGAGCGGTCACGGGCCGGCAGATGCTGGGAGTGGAGCGGCATCTGGCGGATTGCGCGGCGTGCCGGCAGGAATACCAGCTTTTGCGCGAGACGCAGCGCATGCTGGTGAGCGTGGGAAGGCCAAAGGCTCCAGAAGATCTGGGATTGAAGTTGCGGTTGGCGATTTCGCGCGAGGCGGCACATGCGCGACAGCCGCTGCAAGGTCCGCTGGTGCGGCTGGAGAATGCTCTGAATGCGTTTATGGTTCCGGCGGTGGCAGGATTTTTGACGTCGCTCGTAATTTTCGGCGTGGTGATGGCGTTCTTTGCCGTGCCCACCTTGCAGGCGAATAATCAAGACGTGCCGCTGGTGATGGTGAACCAGGCGCCGGAGCTGCAGCAGAGCTCGTTCGGCATGAATCCGATCAACGACGATTCGCTGGTGATTGAAGCCTACATCGACGCCAACGGGCGAGTACAGGATTACCGCATATTGTCGGATCCAGACAATTCCAAGGAGTTGGCGCCACAGCAGAAAAGCATGCTGATTGATTTTATGACCTTCACCACGTTCCGTCCGGCCCTGTCGATGGGCAAGCCGACGGCGGGGCGGGCGGTCCTCTCGTTTTCGAAGATCAGCGTAAGAGGGTAGCTGCGCTCCATTTCTCGCAAAAGATGCGAGAAATGGGACACTCGTTGTTCTTATCTGGCCGTTTCAGCCAGCCATTCTTTCTTGCTAGTGTTTTATCTCGATTCTTAGTCCCAACATTCTTATCCCGGAAGGAACGCTCGTATTCTCCTGGCGACTCACAGCAGGCGAGGGAAGCGCTCACCGGCCGCGAGTTTCAGGAGTTTTTCGGGAGCGAATTGGTCGCGAAGACCGAGGTCGTCGTAATGGCCGGTGAGATCGACGAAAGCGAATTGCGGGGAACTCGTTTTCTGGAGACAGAACTGAGAGTGCGGTAGCGCGTAGATGGTCGCACCGACCGCTTCTGCAAAATACACGGCAAACGGAAATACCAGCGTCGGCTCAAAACGCGTATTGTGCTCCCACACGGATCGGGTAAAGTCATCGCCGCCCACGAAGCCGCCGTCGCGCACCTTGGGGTAGACGCGAATCAAATCGATGGCGATGCCCTTCAGGGTGTGATCGGCGTCGATGTAGGCAAAATCCACGTCGCTGTCGGCGATCTGGTCGACCACTTCGGTAGTTTTGCCGCGCAAGATTACTCGTTTGGCGGAGGCGAAGTCGGTTTTCGCTTTTGCTTCCTGGAAGAACGCCTCTAGTTCCACGTCGGCTTTGTTGGAGGGCTTGTTCCAGTCGCTCAAGTGCCTCCAGGGGTCAACCATGTAATATCTGATCAGACTGGGACAGCGCTGCAAGATGGCAGCCGCGAAATCTCCGCGGTAGACGCCTACTTCGGCCATCTGCCGCACGCCGCAGGACTGGATGAATTCAACCCAGAGATCCAATCTTGATGTCGATCGGGAAATACACTGCTGGAGAATTTGTTCGGGCGAATCAAGCTGTCGAGTTGCGCCGCCCATAGCCTTGCGGGTGTCTGCCTGCGGCTGATTTCCCGTGGATTCCCTTCTCAAGTGAAGCATTCTGCACCTGCTCGAAGTGTACACTGGGCCGCTCTGTTGACGGGGCAGGGAGAGGATGGCGAGATCGGCGCTCTGGTTTTCCGAGATCAGTTTTCCAAGATCAGCGTGCGCGGGAAGCGAGGCTTACCGGTTCAGTTCGAACCGGACGGAAGCGCCAGGGTGTGGAAAAAGGCTCGATCAATAGGCCGGTGGGGACGGACCTGCGCAGCGTAGAGCTGGTATTTTGCCGCGTGCAATAGTTTGGTAACTTCAACGGAGTTCTCAGCCGAGACTTCGCACCAGATGGTCGGCCTGGCTTCCTTCAGGACGCGTCCTGCTCCCTTTAGAACACCTGCCTCGTGCGTCTCCGTGTCGATTTTCAAAACGGAGGGCGGGGGGAAATGCTCCAGAAGAAAATCCAAGGTTATGGAAACGGTGGGCTGAAGGCGGCGCGCGCCAGTGGCTTGAGTCGACCCCGTGGCCTCAACCAGGTAGTTCGAAGCCCGGGCGCGCTCGGCGATGGCCAGCTTCGAGATTCGGTTTGAGTCCGAAATTGAGGCGCATAAAACCTCAACCTGCGCACACGGATATCGTCTGACCTCGATCCGCTGAGACGAGCGATTGATCAAATGGGCAAGCCAGGGATCGGGCTCGATGGCGAGCACCGATCCGGACTTTCCCGCGAGCGCGGCAGCACAAAAGCTGAACAGTCCTACGTTGGCGCCCACGTCCCATACTACGGAACCTGGCTTCATCATCTCTACCGCCATGTCGTAAAGCATGGGGTCCACTCGCGACATGGCCGACCAGTAGCGCAGTCCGGCCTCGGGCGTGACATAGATGGGAAGACGCCCAAATTTCGAGGGGAGGCGGCGACGCAGTACCACCTCTGCTCAAATGTTCTGCCAAGCCTCGAACGCTCATGTGCCCCTTAAGGAACAAGTAATATATCCCGATTCTCCACCCGCATCCCAACGGCGGCGTGGACGGTTCTTCCATTCCTAGCTTCTGCTGCGAATCCTGCGATTTTCGCGCAGCAGCGCCGCATCTTGCCGGTGCTTAAACGGGGCGCGACTCAATGCGGGTGAAGCGCTCTTTCAGGCGAAGGAAGGGCGACTCGAAATAGCGGTAGGAAAGCGCCGCCATCGCGAAGGTCACCAGCAGGCTCAAGCACCAGTAGAAGAAAAAGTCGCGCAGATTGTGCACGGCTCCTCCCCACAATTTCACGGAAAGGTGGATCGCGAGCATGTGAAATACGTAGAGGCCGTAGGAGATTTTGCCCAGATAGCGGAGCCAGCGCGGGGCCAGCAGCGAGCCCAGTGCCGAGAGAAAGATTAGGCAGGCGCCCACCGCAATGGCCGGAAAGCCAAAGAGCATGAAGCTGCGGGTCAGGCTGAAGAGATGTCCTGCGGCGAGCCAGAATCCACAACCTGCCAACAACAGAACTAGCCGCGACGGCCATAAAAGGGTTATCGGCTTCTTCCACAGAAGCACAGCAGCCGCGATGCCGAGGGCCAGAGCATCGAGCCGGGTGAGAGTGCAGCTGGAAATGAAAACCTCAGAGTGCTGGGCTCGCGCGACGCCAAATAGGAGTTGCCGCGCGAGCGTGGCTATGGTCAACAGCGCCACGACAGCGTAGAGCAATCGTTTCCGTTGGCCTCCTTTGGATAGGAATGCCGGCCAGAGCAGGTAAAACTGCTCCTCCAGGCTGACGCTCCACAGGGGCCACATCAGGGAAACGACTTGGAAATGGAGCGGAAGCCAGTTCCCCAACATTTAAGACAAACGCGAGCGCATACTTCGGCGGGAAATGTTGACTGGAGTCAACCAGCGGCAGCAAGACTCCGATCAGAAGCCCGAGAAAATACAGCGGCCAAATCCGCAGGATGCGCCGCATGTAAAAGAAGCGCAGGTCGAGCTTTCTGCACTGTTCCTGCTCACGGAGCAAGAGCTCGGTGATCAGGTAAGCGCTGAGGAAGAAGAAGAGGTCCACACCAAATCGTCCGGCGGAGGCCGCGCTCGCAATCAAGCCCGCGAAAGGAACACCGCGCGCCGCAAAATAAGCCGCGTCGCCGCCCCCCAAGGTGTGAAAGATGAAAACGGCAAAGAAAGCAAAAAAACGAAGGCAATCCAGCTCAGGACGATAGAAACGTTCGCGCTGCGCACCTGCATCGTTCCCGGTTTTCGACGTTGCGGGGATGGACATTCTTGGGCGGTTGAGATTTTAGCATCTGGAAGGAAATTGCCATGCTTCGTCTCCGCTCAGGGCAGCTTTCTCACGAAGCAGGCAAGATCCTTCGCAGGAACATAGCGAGCAGCGGAGCATGCTCGCGTTATGATGTTTCGTCACCAGGAACCTTCGTCGCATGTGAGGTGTCTGAGAAAGCATGGCGCAGCGAGATGAGCGCTCGTTCCTCTGGCTGTCGCAGGCCGGTCAGGACTTTTGGCATGCCTTCCGCTCGATGGGGCGCGCCCCTGTCTTTACAGTCTGTGCCGTCGTCACGCTGGCGCTGGGGATCGGCACCAACATTGCGGTTTTTTCCGTTGTCAACGCTGTTCTAATTCGTCCCCTCAGCTACCCGGATCCCTCCCGCATCGTGCAGTTCTTTCTATCTTCATCCACAGGATCGGCGCCCGGGGCATCGATTCCCGATTTTCGATTTTGGCTCGAGCGCCTGGATTCGGTACAGGATGTTGCCGCATATGACTTCGGACAGTCCGAGATGGGCTTCACATCCGGCGCAACTGAACAGGTCCACGGCATCCACGTCACATCGAATTACTTCCGTCTCTTCGGAGCACCGGTCCTGCTTGGTCGAACTTTTAGCCAAGCCGACAATCTCGTTAATGGTCCCAGGGTCGTAGTCCTTAGCTACCATCTCTGGAAGCGCAGATTTGCCGGAGATGAACACATTGTTGGCAAGACGATTGCGCTCGATAAAGAGTCGTATACCGTCATTGGCGTTACGGGGAAAGGTTTCAACTCGGAGCCTGAAGCTCAACTCTGGATTCCATTTCAGTTCGATCTCAACTCCACTGACCAGCTTCATTCGTTCGCGGTAGCAGCGCGTCTAAAAACGGGAGTGACGTTGGATCAGGCGAACGCACAACTGGACGCAGTTTCGCAGTCCGCCAGGCCGCTCTCTGAATTGCCCGACCCGATTACCGGTTCCAGCTTCGGCAGTTGCATGATGCAATGGTCGGAGATATCCGCTCCTCGCTGCTCACGCTGCAAGGAGCGGTTGGTTTCGTTCTGCTGATCGCGTACGCAAATCTCGCAAACCTGCTCTTGGCTCGAGCGATTGTCCGCAAGCGTGAGTTCGCAATTCGAATTGCAATTGGTGCGCGCGCCGGGCGGATTATTCGGCAGTTAATCGTCGAAAGCCTGTTGTTGAGCTTTTTCGGCTGTTTCCTCGGCGTCATCGCGGGACTTGTTGGCGTCCATCTGGTGCTGACGACAATCCCGGGTGGCATTTCGCGCCTTACAGGAACAGACGTGACTATCGGGCTCGACTGGCGCGTGATGGCGTTCGCAGTTGGGCTCTCCATCGCAACCGGACTCATTTTCGGAATTCTGCCAGCGTCGCGGGTGCTTCAAGAAAAGCTCGTTGACTCTCTGCACGAAACGGGCGGCCGTCACGGGCCGGGAGCACTCAGTAAACGGTTGCACTCCCTGACGATCATCAGCGAGGTGGCCCTTTCGCTGGTTCTGCTGATTGGGGCGTCTCTGCTGGGGCGCACATTCATTTTGCTGAACCGTGTCGACCCTGGCTTTGATAGCCACAATCTCCTCATGATGACCATGTCCATGCGCGGCGGGAGCGCCGGAACAGTTGCGAGCCTCGCCGCGATGGTTCGTGATGGGTGCCAGGAGTTGAATGCAATCCCCGGCGTGAACGCTGCTGCAGCCACTTTCAGTCCGCCATTCACAGACCGAATGGGCCTTCCGTTTACATCTCTATCGGCCACTTCTGCAATTTCGGGTGACGGCGAATGGATTGCGGCGTCCCCTGGCTATTTCGGCGTTCTCAAAATCCCCATTCTTCGCGGAAGAGATTTCAATACGCATGATGATTCGGTGACATTTCCTGTCGTCATGATTAACGAAACCATGGCCAGGCGTTATTGGCCGCAACAGGATGCGTTAGGCCAACAGATCGTGATCGGCAAAGGCCTGGGACCAAAGTTCGAAGACAAGCCGAGAACCGTCATCGGCATCTTTGCAAACACGCGTGAACAGGATCTGACCGATGATCCAGAGCCAACGATGGTGATCCCCGATGCACAGACGCCGGACGGAATTATCGAACTCATGTCGCAGTTCGGCCCCATATGGTGGATGGTTCGCACAAACGTGGAACCGCACAAATTCATCCCAGTCGTCTCCGAGAAACTGCGCTCAGCAAGCGGGGGCAGGCCCGTGGGCAAAGTGCATACGATGGACGACCTGCTCGCACGATCCATTGCGAAACAGAATTTTAATATGCTCCTGCTGTCACTCTTCGCGGTTACAGCGATGCTGCTTGCCGCTGTTGGAGTCTACGGCGTAATGGCTTATTCGGTCGCGCAGCGGACGCATGAGGTTGGTGTACGCATGGCGCTGGGTGAGGGTCGAATGAATGTTCGCAACATGATCCTTCGGGAAGGTCTGATGAAGGGGACCCTGGGTGTCATCTGTGGAGTCTGCGCTGCGTTTTTCCTTGCGCGACTGTTGGCGACGCTTCTCTTCGGCGTCTCGTCTCATGATGCGGCAGTGTTCGTCGCCGTGCCTCTAGTCTTGGAGCTCATAATTGCGATCGCCACGTTCATTCCGGCGCAGAGGGCTGCTAGTCTTGACCCAGCCAAAGCGCTGCGTTTCGAATGAGCGAAGGTCGACCTAACAGCTGTCGATGTTGGTTGCCCTCGCTCCCCCCCGCATTCCCCACACGCCGCACTCAGCGTGCCGTGCGTTGCGCACCGGCAGACTCGTTCGGGTAGCTGGGGCAAAAGGGGGATGGCAGTTTTGCCGTCCCTTCCTTCCACCCCCTGGGGTTTGACGGGGTTTGACCCCTCCGGCGGGAAGCACTTAAACTTAATTAGGTTTCCGATATCGTTTGGCGGCTGGCCTGCGGCGGTCGTCGTGGGGCACTTCATGCAGTAGCCATCCTGGGGAGGTTTTTCCTGAGTTTACGGGTGCGAGGGCCGATTCTGGTGGCTTTGTTGGGGCTGCTGGCGCCGTTTTGCGCTGGGCAGGGGAACTCTCCCATTACGCTGGATACCACCAATGAAACCCTGTTTGCCGTGCTGACTGCGGTGAACGCGTGCGGGTTCGATGATGGTCTGACGATTTCCGATCCCGTGCGGCTGGAGATCCGGGCGGAGGTGGAGAAAAATCTGAAGGCCTCCGATGATGCGCAGGCCACCGCCAACGCGTTGTGCGACTTCTACCAATCCACCCGGGGAAATGGCGCGGCCCACGACTTGTCGCAGTATATTTCACTGGCGCTTTATCTGCAGGGGCCGCCGAATTTTCTCCCAAAGGTGAAAGAAGACGAGATGCCTCCGGATGCGGGTCCGATTGCGGGATTCGGGGCGCTGCTGGAAAAGTTTTACGAGAAAGCGGGACTGCACGCGATCTGGGAGCGGCACAAGAACAACTATGCGGCCGTGGCCAGCCGCTATCATGCTCCGCTGGCGAAGATGGTGTTCGATACCGAGATTTACCTGAAGCTGCAGTCGGGGGGATATCTGGGGCGCAACTTCACGGTCTACCTGGATTTCATGGGAGATCCCAGCCAGACGAACGCGCGCAACTACGGAACGGACTATGACGTGGTGGTGTCCCCCTCGCCGGACTCGGCGGCCGACTCGCCGCTGAAGATGAATGAGATCCGACATACTTTTCTGCACTACCTGATGGACCCACTGGCGGAAAAGCATCCCATCGCGATCAAACGGCTGGAGCCGCTGCTGCAGTCAGTGAAGCGCGCACCGATCGAGGAAGGTTTCAGGACGGACATTTCGTTGCTCGTAACCGAATGCCTGGTGCGGGCGATCGAGATTCGAACCACCGGTTTCAAGCAGACCGCGGAAGCGATGCGGGCACAAGCGGTGGATGACGCGGTGCGGCAAGGCTACATTCTGACAAAATATTTCTACAACGCGCTGGTGGCGTTTGAGAAAGATCCGGCGGGAATTCGCAGTGCTTATCCCGACATACTCGACGCGTTGGATATAAGGAAAGAGGAGAAAGCGGCCGCGGAGGTGGACTTTGCTACGTCCGCATCGCCGGAGCTGCTGCAACTGTCGCGGCTGCAGGATCGCCAGATGCTGGTGAATGCGGAGAAGCGGCTGGCAGCGGGCGATATGAAGGGCGCGCGGGAACTGGCGCAGCAGGCGATGGACAAGAAGATCGGGGACCAGGGGCGGGCCTCGTTCATCCTGGCGGAAGTGGCGGTGGCCAACAGGGACATGCCGGCCGCGCTGGAAAACTTTCACAAAGCCATCGCGGAAGCCAAGGAGGCCCGGGTGATTGCCTGGTCGCATGTGTACCTGGGAAGGATTCTGGATTTGAAAGATGATCGCGATGCGGCCGTGATCGAGTACCAGGCGGCATTGACGGCGGGTGGACAGTTGCCGGAGGTCAAGGCGGCGGCGGAACGAGGGCTGGCACGGGCTTATGAGCCTCCCTCGAAGCCCGCAATAGGCCGGTAAGCGAAATTTGCTAAGGAGGCGAGCCAAAGCCCCGATTGTTCGTCGCAAAGAACGCGATGCTTGGTGTGGCTCGCTCAGATCTCCTTCGACTTCGCTCAGGGCAGGTTTTCGCAGTGCAAAAAACGCTTGCTAAGGATGACCGGCAACTTGTGATTCCGGTTACAATGCCCGGTTGCTGTGCAGCGGCAGTGGGCAACGAAGTCAGTTGAGATTCTAGGATGTTCGAAGGCATAGGAGAACGCATGAAGCGAGCAGCGATGATAGTGGCGGTGCTGGGAATATCGGTCTGGAGTCTGGGGCAAGACGCGAACAAACCTGCGCAGAGTGGGCAGACCGCACCAGCAAACGGCCAGACCACGCCAGCGGCAGGGCAAGCGGCGGCAGCGCCGCAGGGCAAGCGGCCACCTCAGGCCAAAACGAAAGAAGAATTTGAAGCTTACAAAGCAGCAGCGGCGCTGACGGATCCGGCCGCTCAAGAAAAGGCGGCTGACGATTTCGCCGCGAAATTTACCGACAGCGAATTGCGCATGGTTCTCTACGGGTCAGCGATGCACGGGTATCAGCAGGCTAACAGTGCCGACAAAATGATGGACATGGCGCGCAAGGTCCTCAGTTACGACCCCGACCAGCCGGAAGCGCTGGTAGGCGTGGCTCAGGTGCTGGCGGAACGAACCCACGACACGGACCTCGACAGAGACCAGCGACTTGACGAAGCCAAGAAAGACGCACAGCGCGCCCTGGTTACCGTGGACACGGACATTCCGACTGCAGGCCTGCCCCCCGACCAGGTCGTGCTCTATAAGGCGTTCCTAAGATCGGAAGCGTACGCCATCATCGGTACGATCGAATACAACGCCAAAGCATGGACCGATGCGGAGGCGGACCTGCGCAAATCCATCGACGCGTTTCCGCAGCAGGTAGATCCGGTTGCAGTACTGCGGCTTTCGCTGGCGCTGGACCAGCAGACGAAATATGCGGAAGCTCTCAAGTACGCCAACCAGGCCGTCGATTTGACCAAGGAAGGCACGGCGGCGGGAAAAGCCGCGCGCGACGAAAAAGATCGGCTGACCCGGCTCAACAGTGGCACGGCTCCGGGACAGAATCCAGCGCCGAAATAGGGTTCCCGGTGCTGCCATGGTCATGGGCGGAGCCCAGGCCTGTATTGGACCCACATGAAAGAACGGGAAATCACCGCGCTGGAAGCGGCTTTGAACTACCACTTTCACCGCCGTGCAGTGGCGGAACAGGCTCTCACCCACAGTTCGCAGGCGCGCGAACAGGAATCGCAACAGGCCGGCGATAGCAAATACAAGGTCAGCGATAACGAACAGCTGGAGTTTCTGGGAGATGCGGTGCTCTCGCTGATTACCAGCGAAGAGCTTTTTCAGCGGCTTCCCCATTTTCGCGAGGGCGAACTTTCCAAGCTGCGCGCGCATCTAGTAAGTGAGCGGCACTTGATCCAGGTGGCGCAGCAGCTGGAGCTCGGCCACTATTTGCGATTGGGCCGCGGAGAAGAAAAAAGCGGCGGCCGGGGAAAAACGGCGCTGCTGGTGGACGCACTCGAAGCCATCCTGGCGGCAATTTATCTGGATGGCGGGCTGGACGCCGCGCGCGAGTTCGTGCTGCGGGAGATTGTGGCGCCGGAGCTGGAGCGCATGGCGCTGAAAGGCGGCGCGCTTCCGATTACAGATTTCAAGTCGGCGCTGCAGGAAGCATTGCAGGGACTGGGATTGCCCCAACCTTCGTATGTGTTGGTGGAGGAAGCCGGGCCGCAACACCGCAAGACGTTTACCGTGGAAGTTCGTCTGAACATGAAAGATGGAAAACTCCAGGGAGAGTTCGTGGGACGGGCGCAGGGTTCGACTAAGAAAACCGCCGAACAGGATGCGGCGCGGCAGTTGCTGACCTACCTGGCTTCGCGATCGAAGCCAGCGCCAGACAAGACGCATGCGGAAACGGCGGAGAAATAGAGTTCATGGATTCAGCTGACGACCAAATCACCCCAACCGGCACCGCCTCTGCAGCGGACGAATCTGTGCCCGCCGCGCCGGAGCCCGTGGGCCCGGATCCCGGCATCAAAATCGAGACTGCTACGGTCGATCAGCCCGTCCTCGGCCAAACCGCTCCCAAGCGGCCCTTCGCAACGAACGAAAGCCACCACGAGCTGGTACGGACTCTTGGATCGGACCTTATCGGTTCGGTGCAGTCCCTGCTGGGAACGGTGGTGATCGCGGTCTTCGTCATCACCTTCATCGTGCAGGCATTCCAGATTCCTTCAGAATCGATGATGGATACGCTTCTGGTGGGAGACTATCTTTTAGTAAATAAGCTCTGCTATGGCGAGCGCAATCCGGACAATTATCTGGTGCCTTACGAGAAGATCGAGCGCGGCGACATCATTGTGTTTCACTACCCGGTCGATCCCAAGCAGCATTTCGTAAAACGCGTGATCGGCATTCCGGGAGATAAACTCCGGCTGGTGAATAAGCAGGTTTTGATCAACGGTGTACCGCTGAAAGAGCCGTACGTACGGTATCTGTTCCCCCCTGACAATATGTTCCGCGACAACTTTCCGCGGCTCGATGCTCCCATCACCCTCGGCCTCGAGGGAAAATGGTGGCTGGAGATGCGGAAGCTGGTGGAAGATGGCCAGCTGATTGTGCCGGAGGGACACTACTTCGTGATGGGAGACAATCGCGACGACAGCGAGGACAGCCGGTATTGGGGCTTTGTGCCACGCGAGAATATCCTGGGAAGGCCGCTGTTGATTTACTGGTCGGTGCGAACCTGGGACGGCGATCCGGAGTCTTCCTGGAGTGGCAAGCTCTACCACATCGCCTATGCGGTGACGCATGTGTTTCAGATCACGCGCTGGAATCGGACACTGCGGCTGGTACACTAGACTGGTTTGAGTGCGAGATTTTTTTGCGCTCACGGACCAGGTCGAGCGCCCGGCTGCGCTTAGCGAGGGCGCCGGGCGGCGGTGCTGTAACGGCATTAGGCTCTGGGAACGATCATCTTGACAAGAAAAGAAAAAATTGCGGAGCGCAGCGAAGAACTGAAGCGGAAAACTCCAGCGGAGCTTGTGGCTTCGAAGGACGACGAAACCGAAATCGTCGAAGAACAGAAACCGAAAGAAACGACGGTGGAGTTTCTGTCTTCGCTGGCGGCGGTGCTGGTCACCGGACTCTTCATCATCACCTTCGTGATGCAGGCGTTTGAGATTCCATCGAGCTCGATGGAAAACACGCTCCTGATCGGCGACCACGTATTCGTGAACCGCCTGCAGTTTGCGCCCAAGAGCTCGTGGGTGGGGCCGCTGCTTCCCTATCGGGACATTCACCACGGGGACATTGTTGTGTTTCTGCACCCCGACCCGGCCGAGGCTGGAATGTATGTGGTGAAGCGCATCATCGGGATTCCAGGGGACCACATTCACCTGCGCAACGGAACGGTTTTCCGTAACGGCGAGGCGCTGAAGGAACCCTACATTTACTACAGTCCAGACTTCGCGCCGGCTGCGTACCGGGACGACTTTCCCGCGGTGCCGCCTTCGGAGTCGTACAACGTGACTCCCGCATGGGAAGAAGAACTGCCAACACACATTCAGGACGGCGATCTGGTGGTGCCTCCGGATCACTATTTCGCCATGGGCGATCATCGCGACGTCAGCCTCGACAGCCGTTTCTGGGGCTTCATTCCGAAAGCAAACGTGATTGGACGGCCGATGTTCATTTATTGGTCGTTTGAAACGCCGGACCGGCAATATTTGAAAACCGGCTGGGGCGATCGTCTTCTATTTGCCGGCAAAGAGATCTTTCACTTCTTCGACGAAACACGCTGGTCTCGGACTCTACAGGTCGTAAGGTGAAGTTTTTCTTTTCCAAACGCCGCACCGCTGTTGCGGCAGTGCTGCTACTGCTGTTGTTTCTGCTGCGTCCGGGGGCATCGCGTCTGAAATCGCGTATTGCCGCGTCGATCAGCGCGGGGCTGGCGCGCCCGGTAGAAATCGGCTCCGTGCATTTGCGGTTGCTGCCGCGTCCGGGATTCGACCTCGAAAATCTGGTGGTTTACGACGATCCCGCATTCGGCCAGGAACCGATGCTGCGTGCACCAGAAGTGACCGCCGACTTGCGGCTGATTTCTCTGCTCAGAGGCCGTTTGGAAATTGCCCGGCTGGATGTGAGCGACCCCAGCCTGAATCTGGTGCACGGCGACAATGGGCGCTGGAACCTGGAAGCCCTGCTGGAGCGCACTTCTCACGTGCCGCTCGCGCCCACGGCAAAAGCCAAGTCCGAGGCGCGGCCGGCTTTCCCATACATTCAGGTGAGTTCGGGGCGGATTAATTTTAAGGTGGGACAGGAAAAGAAGCCCTACGCGCTCACTAATGCCGACTTCGCGCTGTGGCAGGAATCGGAAAATACCTGGGGGATACGGCTGAAGGCGGAACCCTTCCGCAGCGATGTGAATCTCAACGATACCGGTACATTGCGAGTAAACGGAACCTGGCAGCGGGCCCTCAGCCTGCGCGACACGCCGATGCAGTTCAGCGTGGAATGGGATCGTCCGCAGCTGGGACAGCTTACGAAATTCCTGAGTGGCGAAGATAAGGGTTGGCGCGGAGCTGTGCAGCTGGACATGACGCTTGCGGGAACCCCAACCAATCTGCAGGTCATCAGCGACGCTTCGGTTCGTGATTTTCGCCGCTACGACATTTCAAACGCGCAGACGCTGCCTCTGGCGGCGCATTGCGACGGAAGATACAGTTCGCTCGATCATGTAGTGCACGAAGTTTTTTGCCGCGTCCCGGTGGGAAACGGCCAGGTCACGCTGAAGGGCGACGTGGGTCTGCCGGCAAGCCATCGCTACGACCTGGTGCTGAACGCGGAGGAGGTGCCCGCCAGCGCGTTGGTGGCTCTGGCTCAGCACGCCAAGAGAAGTTTGCCGGAGGATCTGGCGTCAAACGGGGAAATGCGCGGCAGCCTGATGATGCAGAGGAATGGACCAGCGGACGGTGCGCGCAAATTTTCGGGCAGCGGAGAAATCATCAGGCTGCGCCTCACCTCGCCGAGCAGTAAGGCGGAACTGGACGCGGCCAGCATCCCTTTCAGCTTCATCGCAGATGGATCCGCGGATCGCAGGCTGGTGGGGGGCCAGGCGGGAAACGCGGGACCAGGCCTGCAGTTCGGCCCGTTTCCGCTCGCGAGCGGACGCGGCACATCTTCCGTGGCGCGCGGCTGGATCGGACTTTCGGGATATCGGATTGCCTTGCTTGGCGAAGCCGAAGTCGGGCGAACGCTGCGGACTGCCAGGTTGTTTGGATTACCAGCACTCGCAGCCGCGGCCGATGGCCAGGCCCAGATCGACTTGCAGATTGCAGGAACGTGGCACGGCTGGATGGAAGGAACACGCGCCGGTTTTTCCAATCTTCCCCAGCCGCAAGTGACCGGAACAGCCAAGCTGCATAGCGTGCGCGTCGAAGTGCGTGGAGTGGCGGAACCGATCGAGATTTCCTCGGCCAACCTGCAGCTATTGCCTGACAAAGTGCGGGTAACGAAACTCACCGCGAACGCCGCTCACGCGGCCTGGACGGGATCGCTGGAGTTGCCGCGCGGCTGCGGAACACCGGGCGCATGCACTGTCAGGTTTGACCTGACCACGAACCCACTGAATCTGAATGAAGTGGCGCAGTTTGTGAATCCGCGGCCGAAGCCGCGGCCCTGGTACCGCCTGCCCGCAGGCAACGACCAGACGGGGCCGACCTTTTTCACCAGCCTGCACGCTGAAGGTAAGATCACTGCCAACCGCTTGGGGTTGCGCGGTCTTGCCACAAATCAGCTTGCGACGAATCAGCCTTCAGCGAGTCAGCTTTCGGCCAATCATGTTTCGGCTGACGTATCGCTGGATGCGGGGAAGCTCCGGCTCTCCGACCTGCGCGGCGAATTGCTGGGCGGAAAGCACCGCGGCGAATGGCAAGCCGATTTCAGCGTTCGGCCTGCCGTTTACACGGGCAGCGGTACTGTGACCGGAATTTCACTGCTGCAACTTGCGAGTGCGATGCACGACCAATGGATTGCCGGGACGGCAAGCGGAAGCTATCAGCTGACCGCATCGGGGGCCGCGTCGTCCGACTTCTGGAGCTCTGCCGAAGGAATCCTGCAGTTCGACGTGCGCGACGGCATGTTGCCGCATCTGTTTTTGGTGAACGATGGAGAACCGTTCAAGATCGACCGACTGCAAGCTCGCGCGCATTTGCAGGACGGCAAGATCGAGATTAAAGAAGCCAGGCTCGATTCCCCAGCCGGAAAATTTCAGGTGAGCGGCACGGCCTTGTTAACTCGTGAACTCGACTTCAAATTCACCAGCAAACCAAACGCCGCCGGCAGCGCGAAGGTCTATGCCATCAGCGGAACCGTTGCGGAGCCGCGAGTCACGCAGGTGTCCAGTCCGGAAACGCAGGCGCAGCTCAAATAACTGGAGCTGAAATAACCCGCAAGCCGCAGTCTCCTGGGAAGCTGCGGCAAAACCCACAAATGCGTACAGTACCGTGGAAGAGCGGCGCTTCAGCGCCGCGCCCTCCCCGAAAATCAGCGGGCTTCAGCCCCTGTGGTCGCATTTCGTGTCCACAGCGAGTTTTTTCCGCAGTCTCCTAGGGCTGATATCCCGGCCCGCGCAGCACCTTTCCTGGAAGTGCACCCGTCATTTTGCCGTGCTCAATCACAGGCACGCCGTTCACCAGAACATATTCCATCCCTTCGGAAAGCTGATTGGGATTGTCGAAGGTGGCCAGGTCGCGCACAGTTGCGGGATCGAACACCACCACGTCGGCCCACATGCCCGCCTTGAGCACGCCACGATCGGTGAGCCGTAAACGCTGCGCAGGCAGCGCGGAAAACTTGCGGATCGCATCGTCCAGCGTCAGAGCCTTTTCTTCGCGCACATACTTTCGAAGAATGCGCGGGAACGTTCCGTAGGCGCGGGGATGCGGATGCTCCTGCCCCAGGATTCCCTCGGGCGAGGTGCCGGAAGAATCGTTGTCGATCGCGACCCACGGCTGTTGCAGTGCGAGAGTCACATCGGGTTGCGACATACCAAACACGGCGACATCAGCGAAGGGATCTTCGATGAGAAAGTCGAAGAGCGCGTCCATGGGATCTTTATTCCAGAGTTTCGCAATCTCTGAAAGCCGCTTGCCTTGCAACGGCACGAGCCTGGGATTCTGGGCCACGCTAATCATCACAGCCTCGGGGCCGGGAATTTCCTGCCATTCATCATCCCAATCTTTCGACGGCATGAGCATGTCCTTGCGGATGCGCTCGCGCGTTGCGGGATCCTTTAAGCGCTCCACCATTTTGGCCGACCCGCCTTCGTGCGCCCACGCAGGAATGAACGCGGAGAAATCGTTGTCCCATGCGGTGTAAGCGTAGGTGTCTGCGGTAACATCAGCTCCGGCGGCGCGCGCCGCGTTGATCTTCGCGACGACTTCCGGCATGCGTCCCCAGTTTTTTTTGCCGGCAACCTTGATGTGCCAGATCTCCACCGGGACATGGGCTTCGCGGCCAATGCGCAGGGCTTCGTCGATGGACTCGAGCACCGAATCGCTTTCGCTGCGCATGTGGGTCGCGTAGATGCCGCCGAATTTCCCCGCTTCGGTGGCAAGGGCGATCAGCTCGTCGGTTTTCGCGTAAGGAGCGGGAGCATATTCGAGCGCGGTGGAAACGCCGACTGCGCCGTCTTTCATGGCGTCGCGCACCAGGGCCTTCATCTGCTCAAGCTGCCCGGGCGTGGGCTGCGTGTTTTCTTCCCCGAGCACGATGGTGCGGACCGTGGTGGCGCCAACGTAGCTGGCGAGGTTGATGCCCATGCCCTGTTTTTCCAGCCGCGCAAAATATTGGCGGAAGGTGCGCCAGTCGGGCGTGATTTTGTAATGGTCATAATCGGAGTGGCCGGCCTGAATGAGCGCGTCGGTGAGCGGAGCGATCGAATTTCCCTCGC
The DNA here is from genome assembly GCA_049675725.1 of Candidatus Sulfotelmatobacter sp. GTDB lineage: Bacteria > Acidobacteriota > Terriglobia > Terriglobales > Acidobacteriaceae > Sulfotelmatobacter. The sequence continues at coordinate 22,372 of JBAUAN010000169.1, read as the reverse complement.
CCGTGATCTCGGTGGTGATGCCCTGGTAAATCTTCGAAGGTAGGCGCGGGTCGACCAGAATCGTCAACTCCGATTGGCCCAGCATATCGATGAAACCGGGCGCTACGACTTTGCCCGCAGCATCAATAGTTCGCTTGCGAGGCGCAGCTGCGAGATTGCCGATCGCCGCCACTTTTCCGTCGCGGATGCCGAGGTCGCCGGAATACCACGGCGAACTGGTTCCGTCGATGATGTGGCCGTTGGTGATGACGACATCGAAGGCAGCTGCCGGAGTCTGGGCACGCAACATGGCGACGCCGCTGAGCAACATAAGCACGAATAGTATTCGACACATTCCGAAACTTATTTTCACGGTTCTCACCTTCGTCAGAGATCAACATCTCACTAAATCGTATGTACTATTGTCAGCCCTGCGACCGCCCACGTCGCACAATTGCGCCCAGCGCGATCCAGATTCCCAGCACCAGCCATTCGTAAATGGTGAAGTGTCCGGGCACGAGTGGAACAATTTTCATCAACAACATTGCCACTCCCACGAGCAATCCAAACGCGGCGATGCCACGCTCTGCAGGCGAAAGATCGATGCGATTCGATTTTGCTCCTGCGCGCCCCAGGAAAAGACAAGCCAGACAGGTTGCCGACCATCCTATCGCGCACGCGACCGAGCCGACTTCGGTAACAGGCACGAGGATGGCATCTCCGAGGATCATGCAGGCGGCCGTGGCGGCGCCCACGCAGAGCACGGCGGTCGAAGGCGTCTGGTGCCGGGGATGAATCCTGCCAGCGCCAGCATTGATCAGGCCACGCCGTCCCAGCGCAAACACGAGACGGCTGGCCGCCACAAAATTTCCGTTGAAGCATTTGAACAACGACAACAAAGCGGCGGCAAGAATGATGTTCACGATCCAGCGCGAACCCACTGCCTGCTGAAAAGCCACGGCCGTCATGAATTTTTCGCCGATCAGCGAACGCCACGGAGCCACAAATCCTACAGCGGCGACGATGCAACTATAGAAAAGTATGCCGACGAAAATCGCCATCCAGATGGCGCGGAAAAAACTTCGGCCGCGGAAATCAGGGTTGGCTTCTTCCGCGGCTTTGCTCACGGATTCGAATCCGGTCATGAAGTAGGGGACGATTTGTATTACCAGCAGAATGGAAACAAAAGGTGCGTGCGTGAACAGCGGCGGAAAGTTGTGCCGCGATCCGCGGCTGACTCCGATGGCGACGAACACCATGAACAGCGCGAGAGTGCCGAAGCTGGTCCAGTTCTGAAACGTTGCGCTGAGCCGAATGCCGCGATAATTCAGCACGGTGAGCAACCCGGTGAGCGCGAGTCCGATGAGCAGGTGCGGAAGATAAACCGGGCGTCCCGCCACGCGATAGAGTTCCAGCGAATCCAGTTGGGGAAAAATGTAGCCAGCGATCCGGCCGACGGCCACGGCCTCCCATGGACAGACGATGAAATATGCGAGCATCATCATCCAGCCAGTGGCGAAGCTGATCCCGCGCGAAAACGCCGCCGAAGTGTACGCGACTTCGCCCGCGGCGTCGGGCATGGCCATCACTAGTTTGCCGTAGACCCAGCCGATGGGCAGCAACACTGCGCCGCCGATGGCGAAGCCCAGCAGCGCGCCCATGGACCCGCCGCGCGAGAGCCAGTCGTCCATCACGACCAGCCAGCCCACTCCCACCATGGTGCCCCAGCCCAGAGTGAAGTAATCGGTGACGCGAAGTTTGCGGGCGAGAGTGCTCACGGATTCTGTGGGTTACGCTGCGTCACCAATCTTCGAAAGCTCGCGATTATAAAGCATTCCGGACGATGCAATTCAGTTTTCTGGATGCGGGTTTGCGCGTGTTAGTATCGAATTAAGCTCTGCGTGATATCTCAACCTCTGAACATCGTGTGTCAACATGCGTATGTGAACAGGAGAATGGTTCCGCTGGTCGTGTGGCTGCTCTTACCGTCTGCTCCCATTGAAAGCAAATGACATCTTCTTCCAAAATGCGCAAACGCGCGCTCAGCGGCATGCGCTCGACCGGAAAGTTGCACCTCGGCAACTACGTCGGAGCACTCGATAACTGGGTGCGCATGCAGGACGAGTATGAATGTTTTTTCGAAGTGGCCGACTGGCACGCGCTGACCACTGATTACGCCGACACGTCGCGGGTGAAGGAAAATTCTCTGGAGGTTGCGCTCGACTGGCTGGCTGCGGGGCTCGATCCGGAAAAATCGGTGATCTTTATTCAGTCGCACGTGCCGGCGCATGCGGAGTTGCATCTGCTGTTTTCCATGATTACGCCGCTGGGCTGGCTGGAACGGGTTCCGTCTTATAAGGAGCAGCAGGAAAACATCAAAGGCAAGGACTTGGCAACTTACGGCTTTCTAGGTTATCCCTGTCTGCAGGCTGCGGATATTTTGATTTACAAGGCCGATGTCGTGCCCGTCGGCGAAGATCAGGTCGCGCACGTGGAGTTGACGCGAGAGATTGCGCGAAGATTCAACGGGTTCTACGGGAAATCGGAAGATTTGTTTCCCGAGCCCAAGGCCTTGCTCACCCCCGCCGCAAAGTTGCCGGGGACTGACGGCCGCAAAATGTCGAAGTCCTACGGCAACACGATCATGCTGACCGACCCGGAGCCGGTAGTGCGCCAGAAGTTGAAGACCATGGTCACCGATCCGGCCCGCGTGCGGCGCACCGACCCCGGAAATCCTGACGTGTGTCCAGTGGGCGATCTGCACAAGATTTTCAGCAGCAAGGACACGATCGCAAAAGTCAACGAGGGCTGCCGGTCGGCGGGCATCGGATGCATCGAGTGCAAAAGCTGGGCTGCGGACTCGCTGGTGACGCTCCTGAATCCCATGCAGGAGCGGCGCCGCAAATTTGAAGAGAATCCTGGCCTCGCCTGGGATATTCTTGAGGACGGCACGGAGCGGGCGCGCAAGGCCGCAGGTGAGACAATGAACGAGGTGCGGGCGGCCATGGGAATGTCACAGGATCGCGGGCTGGGCAAGGGTTCCAACTAGATGACCGAAGGAATCAAAGTCGTGAGTCCCGGGGATCGCGCGGGCGACCTGGTTTCGCCAGCCGTCGTCGTTGCGGCGGGCGCGGCGCCAGCTACTCCGGGAAAAACCGCAGCTTTGAGCAACGAGCGAAACCCCAACGACCGAAACAAAGAACAAAGCGATTCCCCGTTCTCGGTCGCGGTCACCGATGTCTACGAAGGACCGCTCGACCTTCTCCTCGATCTAATTCGCAAGCAGGACATCGACATTTACGACATCCCGATCGCACGCATCACGGCGCAATACCTGGCGTATGTGGAGAAGATTCGCGAGTTGGACGTAAACGTCGCGGCCGATTTCATCTACATGGCCTCGGTGCTGATTCACATCAAGTCGAAGATGCTGCTGCCGCGCGATCCTCTCGCTGCCGCGGGCGAAGAAGAAGACCCGCGCACGGAGCTGGTGAATCGGCTGCTGGAACACGAAAAGTTCAAGTCCGCGGCGCAAATGCTCTTGCAGAAGCAGCAGATCGAAGATGCAGTCCTGTCGAATCCATCGCTGAAGGAATTCATGGAGGCGGAAGGCACGGAACCGGAAATCGCCGCCGATGTAATCGATCTGGTCAAAACATTCCAGCAGGTGCTGGAGCGAGTACGCACGCGGCCGATGATTAACGTCGACGAAGAAACCGTCACGGTCGGCCAGATGATCGACTACTTGCGCCGCCGCCTCTCGCTGGAGAACCGGCCCATCCGCCTGAAGCAACTGCTGATGCGCGTGCCCTCCCGGCAAGCTCTGGTGTGCATGTTCCTGGCGCTGCTCGAGATGGTGCGGTTACAAGCAATTCAAGTGCGGCAGGAGCGTCTGTTCGGCGAGATCGCAGTACGGAAGCACGTGGGCTTCGATGCGATCATGAACGAGCAGGCCGCGGTGCGCGACGACTGGAGATGAAAAACAGTGGCTAGTGACTGGCAGCTGGCTCAAACCTGCCGCCCTTACTAGCCACTAGCAACTAGCCACTATGAGTCTTAAAGCCCAACTCGAAGCGATCATCTACGCAGCGGAAACTCCCATCACGCTGGAGCAAATGCTCGAACTCGTCAAGGACAGCATCACCGCGGCGGGCGCGATCGACGAAGCTGAGGCCAAGTCGCGCGTGCGATCCAGCCTGGAAGAACTCGTCGCGGAATACGGCGGACCTGACCACGGCATCGAGATTCGCCAGGTCGCCGGCGGCTACCGCATGTCCACCAAGCCCGAGCAGCACGAAGTGATGCGTGCCTTCGTAAAAAGTCTGAAACCGCCGATCCGCCTTTCGCTGCCGGCGCTGGAAACACTCGCCGTCATTGCCTACAAACAGCCGGTCACCGTCCCCGAGATCAGCGACATCCGCGGTGTCGATTCCGGCGGAGTCATTGGAACTCTCCTCGATCGCAAGCTCATCACCACTGCTGGGCGCAAGCAGGTGATCGGGCGCCCCATTCTCTACAAGACCACCAAAGAATTCCTGATGCGCTTCGGGCTCAAGGATGTCAGCGAACTGCCCAGCATGGAAGAGTTCGAAAAGCTAGTGACGGAATCCTTCCAGTCCGAGTTGATTCCAACGGAGAGCACAGAGGCAGAGTCCGCTAACCAGACGTCGGTTTCTGCGGAGGAATCGGATCATGACGCTCCCGAGGACAGCGATGCGATCCCTCAGCGAACCTCCGCGCATCTTGAAGATGCCGAGCCTTCCGAGCCCGGCGAGATCGAGAAATCTGCTGCTCTGCGGGAAGATTGACTACCCCGATGATTATCTTCGCACTCCGAAAGCTGTACTGAAATCATGCCCGCCGAGCGCCTGCAAAAAATTATCGCTGCTGCCGGAATCGCCTCACGGCGCAAAGCCGAAGAATTAATCTCCGCAGGCCACGTGCAGGTGAACGGACAGACAGTCAGCGAACTCGGCAGTAAAGCCGATCCCGACACCGATCACATTCGCGTGAACGGAAAACTTCTCCACGGAGCGCAGCGTCACATCTATCTTCTGCTCAACAAGCCTAAGGGATACGTCACCACGATGAGCGATCCCGAAAAACGCCCCACCGTGATGGACCTGATGCACGGCGTGAAGGGACGCGTCTACCCCGTTGGCCGCCTCGATTACGCCAGCGAAGGTTTGCTGCTGATGACCAACGACGGCGACCTCGCGCATCGCCTGATGAAGGCCGCATCGCATGTGCCGAAGACTTATGTGGTGAAAGTTGCCGGCACTCCAAAAGAAGAAGCGATCGCGAAGCTGCGAGCTGGCGTTTCCATCGCCACTGACGACGGCAAGCGCGTGAAAACGGGGCCGGCTCTGGTGCGCATCGTGAAAGAAGCGGCCAACCCGTGGTATGAAATTACGCTGGTCGAGGGACGCAATCGCCAGATTCGCCGCATGTTCGAAGTGGTCGGCCATCATGTGGAGAAGATCAAGCGCGTGCGCTATGGCCCGCTCACGCTCGACGTCCCTCCCGGCAAATTTCGCTCTCTGACGCTGAAAGAAGTGGAGCGCCTGAAAGCCGTCTCCGCCACGAAGACCAGCATCGCGAAGCGCACATCTCACGACGCGCGGACGTGATATGCGGGAATTATTGCGTAGATTAGAAGTCATCTCATAAGCGGGTTCGGGAAGGGCACGGCTTCAGCCGTGCCACCCGAGTGCCGTAAATTTCGAGCTTTAGCCTCTGAGGTTGCGACCGTATCCAGCCACTGAGGATTTATGCGATACCTCTAGTCTTGACGATTTTCTGACCAACGATGGGCGCGGCACGCATTGCCGAAAAGATGACCCGATTCTCTGATCTGCTCTCAGCGGGCGCGCAAGAACTCAGGCGCCATTCACCTCCGCGGCCGCGCGTGCAGCCTGATCAACCGTCGCAGCCTCGGCTCATTCGCCTCGACTCCAACGAAAACCCTCTGGGCCCGTCGCCGCTCGCAATCGATGCCATGCGCTCCGCACTGGCAAGTGTGAACCTATACCCTGACGACGACTCCAGCGAATTGCGCCGCAAGCTCGCCGCGCATTACGGCGTTCAAGAAGAACAAATGCTGGTCACCGCCGGTTCGGCAGGCCTGCTGAGCCTCCTCTGCCAGACTCTGCTCGGGCCCGGTCTCAATGCCGTAACCAGCGAGTGTTCTTTCGTCGTCTACTCGCAGATTGTGCGTGCTACGGGAGCACAATTGATCGAGACGCCGATGCAAAATGACACGTTCGACCTGGCGGCAATTCTCGCTGCGATCAACCCAGAAACACGCCTGGTTTTTCTGGCGAATCCCAACAATCCCACCGGCACCATGCTGGAAGCCGCGGAAGTAGACAACTTTCTGGCGCGAGTTCCGGGCCACGTAATAGTGGCGCTCGATGAAGCCTATTACGAATATGCGGCGCATTTCGCGGCGCTGCGCGGCGTTGCGTATTCGCGGTCGCTTGACTACGTGCGCCAAGGCGCCGCGGTGGTGGTGCTGCGCACTTTTTCCAAAGTTCACGGACTGGCCGGTCTGCGCGTGGGTTACGGATTTGGCCCCGCCGAATTGCTGAGCTATTGCGCGCAAATGCGAAACACGTATTCGGTGGCGTCGATTGCGGAGGCCGCAGCGCTGGCGGCCATGAACGACCAGAATCACATCGACCGCACGCTGCACCTCAACGCCGATCAGGCGCAGGTTCTGACGAAAGGCTTATCGGGCCTGGGCTACCGCGTGGTCCCCACGTGGGCAAATTTTCTGTATTGCGATGTGCGCAAAGACGCGCGCAAAGACGTGCGCGAAGGTGTGCGCGAAGATGCCCTTGGCTTCGCGACGCGGCTGCAAAATGATGGCGCCGTCGTTCGCCCGCTCGGACCATGGGGCGCGGCGCACTGCATTCGAGTGAGTATTGGAACGGAGGAGCAGAACCAGTTTCTTCTGGACGCAGTCCGCAAGATGAACTCGTAGACTCTCTCCGCCGGATCTCAAAAATTGGTTCGGTGGAGGCACGGCTTCCAGAGGCTGCGGAAAAACTCACAAATGCGTGGGGTACCGTGGAAGAGCGGCGCTTCAGCGCCGCGTAAAGTCCCCACGATCAGCGCGAGCTTCAGCCCCTGTGGTCACATTTCGTGTCTACGACTGGTTTTTCCGCACGCTCCCCCGGCCGCACCGCCCAAGCGCTCAGCAATTCGGGGCTTTAGCCCCTGAGGCTTCGCTCGTGTCCAGCCCACCGAGGACGCATGAAATAGCAAAATCGCCTCTAAAGCCCGACTACCCCCATGCGTGCGGCCCCGTACAAACCCGCGTCACTGCCCAGCAGAGCGCGCGTCACAATCGTCTTCCGCCCGCTATCGGCGGGCACCTGCGGAGCACTGCCCTCGCCCTCTACTAACGCACCTTCCGGTTCGGTCGCCGCATAGATCAGCGATCGTTCCCGCAGTTCGTTGAACATCGCCGGAGCAAAAGCATCCCACGCGCTCGAAACTCCGCCGCCGACCACATACATTTCCAGATTCAGACTGTTGACCATGCCCGCCAGCAGCATGCCCAGCGCCTTGCCGAAGCGGCGAAAAATTCTCCGCGCGTCTTCGTCCCCCTGCAGCGCAAGGTTGTAAACAGACTTCGCGCCAAACTCCGCATCCGTACTCGCAGCCTTCGCCAGCCCCGGCGCCGCGCCGCTCGCAATAGCTTCGCGCGCCATACGCACCACCGCCGTAGCCGAGGCGTAACGCTCGGCGCATCCGTGGCTGCCGCAGCCGCAGGGCACGCCTTCCGGCTCGATGGGCACGTGTCCAAACTCGCCGGCCATCCCGTTCATGCCGTGAAACATTTTCCCGTTGAGCACGATGGCGCCGCCAATCCCGGTGCCCAGCGTGAGCATCGCCATGTTCGGAACGCCGCGAGCCGCGCCCAGCCACTGCTCTCCCAGCGCTGCCATGTTGCCGTCGTTGTCCAGAAAAAACTGCGCTCCCAGACGCCGCTCAATTTCCTCGCGCACCGGGTATCCTGACCAGCCCGGCAGGTTTGCGGATTTGCGCACCGTTCCAGCCTCCAGGTCAATCACGCCGGGGATTCCGGCGCCCACGCCAAGAAACGATCCGCCGCTTCGATACTTTCCCGTGAGACGAACGATCGCGTCGCACATCTCGCTGACCACATGATCGGGCCCCGAAGACATGTTAGTTGCGAGGGTGACTTTCTCAAGCAACTGGCCGTCAGTGCTGACGGCCGCGATGCGCAGGTTGGTCCCGCCGAGATCGACTGCGATGGAAAAATCAGGCATGGCTGAGAAAGACTATCAGAACGGCTCAAGTCATTGTTGATTGTTGATTTCTGATTGTTGATTGAAAAGCCCCATGGCGCAAAGGTTTCCAATCTACAATCAGAAACCATCAATCAACAATTGCCTTTCAGTTCTGGCACCGGGGACAGTAATGGCTGCTGCGACCGCCAAGCACCACCCGCTTGATCGGCGTTTTGCAAACCAGGCAAGGCTCGCCCTCGCGGCCATACACGCGATGTTGAAGTTGAAAGAAACCTTCTTCGCCATCCGCGTCCACGTAATCGGAAATCGATGACCCGCCCAGCGCAATCGCCTCGCGCAAAACCTCTTTCACGGAAAGGAAAAGTTTTTGCAATCGTTCACGAGTAATCGTGGAGGCCCGCCGGCGCGGCCGGATGCCCGCACGAAACAAAGATTCGTCCGCGTAAATGTTGCCCACTCCCCGCAGCAATTTCTGATTCAGCAACGCGCTCTTGATGGGCGTCTTGCGGCCGCGGAAAAGCCTGGTAAAGTCTTCCAACTCGATGTCGAGCGGCTCCAGCCCCCCGGCGTCGAACTCCCCGTTTAGCGCCACACTCAGGCGGCCAAACCTTCGCGGATCCACAAAACGCAGTTCCCTGCCCGATTCCAGCCTGATAATGGCGTGCGTATGCTTGGCCACGTCCTCGTCCGACTCGCATATCTGCAGGCGCCCACTCATGCCGAGATGAACAATCCACAGTGACGCAGCTTGTGTGGGATGAGCTTGTACGGGGCGGGCACTCTTGCCCGTCAACGCCTTCGTCATCGATATTGATGACGTCCCGGGCCTGCCTCCCCGACGCACCGATTGCTGAACAGCGCGACCAGGCACAGCTTTCCGTCTCGCAGGGAGCCCTGCACCGTCCTGCTCCAGATCGAAAACGATGTGCTTGCCCATGCGCCGCACGCCGGCAATCCGGCTGTGCTCGAGCGTGGCCACGATATCCCGGGCTGAAGACTTCAGCGGCTCCGGTTTCTCACTCAGCCACACCGACTGCACTACATCGCCAGTGATTCGCCTGGCCAATCCTTGTGCAATGGTTTCGACCTCGGGAAGCTCAGGCATTCAGAACACAAGTTTACCGTTAAATGCCGTTTGGTGGAGTGAAGAAGACCGCGAGCAGAGCACGTCTTCTCGCCAAACGCTGGGGATAAGCTCTCGACTGAGCCTGCCAAGGACGCCCGCCGCGGAAGCCCGCCGCGAAAACGATCAGAACGTGAAACGACCACCCACAGTCGGAGCACAGTTGTTGTTGTAGTTATAGGGGACGCCGGGGCCATGAGGAATGGCGATCGCCAGACCGCCGCTCACGTAGGAATACGCAATTCCGGCAAAACCGTCGAAACGCTTCGTGAAGTGATGATTCACATAGAGCGAGCCCTCGTTGAGGTTGCCCGCGCAGGAACTGCGGAAACCGGGGGGGCTTGTGGCCGAGCAGGCCTGCGGAGAACGGAAGTCGTTCTGCCTCTGTTGATACCAGGAGAACGTGAAATCGGTTTTGCTGCGGTAAGTGTACTTCACCCCCGTCCACCAGATGTTCACCAGCTTTTCCGAATCAAGATTGTTGTCCTCGACCCCGCTCATAAAATAACCGCCCTGGTCTGAGGCGCCAACCCCCAGCGGGTCGTTCGGGTTGTTCTGCCAGATGTATTCGTAGCCGGCAAAAAACTTGAACGGGTCCCACGCATACTTGGCAGCGACCATAACCGCGTTGTTGTCCGTCACGATGCCATACACGGTGTTGTTTGTGTCAACCACGTTGTTCCCGGAGATAGCCGTCTGATCGATGCTGTCTGTGGTCGACTGATACAGCCCCGCGGGACTCAGACTCTGCGGCCCCAGCAAAGGGTTCAATACGCTGATTGCCTGATTGTAATGTTGGGCGACGAGGTCGGCGGAAAACTTGCCCGTGCCTCCGCCGAGGTCGAATCCATAGGCGTTGTTATGCGCCGATTCCGGCGTACAGTTGGTGGCATTCCAAGGGTTCGACATGGCTGCCGCGGCCGAGTAGCACCCGGCAGAACCATCGGCGAATTTATACATCGCGCCGAAATGGACCGGGCCATAGGCGAGGCGATACTTCAGGGCGTCGTCCCAACGGGCGTTCTCGGTGTCGCCGCCGCCGGACATCGTGCCGTTATACCCGATGTAGGAAAAGGCATAGCTGCCGCCAGCCGGATCGTAAAGCAGCATCGCATCGGTGCCGAGAGCGCGCTGACGACCGAAGGTCAGCGTGCCGAAATGCGCGGACGATATACCGGCATAGTATTCGTCATTCAAGGGTTGGCCCGCGCGCGAGCCGTCGATGGCTATCGAATAGCTGCTCCGGGGAAGGCCGTTGTTGATGGTGTCGGTGGCTGACGCGTTGGCGAGCAGGCCGGACTGCGGATTGATGCCCGTGGAAGCGTTGAACACAACCGACCAGCCATGCACAAACTCTTCCTTGCCCCGGATGCCCAGACCCGTCTGCGACAGGTTGTTCGGTGCGATGACGAATCGATGTTGATAGCCGTTTCGGTTCACCAGAGATTCGCCTTCATAGTTATAACCATTCTCCGGTAAGCCGTGGCTGACCCAGCCGGCCCCGACGTCATACGCACCGTACAGCGTGATGCCGTGCCAGGTCAGCGCGCAATCGGTGGTGGCGAACTCGTGACCGCTCGCGCAGGCGTCAGGCGTCGCCTGAGCAAAGGTCACGGATGACGAAAGCAAGAAAATCACCGCTGCGATAAGCAGGCAAGCCTTGCGCATTTCCACCTCGAAAAATCACCAGTGTGGAGCAGAACGCGCAAGTGTATATTACATACGATTCTGTTGTCTAGAAGTATACGGTATAGTCCTTTTGCAATGAGTCCGTGATCTCACTTATACGGATGCGACAAAGTTGACCGGGAATTACTACCGTGTTCTTTAGATCGGGCCGGAACTGCCGATAGATTGAGAGTTGGCAAACTGATTTCTCATGTCGATGAAACTGCTCCCCGCGTCGGTGAATCCGGTTGACCCGTCGCAGGCGCCTGATGTGTCGACCAGCCTCGTGCCTCTGACCCAAAGAGCGATCACCACGCGGGCCAGCCAAATTAGTCTTGTTCCCTCCGTCGACGTTTTCGCTTGGTCGTCTTCGACGCGCCGGGGCGAGCCGAATCGCATCTACGGAACGCCCGTGGAGGATTCCCAGAGCAATGATTCCCAGAGCAACGAGACGGCACGCTCAGGCTGGGAGTACGTCTCTGGATGGGCCTGGAGCCGTTCTGTCGCAAGCACGGCGATCGCCCATTACCTTTCCTGTGCGGCCGCTCCCGCTGGCGGGAGCGGGCGGCTCATTGACGTGTACGCTTAGATGTGTACGCTTAGTCGCGATGAGATTTTCTACCCTGGCGATGCGCCGGTCAGTGGGCGTGACATCGCTATTTCACTCATCGATCCTGCGAAGGGTCTTGCGTGTGATTGGAGTCGATCGCCTGCATCGCTACCTCCGTCAACCCAGGCCAGCGCCATTAGCCGGACTCCTCGTGCCCCTTCCCGAATTCCTCTGGATAGAGCTTCTGTGCGCACGAAGGACAGATGCTGTGCGTAAACTCTGCCTCCGAATGCTGACGGATGTAGCTCTCGATGTGGTTCCAGTAACCCTTGTCGTCGCGGATCTTCTTGCACGCGGCGCAGATCGGCAGCAAGCCTTTCAGGGTCTTGATCCTGTTGAGTGCTTCCTGAAGATCCACGATCAGTGTTTCCCGGACGGACTCCGCCCGCCCGTGTTCGGAGACTACCGTCGCGAGTGCCAGGATCATCACCGACGTGACACCCATAAATGCCTGCAACAAGAGCAGAGACGCGTTGTGCGTCGGTTGCTCGAACGGACCAAATCCCAGCAGCGTGCCCCGGATCGCTATGCCGGAAAGCAACAACATCGCCGTTGCTGCTTCGCGTTGGCCGAATCGGAACGCCACCCAGATCAGGCTCGGGATGCAAAGGAATTCCAACGGATAATTCTTGATCTCGGAGCGAACCACCCCGCCAAATACGACTTGGCCCGCCAACAACAGAGAAAACAGCAGGATCGCCATCTCCGCGAGCCTCCGCTTGTTCCAGTCAACCGTGGTGCTGGCGGCCCACAGGATCAACACAGGTGCCACCACCAGATCGCCCGTTGCATCACCCAGCCACCAGGTCAGCCAAACGTTTCCGTAGCTACCCCGAGTGGCAAAACCACCGAGAGCAAGACTTGTCACCCCGCACGTCGCGCTCACCATCGTGCTGACCATGGCGGCAAGAAACACGAACTTGAATAAGTCCTGAGTGCGATCGAGGAAGCGGCGCCCCCCCGCGAAACGGTTGACCAGGTAGGCTCCGATTATCCCCTCCAGCGTGTTTCCAACGGCGATGCCGATGGAGGTGGCCACCGAACCCGCCGTCGTGATGTTGGTCAGGAATGCGGCCAGCAGAATGCCCGGCCATACCCAATAGCCGATCGTTAAGAACGCTGCGAATGCGATACCCGTGGCTGCCCATACCGCCGTTGCGCTCGGATTCGCGAACGCCAATCTCAGCCCAAGCTTTCCCGCAAAGAAGTAAACAATACCCAGGATGGTAACGATCGCCAGTTTTTTGAAGAGTTGGAATCTGGGCATGTGTCTTCTCTTTCCCGCAACGCCGACGTAAGGGACTCACTCCGTCACAACCAGGAGGCCGCGCCGGAAGCATAGCAATGCGGCTGGGCAGTGTCCATTCCTTCATGCCCGACCTGCCGCGCCGTCTTACAGAGTCATGGGCTGACCGTGAAGGAAACGACGTTTGAGTCGTTACCGCCGCAGCTGGAGTTTGTGGTTGTGGTTGTAGTTCCGTCGATCGGGGTGGTAGACGTGCCCTGTGGGGGATTGAGCACAAAAACCGGCAACGTTCCCACCTGCGCAATGCTGGCATCGGAGATCGTCGCAACCAACTGATGGCTGTTGACAAAGGTCGGCGTCAAAGGGGAGCCGTTAAAGTTTACCGTCGAATAACTGAGAAAGTTATTACCGTTAATGGTCAACACGAACTCGCCGGCTTCAGCGGTTGTGCTGCTGGGCGAGATCGAGCTGATCGATGGAGCAGCCGGGCAGTTGCAAGACACGGCCGTTGCCAGCGCGATCACAAGCACGCACAACACGGACGATCTCGCTGCCGTTGCCATTAGCGTACACCGCCGGCAAACTGGCTCCGACAAACAAGCCGCTGGGAAGCGAAGGGCCATTCAAGAGGGTCGGCGAGCGGGACCTCACAACCGCCCCGCCAGAGGCATTATACGCCCCACCCTAACCGCAAACCTGTGGGTCCGTGACTGCCGGATCGCGAACCACTCGCCACCCTTTATCGGGTTTCTCGACCTGCGGGTCACACGAGGCGATCTCAGTTGGCGATAAATCGCAGTTATCCTCTTCGACCCCGCGTCGTGGTTTTGAGCGCTGTCGCTGTTAGCAACAGTTCACTTCCGAGCCCGTCAAGCGCCCTTTCGCTCCCAATACTGTTCCTCGCACCTCGTCCTCACTCACTTCGCAATGCCTGCATCGGATCGATCCGCGACGCCTTCCAGGCCGGAACGAGGCATGCCAGAGCCGCCACCGCTAACAGCGTTGCCGCCACAGATGCGAAGACTGCCGGATCGAGCGGCCTGGTTCCGTAAAGCATCGACTGGATCAGTCGTACCGCTCCGACGCTGGCGGCAAGGCCAAGCACGAGCCCGTAGAACGCGGGACGCAAGCCGTCGACCAGCATCAGGCGGATCACCTTTCCGCGTTGTGCACCGAGAGCCATGCGAACGCCGATCTCTCCCGTGCGCTGGATCGTGAGATAAGAAAGCACTCCGTACAATCCTACGGACGCCAGTATCAGCGACATCAGGGCGAAGCCGAGCACCAAGCTGGCGCTCAGGCTGGCATTGCCCAAAGATTGTTCAATGATCTGCTCCATCGTGAGCACATGGGAGACCGGAAGCTGCGGATCGAGCTCCGCGACCAGCTTCTGGACTGGAACTGAAATACTCAGCGGGTCCCCAGCGGTCCGCACCACCAAGGTCAAACCCGTACTGTTCTCGCCGCCAAGAACCGGGAAGTACATGGTGACCATATCCGGCAGACCCACCTGATATCGCGTGTCGCCCACGACCCCGACGATTTCGTAATCGGCATCGCCCCGCGTACCGTGAAGATGCTTGCCGAGCGGATTTTCTCCGGGGAAGTATTGCCGCCTCAGCTGGTCGCTGATGATCACGGTCTTCGGCCGGCCATTGCGATCGGCGCTGGTAAAAAAGCGTCCGCTTACGAGTGGAATCTGCAGCGCACTGAAATATCCGGGATCGGCGGTCCGGAACAACGCTTCGGGCTGCGGTACGCCTGGCGCGAGCCGAGGATGCTCGGGAATGGTGAAGAGGTCGTCGACCCAGTATCCCGCTCCAGGCACGGTCGACCCGAGCGCAGCCATCCGTACTCCCGGCAGGGCACGGACCCGCTCCAGCAGGGTTTCGTTGAATGCGTTCACTTTCGCGGGACTGTCGTATTTCTTTCCGGGCAGACTGTAGCGCATCGTGAGCACGTTGTCCGTCACGCAGCCCACATCGGTTGTACGCAGCCGCCAAAAGCTCTTCAGCAAAAGGCCGGCGGCGATTAACAAGACCACAGTCGTCGCAATCTCTACCGTAAGCAGCGTCTTGCGCAACGCCGTGCGCGCCCGGCCTCCGGCTGCAGTCAGGGAGGAAGTGCGCGAGGAAGTCTCCGCGATCGCCCGCTTGCCGGTCGATGAAATTGCGGGCAGAAGACCTGCCAGCAGCGCCGCTCCAAAGATGAGCGCACACGCAACCGCCAGCACCACTCCGTCCGGGTGGACGTTCTGCACGGGTGGGAGATCCTTCCATATGCCGACCAGCCATTTCGTGGCCGCAAGCGATAACACCACTCCAGCGATGCCACCTGCAATCGAGATCAGCAGGCTCTCGATGAGCTGGACGCGAATCAGTGTGATCCGCTTCGCTCCCAGCGCACTGCAGATCGCGATCTCCCTCTGTCTTGCAGCAGACCGTGCCACCATCAAGTTCGCTACGTTGAGACATCCAATCAGCAGCATGCAGCCGACGGCGCACAGCAGAATGATTAACGGCTTCTTCACATCCTGTGCGAGATCGTCAATCAGGGTTCTTGAAGCCACGTCTTCGGCTACTGGCGCATGCAGATTCTGCATATGCAGTTGGTATTGCGACGCCTCGACTTGGCTCAGGGCGCTGGCCAGGCTGACATCCGGCCTCAATCGCGCCACCACGCGGCTGAAGTGATACTCATGATGTGTGAGAACATCCGCGCCGATCTGCGCATAGGGAACCCATAGCTGAACTTCGGCATCCGGATAGATGAACCACTTGGGAAGTACGCCGACCACAGTGAATGGCTTGCCGTTGAGGTGGATTTGCCTGCCGACAATCGACGAATCGCCGCCGAACCTCCGCTGGAACAGACTCCATGTAAGCAGCACAACGTTCTCGCCCGGACGATCTTCGCTCTCCGTAAATGTGCGCCCGATGGCCGCGTTCACCCCAAGCAGAGGAAACAAGTTCCAGCTTCCTCCGCTCGCCTGCACCATTTCCGGCAATTCCCCGTGCTCTCCTGTCAGGTTGGGTGGCCAGTAGTACCATGCCGCCATGTCCTCAAAACCGCGGGTCTGCGCCCGCCAGTCGAGATAGTCGGCAGGAGCAACCGGGTTGTAATTGAAGCCCTGATCATTGTGCTCGGCGTCGCGGAAATGGTCATAGATCATCACCAGCCGATCCGGATCGCGGAAAGGAAGCGGCCGGAGCAAAACTGAGCGCATCACTGTGAACAGCGACGTGGCTGCGCCGATGCACAACGCCATGACCAGGACGGCAAGAACTGAAAACCCAGGCGAGCGGAAGAGAGTGCGGATGCTGATCCTCAGGTCCCGAAGAAAATTCTGCATCCAGTTCCAACTCCAGACCGCGCGAGTCTGCTCGCTGATGAGAGTGGGATTGCCGAACGCGCGGAGCGCGGCATAACGGGCCTCTTGCGCTGGCACGCCACCTTCCCGTTGCTCTTCCTCTTCCAGATCAAGATCCGATTGGAGTTCCCGCTGTACGTCGGCATCCCGTTTCCTGATCTGCCACCACGTCATCTCAGCTCTCCTCTTAATTTTCCTCGGGCGCGGGCCACATTATGCGACCGACAGCTTCCGCCATCTGCTTCCATTGCGATTCTTCGACCACTAGTTGCTTTCTGCCCTTATCCGTAAGCCGGTAATACTTGAATTCCCGATTGCGATCCGGAGCCGTTTCCCATCTGGAGACAACCCATCCCCTCTTCTCCAGACGATGCAAGGCGGGATAGAGTGACCCGTGCTGCATCTGCAGAAAGTCATTCGTGGTCCGCTGAATGTGCTTGCCGATCTGGTGCCCATGAGCGGGACCGTAAAGAAGAGTACGCAAGATCAGCATGTCAAGCGTGCCTTGAAGAAGGTTGGCGCGTTGCGGCGTCTGCTTTGCCATAGAAGACATCCGACCCCCAATTGCAACAATGGTAGACATTCGACCATTGGCCGTCAAGACGTGACAGGAAGACGTGACAGGAAGATTCCGGGCTGGTGAAATCGACGATTCCCAACGATCCGCTCATGGACCGCGCCACACGCGTTCGGGGGACTGACAAGAACGCAACGCACTCCAGTCGCGTCTCAAGTGCCGGACAGTGATTAATTGAAGTTATATCGCCATCGCGCTCATTGACCTTTGCAGGGAGGTTGAGCGCAATGGCTTGTTCTCAACAGTTGCGCTGGAGCAGAATGCAAAGCTGTGTCAGTTGGTTGAAAAATAGCGTCTTTTGATCGGTGGGGTACTGGGTTCCGTCCTGAAATAATGCGACCGGTTGCCATCTTCGAGTGAGAATGCTTCGCAAACTCGAAGAACGGGTCGCTCGAAGAAACGGGTACGCTCGGGCCGGCACCCGGGGTCAAAGGCAGGCGCCGATCATCATCTGGAAGATTTAGTCTTTCAGCGGCACGGCGGCGCTGCCGTCGCGGCAGAAGGTGGCTACTCGTTCCAGGTCGCCCGTGGCGCTCGGAACCACCATGACTGGACCGTAGCAATAAATCGCGTGGCCGGTCGCGGCCAGGTACCACTTCCCACCCTTGGTTCGCTGCGTCAGGTGGCTGGCGGGTTGGCGCGGGGTTTGAGGTTGCGCCAGTTTAGGGACTGGCAAACTCAACAACAAGGCTAGGGTCAGGGCCTTCATATGTTCCAACTCCGGTTTCCGAACTCCACAGAATTACTAGAACTGCGCTACTTCGAACTGAACTGCAATTCCCACAGAACGAAATAAAAACCGAACCTTAGATCGTTCTCAAGGCTCGCCGTTCGTCGGCCAAATCCGCAGACGGACGGGACGGAGCCTGGAACTGCGGCTCCGGCATTTTTGCGTTGCGGTCTTTCACGCGATTGCGTGGCGCTACCTGGGTTGACGGGGTCTTGCTTGACTGCACCTGGGTCGACGGAGTCTGAACCGACGGAGTCTGGGTTGACGGGGTACGAGTGTTAGGAGCCTGAGCCTGGGTCGACGGAGCCTGGGTCGACGGAGTCTGGGTCGACGGAGTCTGGCTTGATGGGGCTTGCGCCGTCAGAGCGTTCTGCGAATCGACGACCGCGTTTTCCTGTAGGGTGCGGCTTCTTACGGCCGCCAGTTCTTCGCTGTCGTGGAACAGTTCGTGAATCAGGGCGCGCTGCGATTCGATCGTCCGGCCTTGCTCCACGATCAGCATCGTCATGAGTCCGTAGGAGATAAGAAACAACACCACGAGCACGGGAAGCAGGTTGTGCTTCCTCGGCCCGACCGGTTCCGCCGGAATGACGGTGGTAGTGGTAGTGACAGCAGCGTTACCGAACAAAGTGGTCAAGTGGCACCCCAATCAGTCCTGCTGTGACAGCAGGGTTACAGGGGAAATTGCAGCTTGCACGCCATAAATGAGACTTACGCTAAATTATTGATAAAGCAAGGCTTATCTATGACTGGTAGCCTCCGCCCGAATGGGGAAAGTGCAATCTAATGCACATATTGAGCAACCGCGATTGGTTTTTGAGCGGTTTCGGCACTTTTGGGAGGGGCGCGCGAGGCCGAAAGCCTTGCCCGGCGCGGCTTTTGACGCGATCTTGCTATTCCGTCACTTTTTACTTCACGCCCATCAGCATTTTGGCGATCGTAGCCAGCTGCATGTTCGACGTGCCTTCATAAATCTTGCCAATTTTCGCGTCGCGCCAGTACTTTTCGACCGGATAGTCCTTGGTAAACCCATAGCCACCATAGACTTCGATGGCCAGCGAGGTCACACGTTCAGCCACTTGCGACGCAAAAAGCTTGGTCATGGCCGCTTCTTTCACGAAATTCACGCCCGCATCTTTCATACGCGCCGCGTTGTAGACCATGAGCCGCGCGGCCTCGATCTCGGTGGCCATCTGCGCGATCTGGAACTGGATGCCCTGGAATTCGGCGATGGCTTTGCCGAACTGCTTGCGCTCCTGTGCGTACTTGCAAGCGAACTCCCACGCGCCGCGGGCCAAGCCGATCATCTGCGCGCCGATGCCGATGCGCCCTTCGTTAAGCGTCTCGATGGCAATCTTGTAGCCCTTGCCGGGCTCGCCCAGCACGTTGTTCTTGGGCACGCGGCAATCTTCAAGAATTAATTCGCACGTGGAGGAAGCCCGGATGCCCAGCTTATCTTCTTTCTTGCCGACCGCGAATCCAGGGAAAGTTTTTTCGATCAGGAATGCGGTGATGCCTTTGTATCCCGCGCTGGCATCGATGGTGGCGAACAGGACGAACAGCCCCGCTTCTTTGCTGTTGGTGATCCACAGCTTGCGTCCGTTCAGCACGTAGTCGCTGCCTTTGAGTTCGGCGCGAGTCTGCAGGGCGAACGCGTCGGAGCCGGAACCGGCTTCGCTCAGCGCATAAGCTCCGACGAACTCAGTTGCCATCTTCGGCAGGTAGCGCTTCTTCTGCTCTTCGCTGCCCCAGCGCAGCAGCGCGTTGTTGACCAGCGTGTTCTGCACGTCGACAATTACGCCCGCGGAAGCGTCCACGCGCGACAACTCTTCCACCGCCAGAATCGCCTCAAAAAACTTCGCCCCGCCGCCGCCGTATTGCTCGGGAATCTCAATCCCCATCAGCCCCAGCTGAAAGAATTCGTGGATGAGATCTTTGTCAAAGATTCCCTTCTCGTCCATCTCTTTGACCAGCGGACGGATTTTCTCGTCGGCGAAGTGGTGAATATTGTCGCGAAAAAGAATTTCGTCTTCGGAGAGCGTGGTCAGAGGAGCGGGGAGAGCGAGCAGCGTGGCTTCGGGCATAACAAGACCCTTCCATCGTCAGGATGGCCAACTGTTGATTTTAGCATTGCTAACATCGCTGGATTCGGAGGGCGGCGCGCCCACCTTTGCGGTTCTTGCCGACATCATACTAACTGAGGCTGCCCCGGTCTTCGCGGTTTTCGAAGGCCGGGAATTTCTGCTGCCGACTTCTGAAGCTTTTGACTGGTGTCCTCACGGAGGAAACCACGCTCTACGCCACCGAGGAATCATCCTGAGGCAGCGCACGAACCTTCATCTCCGCGGCCGCGGGCCCGTTTATCAGAACTGGTCCGCGCTCATCGCGGACGTAGTGACGGAAGCTGCTCCAGGCCCATTGCTCTGGTTCGAGCACCAGACCACGAACCACCGGATTGCGATGCATGTAGTGCAGCTTCTCTATGCGTTTCTTCTTGGTATACACGACGAAGTCGTAAAATCGGGCCTGCCAGACGTGGGATTGAGTCAAGGGCTCGCTCCACAACGACGGTTGTTGGGGAACGCAATGCCCCCGCAACTCTCGCAACACGGCCCGGGCGAAGCGTTGCTTGAGAGCCTGGATCACGGTTCCGGGGTTGGCCCTCTCCGGCTCGCTGAGCAGCAGGTGAACATGTTCCGGCATCACGACGTAACCGACCACCACGAAGCGGTAGCGTCTCCGTACTTGCTCGAGAGTACGCAGGAACAGATCACGCCGAGTCTCGCGGCCAAGAAGGGGGAGCCTGTGATAGCAACTGAAAGTGATGAAATGCAGGAATCCGAGCCCGTAACAACGATTCAGTCGAGGCACGGCTAGAGTCTAGGCCAAAGCCCGAATCTTGGCTGTGACGGATGAACATAGATTTCCGCAGCAGAGATCCCCGGCGTTCGAAAACCGCGAAGACCGGGGCAGCCTCAGTGGTGGTAGTTTTCAGGGACATCGGGAAAGGATGGGCCAGCCTCCCAAACTGGTGAATATTGTCGCGAAAAAGAATTTCATCTTCAGAGAGCGTAGTCAGAGGAGCAGGAACGGCAGCTAGCAGCGTAGCTTCGGGCATGGCAAGACCCTTCAGTCGTCAGGATGGCAGACTGATGATCTTAGCATTTGCGTCGGTGGATTGGGAGGGCGGGCGGCGGGGTCGCCCTGGGATTGCCTCTGTTCTTGCGCTGGCGTCGCATCAAAGTCGAGTTTGGACTTCACGCGCTCGTCGTAGCATCGTTCGCCTCATCCATCTCCAGAGCAAACGACATGCTCTTGCTGTCGTGAATCCCCCAGTCGTCGGCATCTTCTCCGTTCGGAATCTTCTCAAGGGCCCGCAGAGGAGCGCGCAGTTCGCTCATGGCGAGCGACCCTGATTCGCTTGCATATATCTTCTTGTTGCCCTTCAGGTATTCATAGGCCAGGAGATCGGCGGCCTGAAATGCAACACTTTCCTCTTTTTTCAGGAAGGTAGGATTCGCCTTTTGATACTTCCTCGCATATTCGGCAAGCTGCCCACGGTCGCGATCTCCGTCCTCAAACAAATAAGAGATTTTGGCGGGATCGACGTTCTTCCGGGAAGCCCATCGTTGAACTTTGCTTATACAGGTGCATCCGGTCAACGCATAAGGCTGCATCACGAACCGCGGGAACTGCGTCCGCATCTGTTCGTAATCCGACATGACTACAGCACTGGCGAGCTGTTACGAACGCGAGTTTGGATAATGTTTATCAGGCGCTCTAAGAACCGTTGGCGTTTTCGCGCGTCCCCCCGCCAAGTCTCAAACTCACGTTTGCTGTGAGCGTAGTCCTTCATGTGAAGACTTGAGACTCCAAAGGCGGCACACGCGTCCTTCCAGTTTCTCTCAAACTCAATCCACTGTTCGAGTGGCGCTAGGAAGCCAGCGACGGCAACTATAGGAGTGTCGTTAGGCGATCCGCTGCCGTCGAAGTAGACACTAAACATAGGCAATCTCATATTCCTTCCAGGCGGATGGCTCGCCCCTATGGCCCGAATGTTCGATTGACGGCCCAGACCGACCAACTTAACCTGCTGTCCTAGCTCCAACGGGCCAGCACCAGGCAACTTTGGTACTGCGAGGGCAACGAATGAAAAAGCGAACGATTCTGGTTTTGGTTTGTAGCATGACGGCCCTATTGGCAGCCGGCAACGGGCAAAATAAACCGCCGACAAAGGATAGCAGCCCTCACATCGAATCGCTCATGACCGTTGCGGAGTTCAAGAGTTGCGGCTTGAACAAACTGACCCCCGACGAAATCGCGCACCTAGATGCTTGGCTGGCGTCGTTCGGGGGGCGGGTTGCGAGCGCTGCCAGCGACACCACCAAGCCGGCCCTTACGCCCGAGGTTATCGAGAGCGAGATTGACGGCGAATTCCATGGCTGGGACGGGGAGACGATGTTCAAGCTGACCAACGGCCAGATATGGCAGCAGTCCGAGTACGACTACGAATATGAGTATGCGTATCGGCCCGACGTGACCATTTACAAGACAGCCGTAGGCTACAAGATGAAGGTGGAGGATATGGAAGATACAATTTACGTTAAACGGATCAAGTGAACGGGCAGTCCCACCCTTTCGCAGAGAACGCGAAAGGATGGGGCTGATGGGATAACCGTGTCGGCTCCTCGCGGGCGAGTAGACTTGGGAGCGCTCAAGCAACCAAGGCTCGAAGGAAAGGAGCCGAGCGATGATGATTATAGGTTGTGATTTGCACACGCGCTACC
>JBAUAN010000168.1:0-4197 GCA_049675725.1 Candidatus Sulfotelmatobacter sp. | reverse complement strand
AAAATTCTTCGTCGTCTTTACCGCCGCAGTGCTAACCTTCTTCATTGCCGGTCTCCTTTATCTCTTGTGCTCAAAGCACGTCGATAACTTGGGAGCGTACAGCATCCCGTCGGAGACCGGCCTTCTCATCCCATCTGTTTTCGACAGGTCGCAGGGTAGTGCCGGGAGGAATGCGATGATGCCGATGTTTCGCTTGCAGCGCCAGAACCTTGGAGAATTCGCTATGAAAAACCGTCATAGAAGGATCGCGGGAGTCGTTTTGATGGTGGCGTTCGGATTCTCGATTTGTGCGCGAGCCGTGGATAAGGAAATCATTCTTCATCGATTCAACGCGAGCACTGGAGAATTCGGTCCTGCTGGAAAGTTATTGGTGGATGCGGCGGGGAATCTGTACGGCGCCGCAGCGGAGGGCGGCGCAAATGGCAGGGGAGTGATTTTCGAATTGTCTCCGTCCTCCGGTGGAGGGTGGTCGTACAACGTGATCTATACATTTCTCGGAGTAGCGGGCGACGGTGGACCTACGGGATCGCTGGTGATGGACTCCGTCGGGAATCTGTACGGAACGGCGAACGCATATGACGGAGAGATCTTCGAACTCTCGCCCAATGGCACTGGGGGCTGGACCGAGACGGTGTTATGCACAATTAGCCAGAATGATGGCCTATCGGTCAGTCCGGTAGTGATGGACGGAGCGGGCAATCTCTACGGGACAGTGGCCTACGGTCCCGGTTATAACGGCGCGGGGTTCGTGTTTAAGGAAGAGCGCAGCGCCGATGGGGGGTGGCAATTCCAGGCGTTGTTCGAATTCGGGGTCGGCGACGGGGCGCAGCCATGGGGCGGCGTGATCGTGGACGGTTCGGGGAATTTGTATGGCACAACCGCGTTAGGAGGGACTAGTACAAACTGTGCAAACGGATGCGGCGTGCTGTATGAGCTGACAGAGTCGAACGATGGTCTCTGGAACGAGGATGTGATTCAGCAGTTTACTGGTGCCAACGGTTCCGACCCTCAGGGCTCGTTAATGATGGATGCGGGGGGAAATCTGTACGGAACCACGCAGACCGGAGGCTCCAAAGGATTTGGCGTCGTGTTTGAGCTCACGAAAACTGGTAGCGGCTGGAAGAGCAGTACCCTCCGTACATTCACCGATGAAAGCGGAGACGGGGCCGTTCCCAACACTGCGCTGGTGATGATGGACGGCAATTTGTATGGTACGACCGGTTCGGGTGGCGGCGGTCGCAGTCTGTGTGGCGGATGGGGAGCTCAGGGTTGTGGGGAGGCATTCGAGTTGTCGCCATCTGGGAGCCGATGGCGCAAGGCGACTCTGCATAACTTCACCGGTAGAAGCGACGGCGAGTATCCGCAGGGATTGATCGTTGACACCAACGGTAATGCGTTCGGAATGACGCATACTGGCGATCCCGCTCTTAATAACGATGTGATTTTTGAGCTGACGCCGTAGAAGCGAAGCCGCGTCCTCAATTGCCCAGCAACTCATCGGGCGTCAGTTGGCGAAACATCGCCAAAGCACTTACTAACAAGCTCATCGACAGCCTAGTCTTTCTTATTCTCCCGCTAACCGGCCCACCTCCTTGGGCGATCCCGCGGTTTTTGCTATGGTGCTGCATGCCCTCGGAGCCTGCTTCGCCACAGATTCACGAAGCGCCACGGACTCACGCGCCTCAAACTCACGCGCTACGGACTCACGAAGAAGGACTCCGCCAACAACTCTCTGCCGGGCAAATGGCCATGATCGCCGTCGGCGGCTCTATCGGCACCGGGCTGCTGCTCGGCTCCGGCGCTGCCATGGAGATTGCCGGGCCCGCCGCGATCCTGAGTTTTCTGGCTGCCGCCTTCATCAGCTTCACCGTCGCCATGGCCCTCGGCGAACTGGCTTGCGCGCACCCCGCCGCGGGATCGTTCGGCGTTTATGGCAGCACCTATCTCGGCCCTTTCGCAGGCTTCATCGCTCGCGCTGGCTACTGGTTCGGAATGGCTCTGAACATCGGCGCGGAGATGATCGCCGCCGCCACCTACATGGCTTACTGGTTTCCATCGGTGCGCGCTTATATCTGGATTCTGGTTTTTTCTGCGTTGCTGCTGGCGGTGAATCTGCGCAGCGTCGCCTCTTACGGCCGCTTCGAGTTCTGGATCTCCATGGTCAAGGTCGTCACCATCGTGGCCTTCATTGTGATCGGCGCTCTTCTGTTGTTCAGCGGCCGCGCCGCTCCGCAATACCGCGCCCACGGCGGATTGCTCCCCAACGGCGCGCTCTCGCCGCTCCTCGCCATGACCTTCGCCCTTTACAGCTTCGGAGGCGTCGAGATGGTCGCGGTCACCACCGGCGAATCGCGGTCGTCGAAAAACACGCCGCGAGCCGTCTGGCTCACATTTCTTATATTGACGTTCGTCTATCTCGGCGCCATGGTGGTGCTGCTCGGCGTCATGCCCTGGAACCACGCGGGAGTCACCGAAAGCCCGTTCGTCAGCGTTTTCCGCATCGCGAAAATTCCCCGCGCTCCGGGTTTGATGAACTTCGTCGTACTCTCCGCTGCACTTTCCGGAGCCAACGCCGCCCTCTATGTCGGCTCCCGCATGCTGTTCTCTCTTTCCCGCACCGGATGGGCCCCCGCCCGGCTGGGCCGCGTGAACCGTGCCGGCTCGCCCCAGTTCGCGGTTGCGGTTTCCTCCTTCGGAGTCCTCGTCGCGCTGGCGCTCGCGCTCTGGGCTCCGCAAAACGCGTTTCGATATTTGATCGGCGCGGCCTTCACCGGGATGATCCTTGCCTGGCTGGTTTCCCTCGCCGCCCACATCAGCTTTCGCCGCCACCAATCCCCACAACAAATCGCGGCCCTGCCTCTGCGTTCCCCACTCGGCCAATGGGGCTCTCCGCTCGGCTTCGTCCTGGTGACGATCGCCACCATCCAAACCTGGCTTTCCCCAATCGTCAACCTGTGGAGCGGTCTGACATGCCTGACCCTACTAGTCGCAGCCTACGTCGTGCTCAATCCGCGGCAGAAGGCTCAGAAGGCTTAACGCAGAGACGGCCGGGTACCCTTTCTCGCGCCCTTTGCGAGAAGTGGGGTATCTATCAGCTGGAAACTGCCGAAGCCCCGAAACACCCCCAAAATAGCCATTTCCCCGCGATTTTCCTGTCGAAAAACCCAGCTTTCGGAGCTACAATAGGGGCCGCTAAAGTTCGCCTGACTTCGGAGATGTTATGAAGAATCGCCTATTCGTCGCGCTGCTCCTATCCACAGCACTTGCGCTTCCCGCGCTCGCTCAGCAAGCCAATTCTGCCAGCACGCAGCCCAGCTCTTCCGCGCAAGCCTCCACGACCGCGCCGGAGCTCGATCCCTTGCCGGCTCCCCAGCCTCCGAACTTCTGGGACGGCGACGAGCCCGGCCTGGCCGCGCTGCTCATGCATCCGTTTGCCACCAAGGAGTACGTCCGGCGGCATGTGCAGCCGATCCGCGACCGGATCGAAGAACTGGATGAGATCACCACTTCGAATCAGAAAACGATCCGCGACGTGGACGCCCGCGCCCAGCACGGCCTTCAGCTGGCTTCGGAAAAAGTCAGCCTGGCCGATGAGCACGCCACCGACGCCGCCAGCAAGGCGCAGATGGCCCATCAGAGCGTTGCCACCCTTGACACTCGCGTTTCCGCCGACGAAACCGAGGTACACAATATCGATCAATACAAGTCCGGCGCGCAGACCGAGCTCCGTTTCCGTCCCGGGCAGACCGCCTTGAGCAAGGAAGCCAAGGACGCGCTCGACCAGGTCGCCGCCCAGCTCAAGGGCCAGCACGGGTACATCCTTGAAGTGCAGGGCTTTTCTGCCGGCCGCGGCCAGACTGCCATCGCCAACTCGCGCAAGATGGCGGACGCAGTGGTCCGTTACATGGTGGAGAACCAGGAGATCCCGGCCTACCGCATGTACGTTCTCGGCATGGGCAATCCTTCTAATGAGCGCATGAGCGGCACCCGCGTGGAAGTCAGCGTGATGAAGAACGATCTGGCGCAGACCGCCCAGCAATAGACCGCCCAACAGTAAGACGCGGCCCGTTGCTGTCATCCTGTCTCTAACGACGCTGCACCCTGTCAAGGGTCTTGTGGCGACACTTCGGCTCCGACGCCGGAGGCAGCGCCATTTCGCTCTCGTAGAAAGTCTTTGACTCCCAGACCAAGGTCGTC
>JBAUAN010000167.1:0-48520 GCA_049675725.1 Candidatus Sulfotelmatobacter sp. | reverse complement strand
GCGACCACAAGGAACTTACCTCTTAAGGCCGCTTAGCGAAGAGTCAAGGAAAGCAGACAAGCTCCCTATTCGGGGGTAACGACGCCAGATAATGTGGTCTTGTCGTCGCTTGAAAAGCGGGACGGTCGAGGACGATACCCGTTGCGCGTGCGCAACTTGTATTTCTTCAACTGATCGCCCACAAGCTTTACCGTGATCGCTCGCCAGCCAGTGTTGGCATTGGGCTTTGGGTAGTAACTCAGCGAGTAGAGATGCGCCAAATCGTCGCGGACGGAAGCAAATGCCCGGTGTTCGTCCTTCCAGTCCTTGGCGAAGTAGGCCTTGCCGCCGGTGGCAGCGGTCATGCGATCAAAAACGGTGGTGGACACCGGTTCTAGCATTGCCTTTTGTGTGCTGATCATGTAGACGGAAACTCCGGCTGACTGGGCAAATTCGGCGACGTCCTCGGGTGGTACGACGCTGGAATTGTCCGGACCGTTCGAAAACACCACGACGACTTTCCTGCCCTTGTTTTGAGCTGCGTCTTTCAGCGTCAACAGCAGCGCATTGTAGAGCGCTGCCTCATCTCCGGCCACCGTCGAGCGCACGGCCCGCACGACTTGCGACCGGTCGGAAGTGAGAGGAGCGGCGCGAGAGAGATCGCGGCTGTAGGAATAGAGTGCGATCTTGTCCGCGCTGTCCAGCGAGCGAATGAACTCGGTAATCGCGTCTTGCGCGAAAACGAACCCCCGGTACATATAGTTGCTGGTATCAAACAGGACGAACACATTGGCTCCCCTCACCTGTGAGTCGAAGCTTGAAGGCGAGGCGCCCTGAGGAGATCGTTTCGTCAAGTCACCGGAAGAGACTGCAGGCGAGTCCTGTTCCCCAAGGTCTCCCAGACTGCGGGCCGCCTCATTACCTTCCGCAAACGTCGCCGTCTTTTCCAAAATTCCATCCTCGGCAATGGCAAAATCTTTCGGGCGGAGTCCGGTAATGTAGTTTCCATTCTTATCCGTCACCGCCACGCTGAGCTGCACCATGTTCACCACAACGCTAAAATCAGGGTTGTCCTGGGCTTCGATGCTGGTGTCAAAGCTTTGCATCAATCCCAGAGGGATAAGAATCAGCAGAAACAATTTTTTTGCCATGGTTTTCGAGGTCCTACTCTGCTGCCCCGATGGTGCCGGGAGCAGCTGCATTATCGAGTTGCGGTTTTCGCTGAGAGCATCAACTTGCCCTCACGAAAATCTGCTCCCGTTTCGTGCATCGCCCGAAGAAGCGCCGGCCAGTCCTCAAAGTCAGTAGCGAAAATCTTCTCCACCATCATTCGCGTGAGCTGAGGAACGAAGTGGTTCAGCATGACGGGTGAATATCCTTCTTCATCGGCCAGGCGCGCCCAGTACAGATTCGGTGAGTCCCAGGATTCCGCCAGAAAACGGCTGGAATATCCAGCGAACGGTGGCATAGGCAGCACGTTCAGCAGTTCGAGACCGTAGTTCTCAGCCAGGCTGGGATGCGGTGTACCGAAATCGTGCGACAAGCGATTCCAGTTAACCTGTTCGGGATGTTGTTGGCAAAGCTCTTGCAGTTCCTGAGCGGCCGCTCCCCCCACAGTGGCCTGGTCCGGGTACTCACGCCGAAACTCCGCCGCCAGATAGAACGTGTCGGCCGGCATCATTTGCGGAAGCACTTCTGATACGCGACCCGCGCGAAGGGCCTCCTCGACTTCCCTTGACCGTTGTGGAAGCAACCGACTCGACAGAATAGTGAGGACCTTATTTCGCAGTGCCTCGTCCTTCGCGGCAGCGGTCAGGAGCTCTTCCCCGGTCCGCTGATAGAGAGCGATGGCGTGAAGCTCCAGTGGGCTTACGTCCCACCAGCGTGGCAGGATTGCACTGGCCAAAAGCTCCGGCACCAATTCCTTCCAGATGAGGGCCTGGACACTGGCTGGCGAAATGAAATCCTGCTCGAGATTCGCCAACGCGTAGGGGAGATCGGCAAGTGAGCCAACGAAGTGGGCGCCTCCGCCCGCCGGAGAACCCTGGCCCAGGAGCTGAGGGGCCTGCCAGAGCGACTTCAGTCCGCTGACCGTATCTCCGGCAAAGTCGTGGGATCGAACGAGGAGCGGATTATTGTGCAGTGCCTGTGCGCCCGGAGGCTCGTAGTAGGCATAGTTCAAGCCAACCAGAGTATCTCTCAGAAACGATGCGAGCTGACCGCGCGCTTCGTCAATTTGTGCGGGCGAAGCCGTCGGCGACTTGAGGATTTTTGGGATGTCGGTTCGCATCTGCACGTCGGTGTGATGATTGTTATAGATTCCCGACGCCCATTCCGTTCTCTCGCCGTTCGTGAAGATCGGCCGCGGCATTTCAAATTCTCGTGTCTGTCCAGCCAGCCGGATCAAGTACTCCGCCGGCTGTTTCCCGTGCGCCTTTTCGGCCAATGCATCTCCGACCAGCAACAGCGCGTCGAGTGAGACCAGGCGCTGGTCGTCCAATACGGAGCGGATCCTGCCGGCAAGTTCCCGGTGTACCTGCTTTCCCTCCGGAGTATTCTGCCCAGGCCCTGCCAGCAGATCGATGATTTCATCTTGCGACCCACGTGCCTTGCCGGTTGAAAACCGGAACAGTTCTCCCAAGGAAGTTCGCCCTGCCTCATATAATTGCGCGGCTGTTCGAATCGTGGCGAAAGGCTTAATCACCTGGTGCCACGAGTCATTCAGGTGAGTGTTCGAAATCTGACCCTGGCGGGCTAGAATCTGCCAGATTCCTACATTTGCCTGAAACGTGCCGAATGCGTTTCCGCGCACCGCCGGGGGCACCTTGTTCAGATATCGAGCTGCGTCCAGAAACAGCACGATCGACTCGTCGCTCAGTTCTGGAAACTCGGAAAAGATCAGGTACTGATCGCCGAAATCTTCGAACCTGCGGGCCAGCAAGCGCACCGTCGCCGGCTTTAGGCGATGTCCCGGTGAGCGCCTGCCGTCGAGTTCACTGATTGCCATGTACATCTGCAGTGGCCCACTGTCGGTAGGCTCACGGGACAAGGCAAACATCATTTGCATAAGCTGATCCGGATCAGCGATGCCGTATGTCTTCTTCGCCAACCTGCGCGTGAGGGAAGAGTTGTACCATTGCAGAAGAATGTCTTTCCAGACGTCGAGACTGCCGGGGACGAGGGGGTCACCGTTGCTTTCAAACTGAAGTCGACTGACCAGAAGCAGCAGAGCAGGCGCCGGCCTGAAAGAACCTCTTGTGGCTGGGGAGGAAGGATCTGCGGCTCGCAGTCCCGCGTAAAAGAGTCGCAGCCGATGCGGGTCGGTAAAATATGCCTGCTGCATTGCTCCCGCCCGCGAAAGCACATCGAAATAGGCGATCAGCCAACCCTTGTCTTTGGCCAACAATCTAGGGATAAAACTGGCGGGGGACGCCGGGCTAGCTCCAACCAGGTCCTTCCATGCAGCTTCTGCGCCCGCTCCTCCCGGCACGTTGACGCGACCCGCGTTGATGCAGAGCCCCCTGCCATAGAAATCAAGGACCCCGGCATAGGGAAGCAGCTTCGCGAGCCCAATCGATTGCTGCAACGCGTTCCTGGTTTCGGGATCGAGCTGGGAGACAGCCCAATAGAGGCGTGCGACCGCGGGATCGTTCAATATGGTGTCAAGCAAATCCCTGCTGTGTTCTTTGTAGTTCTTGTTGCTTGCCTGGGTCCAGTCGCTTTCGGCGAAAAGCACTGGCACCAGCGACGAGGAAAACGGGTACTCGAACGGTTTACCGCCTTGCAGTGCCTGCTCGAGTTCCGGGAGGGGAAATCCCGAATCGATGGCCAGGAAAGCTCTCTCGGGATCCTCCGTGTGCAACGAAGTTCCAGGAGTTCCGCAATCTGCCAGGGTTCGATAACCGAGAATGCGCAGAAGAGGCTTGGCATCTTCACAGTTCGAAACCCGAATCACCATGCCACTACCCGCGGCCAACTCCGTCAACTCCCTGGCCTGTACCACATATCGCCTCAGCAGGATAAGGAACTCAGTTGGCCGAGTGGAGCCCTCATACCCCTGGGTGAATACATTCCAGCTCAACAAGGGCAGCACTTCGTCCTGCGCAATCTGCTGACTGATCCCCGCCATACGCAGAAAGGATCGCTGCGGACCTGGGATTACAGACTGCGGCTGAGCCGAGGGCGTCGTGTTTTCTGATGAGGAAGCGACGGCCGCATCGGCGGGCATTGAGTGAGCGGCCCTGGGCAGTTCACCGCTACCTGCGAACAAATCGCAGCTCAAGAGAGAAAACACGACCAACGCGCACAAGCAAAGAGGAGGTTTCACGGCTGGATCCTCTCGCGGAGCCGGCGAGACATCACCTCACCTGGAACCTAGTTGCGGAAGGCAGGGGGTGTCTTCCATTCGCAAACTGAAATGTCGATCTAGGTTTGGTGAAACCGAGCCTTGCTCCGAAATTCGATGTCGGCAAAAATACCTCATCTTCGCCGACTATCCAAGCGGTTTTTTTAGGATTCTTCCGGTAAGCGCGGGATTGTCGGCGAAAATAGTGCCCAGCCAGTCCCTCAAGACCGATTGAGTCAGCGAAAGACCAAGATTCTGAATGGTTTGTGGGCCAAACCTTACCTCACGCACTACGCAAGGGTTGCCGGTTATCGACTACGATTGGCAAATACTATGCGACAGATCGTTACGAGTCGGGCGGCTGCCTCCCAAGGCGTTTCTCTGAGCTAGCCGTTTTCGACGCGAGCCTTTATATCCGCGTACGCCGCATCGATAAGCCTGCTCAGCTCCACGGTGTTTGTGGCTGTTTCCGGTCTCAACCGCACATGGCGCATGAACTTGCCAGTGCCTTGCAGCAAGCGCGCCGGATCCCGCAGGGCTGCACCGTGAAAGAACCCCACATTTAGGTGGGAAGTGAATACATTGACGTAGCCGAAGGGTGCATCTCCCAAGCATGCAACCGGACAGCCATCATGCAAGAGCTCGCGGACTTCGTCCCCGCATTTCCGCATCACTTCAAACCACTGACGCGCGATGGCTCCCAAGTCATCTGCATGCTCGTTCATCCACGCATGGATTGAGGGATCCCGCTCGACAGCGCCGTTGAATCGCAGCAATTCCGTTCTCATCGCCGCTCCTGCTTGTCCATCATCCGCACCGGTGAATACGATTTGCTTGCCGTCAGGCGACCAGGCGGCGCCAAATACACTCTTCGTGTAGTAAAGGTCGTCGATGGTGGCATCAAGTCCTCATGCGCGTTCGGATTAACGCGTGAGGTGTTCCCAGTTGAGGACGAAATCGATGGGGACCTGAGTACTGTCCCCGCTGGGGCGGACCGCGAGAATCCGTTTGTCGTCGGGGAGAAGAGCAATGTCGATGATGTTGGGGGGCAGCGACAGGAGTTCCCTGGGAGCGGAGAAGTCGGGTTTGCTGGCGCCGGAGTGCACTTCCACGTTGAAGATTTTTTCGCCCTTGCGGTACCGCAAGTTCTTGCCGTCGGCACCCCACTCGCCGGAACTGGTGGCGCCTCCACTCGAAACCTGCCAGCGCGAGCCGGGAACCGGGAACGAAGTGACGAAGAGTTCATCGGCGCCGGTCTCATTCGAGATGTAGGACAGCCACTTGCTATCGGCGGAGACACGGCCATTGCGTTCAGCGGAGGGACCATTCAGCACCGGGACGAGTTTTTTATCGCCCTGCAGATCCATCATGTAGATGTCGAAATCAGTCTTCGGGTCCTGATGATTGAACACCAGGTAGCGGCCATCGCGCGAGATGTCGAAGAGTGTGAGTTGGCCGTTAAAGTTTTCCAACACCTTTTCTTCCGTGCCCGCGGCGCTCAGCGACTTGCGCGTGAGGTTGCTGACGTAGCCGGTGGTGGTGGAAATCCAGACGTCCTTGCCGTCGGGCGAA
Source organism: Candidatus Sulfotelmatobacter sp. (assembly GCA_049675725.1). GTDB lineage: Bacteria > Acidobacteriota > Terriglobia > Terriglobales > Acidobacteriaceae > Sulfotelmatobacter. Next base: position 42,624 of record JBAUAN010000167.1, on the reverse strand, counting down.
ACTGCGCCGAACCCGGCCCGATCCGAGTCCTGGGTGAGCCGGTTCACCGTCTTGCGCACAACGTCGGAGATCCACAGGCTGTACCCTCCGCCGGAAGTGGCTCGCAACAGGAGAGCGGTTTGGGTTGCGGCAAAGTATTTGCCGCCGAGGTATGGAGCGGGCTCGCCCCAGTGGTCGATTTCCTTGCCCGACCGATCGAACCAGGCGAGTTCGCGATTCACCACAGACGTGGAGCGATAGAGCAGCACATTGCGGCTGACGGAAAAATTCCCCTCGTTGCGCGCGGGGGCGAACTCAATGTTCGAGGCGATGGAAACGGGCTTGCCTTTGAAGATCAGGCTGGAGGGATCGAACTCCTGCGCGGTGAGCGCGCCTTCTTTCACGTAAAAAAGAAAACCGCCGCTGTAGGCGACGTTCGAGCCGTTGGGGAGAATCTGTTTGATGTCGCTGTCGCCGCCCTGCTTGGTCGCGGAAGAATCGAGTGAACCGGCATAGATGCTGCCCGAGTCTTTGGCGCGCCGCACAAAGAGGAAGTGCTTGCCATCGGGCAGGAAATAAGGATCGCGGTCGGTGTATCCCTGGCCGCTGCTGTCGCCCCTAGTGATTGCGACGGGAGTGCCTCCGCCGTCGGAAACGGATTGAAGCGGGCCGGCAATGCGCGGAGCGAAGATGATGGTGCCCTGCTCGTTCCAGCTTCCGCCGCGACCTTCGGGCGCGTCGCAAAGAACCTGTACCGTACCGCCGGCGACGGGAACCTTCTTGAGCTTGCCCTCGGAGAAGAAGCCGAGATATTTGCCGTCGGGCGACCAGAAGGGAAACAGCGCTCCCTGAGCACCAGGCACGGGGGCGGCCTCGCCGGTGGCAAGGCGAAGGAGAAAGATCGTGCCCCCGCCGGCGATTACGGCAGCGCCCTTCTTGTCGGCTAAGAATGCAACCTGCTGGCCATCGGGGGATATGGCTGGCGCCCCGTCGGCGACTGAGAAGAAGTCAAATCCGGCGGGCGGCTCGATGCTAGTGTGAACTGGCTGCCGCGCGGAAGTGAGGCGGCTCGCGTAGATCAACAGCAAAACGCCGAGAGCCGCGGCGATGAGCCATCCAGCAATGGTTGCGGCTGTAAGGACAGTGGCCGTTTTCTTGCGGCGCGACGAGACGACGGCGGGCGCGCCGACCTGGCTGCCTCCGGCCGCGACCCACTGGAGTTGAAGCTTGAGATCGTGGGCGCTCTGGAAGCGATCGTCGGGATCCTTGGCGAGGCAAGTGCGGACGACTTGTTCGAGTGCGGGAGGCGTCAGCGGCTGAATCGCGGCGATCGGTTCGGGATCTTTTTCCAGAATCGCGCTGGCAAGCGAGAGCTGGCTTTTGCCCTGGAAGGCGCGTCTGCCGGAGAGCATCTCGTAGAGCATGGCGCCGAAGGCAAAAATGTCGGAGCGGGCGTCAGCTTCTTTGCCCTGAATCTGTTCCGGGCTCATATATTGCACGGTGCCGATGAGCGTGCCGGCAACGGTGACGGGTGAAGCGAGATCGGCCATGGTAGCGGCCATGGTCGCCATCGACGAGATATTCGCGGATCCGGACTTCGATCCAGACTTCGATCCGGCATGAGGTCCGGTGACCAGGCCGAGAGGCTTGGCGAGACCAAAATCCATGAGCTTGGCGCCGCCCTTGGTGAGCATGACGTTGCTGGGTTTCAGGTCGCGGTGCACAATGCCGGAGCGATGCGCTTTGTCCAGCGCGTCGGCCACTTCGGTGGCGATTTTCAGGGTTTCGTCCGGCGTGAGCGGCTTGCGGGCGAGGCGGGCGAAGAGGGTTTCGCCTTCCAGATACTCCATGACGAGGAAGTCGATGCCACCTTCCGAACCGACGTCATAGAGGACACAAATATTAGGATGCTGCAGACCGGAAATGGCTTTGGCTTCGCGCTCAAAGCGGGCGCGGAGTTCAGGATTCGCGTTGAGGTGTGTAGGAAGAACTTTGATGGCGACGGTGCGTTCGAGGCGGGGGTCCCGAGCACGATACACCTCACCCATGCCACCTGCGCCTAGCGGCGATTGAATTTCATAGGGACCAAGTCTTGTGCCAGAGGTGAGAGCCATCCGTGCGGGCAATTATAGACTACCTAAAAGGCAAATCGCGTCTTCGATCAGAGTGGGACGAACCCGGGGCAGTAACGTTCACGGCGGTGGTGGGGAGGATTCAGGTTGGTTGGGACTTTGCGCTTCCGCCGTAAACAAAAAACCCTCTCCCCGGTTTTTGGGGAGAGGGGCTGTTGCAGTCGGAACGTGTTTTAGTCGCCGTCGTCTGCTTTGGTGGGTGCCGGGTTGTTGAACTCGCTCGCCGGGCGAACTGTCTTCTCGCCAGGATAGGGCCGCGTATACCCGGTGGACTCATACCAGTTGTAATGGTTGACCGTGTCCGGGTCTTCGGAGTCGGGCTTGTGCATCTTGCCAGCGGAGATCTCCGCCTTCTTCTGGAGCCAACCCTTCCTCAGGGCCTTGACTGCAGGGCTGTCCGTGGCCTTGGCCAGGTCCGATGAAACGCCCTGGTCCAGCGGGATCTGGTTCGGGACGTGCGTCCACGGCAGGAAGTTATCCGCGGGCGGCGTACCCTTGAGGAAATCCGTCCGCATCGGCGACGCCACGAGGTCATAAGTGTTCATGGGCGGCAGACCGAGGATTTGCTCGATCGTCCGCGTCATGTTGACCTGTGAGTAGTAGGTGTGGTCGGTGGGTCCGTTCTGCACCACGTAGGGGCTGATGATATAGCCCGGGCTGCGATGACCATCGACGTGGTCGACGCCGTTCTGCGCGTCGTCTTCTTCGATGAAAATCGCCGACGTGGACCAAATAGGGCTGTGGCTGATGTAGTCGATAATGCGCCCGACTGCCAGGTCGTTATCGGCTTGTTCGGCCTGCGGGGACGGCGGGCCGGTAGTGTGGTCGTCCATGATCCACAGCTGTTCCATCGCAGGTACCGTACCGGCTGCGACGTCATTATTGAAGTCCTGCAACCACAGATCGACGCGGAACTGATCGGGGATGACCAGGTCGAAATATGGGAAGTTCTTGACCATGTAGTTAGACACGGCCGGGATAGAGGACTGGGCCAGGATCTCGTTCTGGTAGGCCAGCGTTGTCTCGCCCGGAGTGCCAGGCGCCGCGCAAGCAGGCCCGCCCTCGAAGCACTGCGAGTCGGCGTAAAATTGGGTCCAACTCGGTTCGCCGTTCGGCCCGTACGATCCGTCCGGCTGCAGGTACAGATCGTTCTCGATGTATTCGCCGTAGATCTTCACCGGGAGACCGGCGGCCTCGGCTTCCGAGAACAAGAAGCCTTTTTTCTGATAGGCGAGTGCATCGCCGGCGTTCCCGCCCGGGTAGCTGCGGACCCAGTCGGGCGACTGGATGTCGTCGGCGTAGGGCGCCATGGCCTCCTGGATCCATTGGTGACCGTCAGCCGACTGGCGGCTTGGGTCGTAGAAATTGTCCAGGAGAGGGAAGCGCTGCACCCACAAGTGGGCGTTCGGAGTGACCGGCGTGCCCCCGGCTGCGGAGCCGTCGCCGAACACTGCCAACGAGGGGTCACCATTGCCGGCGGCCACGTCGCCCAGAACCTGATCATAGGTGCGGTTCTCACGGACAATCAGGAACACGTGCTTGATCAGCGACGGATCGCCGATGTTTTTCGGCAGTGCGACCGGCTTGGTCTTCGGCCTGCCACCGCTGGCAGACGCGATATTTTCCGCCAGATCCCAGTGGTTGTTGGTGAAAACCTGGCTCGTCATCGTCGCCAGCGTCACGCTATCTGGCACGGGGACGATGCTGACGGTGCCATTGTCCTGGTGGGTGTTGTAGCTGCAGACACCGTGGTCGCACTCGAAGGATTCACGCGTGCCGATGCCCTTGTCGTTGGCCACGAGGAGCTGACTACTCTTCGCGTCCAGCACGACCGAACTCGGCGCATAGGCTACCGGGATCATGCCCAGGACGGGATTCGGCGCGCCGGGGCTGAGGTCGACCACCGCGATCGCGTTGGCATTGTAAAGCGCGACGTAGGCAATGGCGTTCTTGGCATCGACAGCGATCGAATTCGGGGCGGCGCCATAGGCGGATCCCTGGCCGGGTACTCCGATCGGCAGCCCAAGGTTGATCGTGCGCTCCACCACGTTGCTGGCCGTGTTGATAACCGAGATGGTGTCGCTATAGGTATTGGCGACCAACAGGGACGATCCGTACAACGCCATCCCGGTCGGGTGCAGACCGGTTGCGATCGTATCGGTGACCGTCAGCGAGGACAGATCAACCACAGAAACGGTGCCGGTGATCGCGGCGCCAACGAACGGGTCGGCGACGATTTCAGTGCCGGCGGAGTTGACCTGGAAGTCGCCCTCAGTAGCCGCCCGGCCACCCTCGTTGCTGACGTAGGCGGTCGTTCCGCTGCTGTTGATGACGATGCTGTGGGGAGCGTTGCCAACGCGGATCTGCGTATCCTGCACCGGCGGGTTCGCGGTCAGGTCGATCTGGGTGAGCGTATCGTTCTGGTTCAGCAGGGCGTACGCGCTCGCGCCATCCTTAGAGAGCGCGACGCCTCCAGGATAAGAAGTGTATCCACTATAGAACGAGCCGCAGGGGTTGCCATAAGAGGCTGGCGGGCTGTTCGGAAAGCAGGTGATAAAGGAATTGCTAGGCGCTACGTAGACTTGGGTGTCGTCTGACAACAAGCCCTGCGCATTGACGTTGGCGATGGTGACATTGCTGCTGTCCTGGCTAAACACGAGGTGCTTGCCGTCCGCCGAATAGGTGATGCCGCTGTAGCTGCCGCTCGGATCATTTCCTCCGGCTGGGATGTAGTTCTGCAGGACAACGCCGGTCTGGAGGTCAAACACTTCGACGGCTCCGTTGCCATCGCTGGTCGACGTACCCAGAGTGAGCACAGCGGCGGTGTGAGTCTTAGCATTGGGGTTCAGCGCGATGGCCTTGGCGCGGACCCGGATTCCGAGGTTGACTTGGGTTCCGGCCGGGGTGATGACCGCCCCATCGCTGACGATCCACGAGCCGTTCCGTTGCGGGCCGACGGTGTAGGTTGGGTACTCCTGGGACTGCCCAGCGGCAAACCCCGAAAGGCTCAGCCCCGCCGCCAGCACGCCGGTGAGCGGACCCAGACGGTTGATCCGAGACTTATTTCGGGATTTACTTCGAAACTTATTTCGAGACTTATTTCTTCGAGACATGTACCGTTCTCCTCTTTGGATTTTTTCCATCACGCATCCGGGATTAGCTGTGCGACGTCGGAGTGAAATACGACCAGCACCGCTTGGATCTACTAGGGGTAATCGTCGCGAACGTTAGCAGAGAACTGTGAAGGCTTTATGAAGGGTTTATGAAGCTCGCGTGAAATTTCTGTTACAGGAGCAGAACGTTTTCTCGCGGATTGTGACGCGCGAGAGCTCCACGTTAAGCAGAACGCGTTTTAGCGCTAGAAAATGAATGCAGAGTTTTTACGTTCGCTTTTCGAGTCGAAACACGCCTGGCCGGACCCGGAAGAGTGAACCAGCGGCGGTAGTCTAGCGGCGTGAGGAAGACGCCAGCATGACGTGGAAACTAAATTTTTGTCATTTTGCGCAGGAAATCGGGATGCGGAGAGTGACCCTGGTGCCCCTTCCCGGTTGGCTACAAATCTCCACATTGCCGCTAGCGGTTCTTGGCCTCACCTTCGATCACTAGAATTCTCACGAGGAGCCTGCCTAGAAAGTGAATCTGGCGGAAAACTGCAATACCCGGGGGAGGCCGTTGGGACTGATTTCCTGCAAGGCACCGAAGTTGCCCGGGCCTGAATTGGGCACCAGGTAGCAGGTCTGGTTCAAGGTCATGCCGTCCCCGCAATTACTGCCGAACGGGTTGTATTGCAGTTGGTTGACCCCGTCGCCGTTCTGGACGTAATAATTTGGATGATTGAACAGGTTGAACGCTTGTGCCTGAAATTCCAGTTCCTTGCCTTCGCGAATTTCGAAGCGGCGGCCCAAGCCTACGTCGATTCTCTCGAGCCAGGGGCCGTAGAAAGAATTCAGCCCGATGCCCGGCGTTGGGCCGGCGCCATTGATACCGCCCGCGGTGTTCGCGGTGTCTTGGTTAAAAGCGGTATCGTTCAGGTTGTCGTCGCCGCCGTTACAACACGCCGGAGCCAACAAACCCGCGTAGGGACGCCCGGAAGAAAACTCCATCACGCTGCTCAGCGTCCAGCCAGAAAGCAAGCTGCGCACGGTACCCGGACCGATCAGGCTCTCAAGCGACGGCTGGTAAACAGCGGCCAAGGTAACCCGGTGCCGCTGGTCCAGCAGCGAAGGAGCATGGGACTTGCTGAAGGCGAACTGATCATTGAAATCCATGCCGTCGAGCATCATGCTTTTCGCGAACGTGTAAGAAGTCTGCAGAGAGAGCCCACGCGTCATGCGCCCTTGCAGTTGCACGAAGAACGAATTGTAGTAATTCTGCGCGGGGCTGATCAGTTCGTTGATCTGGCCCAGGTTGGGGTTGATGCGGCCTTCCGTGAGCAGACCATTATCCATGTTGGGCAGGATGATCGTTTGTCCGCTGCTGCAGGACTGCGCGGTTGCAGGTGTACCAGGAGGACACACGATGTATGTCGTCGTCCCCGTCAAGGGCATCAGATTCAAATCGTAGGCGCTGCCCGAGAGAATATGCACGCCGTGATTCCACATGGTCCCGATACTTAGGGTTGTGTTCGCCGCAATCTCGTGCTCGATTTGCAAACTCGACTGCAGAATGTAGGGCACCCGGAATTGCGGCGAAATCAAGGAGATATCCGGAGCGGCCTGGAACATCGGCGAATTGGACGGAAGTATGTTCGGGAATGTTGGCGCTTGCTGGTTTGGTGAGCCTCCGTTGTATTGCGCACTCACCTCCGACTGCTGTGAGGCGAGCCCATTCGAGATCACGGCGTTCCGATAGTTCAGGCCATTCATGTTCGTATAGAACATCCCGAATCCTCCCCGAACCACGGTCTTCGACGCCGGCTGCCAGGAAAATCCGAAACGCGGAGCCACACGCTGGAATTGGTTCGGATACTGCCCGGTGAGTGGGAAGGCCGGATTCTCCGCCGGCTGCGGATAAGCCTGGAAGTCCTCGCGCAAGCCCACTTCCACCGTCAAGTGCGGCAATGCGCGAAACGAGTCCTGCACGTAGAACCCGTAGTAGGGCACCGAAAAGGAAAACCTTGGCTGCCCGGTTGCCTGGCTGAAATTGATGTATTGTCCGAGGGCAAACGCCTGCAGACTCGGAAATTCGTAGAGTCCCAGCGGCGATCCAAAATCGACGGCTTCGTTGGGGTCGGCACCGCCATCGTCGGTGTCCGCATCCCGGGAGCGGCTCCAATCAAAACCAAATTGCAGCGTGTGCTTGCCGATCACATAGTCCACGCGGTCGGAAAGCGAGTACTGCCTTTCAAAAACTCTCCCGATAGAAAACGCGGCGTTCCCCAGAGTGAAAGCAGCGGGACTATCCAGAATCACGGTCGGCGTATTGGGGGCTAAACCGCTGGGTGCCGCGATTTCGTTGTCTTGCGATGTCCCCGCGTGGAATTCATTGAGCAGTCTCGAAGAGAACGCGTGGGTCCATCCCATGCTGGTTTCAAATGTATGCACGTCCGCATTAGCCAGCGTTTGCAGGCCATAATTTCCGACGGTCGGATCGGTGATCACGCCACCGGGTGAGTTGAAATGATTGAAGTTCACGCTGAGAAACAAGCTGTCGCGGGAACTTGCCTGGTAATCGAGGCGCGGGGTGAGCACCAGATCGTTCCGCCTCCGTGCGCCGCTGCCCAGATTCGAATTCAACGCATGGATGACATTGGACACCTGTTGCAAGTACACCGGATTAGTCGCACTGGGCGCGGTGTCGGTGCCAGGCAGAGGCAAAGGTCCGTTTGGCGCTGGAAGTGGCGTGTGATCTGGAATTCCAAGGTTCGAAGACAAGAACCCGGGCTGGGTGGTCGCCAGCGCCTGGTTAATCACGGAGATCGGATCGTTGCGCAGTTGCTGCTCATAATCGACGAAGAACCACAGGCGATTTCGCAGGATCGGCCCGCCCACTCCGGTGCCGAATTGCTGGAGGCTATCCTCTGGTTTCGGAAAACCTGCCGCTGCGTCAAGAGCGTCGTTCGCACCGGTGGCCGAGTTCCGGTTGTAGTAGAAAGCGCTGCCGTGGAACGCGTTGCTCCCCGAACGAGTCACTGCGTTCACGAATCCTGCTCCACCTCCATAAACGGCAGAGTAAGGGCTCACCGAAACCTGGAATTCCTGGATCGCCTCCTCGCCATATAAATAAGGAATGCGATAACGCCCGATAACGTCGGCAAAGTAATTATTGGTGGCATTGGTTCCATCGACAGTGAACGCATTCGAGCCATTGCCATTGGCGTAACCCGAGTCCTCTCCCCCCTGCTGTCCTGCAATGCTCACCAGACCGGTATCGCCGTCATAACTCGTGTTGGGCGTGAGCGTGGTGAAATCGGTGTAGCGGCGCCCGTTGAGCGGTAACTCATCAATGAAGGACTGGTCGAGCACGGTGCTGGCTGAGGATTCCGCCGGCCGTAAGAGCGGCATCGTCGAGGTGACCTTTACTGTCTCTCCGCTGCCTCCCACTGCCAGCGTGAGATCCTGCAATGTAGTGTTTCCCACCTGCACCCGCACCAGGGCTTCGACGTCATGAAAACCTTTTCCGGTCACCGTCACCGAATACGTTCCCGGCATGAGAGCCAGAAACTGATAAAGCCCGGCACGATTCGTGACTCCTGACTGTTGCAACCCCGTTGCAAGATTGCGCAGAATCACCGGCGCTCCCGGCACAACTGCTCCCCTTTGATCGGCAACGCGACCGCTGATGGCGCCGCTTAGTACAACGTTCTGTGCCGCTAAGTTTAGCGTGCCCGCCAGGACGAACAGGGCGGAGAGGACCAAGCGGGTCGTGAGCAAGGTGCGCGTTGCGCTGGATCGACGAATCGTTTTTGTTTTCGAGTTGATTTTCATCGAATTGACGGTAAGGAGAAAGCGATGTTCTTGAGGAATGTCGCCTGCATTCATTTGAGTTTCCAGTGGCGAACGCATGTTCTTCCCCTTTATCAGCACCTGGGCCGCCCAGTCCGCATCACGGAGTTAAGCGAACCCTCAAGCAAATCAAGGGCTAAATGGCCTTGGACTTGAACTGCCGATCTCATCTTCACCCTCCTGAGGAACCCAACTCTGGCGGTAGAGTTTCGCGGGACAACCCCGCTGGCGCAAAGCGATACACATTTTGCCGCACAGGGGCGAAGAAGCAACCTCCCCCCCAGGGGGCGAAATTAGAACGAGCAACTTTACGCGCACATCGTTATGGGAAGTTGAAGCAAATATGAATTTCTGATGAAAAGAACACTCACAGGCTCGAACCCATCTCATGAATGGCGAGACAGACGTTTAAGCAAGTCTGCAACCATCCTGATCCCGACGTTCCGTCAGAGGGCCAGCCACAGGCCAGGTCTCACGATTCCCCCCGCCCACTTCCGACCGTTATAGATTTTATTTAACATCGACGAGCGCGCGCAGGGGCCCCAGCCAGGGTTCGTAGCGCCGCCAGCGCGCGACGGAGGTGCCATAGATCGGCTGCCGGGCCTGCCACTTGCTGGGTGTGTTCACCGCCCGCGGATTCGATTCGGGGCGCAGGCACGCGTCGTCCCACGCCAGGTCGCACGCCGCGATGATCCGCCGGATCACTGGTTCGGGCGCGCGGGTCAGTTCCTCGTAATCGACCTCGATGAAGCGATCCTCCGGCAGAACGCTCCGCCAATGGTCGATGAGCCGCTGGTAGTCGCGGAAATACGCGACCAGTTCCGCGCCTCCGGTCGGAAACGCCAGGCCCGGACGGAAATGAGTTTGATGGATCGAGAGCGCCGTGTCGACTGCAGCGCGGCGGCAATGGATAATGAGTGCGCGCGGGAATGCCACGTGGATCAACCCGGCCCAGAGGAAGTTGAATGGCATCTTGTCGGTCACTCGCGCGGCTTTCGGCGCGATCGCTCGCAGCACGCCGAGATAGTCTGCCGCCGCCTTCGCCAGAAACTCCGAGACCACGAACTCCGAAAGCGGATTCTCCGTGGGAACGAATGCCGTCTCGTTCCCGGCCGCGACGTTCTCGGCTGAACGAGAGCGGTGCCACTCCGTCCCGCGCTGGTTCCAAAAGTGCAACTCGCCGCCCGCCCCGACCTCGGGATGCATGGAGATAATCTGCTCGACCAGAGTTGTGCCGGATCGCGGCATGCCGAGGATCAGCACCGGCGTCGCATGCAGGCTGCCGAGTTCGGGCGCCCGCGCGACCCATTCGGGTGTGCAGCGGGCAATCAGGCGGTCGATTTCAACGGAGAACGCGGCTGAGTCGAATGGCGCAGAGTCCCGCCTGACCGCGTCTGCGGCGTCGAAATGCTGCATGGCCACGGCAAAGTCGCCAAGGTCTTCCGCCGCCTTTCCGATCGCGAGGTGAACCCGCAGGCGTTGCGACGCCTCCAGTCCCGGCGTAGCCAGGGCAGCTTGCATCGCTTGAAGCAGGCCGTCATCACCGCTCGTAACCGGGCGGCACCGGACCAGTTCGTAGTAGCTTCCCGCCAGCATTGGCGCGATCGCGATCGCGCGTTCGAAGCATGCCCGAGCTTCGTCGAAACGGCCGAACTCAGTGAGCAGATTGCCCAGCAAGTCATACGCCATGGCGTTCCTCGGATCGGCCACCAGCGTCTCTCGCAATACCTGTTCCGCTTCTTGATGTCGATCCTCGGTTAGGAGCGCCCGGGCCTTGCCCAGGCGGCCGAAGCCGTTCCTATCCCCAGTCGCCGCCGCGCGCCGGAAACAGCCGATCGCCCGGTCGCGATGGCCCAGCGTGTAGGCGAGGGCGCCGGCGCGGAACCACGCCTCGGTCAACGATGGGAGCAGCTTAGTGGCGCGGTCATACGCAACGATTGCCTCGTCGATATTGCCCAGCTTCTCCAGGGCGATTCCGAGGCGGAAATATGCGTCGGCGTAGCGCGGGTTGCTGGCGACGGCCCGCTGCAATGCCGCGATTGCATCCGGTACACGGCCGGCCTCGAGGCAGGCGAGGCCGAGATCGTGCTGGATGATGGGATTGGACGGCTCGAGCAGCGCTGCCTCGCGCAACGGCGCGATCGCATCGCCTGTGCGCCCGGCCCTGAGGAACGCAGTGGCCAACGCAAGCAGAGGCGCCACCTGCTGCGGCGCGGCTGGGTTTGGAGACGGGGACATGGTGCGAACCTGGCGATGAAGCTGTAGCGTGGCAATCGGAATCGCCAGCGCAAATTGTCACCCGACCTGGGTCACCGGAACATAATCTGACATCCAGCAGAATTTTGCCATAGGCCATCTCCACGCGATCAAACCGACGGCCGTCAGCACCATCACGCGGTTGCAAGCGGATCGATCGATTTTTGCATATTCAATGTGATTTTGGAATTTTGCGGCAGACACAGATGGTTCAGCAAGGGCCCTTCATGTGCCCCTCGAGCGCATCTTCCAGATAAACGGTAAAACTGACAAGATAGGCTTGTAACTCTCACTGCAAAGCGCGGCCGCGCGGAACAGTGCCGCGGAACAGTGCCAAGGATGCAAAACGGACGTGGCTGGCACGGGGTGATCGCCCACCTCGACGAGCCGGAGCCGGAAACGCTCTTGAAGGTTGGCGAGATCATCAAGTGTCTGGCGGAGAAGTAACGGTGGAGAAGCGAGGAAGGTGACCAGCAACGAGGAACGAGCGGAGCTTGTGAACCAACCTGCAGTCAGGCCGGGCACACAGGAGACCTCGCGCACCGGGGGTTCGATGTCGCACGCCTGGCGAGCTCTGCGGCACCGCAACTTCAAGCTCTTCTTCTGTGGTCAAAGCATCTCGGTGATCGGCACCTGGATGACGCGGCTGGCAACCAGTTGGCTGGTCTATCGCATGACCCACTCAGCGTTGCTGCTGGGCGTTGTCAGCTTTGCGGGGCAGATTGTTTCGTTTCTGCTGGGACCATTTGCGGGCGTCTGGGTCGAGCGTCTCAATCGCCGCAAGCTGCTGGTGTGGACGCAAGCCGCCGGTGCCGTCCAGTCACTCGCTCTGGCCGCGCTCACGCTGGGGCACGTCATCAACCTCTGGGAAATCATTGCCCTCGCCGCTTTGCAGGGTGTGATCAATGCCTTCGACATGCCGGGGCGCCAATCCTTTCTCGTGCAGATGGTCGAGGATCGCGACGACCTCAGTAACGCCATCGCTATCAACTCTTCAATGGCGAATGGTGCGCGGCTGATCGGTCCGGCCATCGCCGGCCTGGTGATCGGTGCCGCCGGCGAAGGTTGGTGTTTCCTGATTGATGGTGTCAGCTATTTTGCCGTGATCGCTTCCTTAGTGCTGATGCATATCAAGCCCATGAACATCCACCGGAATGCGAGCAGCATGCTTGCGCAAATGCGAGAGGGTTGGGACTACGTCCGCACATTTCCTCCGATCCGCACCATCCTTCTGCTGTTTGCGCTTCTCAGTCTTATGGGCTACTCCTACGCAGTGCTGTTGCCGATCTTTGCCGGCCAGGTGCTGCGCGGCGGCGCGTATACGCTCGGCGGGTTGACGGCGGCCTCAGGAATCGGTGCGCTCACGTCGGGCCTTTCCCTGGCGGTCCGCAAGTCAGTCGTCGGGCTTACTCGTATGCTGCAAATTGCGGCCGCGATGCTGGGAGGTGCGCTGATTCTCTTCGGCCTCTCGCACATGTTGTGGCTATCGCTGATACTGATGGTCTTCGTCGGCTTTGGCCTTATGCAGGGTGCGGCCATCAGCAACACGATCGTCCAGTCGCTCGTCCCGGAAGACAAACGCGCCCGCGTGATGGGCTATTACACAATGGCCTTTTTCGGCGCGGCGCCCTTCGGCAGCCTGCTGGCTGGTGTGCTGGCTCACCGGATCGGAGCGCCCCACACCGTCATGGTAACTGGCGGGTTTTGCATTGCCGGTTCGTTATGGTTCACGCTCATGCTGCCGAAAGTGAGGGCGGTCATGCGGCCGATCTACCAGGATATGGGTCTGCTGCCCGCGCGCAACATCGACCTGATTTCCGACGTGCAGGAAACGGCAATCTAAGTTTCGAATGCTAAGTTTCGAATGAACTCGGCCGAAAGGAGAAGCCACATTGAACTGGTATCACTACATCGCCTGTTTCTTCTCTGGAGTGTTTCTCGCCAACGTCGTGCCTCATTTCGTGCACGGCATTTCCGGGGACCGTTTCCCGACACCATTCGCAAACCCTCCCGGAAAAGGATTGTCGTCGCCGACGGTGAACGTGGTCTGGGCACTCTTGAATCTGGTCATTGGTTACATCCTGTTTCGGGTGGGGAAGGCTGCGAGCGGAGACACCCTGGCGCTACCTGTTTTTTTCGCCGGCATCGTTGTAATCAGCACAATGATGAGCGTGCGATTTGCAGGGAAAGAAAAAGAGAAAGAAAAAAAGAAAGAATAAAGAATAAAGAAGCGAAGTAGTCGTCTGCGCGAAAGCCGGCGCGATGTGCCGCTGCACGATCGAAAGGAAAAACGATGCCTCTCACAAAGCTCGATACCGTCGCCGCCCTGGTTGCGATTGATCTGCAAAAAGGAATTGTCGGGTTGCCGACCGTGCACCCGACCGGCGAGATCATCGCCCGAACCGCTCAACTGGCACGCGCTTTCCGCGATCGAGGTTTGCCGGTCGTACTGGTTAACGTGACGAGCGCGGCTCCAGGCCGCACCGATGCCGGAAGGCCAAAGTTTTCATTTCCACCCGATTGGACCGATCTGGTTCCAGAATTACAGCAGCACGCGGGCGATCATCTGGTCAGCAAACAACGGTGGGGCGCGTTTATCGGCACATCGTTGGATGACTACCTGCGCCAGCACGGCGTAACTCAGATCTTCTTGACGGGAGTCGCAACCAGTGTCGGCGTGGAATCAACGGCGCGCAGCGCCTACGATTACGGCCACAACGTGGTGCTGGTGGTGGATGCGATGACGGATCGGAGCGAGGAAGCGCACCGTCATAGCATCGAGAAGATTTTCCCCCGGCTGGGTGAGTTGGATTCGACCGACAACGTGGTGAAGCTGTTGAAGGAATCGCAGGCTCAGTGACGGCCGGAATCACAATTTCGCGAACCACAAATTTCGCGAACCGCCGACCTTGACGCGAATCGGCTTACGGAAGCAAATCGGCAAAAACAAACCCATCACGCTCGACCACTTCCCCCGTCTGCACTGGGATGGGGCGAGAAAACACCGGCGCGTCATACACGAACGTGTGAAACTCCCCGTTCTCCCCGCAGGGGTCGATTCCGGCAGGGAGAGCCTCCAGTAGACGCGAATCGTAATCCCGGCCGGCGAACGACTTCGCAAGTTTCGTGGGGTCCACGCACGTGATCTTTGCTTTCACCCCTGCAGCGATCATTTCGCGAGACAGTTCCTGCGTGGGAATTTGCCAGACCGGAAACAGCAGTTCGAGCCCGCTCCCCTGCAATTGCCGTATCCGGTAATCGCGAACATCCTGCAGAAAAAGGTCGCCAAATGCGACCGCCTTGATTCCCTCAGCCGTTGCCCGTTCGCAAGCGGTGCGCAGGCGATCTTCATATTCCAGGCTGGAGCAGGGCCACGGCAGGTCCACCGCCCAGAGCGGAATCCCGGTTCGCTCGGCCTGCGCTTCCACCAACGTGCGCCGCACCGCATGCATCGCCACGCGGTTCGCTTGCGAGTTAAAAGTGGTGAGCAGAGCAGCCACTTCGATGTCCGGTTGTTGCCGGAGGAGGTGCAGCGTCCATGCGCTGTCCTTGCCGCTGCTCCACGATAGGATCACTTTCGTCACGCTCGCCTCATGGGGATTGTAAGGCCTGGCGAGAGCCACTGAAAGAATCCTTGACGCACGTCCGCGGAAACCGCGGCCGCATGCCAGCATGAAATGAACGGTAGAGCTAGTGGCAGGTCCCGTTCCCCGAGTCGGTGAATGTTTTGCCGGCTTCCGGGACAAATCCCCAATCGTAGCCGGTAGAACGGAGAGTCAGCTTCAGAACTCCGAACGTATCCGCCTGCCGGACTTCGCTGTTCGGTTTGGGACTTGAGAAGCTGCGGTGTGAGTTTTTCCCCCCGGTACCGACCACAAATTCCCGTATGCCTCGCTGAGCGTCAGCCTTTCCCGCTGCGTCTTGCGGCGCGAAACGTTCGTAGTCGTGATCATGGCCGTTGATTACCACGTCAACGTCGGCCGAATAAAGCGCGTCCCACAGAGGCTTGATTTCAGGATCGTTGCCGTGCTTAGCTCCCGAACTGAACAAAGGCTTGTGCCAATAGGCTAACGTAAATTTCACAGGATGCGATTTAAGGTCTTGCCGCAGCCATTGCTCTTGAGTCGATCCGGCTCCGCATCCCCCGACTGCGTCACACTCGCTGTTCAGGACCACGACGTGCCAGTCCGCCAGGTCGTAGCTGTAATAGCCTCTTTTCGGATCGCCTGCAGCCGTGCCAAAGTAGCGCACGTAGCCGGACGCGCCGTCGCTATGGTATTCGTGGTTTCCCGGAGCCGGGCGGGTGCGATCTTTGAAGCGTCCCCAGGTCGGTGCATAGCATTTTGCGAACTGCTCGTCCGTACCATCGGGATACGCCAAGTCCCCGTCGGCAAACACCGTGCCCGGAATATTATCGAGCAATTTGGCAGTGGCTTCCGCACCTTTAAGATCGTCACAACTCGAGATGTCCCCAGCGCCGACGAGCACCGCCACCGATGCACTCGGCGCCGCGCTCTTCTGGGCAGAAGCTGACGTTGTGTGCACAGAGCTCTGGCCAAAAATCGATGCGGTCATCAGCATCAGCCACACTAATACCGCGATGAAAAGTTTCATCAGTCCTCGATAGGAAGCAGCCCAATATGCAGCAGCCAAGCCTGGTTTCTATTTTCCAACGACCAGCACTTCGAACTGACCCGATTCTGCCGTAGACAAAAAGAGTTGATGCGTCTTCGGATCGAGTGCCATGGTCTTGGCGCGCGGCAACGTCTTCACGGTCTCAACTGCGGAATACTTATCCGGACCGTCCTCATGAATTACCGTCACGCTGCCTTCGCCATTCGAGTTGAAGATCAGTTTGGTTTCAGGATCGAACGCCGTTGCGTCCACATGATCGCCAATGGGCAGCGTGGTAATGACTTGCCCCGTGTCAGCATTCATCACCGCCATTACTTTGCTGCGGCAGCCAAGGAACAAGCGGTGGTTGGTCCGGTCAATGGCCATGCTGCTGGGGGAAGTGCACGGCGCCGTCGGCCAACGTTGTTCTACGGTGAGCTTATTGGCGTTAATCTTCACCACCAGGCCTTCGTCTTCCAGGTTGTTGTAGACAAAACCCTGGCCGTCTGCCGCAGCAAACTCAGGACCGCCTTTGAGATCAACGGTGCCTGCCACCTTGCCCGTGGCGGCGTCGATGGCCGTGGCGCTGTCGCCGCCCCCGTTGAATGCGAAGACACGCTTTGTGGCGGGGTCGTAGATGATGGCGTCGGGCTTCTTACCGGTGGGTACATCGGAGATGGGCTTCAGCGTCTTCAGATCGAAGATCGTAACCGTCGACGATTGCCCGTCGCTCACAAAGCCGCGACCGAACTCCGCTGCGATGGCGATTCCATGCACGCCCAATGTATTCGGGATGTTGCCAACCACCGCGCCGGAATCCACATCGAGCACTTCCACCTGCGTGCCGTGGGATACATACAAACGGCGTCCGGCCTCGTCGACCGTCAGATAGTCAAAACTGCCCGTGCCAGCGATGGGAATCTTCTTGGTGACGGAGTAGGTGCCCGTTGGCGGTGGAACGCCAAACCACGTGCAATTCAGAATTAAAATCGCCGCCAGACAGAGAATACGATTCGACATAAGTTTTATTCCTCGCTCCCAAACCTACAGGACGCGCCTGAAGATCTCCTGAAAAGCCAGATCCACATTCAGAATTTGAAACGCAGCATGAGCTGAATCTGTCGCGGGAGCCCGGTGCCAGTGTTGGGCGACGCCGCATTGTCGTTGTTGTTATTGAAATTCACGGTCGTGTCGATCAAGCCGAGGCTGCCGGCCGGTTGAAGGATCCAGTTATTGGTTGGGTTTCCAGTGGCATCCAGCACGTTGGTGTAGTTGAAAGCAATGTTGTTCGGGTTAGGATCGCCGAACTGAACATGATTGAAGATGTTGAATACCTGCGCTCCCAACTCCATCGACACGCGTTCGGTCAGTTTCGTTTCTTTGGTCAATGCCAAGTCAATCTGCCACACGTTAAGCGCCCGGATCAACCCGTTCGGAGCATCGCCAAAACGGCTTACAAGCCCACAGGTGTTGACGCAATTTCCGCTGGCGTTGGCCACACCCGTTGAATCGAGCGGGGGAGGAGCGAAGGCAGCGGGATTGATGGGGAGGGTGTGGCCTTGCACGCCTCCCGGCAGAAATATTGGGACTCCAGGAACAAGGTCGGGCCTCTGGGTGGTTTGATCATTCCCGTCCGGCAACTGGTCTGGAGAGATATTCATCGTGATCGTGAGGGGATGACCGGTGTGCCAGACGCCGATGCTGCTCATTTGCCAGCCGCCGACGATCCAGCCCATTATTCCGCCGTCATTCAGGAATGGCTTGCCCGGCCCGAAGGGTAGTTCATAGACGGCGTTGACCGCGACATTGTCGCGCACATCGAATACGCTGGGACCCTTGTCGCAGGCGAGGCAGTTCACGTTCTCGGGACCGTTGGATTCCCCGCCGCCGACTGAGCCATCGTTAATGGAATGAGACCAAGTGTAGTGCCCCTGGAGAGATAAGCCATTGGTAAAGCGCCGCTCCAGGCTGAGGAGAAGAGCGTGGTAAGTGCTGGCGCCGATGTCGGATTTGTAATCCACCGAACCGTAGGGGTCACCCCCGGGATAGTACTGGTCAAGCGTACGGGTGCAAATGATGTTGCCGCTTGCGTCAGTCCCCTGCGGTTGGGTCGCGCAGAAGTTTACCCCACCACGGGAGAACAGCCGCACTCCCCGCGATCCAAGATACTGCGCCGATGCCAAGAAGTTAGCGGGTAGTTCGCGGTCGATGGTCAAACCCCAGGTTTCGACGTAGAGGTCGCGGCGACCGTGGCGCTGCAAGGCGCGTGGTTGCTGCGCTGGGGTTATGGGCAAGCTGCTGAGGTCCGGGTTGGTCTGCTGATAGGCCGGCAAGAGAGGCGTGCCGTTGGACGACGGATCGAAAGTGGCAAACGCGGTATACCGGTCGCTTTCCAGCCCGGCGTTCAAATCGTCGTTCTGAGCCGCACCGTGATAAATTCCGAAGCCCGATCGAATGACCGTTTTTCCGTGGAACATGCCCGGTGCCCACGCAAGGCTGACCCGAGGGTCGAAGTTTTTGTAGTCAGCGTTGTAAAGTGCAGGGTCCTTCGGACACGCCGGAGTACTAATAGGGGTTGGAAGCGCCGTGGGAAGGGTAAAGCGCCAGGTGGAGGCTGTGCCGAAGCAGACTCCATGAAACTCGCTTACGTCAAAGACTGTGGTTCGATTGTCGGCCTCGTGCGCTACTCCGTAGTACTCCCAGCGCAGCCCTAGGTTCAGGGTCAAGTTGGGAGTGACTTTCCACTCATCCTGGAAATAGGGCATATAGAACGTGCGCCGCAGCTTATGGCAGCACCAGGTCGAAGTGTAGGAAATTCCGTAGAGGTCGGCGTTTTCGAAGCCCGTGTCGGCCGTGCTGCTGTTGTCTTGGAAAGATAAAGAATTGCCGGCCGTCAATCCCTGATTCAGCCGAACCCGGCGAATCTCCATGCCCGTTTTGAACGTATTCCGCCCTCGGACCCACGTGAGGTTGTCTACGATGCCGAAGGTGGTGCCGATTTCGTGATCCGCCTGGTTGTTGTTGATCCCGACCCAGTCATTGGTGGCGACGGAGTACGGCAAAGGAGGGATCTGTGGATTGATGAATGGGGCGCGGTTCACGAAAACCTTGGCCTCATTCAGCAACCGTGGAGAAAAAGTGTGCTGCAGGGCAATATAGTAGCCGGCTGGATGATTGATCGTCTGAATCAGGTCGTAGGGAAGAGAGCTGCTCCCATTCGTGCCGCTCACCAGGCTGATATCGCGGTGCGCGCTGCCATATAACTTTGTCTTTGCGCTGACGTTGTAGTCCATGCGGACGAGCCATGTGTCTTCGTGGACGGTGGTAGCAGCCGGAGTGGTGAACAGATCCGAGTCGGGCAGTGGATTGGTAGGATTGTTGGTCTGATCGGCGAATCCCCCATCGGGGTAAACATGAGTGGGGCTACAGCTCCCTATCGAACCGGTCGAAGCACGCCAAGGGTAGGCCTGTAGAATGGAGCACATCTGCGGAGACAGGGCGAGAGTAGCCTTCTGCGTGAGCGGGTTGGGCACCAGGAGTTGATTCGTCGTCTCGCCGAATTGCCGAAGACCCTCGTAGTTCAAGAAGAAGAACAGTTTGTCCTTTTTGACCGGCCCGCCAAGCGACATTCCATATTGTCCATAACGAAATGGCGGGATGGCTGGATTGCCGTTCACGTCAAAGTCGTTGAAATTCCGCGAGTCGAAGGCGGAGTTTCGCAGGTAGCCGAACACGGAGCCGTGCCAGTCGTTGGTGCCGTGCTTGGTTTCGACGTCGATCTGGCCGCCGGCCTGTGTGCCGTACTCAGCGTCGTATAGGGCGCTGCTGACGCGGTATTCTTCGATCGCGTCCTGAGAGATCTGCAAGCGAGTTTGCGATTTTTGCGCCTGCTCCTGGATGCCCCCGGCGTCGACGCCGTCGATCTGAAAATTGTTATCGTCGCGGGCCCGGCCGGCGAAGCGGATGGTGCGCTGGTCGCCGCCACCATCGTCCTGGGCGAACGGTGCCAGAAGCGTAAAGCTGGACCAGTCGCGTCCATTGTTGGGAAGATTCGCGATCTGGTCGGTGTTGATGACGGTGGAGGCCTCGGCGGAGGTCCGCTCTGAGGGCGCGTTGGTGGCGTGGACCTCGATTTCCTCCTTGATCTCTCCGACGACGAGCTCGATATCCAGTGTGTGCGTCTGGCCGACTTGCAGGACGACATCGTCAATGACTTTGGTCTTGAAACCGGGATCGCCGGCGGTCACTTTGTAACGGCCAACCGCCAATCCAGGAAAGCGGTAATAGCCCTTGGAGTTGGTTGGCTGCTCCTCACTGATTCCCGTATCCACGGCCAGAGCTTTTACCCTGGCGCCCGCGATCACTCTTTCCGACGGATCGGTCACCGTGCCTTCAAGCTCAGCGCGATCCACCTGCGCAAACAACGCCGGCGTTCCGAGGACAAGCAGCAAAATACCAAGGATGGGAACCGCTGCGAACTGCAATCCGAGGGCAAAATCCTTGGGGGAGGGCTCAGGTTTCATGACTTCAGCTCCTTATCAGAACCGCGACCACTGCACTACGACAAAACTGTCAGACCCGAGGAAATCTCGCGGCCGATCCGCGGGCAAGACAATGGTTACGGAGTCCGCGATTTCGTCACACTGTGTTTTCAGCGCGTCGAGATGATAGAAAAATCCTAGGCAGGCCTTGTGACGCCGTGATGAAAGGAAAGTTAATATTTCTTCAGGTTGATCCAATTTTCAGGTTGATCCGTTATCGTGCGCCGGACTCCCATCTTCAGATTTCGGCTTGTTGGGGCGCTGCGGCGCGGGATATCCTCGAGGTTGGTTGCCGATGAAGCTGCTCATTGTCGAAGACGAAGCCCGCATGGCTGAGCTTCTCCGCAAGGGGCTTACGGAAGAAGGACACTCAGCGGTCTGCGCTTTCGACGGCGCCGAGGGGCTGGCCCTGGCCAAGGGCTTCGAGTTTGACGTTATTATTCTCGACATCATGATGCCCAAACTCACCGGCTACGAAATGGCAAAGCGGTTGCGGTCGCAAAAAAATCGCACGCCCCTCCTCATGCTCACCGCCAAAGACTCCGTCCCGGACATCGTTCGCGGGCTCGACCTCGGAGCCGACGACTACATGACCAAGCCCTTCTCTTTCGAGGAGTTGCTCGCCCGGCTGCGAGCCGTCCAGCGCCGCGCCACGGCGGCCGCCGACACCAGCCTGCGGGTCGGCGACCTGGTGCTGGACTCTTCCAGTCGCGAGGTTTCCCGCGGCCAAACCCGCATTTCCCTTACCCGCACCGAATACAATTTGATCGAGCGGCTGGTTTTCCGCACCGGCAAGGTGGTTGCCCGCCGGTCGCTGATCGAAGCCGTATGGGGTTTCGACCGCGAGATTGAAGAAAATACTCTGGATGCGTTCATGCACTTGCTGCGCAGCAAAATCGATTCCCCCGGCCGCGCCAAGCTCATTCACACCGTTCGCGGCGTGGGATACGTAATCCGCGAGGCTTCGCAACCATGATCCGGCTCTCCATCGGCTGGCGCCTCACGCTCTGGTATCTGGCGATCTTCGCGTTAGGCCAGTTCGCCTTCGGAGCAGGCATGTGGTTGGTGTTGCGTCATCATCTTGTTGGTCTCGTGGACAAGAACTTGCAGAACCAGGCAGCCGACGTTCGCAGCTTCCTCGCGGGGCAGAAGAAAAATGCCGATGTCCCTAAGTTTCAGGAAGAGGTTTCAGAAACCTACGCCGACGAGCATGCCGGCGAATATCTGGCGATCTACACATCCAGCGGCGAGCCCGTGTACGTGTCCGCTTTTCTGAGAAAAAATTCTTTCGCGCCCCTGGTTTCGTCCTCCGGCAGCGGTCCTACTTCCAAAGACTTATTCGAAAATCGAGTCGTCGCAGGACGGCATCTCCGCTTCCTCCGATCCAGCACAAACACTCACGGCTTTACCTTCCTCATCGCGACGGGCGCTCCTATGAGAGAGGTGTGGGAAACCCTGCTCGCTCTCCAGAACTACCTTTTATTATTGGCTCCGCTGGTATTGATCATCTCAGCCATCGGCGGTCACTGGCTGAGTCACCGCGCGCTGGCCCCGGTAGACGCCCTCACCCGCACCGCGCGCACCATCAGCGGCCACAATCTCAGCAGCCGCTTGGAGAAGCTGCATACCGGCGATGAACTGCAGCGTCTCTCCGACACCCTGAACGAGATGCTGGACCGTATCGAGAAAGTGTTCCTGCGGATTACGCAATTCACTGCCGACGCGTCGCACGAGTTGCGCACTCCCATCTCGCTCATGCGCACCGAGGCTGAAGTAGCCCTACGCAGAGCGCGAGACGCGCACTCCTATCGCGAAGCCCTGCAGAACATCCTGAACGAAACGGAAAAAACTTCTGTCTTGCTTGAGGATTTACTGGCGCTGGCTCGCGCCGATTCTGGCAGCGAGTCTCTTAAACGGCAACCGGTTGAGCTTGGAGAGTTGCTGCGGGAATGCATCGAGGCCTGGCAACCTCTCGCCGCCCGCGCCGGTCATCAACTCGCCTTGCACTCCAGTGGCGCTGGCAGCGTCTGGGTAGTAGCGGATGAATTGGCGTTGCGTCGGGTTTTCACCATCCTGCTGGATAACGCCGTCAAATATACGCCCGCCCCCGGCCACATCGATTTCACTCTTGAGCTGACCCTTGATGTGAACCAGGACCACCGCGACCGCCGCGCAGTTGTCAGCCTGACCGACACCGGCATCGGAATCGACGCCGAAGAACAAACGAAAATCTTCGAACGCTTTTACCGCGTGGACAAGGCTCGCGGACGCGCCTCCGGCGGAGCGGGACTGGGTCTGGCGATTGCCCGCTGGATTGTCGAGCGCCACGGCGGTTCCATCACGGTAGAGAGTGCAACCGGCCAGGGATCGCGCTTTTCTGTGCAAATGCCCGCCGTCTCTCAGTCCGCCCTTCCAACCACTGAGGGCGTAGCTCAAGCCTGACGATTTCGCTCGGTGGTGCGGCCACATTATCCTTTCAGACAAACCGTTTGGCTCTGTTCCTTGTCAAAGTCGCGGCCACTCCCGCAGCTATTGCCATTCCGGCTAACCTCCGGCATAATAAGAGTTTGGCTTGATCTCGCCGGACTCTTCCGGAACAAGGATATACGTCTCGTGTTAATGATTCGTCTGGCGCGCCGGGGTGCGCGCAAGCAACCTCACTATCGCATTGTGGTCATTGAGAAGGAACGCGCGCGCAACGGCCGTCCCGTGGAAGTCGTCGGGACCTACAATCCCCGCACCAACCCCGCCAGCGTCGAACTGAAACGCGACCGGGTCGAGTACTGGGTATCGAAGGGCGCGCAGATGTCGGATCGAGTGCACAAGCTGTTCTCGAAGCCCGCTCCAGTTCCAGCCAGCGCCGCCTAGCCGCGCCAGCCTCGACCACCGCGGGCATTTGGTCGCAGTTGGCAGTTGATCACCGATCACTGATCACCGATCACCGATCACTGATTAACGGACCATCGATCACCGACCGTGAGCCCGTGATCGTTGCTTCCTATTCCATGCTGAGAACTTGAGATCTGCCCTTACTGAGCCATCTATGGTTGAGACTATGACGGGAACTGCTGGAGACGTGCGCGTACTGATCGAGTACATCGCCAAGTCCATCGTGGATGCTCCCGACGAAGTTTTCGTCGAGCAACTCGATGACGACGTGATCGAACTGGAAGTCGCCGAGAGCGATGTGGGCAAAGTTATCGGACGTCAGGGGCGTACGGTCCGCGCCATGCGCGCCCTTTTGAACGCTGCCGGAATACGCGCTCACAAACGCTACACGCTCGAGATTATCGAGTAGCCATTTCGGCGGCGACGTTTAGAAAAGCCTGGTTTAGAAGAGTCTGGATTGAAAAGTCTGGTTTGAAAAAAGTTTGATTCCTGGAACCAGCGGCGAGTTCATTACCCTGGCCCGTGTGAAGAAGACGCAAGGGCGGAGGGGCGAAGTTGCCGTCGAAGTGCACAGCGACATTCCCGGACGTTTCGCGGAAGGCATGAAGCTTTTCGCATTGCCGGCAGCGGCGACAGCCGGGCGCATCTCCGGACCGACAGGCGGAAGCGAAAACCGGCGCGAGTTGCAGGTGGAAGATCTCTGGCCGCACAAGGAATGGCTGGTGCTGAAGTTCCACGGCGTGGATTCAATCACAGACGCCGAAGCCCTGGTCGGCAGTGAATTGCAGGTGCCGAGCAGCCAGCGCGCGGAACTCGGCGCAGGATGGAATTACGTCAGCGATCTGGTGGGTTGCACGGTGCTGGACCATGGTCGCGAGATCGGCCGGATCGCCGATGTACAGTTCGGAGCGGGCGAGGCGCCGCTGCTGGTGGTGGCTGATAGTGCGGGGAGAAAGTTCGATGTGCCCTTCGCCGAAGCATATCTGGAAAGCGTAGACAACCTAGGCGTAGGTCTGGGGCAAGTAGACTTGGATCGCCGCGAAGTACGCATGAATCTACCGCCGGGCATGCTGGAGATTAACGCCTCGCTGACGGCAGATGAAAAAGAACAGCAACGCCGAGCAAGGCGTCCGGATGAAGGGAAGAAGCGTTAAAGATTTTCTCTGTGCCTCTGTGGTGAAAAGGTTTTGACCTCGCGATGAGAGCCGATATTCTCACGATTTTTCCCGGCTTCTTTCGCGGGCCTCTGGACCACGGCATTACCCGCCGGGCGTGCGAAATGGGCCTGGCAACGATCAGCGTCCACGATTTGCGGGAGTTCACGCACGACAAACACCGCTCCGTGGATGACCGCCCCTTCGGCGGCGGCGAGGGCATGGTGCTCAAGCCGGAACCGCTCTTTGAATGTTTGCAGTCGCTCGGCGTGGCTTCGCGGGATGACCGAATAAGCGACCGAGTAAACGACCGCGTAGCCGGACGCGCGAAGCAGTCAGTGATTTTGCTTTCCGCGCAGGGTCAACGCTTCTCGCAGAAAATCGCAACAGAGTTGGCCGCGCTCGATCGCATAGTATTGATCTGCGGCCGCTACGAAGGCGTGGACGAGCGCGTAGCCGATTTTCTCGCCGACCGCGAGCTTTCAATCGGCGATTACGTGCTGAGCGGCGGAGAAATGGCCGCGGCCGTCGTCATCGAAGCGATCACGCGCCTGTTGCCCGGGGCGCTGGGAAACGAAGCGTCGGCGAAGCAGGAATCGTTTACGGCGCAGGCCGAGGCTAAAAAAGTGGAAGGTGCGGATTCCACCTGCGGTTCGGGCGGGTTGCTGGATTATCCGCACTACACGCGGCCTGCGGAGTTTTGCGGGATGAACGTGCCGGAAGTTCTGCTCTCCGGCAATCACGAAGAAATTCGCCGCTGGCGCCATCAGCGGGCGCTGGAAAAAACGTTGTGCAACCGTCCCGACTTGCTCGAGGGTGCGCAATTAAATGACGATGACAAGAAACTGATCGCCGCAATTCGACAACAGTTTGCGGGGTAGATTGCTTGTGTGGAGCGGGCACTCTTGCCCGCTGGTTTTGGCGGCGCGATCAGAATCTCAGGATTGAATTACGCGAATAAGATTTACGCGATAAGAAACACGTGGGACTAGCAAACGCGGGAAGTAAAAGCGATAAGAAAGACGCGAGACGCGAGAAGAAGGACAACAACATGTCAAACCTAATCATTGAAAAACTGCTGGCCAAAACCCGGCGCACCGACCTCCCAGAATTTCGACCCGGCGACACCGTGCGCGTGCACGTGAAGATCAAGGAAGGCGACAAGGAACGTCTACAGGCCTTCGAAGGCGTCGTCATCAAACGCGACAACGGACCGCAGGCCAGCTTCACCGTGCGCAAAATCAGCTTTGGTCAGGGCGTGGAGCGTATCTTCCCCATTCATTCCAAAGTGATCGACAAGGTCGACTTGCTGCGCTCCTCCAAAGTTCGTCGCGCCAAGCTCTACTACCTGCGCGGCCTCAAAGGCAAAGCCGCCCGCCTGCGCGACGTGGAAAGAGCGGAGTAGTCAAAAGCGGGCTTCGGGCTCCGGCTATCGGGCTTCAGCAAGTGCGGTGGGAACTAAGCTTGTGTGGAGCGGGCACTCCTGCCCGCTTGCCGGCAGCATCACAAAGTCAGCGGTCGGCTCCGCACGGGCCGAAGCCCGAAAGCCGAAGCCCGAAGCCGCATTTACGCGTGCACTACTTCCACTTCGACGAACTCTTTCACGGCGCGTCTCTTGGCCCGGAGTTTGTTCAGCACGTAGCTGAGCAAGGGCCGGTCGCCGCGCCGGATTTCCTGGAACGCGACTCCCATGGAATCTTCACCGGCCATGTATTTCACTTGCGCCTTCAGCGCGAGGTTCACATCCAGCACGCTCAATAGCAGTCGGAAGTCCGTTCCCGGACGCAGCGTTTCGTTCTCTGAAGTGCGCGCCGATATGCGCGCCCCGAATTCCGAAAGCTGATCCACTGAGCCCGACAACCCCTGGTGTCCGTCGATTTCCGCCGAGCCGTGAACCTCATATCGCGGACGGCGCCGGTGCTCCTCGCCCGCGTTTCCGAATGAGCGCGGGGTCTGCCGGTTGAGCTTGCTGAGAATCACCGGCTGATATTCTTCTTCCAGTTGACGCAACTCGTCGTCCCAGGGAGTTCTGCCCACTTCCACACATTGCACGGCAAACTGTCCGCGCAGGTCGGAGCTGCGGTCGCCAGTCCACACCACCTGGCACATAGCCTTGTGGCGGCCGCGTTCCACCAGCACCAGATCGCCGGCCTTCATTTCGCGCGACCCGGTCAGCCGCGCTCCCCGCGGATGAATGTCATAGGTGCAGGCCATTTCCACCGGCCCTCGCCCCCGCTCCTCCACCAGACTCCAACGCACGGGAAGAGCCAGGTGCACGAGCTTGCCGCTGAGCAGGCCATCTTGCGGCGGCGTCTTGGTTTTACTCTCCAAAATTACCTCAGATCATTCCACGCTGATCCACGCAGATCATTCCACCAGATCGTGCCACGCAGATCGTTCAATGTTGGATCGTTCCAACTGAATCGTTCCACGCTGTCGTCAACATAGCAGTACATGTACGACGGGGCAACGAACGCCCGTACTCGAAGAAATGGTTACTGAGTGCCATTACTACGCGGCGCAGGC
Source organism: Candidatus Sulfotelmatobacter sp. (assembly GCA_049675725.1). Classification (GTDB taxonomy): domain Bacteria; phylum Acidobacteriota; class Terriglobia; order Terriglobales; family Acidobacteriaceae; genus Sulfotelmatobacter. The sequence continues at coordinate 15,589 of JBAUAN010000167.1, read as the reverse complement.
ATGGCCCGGAAGTGGCATTGAATTTCCTGAGCAGAGGTCGACGAAACGAAAATCAACCGCCGAGAATTCTTTTCTTGCGGGAAGCACCACTTGTCGGGGATGATGTTGGACGATTCCCTTGTCATCAACGATCAAGCAATCAACGATCAAGCAATCAGCGATCAAGTCGTCGACGATCACGTCGTCATCGACTACCTCCTCCGCCGTCGATCTTGCCCTGGTCGAGCCCGCGCCGGCGCGAACGCTGTCGGCCGCCGCGGCGAAGATGCGCCTGCTGAAAAGGCTGCGCTGCACTTTGCGTTACGAGAAGCGCGCATGGGCCTCCGGTGCGTGCATGGTCGCGGGCGTGGACGAAGTGGGGCGCGGCTCGCTGTTCGGCCCGGTGGTGGCGGCCGCGGTGATTCTCGATCCTGGCTACCGAGTGCGCGGGCTGCGCGATTCGAAACTTCTCTTGCCCGAACGGCGTGAGGAGTTGGCGCCGCGCATTCGCGCGCACGCGCTGGCCTGGGCGGTCGCTTCCGTGGACGCGGCGCAGATCGATCGCATAAATATTTATCAGGCGTCGCGAGTGGCCATGCGCGAAGCCGTGCTGCGCCTGGCCCCGGCGGCGGATTATCTGCTCGTGGACGCCATGCGCCTCGACTGCGATCTGCGGCAAGATCCCATCATTCACGGCGACGCGCTCTCCGCCTCGATCGCCGCGGCTTCCATCCTGGCCAAGGTCGAGCGCGATCGAATGATGTGCGAGTGGGACCCGGTCTACCCCGAGTACGGACTGGCGTCGCACAAAGGCTACAGCACGCCGCGGCATCTGGCCGCGCTGCGCGAGCATGGACCCACGCCGCTGCATCGCCAGTCGTTCGCCCCGGTGTGGCAGAATCCTGCGCCGCAGGAGGCGTTTGGGTTCATGCAGGAAGATGAAGAACCCGCCACGATCGCCCAGCTTTAAAACCACCAGCAAAATGGAGAAGTGTTCCTGCAGGAACATTTTGTACATACCGTTTTGTATGTACACCTAAGCGCTTGTCAGGATGGGGTTTGCAGGCGGGGTTTTCTGGACTTTCGTATTCTGTTCATGGCGGAGTGGTTTTGTGGGCGGTTTTCGAATGCGGCGATGTGCCTGGCAGGGCAGGCGTGGTCTAGTGTTCCGGCTCTGTGGTCGTGGTGAAAAAGGCCTCGAGTTGCGCTCGAGGGACAGCCGAGGCGGCTGTCCCCACATGAGCTTCTTCTGCTTCTACTTCGCTTTGAGAATGTCGGTCAGCAGATCTGGTTTCGATTCGTCGCGCACCAGGTGCGGATACTTCTCGCCGCCGTGGTAGTCGAGTTTGTAGGTTTTGTAGTAGTCGGTGTTTTCGACCAGCAGGTCCAGCGGTTCGCTGCTGGTCTTGGTGGCTTTCAGCGCGTCGTTCAACACGTCGGTGGAAAACTTGCGGCCGTTCACGGCGACGAGCTTCATGCCCGGGCCAATGCCAGCCTTTGCGGCCACCATGCCTTCAATCGTGTCGGTGATGGTGCCGTCGTCCTGCAAATCCAATCCAAGAGAATAGGCCGCGTCGACGAAATGGAAAGTGCCAGTGGCACCGCGCTCCATTTCCGATGGAGTTTCATCGTAGGCCACTTTCCATCCACTGCCTTCGATGCCGCCTAGCGGAGCGCCGGGTCCGTGGTTGGTGAGACGTTCCGTCCAAAACCCGCGCCAGTCGTAGGGTACGACCTGGTTCAACGCGTTCACGACGTCCTCGAACGTGTAGGGCTTGACCATGGGGCCGGTGCTGGGCGCGCCGTGAAACAGCTTGCAGAAATCGTCGAGTGACTTCTCGCCCTTGCTCTGCTGGCGGATGATGACGTCCGCCCACAGCCAGTTCAACGTGTCCTCCTCGTAGAAATCTGTTCCGCGTCGCCACGAGTGCCACGCGCGCGGCGAAAAATAAAGTTCGGGCGCAGCATCGGCGGTGTCCTGCAGGTTGCGCCATTCGCGGCCCGGAGTGTGGTCGAGCGTGGCTGCGGTCAGCGCCAAGGTGTCCCGGAGCTGCGGGGCGGTGAGCAGGCCGCTGCGCGCGGTCAAAACTTCGCCCAGATAATTGGTGAGGCCTTCGTAGACCCAGAGCAGATCGTCCTGCATGGGTTGCTGATAGTCAGGCGTGGCGAGGTCGGCGGGACGGCGGAATTTTCCGTTCCACGAATGCACATATTCGTGAGGCAGCAGGCTGGCTTCCGCCTTGCGTGAGGTTTCATCGACGAACCCGCGCTCGTCAACGCGGCTGTCGTCGGACTCGTGATGCTCGAGTCCAAAGTGCGCCACGTGATCGCTCAGCGTGTAAAGGAAGTGATAGTCGCGGTAATGATGCGCGCCGAAGAGTTTGTTGGCCTGCTCAACCAGGTTCTTGTAATGGTCCCAAACTTCCTGGGGCGCATCGAGCGCGGCGGCGCTGTCGGCCGCGATATCCATCTCCGTAAGCGGATCCTGCGCCAGCGGCACTACTTTGAGGAATTCACCCGTGATCACGGGAGAATCCACCAATGTGGTCAGGGAAACGGTGGTGAAGTGAATTTCATTGCCACTCTGTTTTGAAATCGGCAGAGGCGTTCCGAACTTCCAGCCCTCAGGAAGCTTCAGGCTGGCTGTGTAGTTGATGTCATCGGACTTGAAGCCTTTGGGATAGAGCAACACCTGATTCCAGCTGATGATGGCGAGTTTGTCGGTAGCGGAGGAACCGGCGGAGAATCCGCCTTCGAAAGTTGCGGGAGAAAGAAAATCGAGTTCGGCGTCGACTTCGCTTGCCCCCGGGGGAACTTCCACGTGAAGCGTGAAGCCGTCGAGCGTATCGCGGCGCCACTTCAGCGTCTTGCCGGCGGCACTGAACTTCAGGCCAGCCAGATCGATCACGGGGCCGTCGGGCGCGTGTTCGCCGGGAATCCATTTCGGGTAGTAGAGCGTCAGTTCGCCGGGGCTGGCGGGAATTTTCAGCGTGGCATGGAAAATCTTGCGCGGCGCGGTGGAGGCATCGACGAAGAGCGTGACCGTTGGCGTTGTGGCCGCCCAGCTGGAAAGCGAGAGGAAGAAAACGCAAACGACGACGAAGATTCGCGAGGTTTTCATAAGAGGGCTCCGGATTATCGCTGTGTTGATTATGGCTGTTCGGGAACTAGGAATCGACTCCAGCCGTCTGGCAGAATTTTAGATTCTAGCAGGGAGCGAGGGCGGGACTGCTGCTAATTTGTTCGATAGCCAGGGTGAGCCTCCGGCCGTCGGGGGCAGTGGCGGAGACTCCCGGAGAGGCCGCTGGTGGTGCGAGCGTGCGAGGGGGTCCCTCGCTTCGCTCGGGATGACAAGACTGAGGAGGCTCTCGCTTCCGGGATGACAGGGGTAATCGAGATGGAAATACGTTTGACCGGCAGCAATTTACTCTATATTGTATAGATAATGTCGGGACGCGATTATCTCGGAGAATTTGAGCACATCATTGTGCTGGCGCTGCTGCGGCTGGAAGACCGGGCCTACGGAGTTACGGTGCGGCAGGAAATTGAATTTCGCACGAAGCGCGAGGTGTCGATTGGCGCAGTCTATGCCACGCTGGATCGCCTGGAGGCGAAAGGTTACGTCAAGTCGCGACTCGGCGAGCCTACTCCCGAGCGTGGCGGGCGATCGAAACGGTTTTTTCGGGTCACGGCGAAGGGAGTGGCGGCGGTGAACCGCACGCATCGCGCCGTTCAGAGGATGACTGAGGGCCTCGACCTGGTCAGGACGAACCTGGTCAGGACGAACCTGGTCAGGAGCTACGCATGATGACTCAAAGGTGTTCTGCGCAGCCGCCACGCGTTGCGGCATGGCTCATCGGACTGTTCACGTCTGATAAAGAGGCGGAGGCCGTTCCGGGGGACCTGCTTGAGGAGTTCTCGCAGCTCGCGGCAGGAGCTGGAATTACTTTCGCGCGTCGATGGTATTGGCGACAGACCGCGAGGACGATCACGCATCTTGCGGGCGCGGCGTTCCGCAGCGCGCCGTGGATGATGGCTGCTGTCGTAGTCGGAGGATTCTTGCTGCACGGGTTTGTCTCTGGGCTGCCCGACAAATTGTTGTCAGCAGTCACCGACAGATATCTGATGTTCTGGTCGGCCCATTTTCGGGCTTACCTATGGGTGCTGAATGGAATGCTGATTGAACACCTCGTCCTGTCGATGTTCGTGGGGTGCATCGTGGCGTTCGTGGCCAAGGGACGAGAGATAGTTGCCACGGTGACGCTGGCTCTGGTTTTTTGCGCGATGAGCGCGGCTGCTTTCCTATGGGTAGCCACGCATGGGCCTATGTATGGTGTCGGGTGGATGCTGTGGTCGTGTGCGGATCCGTTGGCGATGGTTGTGGGTGGAGTAATCGTGCGAACGCGTCGATCGCGAAACCGAGATTCCTCGCCGAAGGGGCTCGGAATGACGAGCGTTTAGGAATCTGCCGCGAGAATCCGGCCTTCCGCGTGCTGAGTACCCTCTTTCGCCCCGTTGGGGCTTTGTCCCGTCTTACAACTCTTCACCCACGGCTTGCGCCGTGGGCTGCGCTCTTGCGCCGCTTTCGCGGCTCTCGCACAATCACTCTCCGGATCGGTGACGTCGAGAATGTTCGCTCTAGAGAGCCTCAGGCGCTTTTGACGTCGAAAACCGCTGCCGCAGCTTCTGCCACTCGTCGGTGGAGAAGATGCGCGGGCCTACCTCGATGAGGCGCGGCGTCATGTTGAAGACGGCTATGCGGCTCCACGGCCTGCCGTCGCGCATGCGCAGGCCTTTTTCATTCAGGTCGCTGACGATGCTGGAATAAGAAAAGTCCTGCACCAGTAGCTCCATCATCAGCATGAGCGTGCGGTTCTCGATGGGGTCGATCTCCAGGCGCTGGCAGTCGTCGGAGATGCGGAGGCCGTAGGGGATATCTTCGCTGAACGCGCCTGGGGAGGGAGCTTCCGAGTCGGGGAGTTCGCGTCGCCACTCGAGCGACACGAGTTGCCAGCCTGCCGAGGTGCGTTGGCGCATGACTTCGGGACTGAATGGGCCGGAAATTACGTCGCGAATGCGTTCAAAATGTGGCATGACAAGCCTCCGTAAGCTTTCTTCAGGCTAGGTTCTTGCGGCAATTCGTGTGCCAAATATCCGGCGGGCTGCGAGGCGCTCAAGTGCTTGTCAGGATTGAGATAGCTGCAGGCTGTGCGTTCAGGTTAAGTCTCCCGGCTGTCCACTCGTGCAAATTACTGTTCGCTTTCGGACGCCGACGGATTCCAGGAAACTCCAAAATGAGCCTGCTGCTATGATTCCGCAGATGTCACGGCGCGGGAAATTCGTCACATTTGAAGGGCTTGATGGAACCGGCAAGAGCACGCAGATGCGCAGGCTGGCGGCCGCGCTGCGCGCTTCGGGACATAAAGTGGTGGAGACCCGCGAGCCGGGAGGGACGGCGACGGGAGAGAAAATCCGCAAGGTTCTGCTCGATTCGCGCACTTCGGGCCTTGATCCGCTGGCTGAGATGGCGCTGATGTTTGCCTCGCGGGCGCAGCATATTGCGGAAGTGATTGCGCCTGCGCTTGAGCACGGCACCATTGTGCTCTGCGACCGCTTCACCGACTCGACCGAAGCTTACCAGGGCAGCGGCCGCAAGTTAGGGAGCGATGCCGTGCTGGAGTTGCATCGCGTGCTTTGCGGAAACCTGCAGCCCGATCTCACGCTTCTGCTGGACTCGAACCCAACCATGAGCGTGAGCCGCGCCCGGCGGCGCAATAAACGCGGCGGGAAGGGTGGAGCCCGCGGACACGGCGACGAAAACCGTTTTGAGCAGGAAACACGGGCGTTCTTTGCCCGCGTCCACGAAGGGTATCTGGCGATTGCGGCGCGGGAACCGCGACGCGTGGTTGTGATCGACGCGCGGGGCAAGCCCGATCAGACGCATCGGAGAATATTGGGGATTGTGAATCAGCGGTTGAAGCCGGGGAAGAGCTAGTAGTCTCGACTACAGAGCTTTCACCACAGAGTCACAGAGGCACAGAGAAAAGCGAAGATCTAGAAAAATCCAAAGACTTAAAATCAGAAAGCTCAACCCCATCGCGACGATCGTGGAGAACCCGTGCGGCGCTCGATTACAATGATCTTCGTTTTCTCTGTGTCTCTGTGTCTCTGTGTCTCTGTGGTAGGTTTTGATTTTCGCTGCCCATGCCATTCTCTGACTTTCACGGCAACGCCGAAACTGTTCATCGCCTGCGCGATATGCTGGCGCGCGAACGTTTTCCGCACGCGGTGATTCTTTCGGGAGCGGGCGGGTCGGGTAAATACACGCTGGCGCTGATGCTGGCGCAGGCGATGAACTGCCTGGAGCCCGTGGAAACCGACGGCTTGCCGGACTTCTGCGGACACTGCGCGAACTGCACTCGAATCGCGCAGGCCGCCGACCTGGACGCGCGCTTCGCCGAAGCGGTCGAAGCTCGCGAGACTATGCGGGAGGCTGATAAGAAAGAAACACGCCTCTTCGTGCAGACCCATCCTGATGTGCTGATCATTCCTCCTGACCCTCCGCAGATGATGGTCAAGGTGGACCAGGTGCGGCGCGTGATCGACAGCATTTACTACCGGCCGGCGGAGGGGCGCGAGCGGGTTTACATCTTCACTGGTTCGGCGTTCATTAAAGAGGCGGCCAATTCGTTGCTCAAGGTGCTGGAAGAGCCGCCGGAGTTCGCCACGATTCTGCTGCTGTCGGAAAATCCCGGGGAACTGCTCGCGACGATCCGTTCGCGGTCGATGACGTTTTCTTTGCGGGCTTTAGAGGTCGAGGAAATTGAGGGCGATCTGGCGAAATGGCGTCCGGAATGGAAGCCGCCGCAACGCGCGCTGGTTGCGCGATTGAGTGAGGGAGCGCTGGGCCGCGCGCGCAATTTCGATCTTGCCGCCTATGTGGCGGCGCGGGCGGATGCGCTCACGATTCTGAATTCGGCTGTCCGCGCAGGTGAGCACGGCGAGCTTTTCAAAGTGACGGAGACTTACCGTCCGGGCGCCGAGGGTCGGGAAAAAACCGAACACTTGCTGCATGCGCTTTATTCGCTGCTGCGCGATTTGATGTTCCTCAATTCCGGTGCTTCGCCACTAGTCTGCAACAGCGATGTTCCGGCTGAACTGGGCAGGCTGGCTGAATCGGTCGACTTCGAATGGATCGCCTCTACTTCCGACCGGCTGGCCGAGGTGCAGCGCGGGATGCGGAGGAACCTGCTGCGGTCGCTGTCGCTGGATGCGTTTGCGGTGGGGCTGGAGAGAGGCTTGAGGGGCTGAGAAGCGCCACTGGGTCAAAAACTCACTACGGTCAAAACCCCATTTCTCGCAAAGTACGCGAGAAATGGGGCACCCTCGTGGAGAGGTCTTGAGAGCTGAGGATGATGGGCTCGCGCCGACGGGGAGCGCAAATGAGCTGGCGACTAATGAGATGGGCGGGGGCAATCATCGTTGGGCTGGCCTTGCCCGGCATCGTGAACGCCGCACCAAAGCAACTTGAGATTCGCGTTGTGGTGGTGACCACCTTCGAAGTGGGCAACGATACTGGCGACGAGCCGGGCGAGTTCCAGAACTGGGTCGAACGTTACCCGCTGCCTGACATTCTGCCGTTTCCGCAGGGCTACCGCGCGCTGCGCTACAACGCCAAGGACCACGTGCTCGGGATTGTGACCGGGGCTGGCAAAGCCAGTGCGGCGGCTTCGATCATGGCGCTGGGCCTCGATCCACGCTTCGACCTTAGCAAGGCCTACTGGATTCTGGCTGGCATCGCGGGAATCAATCCGAACCGGGCGTCGGTGGGTTCGGCCGTCTGGGCTAGCCATATCGTGGACGGCGACCTGGCCTATGAGATCGACGGGCGCGAGATTCCGGCTGAGTGGCCGACCGGCATTGTGGCCTACGACCGGGCGACGCCTTATGAGCAACCAGCGCCGCCGAAGGTGTCCGACAATGGCATCCTTGCTTATGATCTGAACGACGGGCTTGCGACCTGGGCCTATGGACTGACGCGCGGGCTCACCTTGCCGGACGATGACAAGCTCAAGGCGGCGCGCGCTGGCTATCCCGACATGCCCAACGCTCAGCGGCCGCCTTTTGTTCTCAAAGGCGACACCCTGACTGCGGACCGGTTCTGGATCGGTGCCAAAATGACCGACTGGGCCGAAAAATGGGTGCTCTACTGGACCCACGGCGAAGGGCGTTTTACGAGCTCGGCCGAGGAAGACTCCGCCTACCTGCAGGCGCTTACCTTTCTTGCCCATGCCGGCCGGACCGATCTTGGGCGCGTGCTTGATCTCAGAACCGGCAGCGACTTCTCGATGCCGCCCAAGGGCCTGTCGGCCGCAGAACTACTCAGGAGCGAGGCGACGGGCAACTACGCCGCTTATGGCGAGGCGATCGAGAACGCTTATTTGATCGGCAGCCGGGCGGTGCGGGAGCTGGCGCAGCATTGGCCGCTCTATCGTCAGACCCTGCCCGCACCGAAACCCTGAGGTCGACTGCCGTATGATACCCATCCCCGGCAATCTTACCGTAAATATAACATCCTTATTTTCAATTACTTACAAAAGTTACTCTGGTGGTTCTACGCCCTTCGGAGTGGTTGCCGGACCACCCCCAGGAGCCTATAATTGATCTACTCTGGTGTAGGTTATTCTCCGTCAGGTTCCGGGTAGGAAAGTCGGGGGTGGAGGTATGTTCCCCGCCAAAAGGAGAAGGTGAAACAACACCCGGACATGCGCAAGCGCCTGCAAATCGCCCTGATGGCCAGCACGGCAATCGCGACCTTCCTTTCTCTCAATCTGCCCAAGGTGTGGGCGGCCGACGACGACTCTCAAACCATTACCGCCACCGACGAACACGGACATAAGGTCTACGTGAACGACGCTGTGCCCAAGAAACAAGCGCGTTCTCAAGCTGCGGAAGCGCCTCGGCGCTCGCTGGTTTATTGGAGCACGAAAGAAAACCGCTGGAAGCCGGTGCCGGGGCCGAATGCAGCCTCGATGCGGGCGGCGCGTTCAGCGGCCGCCGAAGTGAGCCAGTATTTCGCGCACGACTCGAACCAGTCCGCCCGGGCCAAGATTCAGAATGCCAACTTCAGCGGGCACATTGCGACTCCGGACGAAATCGATGCGGCCATTGCCGAAGCGGCTTCGCGTCACAACGTGGACCCGAATCTGGTGCGCGCGGTGGTGAAAGTGGAGTCAAATTTCAATCCCAACGCCGTGTCGCGCAAGGGCGCGATGGGGCTGATGCAGTTGATGCCCGGGACGGCGCGGCAGTTGAACCTGAAAAATCCATTCGACGCCGAACAGAACGTGGATGCCGGAGTCCGGCACCTGAAACAGCTTCTGGAAAACTACGGCGGAGACGTAAACCTGACGCTGGCGGCCTATAACGCGGGCACTGGCGCCGTGGCGCGCAGTTCGGGGGTTCCGCACTACGCCGAAACCCAGAACTACGTCCGGAGAATTACCAACCTCTACTACGGAGGTTTCGATTTTGGCCCGAGCGCTCCGTCGCGTGAACCGGTTCGGGTGATGCGGGATGCGCGGGGAGTGCTTTACATCAGCAACACCGAGTAGCTGGAAATACCGACTTTTAGAAACGCTGATTCACTTTGCAGTCTTGGCAAAATTTCTCTCAGACACCGCGAAACAAATTCAAACCAAACAGGTTAGACAGACTAGGTTCACCACGGCGAACGTAGCAGGTATAGGCCGAAGATTTTGAAGACCCTATCGAGCCAGCGCGGCTTGCGCTGGGGAGCGCTGCTTCTGATGGCAGGGCTCTCCGGATTGCCGGCGCACGCGCGCGTGCACCATACGGAATCGTGGGCGCACGACCGCTTTGCCACAGCCGAGCGCATGCACGAGGCGCTGAACGGACGTCCACCCGCCGAACTCACGCGCAGGGATTACCAGCACGTCATCAACGCCTATCGCAGCGTGTATTACGGCGCTCCCGCATCTACCAAGGCCGATCCCAGCGTGGTGGCCGTGGCGGAGACGCTGGTGGAGATGGGCCGCCGCTTCGACGACGCAAAAATTCTGAACAGCGCGATCGGGGAATACAAGTTTCTGCGCCGCGAGTATCCCGGCAGCAAGTATCGCTGCGATGCGCTGTTCACGATCGGCGAAATTTACAAGGATGACCTGGGCGAGCCTGACCAGGCGCGGTCCACGTTTCAGGATTTTTTGCATCGCTATCCAAACAACCGCCTGGTCGATGATGCGCGGCAGGCTATCGCGGAGCTTGAGCAGTCCGAGTTTCAGCAGGCCCGGGCCGCGAAGAGCCCGGGGCGGGAAAACTCCGACAAGTCTGGCAGGGGAGACGCAGCTGGCAAGAGTGCTCCCGCGGCAGGGGGCTCGAAGGCTGACTCCAGCGTTTCCGGCAAGCCGGCAGCAGACGGACTTTCGAGTGCTCAAGCTTCGAGCCTTCACCCTGCGGAGGCTCAATCCGCGGAGGCTCAGTCCGCGGATCGTCAAGCGTCAGGTCACCAGTCGCCGGATCGTCAGTCGGAACGGCAGGGTGCCAGCTATCCGCGCGTGACTGGGATCCGGCACTGGTCGACGCCCGATTACACGCGTGTGGCCATCGATCTGGAAAACGAGGTGGATTTTTCTTCCCAGCGCATCGCGCATCCTGACCGCATCTTCTTTGACTTGCGCAACACCAAGCTGGCGTCCACGCTGGTGGGTAAAAACTTTGACGTGGACGATGGTTTCCTGAAGAAGATTCGCGTGGCGCAGTTCCAGCCCGGCCGCACCCGCGTGGTGCTGGAAGTTGCCAACCTTTCCGGCTACAACGCTTTTCTGTTGCCCAATCCCTATCGCCTGATCATTGATATTCACGGCAGGGATATTCACGGCAGGGATATCCGCGGCAAGGAGAATCGCGGCAAGGACGCTGCGGCGAAGAATGCCCGCGGCCGGCAGCTCGAGGACTCAGATGAAATCGCGCTGGCGCCCGATGTCGAGGTGGATCCCACGGTGAATTCGAAGTCCGAGCAGACTGCGGTTTCGTCAAACCAGAAACTGGGCGCGAAGCTGAATCAGATGGCGGGGTTGAAGCAAGGAGGCGTGGTAAAGAAAATCGTCGAGGCGGCTGACTCTGACAGCGACGACGCTCAGAATGCCACGTCAACCGAATCGGCCAGCACGACAGCGCCGAAGCCGGACAAAGCACACGCCAGCTCGCATGCGGTGAAAGCTGGCGCCGGGACCGCGCCCAAACGCGACGATGCGGCCTCCGAAGCCAGCGACGATTCCTCGCTCGCGGCGAACGACGATAACGCGGATCTTAGCCCGGTCCCAGCGCCGAAGAGCAAGCGCACTGGCAAGAGCCGATTAAGCAGCAAAACCCTCGACAGCAAGAATCTAGACAGCACCACTCAGGCCGACCTGGAAATTCACGAAGCCAAGCCCACCGCCCACGGCGACCGCTCGCTGATTCGCGCGCTGGGATTGAAAATCGGCAAGATCGTGATTGATCCCGGACACGGCGGACACGATACGGGAACCATTGGCCCCAACGGGCTGGAAGAAAAAGATCTGGTGCTCGAAGTGGGAAAACGGCTGGGCAAGATGCTGGAAACGCGGCTGGGCGCGGAAGTTGTCTACACGCGGAAAGACGACACGTTCATTCCGCTCGAGACGCGCACGGCCATTGCCAACCAGGAGCGCGCCGACTTGTTTATTTCGATCCACGCCAACTCCAGCGAGGACCCGACGGCGCGGGGCGTGGAAACTTATTATCTAAACTTCACCTCATCGCCGGAGGCGCTGGAAGTGGCGGCTCGCGAGAACGCCGTTTCCGAGAAATCGATTTATGAGTTGCGCGATCTGGTCAAGAAAATTGCGCTGAAGGAAAAGATCGATGAGTCGCGCGAGTTCGCCGGAGACGTTCAGCAATCGTTGCACAGCGGCCTGGCGGCCAAGAGTCCTGCGATTCGCGACCGGGGCGTGAAGAAGGCTCCGTTTATCGTGCTGATCGGGGCGAATATGCCGTCGATTCTGGCGGAGATTTCCTTCGTAAGCAATCCTACCGACGAGCATCGCCTGGAAACCGCCGAATACCGCCAGCGCATCGCCGATTCGCTCTATCGCGGCATCGCCAAATATGTGAGCGGACTGAGTGGGGTGAAGGTGGCGAGCAAGCTGGACAAACCCGCGGGGCAATGAGAACAGGGATCAGGGGATAGGGGCAGGGGACAGGGAACGGTCGGCAATGCTATCCCGGCGCAGACGCCGGGAGCGAGCCAGGAGCAGACCCACCTATTGCAGGGAGCTGCCGACTTGCGAGAACACGTTGTTGGAGTTGGCGCCGATCAGGCGCACCGTTCCTACAACGATCACCAGAATCACTGCCAGCATCACCGCGTATTCGGCAATGTCCTGGCCTTGTTCGTCCTGCCACAATTTTCGAATGAGACTGCTCATAAAACCTCTCTTTCCTGCTGAATTTCTCCTGCTAATTTTCTTCCGCTTCTACGCTAACGCCGGAACTGTTGCCGGCTTCTCCTGGTGAACCGGAAAGTCCGCGGGGTTCAGCCCCCAAACTTCCTTCTCCTGCGCCAGGGCTTGCAAGCCAATGTGATATTCCGACGATCCCTTAAGCTTCGTGATCCAAACCACCCTGAATTCCATTTTCCGCTTGCGATACCACACCGTGACTAGATCCAGCACCTGCAACTCACGGCGTACCGAGCCTAGCCGGACCCCGGTGGGCGTCACGTCAAGGGTGTGAGCCATTTCTTCAAACGATTGCCCGGCAACGTCCTTACCGTGGACTTTTACGGGGAATACTGCTTTCCTGCGGTCCTGCCGGCGATGATTGGTTGGTGGCATGTTTTACCCACGATCAGTTTGCTACGAACTCCGCGAATGGGGAATGGCTCTGATGGGTGGGAAGGGGCACGGACGAGGGGGACGCGGAAGTAACCAGGGCGATGGTGACTGTGGAAACTTGAAAAGTGTGAGGTCTTAGCAGAGGCCGGTTTAGAGACTTTACACTTTTCCGTTCGGAACTTTTACCGGGTCGGTGTGGTCTAATGGGCAGAGGAGCTTCTCGAAACAGCCAGGTCAGCCATGAGCTTTCTACGATCTGTTTTCGCTCTGACAGTGGCGATTTTTATGGCAGGCGCGGGTTTCGCGGCGAACCCTGCCTCCGGTCCCGCGCAAACCCCGGCGCCGCCACTTCTGCCGCAGCAGTTCGCCGGTTGGCAGCGGCAAGGTTCGGCGCGGATGAGCACGGACGCGGCGGCTGCCGACCCTACCAACGCCGAGGTCCTCAAGGAATACGGCTTTACTGACGTCGCCGTCGCTACGTACGTGTACGATGACGGCCGCACGTTGAAGGTCCGCGCCGCGCGCTTCGCCGACGCCAGCGGAGCTTTCGGCGCCTACACGCTTTATCTGCAGCCGGAGATGGTGCCTGCGACGATCGGAGACAATGGCGCTTCGCTCGGCCAGCGTGTTCTGTTCCGTCGCGGTCACGTGCTGGTGGACGCTTCGTTCACGCAAGAGTCTCCCATGGCCGGCGCCGCGCTGCGGGAGTTGGCCGGAATGCTGCCGCGTCCGCCGGGCAACGCGGGAAACCTGCCCACGGTTCTGGACTTCATGCCGCGTCGTGGACTTGTCCCGAACAGCGAGAAATATGTGATAGGGCCTGAGGCGCTCAACGCAATCACACCTCCGGTGAGCGCGGACCTGGTTGATTTTGCCGTGAAGCCCGATGTGACCATGGGCAAGTATTCCACGCCCAGCGGACAGGCCACGTTGATGCTCATCTATTACCCCACGCCGCAGTTGGCCGCCGAGCATCTTCGGCGCATCGATGCGGCGCATAAACTGACGCAGCCGCAAGCCGGAGTCTCCACGGTGGAGAGTGGAGGCCAGTTCTCGGACAAGCGCACCGGATTCATTGTGGCCGTTGCTTCGGGACCCATTTCCGGGAGCGACGCAAAATATCTGCTGGATCAAGTGAACTACGAGGCCAACGTCACCTGGAACCAGAGAACTGACAACCGCGACGTGCACGATCTTTATTCGCTGATTCTCAATATCGTGATCCTGTGCGGAGTTCTCGGAGCGCTGGCGATTGTGGCGGGCGTGGCGTTCGGAGGATTCCGAATTCTGATGAAGCGCTTCTATCCGCACAAGATTTTTGATCGCCCTGAGGCGATGGAGTTCATTTCTCTGCACCTGGACGGAACGGTCTCCGAGAGCGATTCCGGGCACCATTCCGGGAGGGTGCGGCGGCGGAAAAGATCGTCCTGAACTCCGTAAGTGGCTTTAGAAATATCGGGTTACGTCGCAAACGGGCGGGTTTTGTCTCACTTTGGTACATTTTCGGTGGATATTGATTGGTTGTGTAAGTCGTTGAAACTAAAGACATTTAATTACCAAAAATCACTTGACACCTCGGTTTTTCGGCTCATAAGATTTCGCCAGAAAGTTTTGACGGGATTTTAGCCTCCGTTGGAACTATTCTCCCTTGAAAGAAAAGGCCGCCCATCGTTGCCGGGTGGCCTTTTTGTTTGCGCGCGTGTCGCGTTGCACGCTGCATGTGCGGCGGAACAACGATCGAGAAGGAAAAGATCCGAGAAGGAGACGATGGTGGTCGAGTCTTGATTCGTTGAGCCTTGACCGCTTGCGCAGGCGCAGGAAATTCAGCGGATGCTCTCAATCGCGCTTAATAGAAGGAACTCGCGGGCGCGGAATGCGTATCATCTAGCGCGTATCATTTGTTGACGCGTTGTCGGTTGACGCGTTTAAGTCGGGAATTCGCGCCAGATCGCACCGGGCGTGGGGGGATTTTATGTTCTGCGATGGATGCGGTTCGGCGGTGCAGCCCGGTCAGCCATTCTGCAGCAGTTGCGGCAAACAGATGCTGGGAGCGGTCGTCGCCATGCAGCCTCGCCGCGGACGAGTGCAGCAACACATTCACCTGGTGGGAATTTTCTGGTTCGCGGTCTCGGCCTTCAACTGCATTATTGGCGTGGTTCTCTACATCCTCGCCAATACGCTGCTGGCTCCCGGCGGAGGAGCGGGCGCGCCACGTTTTCTAAGTCCCCTGCTGAGCGTGATCGCCGTAATTGTCCTCACGGGATCGGCGCTCGGATTCTTTGCGGGCTGGGGACTGATGCATCGCGAACCCTGGGCGCGGGTTCTGGCGCTGGTGCTGGCCTTCTTCGTATTGTTTATCAACATTCCGGTGGGAACCGCGGTCGGCGTCTACACCATGTGGGTGCTGCTACCGGGCGAATCCGAAGGGGAATACGACGCTTTGGTGAGCGCCCGCGCCGCGTGACCGGGCCGATTTTGCCGCCTCTCGTGCGCGGACGAGCGACTCGCTCCGTGCAGACCTGAGTCGCAGAGCGGCCGCGCATGGCGCGACTCGCCGAAGCTTCCCTTTACGCTTTCCGCGCTCACCATTTAAAATCGAAGACAGGCCGACGTAGCTCAGTTGGTAGAGCAGCCGATTCGTAATCGGCAGGTCAGCGGTTCAAGTCCGCTCGTCGGCTCCAGATTCCATGCGGGTTCCAAACACATTGACCACTTGGAACCCGCTTTCTTAT
>JBAUAN010000166.1:0-22758 GCA_049675725.1 Candidatus Sulfotelmatobacter sp. | reverse complement strand
GACGACCTTGGTCTGGGAGTCAAAGACTTTCTACGAGAGCGAAATGGCGCTGCCTCCGGCGTCGGAGCCGAAGTGTCGCCACAAGACCCTTGACAGGGTGCAGCGTCGTTAGAGACAGGATGACAAGACCGGAAGGCGTTGTAGGACGTAAAAGCTGGAAGCTATTCTAGTTGCTGGCGGAACTGGCGCGGACCAGCGTGGCGAGGGCAATGCGGTTCCTGCCCGCTTGCTTCGCGGCATAAAGGCCGTTGTCGGCGGCTCGTACCAACTCATCGCGAGTGGTGCCGTGATCGGGGAAAGCGGCCACTCCGGCGCTGATAGTAACGGTTTGGGGCACGCCGGGAAACTGCCAATGCTCCACCATCCTTCTGAGTTTTTCGGCGACGCTCACCGCGTGCGAGGCGTTGGTCTGGGTCAGCACGATCCCGAATTCCTCTCCGCCGTAGCGGCACACCACGTCAATCTTGCGCAGCTGCTGGTGGAACAGCGATGAAACCTGCCGCAGGACTTCGTCTCCCAACAAATGTCCGAACTCGTCGTTGAGCCGCTTGAACTGGTCAATGTCGGCCATAATAACGGCCATGCCAGTGCCGTAGCGGCGTGAACGCTCGATCTCTTCGAGGATGCGCAACTCAAAGAAGCGCCGGTTGAAGATTCCAGTCAGGCCGTCGAGATAGGCCAGCTGTTTTACTCGCTCCACGTAGTGCGCATTCTGTATGGCGGTGGCGCAAATGTCCGCCACGGATTCCAGACACTGCAGTTCGCTCGCGCGGAAGGCGTTGCGATTCGCGCTTTCGAGCGCCAGCACTCCCAGGATTTGGCCGAATGAAACCAGCGGTATACTCATCCGCGCAGCGGATTCAACAAAGAACCGCATGCACTCGGGCTTGCTGGCCAGGTCATTCTCGATGAGCGTTCCGCTGGTCGAGAGGATGTGCGACCAGGGCTCGCGATCGGCGGGAAAACGCCCACCTTCGGGAATCCGCGCGGTGAGGGTTCCGTGGTGGGCTCGCAAAACCAGTTCGCTCTCTTCGCGAAGAAACAAAGAAACGTGCGGCACCTGGAACGCCTGCTGAATCAGCACGCACACTTTGCCCAGCAACTCCCCCAAATCAAGAACCGCGGTGCTTTGCTGCGCGATAGCGTTGATAGCCTCCAGTTGCCGCGCCCGTTGCCGCTCCAGCGTATACAGCCGCGCGTTCTGCAGAGCCATGGAAGCCTGCGTCGAAAACAGAATGAGCAGATCGATGGTTTCTTTATCGAAATGGTCGAGCCGGGTGCTTTGGCAATCGAGCACTCCCACCACCTCGTCGCGCACCATCAGCGGCAGGGCGAGCTCCGAACGGGTTGATTTCGTGGCGCAGACGTAACGCGAATCTTTCCTGACGTCTGGTGCGTAAATGGGTTGCTTCTTGAATGCGGCGGCACCGGTAATTCCTTCGTCTAATCCCAGCCGAACCTGGTCCTGCCCTTCGTCCCACCCGATCTGCGAGCGCACACACAGCTGCTGCCTTTCCTCATCCAGCAGAAGGATGGCCGCATTCTGCAGATGGAAATAGTCGCGTGCGATGGCCAGAATCCGCTGCAGCACCTCATCTGGATCAAAGGTGGAAAGCACGGCCTGCCCCGCATCGTATAAGACTGCAGTTTTCTGCATTCAGAGCGGATTCTACAGGGGAAATCAACAGGTCCCGAGGTGCCTAAAGTAACTGACCGCAGGGAGTATGCTGATCCCACCCGTTCGACTGCGCTCAGGCCAGGCTTTCTCGCGCGAAGAACGCGAATAATGGGCAGCCGGTTGCTCTTCTATCTTAATTTACTTCCATCTGCGCGCCGTACGGATCAGCCCGTAAGCTACGAGACAGAACCAGAAATCAAGAGCCATCCCCAGGTCGAAGTGGAAGGGGCGGTGCCGCGCCACCGCCGGAAAACTAGGGGCCAGGAGGAAATACGTTACATTGCCAAGCACCACTGCCAGCAAAACCTGGAGGAAGTTGGCCATCGCCGTCGCCGAGGGTTTAGACACCGCTGAACCTCGAGTCGGGCGGCGCGGCCATAGAAGGCGTTGATGAGGAGGGTAAGCACCCGGACGGCGTGCAGTATCGACGGCATTGCCCCGCTAAGATTCGTTGTCCTGCTAACATCCTTGAGGAATCCCCGCGCATGCTTGAGCTTTCCACACCGGTGAAATATGTCAAGGGGATCGGTCCGCGCATTGCTGATGTTCTGGCCGCCAAGGGGATATCCACGGTCGACGATCTTCTCCATTATCTGCCGTTTCGCTACGAAGACCGGCTAAACCCACGGGGAATTTCCGAGCTGCGGGCCGGGGAGATGGCAACGGTGATCGGCGAGGTGCGCAGTTCGGGGCTCGTGCTCACCCGCCGCATGCCGATCTTCAAGCTGACTTTGGAACAAGGACGTGCTCACCTGCGCTGCCTGTGGTTCCATGGCGCCTATTTGAAGGATAAGTTCAAGCTCGGCCAGACGGTCGCTCTCTACGGGAAGGTGGAGGAGAACTCGAGTACTCGCGAACTCCAAATCAGCAACCCGCAGTTCGAGATTTTGGGTGACCCCTCCGACCCTGGAGAGAACGGTGCCGAGAAGCGAGCCGAGTCTTTGGAGATCGGCCGCATCGTTCCGATCTACGAAGCGATCGGGCGCCTCTCACCGCGGTGGTTTCGCCGAGCGATACGCACTGCGCTCGACAACCTGACTCCGGAATTGCCCGATCCCATTCCTGCTGCAGTGCGTGCGAATCTTGGCTTGATTTCGCCTCGCGACGCGTTCCAGAATGTGCATTGGCCCGCGCCCGGCGAAAGTTTCCAGGATCTGCAATCGTCGCGAACTCCAGCGCACGTCCGCATGATCTTCGACGAACTGTTTTTCGTGGAACTGGGACTGGAGCTGAAGCGCCGCCAGCAGAAAGCTCAAACTGGAATTGCTTTTCGCCTGGACGAGCCGGTTCGCGCGGCCATCAAGAAGATTCTTCCGTTTCATCCCACGGCTGCGCAGAAACGCGTGCTCAAGGAAATTGCCTCTGACATGGGAAAGCCTTATCCCATGCGGCGTTTGCTGCAGGGCGATGTGGGGTCGGGCAAGACGATCGTGGGTTTCGAGGCCGCCATCATTGCCATCGAAAACGGACGCCAGGTGGCGCTCATGGTGCCCACCGAAATTCTGGCGCAGCAGCATTATTTTTCCGCGCGCAGGATTCTCGATGGCGCAGGCTACCGCATCGCTCTTCTCACTGGCTCTCTTGAGTCCGACCGCAAGCGTGAGGTTCGGCGGCACATCGCGCAAGGCAATGCACAGCTAGTGATCGGCACCCATGCACTGCTCGAAGAAAAAGTGGAGTTCGCCAACCTCGGCCTGGTCATCGTGGATGAACAACATCGTTTCGGCGTACTGCAGCGCTTGAAGCTGATGAAGAAACCATCCGACGGCGGCGAACCCACTCATGTCGCGACGAGCACTCATGTGGGGACGGGCACTCTTGCCCGTCCAGCCGAGCGCAGCTCGGCTGCCGCACCACAGAACCCAGCCCCCGAGCCCGACGTCCTGGTCATGACCGCAACCCCCATCCCGCGCACGCTCGCCCTCACGCTCTACGGTGATCTCGATCTCAGCGTGCTCGACGAACTTCCGCCCGGCCGCACCCCGATCGTCACCCGCCGCGTGGCCGACGAGCGCTCGCCGGAAGTTTGGGGCTTCGTGCGCAAGCAGATCGCCGCCGGGCATCAGGCCTACGTGGTCTATCCCGTGATCGAGGAAAACGAAGAAACCGAACTCAAGGCCGCGATCAAGATGTATCGCGAACTGAGCGGCCGCGTCTTTGCCGACTTGAAAGTCGGCCTGCTGCACGGCCGCCTCGACCCGGAATTGAAAGATCAAGTCATGCGCATGTTCCAGAAAGGCGAGTTGCAGATTCTTGTGGCGACCACTGTGATCGAGGTCGGTGTCGATGTGCCCAACGCGACCGTGATGGTCATCGAGCACGCCGAGCGCTTCGGCCTGGCGCAACTTCACCAGCTGCGCGGCCGCATCGGACGCGGAGCCGCAAAATCGTACTGCGTTCTGATGACCGGCGGCAAAGTGAGCGAAGAAGGCGAGAAGCGTCTCGACGCCATGGTGAAAACCAACGACGGTTTCAAAATCGCCGAACTCGATCTCGAACTCCGCGGCCCCGGAGAATTTTTCGGCACGCGTCAGGCAGGCATGCCAAGTTTCCGCGTGGCCAACCTAATCCGCGATCGCGAATTGCTGGAAGCCGCCAAGCGCGAGGCCGCCGCCGTGGTCGCGGGCCCGAGTGCCGAGATTTCAGAAGTGGAAGTGAGCCGCGCCCTGGTTCATATGCGCACCCGCTGGCAGAATACCTATGGCTTAGTCGAAGTGGGGTAATGGACGCCGGGTTCGGGAAAATAGGACTTGACTCCAGTAGTCGGATTCCGATATAACGGAATCCGTCTATGAAGGAAGATTTCGATCGACTCCTGCCTCTCTCCCCGGCCGCGCTGCATATTTTGCTCGCGCTCACAAGTGAAGATCGTCACGGATACGGGATTATGCGTGAGGTGGCCCGCCAGTCGGATGGCCGCTACAAACTGGGCCCCGGCACGTTGTACGACAATCTGCAAAGACTGCTCGATCAAGGCATCGTGGAAGAGCGCGCCCCGGGCTCTTCCGACGATGATCCAAGGCGCCGCTATTATCGCCTTTCCCGCTTTGGCCGTGGACTTCTGGCTACGGAAATCGCGAGACTCGAAGGGGTGGTCCACGAGGCGAGACTCCATCTCAAGATCCGTCCGGAGAAAGCATGATGACCCGCATTTTTTATCGTTGGCTCATTTGTCTGCATCCACCCGCCTTTCGCCTGCGGTTCGAGCAGGAACTGCTTTGGATATTCGACGAATCCCGTGACGCATCAGGCACGGCGCCGCTCCTGTATGACGCCGCCATCTCACTGTTGCGACAGTGGCTCATCCGGTCGGGAATGTGGAAATGGTTACTCGGTGGTATCGCCGGAGCGCTGCCGATCGTTATCGGATTCGGAAGCTTCTTATTCGAGTGGCCCATGCGCCCGTAGCTCGAGGACCTGTGATCCGGTCATTATCTTGTGAGGAGGTCGGGCACGTGAGAAAGTGGGTTCGGAGAATCCTGTACGTAATTCTGACTCTGCTGGTGCTAGCCTTTCTGGCGGGCTTTACGTATGAACAGGTCGGGAGAGCCAGGGATGCCAGTCAACTGCCTCCACGAATTGGAAAGGCGGTTGATATTGGTGGACGCACTCTGAACCTCTACTGCTCTGGTCAGGGCACACCGACCGTGATTCTTGAAACCGGAGGCAACTCGCCCGGTTATGAGTGGCAGTTGCTACAGTCCAAAATGGCAACGTTCACCCGCGCCTGCTGGTACGACCGCGCGGGTGTAGGGTGGAGCGATCCGCCCTCGTCTCCGAGGACCAGTGCCAGCATCGCCAGCGATCTGCACGAGGCGCTACGACGAGCCGGGGTTCTGCCACCCTACGTGATGGTTGGTGGTTCGGTAGGGGGTGAATATGTTCACATCTATACGGCGCGCTACCCCGCGGACGTGGCCGGTCTGGTGTTGATCGATTCCGCGAGTCCGGACATGCGTGAGCCCGACTTCGCGTTAGCGCCGGTAAATCGCATGTCGGGCAGCACAAGACATCTGATTTGCATGGCTCTGCCAGCAGTGACGCGACTTGGCGTAATTCGATTCGAGGCGAGCGGGGAGCGCCGCCCTCCTCCGCCCGATTTCACTCCTGAGCAAAGCAACATATTGGCGAAGCTCGAAGCACAGCCGAAAGCGATTGAGACGGATATCCGGCAGGGATGCGCGGCAACCGATGAGGGCAGAATCGTTCCGCGTACCGGTGGCGGAAATCCCGATATCGACAACGCTGTGCGAAACGCCGGTAGCCTGGGTGATCGTCCGCTTATCGTGCTAACCGCTGGACGGTATTGGGCTCCTCCCGGTTTCGAAAAGGAAGCAGCCGAACATCACGAGATTTGGGTGCATCAATTGCAGGTGAGCCTGGTGCGCTTGTCAACACGTGGTCGGCAGGTAATCGTGGACGCGGAGCACGACATGGCGGAGTCGCCGGATTCCATCGTCATAGCAGTCCGACAAGTGGTCGACGAAGTGCGAGCAAACGCCAAGTGAATGTGGCCAACTCAGGTCCGGCCTCAACTCAGTTCTGATCTCCCGCTCCATGTTTGCCTTGGCAAATCTTGCATGCTGTAGGAACGAGTGAGTTGTCCACGCGGTGATGCACCGGCTTGACAGTTCTGAGATAGGCGAATATAGCCTTGAGGTCAACGTCGGTCATGTTGCGCAACATGTTCCAGGGCATGATGGGATTCAGCGACCTGGCTCCCACCTTGCCCGTCTTGATCGCCTGAAGGAACAAGCTCTCATCATAGTAAGAGATACCCGAAGGATCAGGAGTGATGTTCGCGGCGGTTACAGCTCCAAACGGGCCTTGCATCTCAAAACCGCCAGCGAAGGCTAGCCTTTCGACCGGTTGCCCACGCTTCGCCAGAGTGTGGCAGTCCGCGCAGCCCGAGATTCGCACCAGATACTCGCCACGCTGAACAGGATCGGCAGGATCGTTGGCTGGAACCGGTGACGTCAAAGGCTCGGGTGCACTGCGGATCAGATATTTCACCGGGAAAACGATTGCGGTCGTGGGCAAGGGATTCCGTACCGGAGGCAACGAGCGAAGGTAGACCACAATCGAAGCCACATCCTCGTCCGGCAACGCGCGGAAGTTCGGGTAGGGCATCAGAGGAAACAATGTCCTTCCGTCGTGGCCGATGCCTTCCCGAATGGCGCGAGCCAGCTGATCGTCGCTCCACGTGCCGGCTCCGGTTTCCGGGTCCGGAGTGAGGTTCGGAGCCACCAGGGTACCGGGCAGTCCGGAAAGTGGAAAAACCTCACCGGCTCCCAGCTTGCTTTCCACGACGGGGCCACCCGCCGAGCTCCAGTCATGTTCTGAATGGCAAAACATGCAGCTCGTAACTGCGTTTGCCAGATATCTACCGCGCGCCAGCCGGTCCGGCGTTCGCTCGAACTTTTTATCTGTGAGCGGACGCGATCGCGGCCCCAGAAAAGGCCGCCAGCCAATGGTTAAGCTTATGACCGCCACCAGAAGGACCGCCAAAACCACAAGCCCGACCCGCAGAAATTTCCAGAAACGTTTCATTTGCGAAAGCCGCCCCTTTTCTCGGGATGCACCGACCCGCCTGGAAGATGGGTCGGGACAGAAGCGGAAGGGATTCTACGGCACAGCGGCGCCAAGCTCAAGGGGCGCAATCGAACTGATAGAATTAGGGCGATGGCAGGACCTTCCCAACTGATCCAGATCGAGCTTGCACCGCCGCAGCGCGTGCCCAAGCCCACTTGGCTGCGCGCGAAGGCTCCGGTTGGCGACAATTTTCACAACTTGAAAAAGCTGGCGCGCGGGCTCGGTCTGCACACCGTGTGCGAATCGGCGCAGTGTCCGAACATTGGCGAATGCTGGAATCACAAGACCGCAACCTTCATGTTGCTGGGAGATATCTGCACGCGCCGCTGCGGATTCTGCGCCGTGCCCAAGGGAAGGCCCGAACCCATTGATTGGGACGAACCTCGCCGCGTCGCCGAAGCTGTAGCCACGCTGGGACTGAAACACGCGGTCGTGACCAGCGTGAACCGCGACGACGACAACGTCGGCGGCGCAAGGATTTTTGCCGAGACTATCCGCGAGATCCGAGAACTCACACCGGACTGTCGCATCGAAGTGCTAATCCCCGATTTCCAGGGCCTCGACGACGCCCTGAAAATTGTTCTCGACGCCACTCCCGACGTGCTCAATCACAACACGGAAACGGTCCCGCGCCTCTACCGCGTTGTGCGCTCCGGCGCTCGTTACGAGCGCACACTGACTCTGTTGGCGAACGCCAAGAAGTTTTCTTCCGGCATGGTCACCAAGAGCGGCGTCATGGTCGGCCTGGGAGAAACGTCAGAGGAACTCGTGGAAGTGTTCCACGATCTCGGCAGCCGCGGAGTCGACATTCTCACCGTTGGCCAGTATCTGAGGCCTTCGAAAGATCATTTGCCTATCGCCCGCTTCTACGCTCCGGAAGAATTCCAATATCTCAAGAACGAAGCCCTGCGCTTCGGATTCCGCCATGTCGAATCGGGGCCCATGGTGCGTTCCAGCTACCATGCCCACGAGCAAGCGGAATCGACCAGCACGGCACGGGTCGTATCCTGACAGACTAATATTTCAACTTCAGAAGATGTGGAGCTTGATGCTGAGGTATTTCTTCGGATTTTCCTTGACGGCCGTTACCAGCGCCCCGGTTTCCGCAAGCATCTTGTTGGCGTTGTTGTAGAGGGTATCGTCTTTGATGAGTTTACCGGCCGTGCCCTGGCCGGCTTCCAGCTCGGAAGTTAATTCCGAAAGCTTGGTGATCGTGGTGTCCAGCTTCTTAGCCAGTTCATCATCTTGGATAAGCCTTCCGATAGTGCCCTTGCCGGAGTTGATGTTCTCACTGACCTGCTTGATGTTCGCGATCGTATCGTTGGCGTTGTTGTAGAACGACGGATCTTTCAAGAACTTTCCGGCCGTTCCCTTGCCCGCCTGCAGGTCGTCGATCACCGCATTCATCTTGTCGAGCGTCGCCAGGAACTTCTCATAGGCATCGTTGCGGTTGATCAGCGCCCCCAGACTGCCCTGGCCCTTGGCGACCTCCTCGACGATCTGCTGCAAATCTGCCACGGTGGTCGAGAGCCGGTTGTAAAGCGTGGGATCGTAAATCAATTTGCCCAGCGATCCCTTGCCGCTCTCCGCGAACGCCAGAATGCGGTCCGCGCGCTTGAGCAGTGCGTCCATGTTCTGTAGCGTGCTCTGACTGGCGCGTACCACCTCGTTGAAGTCGGGGTGCACTTGCGTGGCGAGCGTGTCTCCATTCCGTACGACGGGCCCCACGGCTTGCGAACTATCAATGTCAAGATAGGTTTCGCCCAGCACCCCGGCGGTCTCGATCGATATAACTGAATCGCGCCGGAGGTTGAAGCCGTACTTGGTGCTCACCTTCATGATTACTTCCACGGGAGTCTCTCGCTTATCCTTGTCGGGAACGACGCGGATGTGGATGACATTCCCGATATCCACGCCGCTCAGCCGCACTGGGGCGCCCTCGCGCAGACCACTGGCATTATCAAAATACGATTGCAGCATGATGCGCGTGGAAAACAGGCCGCGGGTTCCGCTCATCAGGAACAGCAGGACCGCTAACGTCACGGAGGCCACAATCACAGTAATGCCAACGCGCAACTGCGACCATTTGAGCTGTTTCTGGCTAGGCAAGAGATGTCCTCATCGTGGCCAATCCCAATCGTGGTCAGCCCAGCGTCTTTTTCTCAGGTTCCGCCAGGCTCCCGAAGGGAGAATCCCGTTCGGTGCATCATAACAAACCCGGGCCTCCTACTCTAAGGCGCTTCGGAGCGCAGGGCGCGCGTCAGCAACAGCGCCAGCAAGTAGGCGCCAGCTCCGCACGCCAGAGTCACGGTGAGCCCGAACTGGATCGCAATCAGCATGGCCAGCACTGACCCCAACACGCTGGCCGCGGCGTTCATGGCCCAGGCCCACTCCACCGCATTTTCAGGGCGCGCTTCCGCAGAAGGAAATTCGGGCACCGGGGCTGAGGCCAGCGCGCGCAGGCCGGTCGGGAAAGGCATACCCATCAAAAAGCCAAGCGGCGCGAGCAGGACCGCGCTGATGACCAGCCGGGAGTTGAATCCCAGGCCCACCAGCGCCGCCAGACGGCCCGGAAGAAAAACAACATCCACGATGATAACTAAAACTACCAGTGCCAGAGGGATCCAACCCTGCTCGGTTCGTGGCAGCCACAGGCGGGAGAACAAACTTCCCGCCCCGCTCGACAGCATCAGCAAAAAGATCACAACCGTCAGCGCATAGGTGGGGTGCCCCAGGAAAAGGACAAACCGCTGGATGAAGGCGATCTCTACGAGAATATAGCCGAGCCCCACCGCGACGAAATACAGCAGGGGAATGGGTGACTGCCGCGACGCTCCGCCCTTGAAAGCCAGCGGCAGAATCAGAAACGCCAGCACCGCAACCACGGAGATTCCAAAAACCAGAAGCAGAACCAGGACGCCCAGATTGACTTTCCAATCCACTCCGTGCTGCAAGCTTTTTTCACCAAGAATCTGCCCCGGCTTGAGCGTAAAGAAAAAAAACGGCGCGTTGTCGGTGACGGGTGAAACGTTATAGGCGTACGTGCGGGCAAAGCCGTAAGGATCGTTGCTGGCGATCAGTTGCGAAAACGGGTTATCGGGCGGCGCCGATGGCATGTAGAGCGCAGTAAGCGGAGCGTGATCGGCGAAGTGGGCCCGCACCGCCAGTTCCTCCTCGAAAGTGAACGGACTCTTCTTGGCCAGCACCACCACAGGGATGCCGTCTTCATTCAGTCCACCGAGCGATGCCACAATGAAATGCCGCGCCGGATTTGCGATTCCCATCCCGTGCAATGTCTCCATCGCGACGGAAACCACTCGCAGTGCTTCTCGCGGATTCGCGAACTCCCAGCGCGTGATGGCGATGATGCCGTCGGGCTTCAAGTGATCGAAATATTCGCGGAACGCCTGCACGGTATACAAATTGTTTTCGGTGAGCGCAAAAGCTCCAGCCGCAGTCGAAGCCCAGGTGTCGACCAGCGTCATTTGCACCACGTCAAAGCGTTCCGAGGTCGACCGCAGATACGAGCGCCCATCAGTGACGTGAATGTGCACGTCCGGGCGCTGGTAAAGATGCAGCGAATAATCGGCATAGCGCCCGCGCATAATATCGTTCGCAATAATGGGATTGATCTCAATGCCGGTCACGCTGGGACTGCCCTTCGCAAGCGCTCGGAGCACGTCCACTCCACCGCCGGGCCCGATGATGGCGTAGTCCCCGTGCGGCCGCAGAACGTTGACCAGAGCCGGCGGAGCGGTCATCAGGTTGGTTTCCCAAACCGTCCCGGCCCAGTGCGACAGATCCGCATTCATGATGTAAGTGGAGGCATCGGCATCGATGACAATCGACTTGGTGTACGGCGTCTGCCGGTCGACCTCCACTCGCGAAATCGCGTTCCAGCGCGCGTATTCCACCCACGCCGGGTTGCGATACATTCCTTTGGCGTAGACCACGTCGATGAGGCGGCCGGAATGATTCACGGCGATCAACGCCACCATGGCCAGCACCAAAATGCCCGCAATGCGGCGTTCTGAATTTATTTCCGACCACACGATCGCCGCTATGCCCAGCGTGGCTGCGGCAATCAGAATCGCATTCGGCCCGCCCAGCCAGTTCAGCAGCGGGACCACTGCCATGCAGGCCAGCGCGCCTCCGCCCAGGTCAGCTCCGTAGAGCCGCGGGATGCGATGAGGCTCGCGTGCAAACACCACCGCAAACAGCAGTCCCGTTAGAAAAAACGGAACTGCTGCTGCCAGGTAGATCACCGTCAAGCGCAGGAAATTCCCGTAGCTGACCTCGAGCGCTACCGGCACGTGCAGCACGATCTCCAGCATCACGAAAACGACGAAGGAGTTAGCTGTGCACAGCCGCGCAGCCAGCGTCCGCGTGTCGACGGCTGACAGGCGCGACTTCAGCAAGTACGCGAACACGCCGCCCGCGCCCAGTCCCAGCAGAGCGATCGAGATCGCGAGGAACGCGAAGTGGTAAAAAAGAATCACCGAAAACAGACGCGTGAGCGCGAGTTCCAGAAGGAGCGCCGAGAAGCTGGTGAGAGCCAGCCCCGTCAGCACAATCTTTCCAGGGATTTCGTGATTGCTCGGTGAGAAAACCGGAGTCGGAGCAGTAGCCGGCATAATTTTCTATTGAAGGCGACAGTTTAGCAGATGGGAAAGGTAGTGGCGCTGAACTCCAGTCGCCGCAGGTTACGTCAGTTCTCTAGAATCACCTGCGCGATGGCCTGCTCTGCGGTATGCGAGATAGAAAGCGCGGCGTTCCTCACTCCCAGCCGCGCGGCGAACTCTGCCGCGACCCCGTGAAACACAATCGTCGGCCGCCCGCCGGGTTGCCGCGTCACTTCGCAGTCCCGCCAGCGCACACCATGATTCCAGCCCGTGCCCAGCGCCTTCATCGCCGCCTCCTTCGCGGCGAAACGGGCCGCATAACGTTCCATGCGATTCGCCTTCGAATCGCAGTAGCGCATTTCCCCGGCGGTAAAGATCCGGTGCAGAAACCGGTCGCCGAACCGCTCGATCGCCTGCCGGATGCGAGGAACTTCGGCAATGTCGATGCCTGTCCCGACGATCATATGGAGGCGATCATAATAGGACGCTGATATAAGACGATCGCGAACAAGACGATCACAAGCCGACTCGACGATGGAGAGTCACGCAGCGATTTGATGAAGCGCCGCCGTAATCAATTCGTCCTGCTCCGGGAATACCGTTCGCAGATCGAGCAGAACGTGCCCATCCTCAACTCGCGCAATCACCGGCGGATCAGCCGCACGCAGTCGCGCAGCCAACTCGTCAGCGCTCAGGCCGGAGCAACTGAGCGCAACCAGCCGCGTCGGCAAAACCGATGACGGTGCAGCCCCGCCGCCAATCACGGATTCTCCGTCCACGATCTCCGCCGTCATCTTAGGAGAGGTTACTTTCGCCGCCAGTGCCTCCGCCCGTTTGCCGATCTCCACCCGCGTAAGCCGCATCATGCGTAGTGTGGGAATAGCATCATGGTCGCGCTTCACATACGCGAGAAGAGTGGCTTCCAGCGCGGCATAAGTGAGCTTGTCCACTCGCAGCGCCCGGAACAGTGAATTCGCGCGCATGCGCGCGATCAACTCCCGTCGGCCGCTGAGCAATCCGGCCTGCGGTCCTCCCAGCAGCTTGTCGCCGCTGTAGCTGACGACATCCACCCCGGAGCGCAGACTATCAATCACCGTCGGTTCGCCGCTGATCCCGAACGCCTGCAGATCTACCAGTGCTCCACTGCCCAGGTCCTCCATGAGCGGCAGGCCGTGCTTGCGAGCCAGAGCCACCAAGTCCGCGGTCGAAGCCTGTTCCGTAAATCCGCTGATCTCGAAGTTCGAACGGTGCACACGCAGCAGCAGCTGCGTACGATCACTGATGGCTTGCTCGTAGTCGGCAACCCGCGTGCGATTCGTCGTGCCAACCTCGCGCAGAATCGCTCCCGATTTTGCCATCACATCCGGAATGCGAAACGAACCGCCAATCTCCACCAGTTCCCCGCGCGAGACGATCACTTCCCCGCCATCAGCGAGCGTATTCAACGCCAGCAAAACCGCGGCCGCATTGTTGTTCACAACGATGGTCGAAACGGCTGATGTGGCGACAGCCGCCTCGGCTGTCCCGCCAGAGCGAAGCTCGGCGGAAACTCCAAGGTCCCCGCCGCTGGCGCCAAGCAACTTGCACAGCAGTCGATCCACGTGAACATCGCGCTCGCCGCGCTCTCCGACGCCAACGTCAAATTCCAGATTCGAATAAGTCGCGGAGGTTTTGCGAATGTGGTCAAGCGCAGCCTCTGCCAGAGGCGCGCGACCCAGGTTAGTATGCAGAACGACGCCCGTGGCGTTGATCACCGCGCGCAGCGAGAAGCCCAGCGCGCGCCGGAGTTGCTGTTCCACAGCATCGCCCAGGCCCGACAGCGCCAAATCCAAAGCGCGTTCGTCAAGCAGGCCCCAGGAAATTTCCTCGCGCAGGCGGCCAAGCACCGCCCGCACCGCATCGGCCACAGCAGCAGATCCATGGCTGGTTGCCAGTGCCGTCGCCGCCGGTGCACGAAGCAACTCGTCCACTGCAGGCAATTTACGAAAAAGCTCTGACTTGGCCGCGGCTTTCACTTGGAGATTATCCCACGGGAACCACCACATGGTCGCGCCGGATGCGACGCGCTCAATACCTACAGGGTGTGCAGATACGCCAGCAACGCTTCAATGTCCCGCTGGCTGAGCGTCTGGCTATAGCCCGGCATTTCTTTGCGGCCGAGGCGGATAATGTCGACCACCCGTTCGTCGTTGGCAGGAAGTCCGCTCACCGAAAGATACGGCTGCTTGAAAACGCCCTTCAGCCCTGGACCTTTTCTGCCGTGGGTGGAATAAGCATCGTGGCAGCGATCGCAATGAGAATCGTAGATCTTCCGCCCCGCCGCCTGTTGCGGATTGAGCCCAAGTTCCGCGTCCGACTTGCGGCGTTCGACATCACACCCACACCCTATCGCAAGAGTTAGCAGAGCAACCCCTGCCCCGAAAGCAGTCTGTCGAAATGAACGAAGATATTTCTTCATGCGCTGAAGCCCGCCAATCGCCTGAATGCCGTGCTGTCTGCAGACACGGTGGGCGCAGTCCCCTTACAATAATAGAGCACAAGCCAGTTACCACCGAGTGTAGAAGAGAGCCCTCCGAATGACGGTTGCAATCAAACGAGTCTACGAACCGGCAAAGCGCGCGGATGGAGTGCGCGTGCTGGTGGACCGTTTGTGGCCTCGGGGACTGACCAAAGAGCGGGCCGCGGTCCACGAATGGCTGCGCGATCTCTCGCCGTCTGACGAATTGCGAAAATGGTTTCACGCTCAGCCGGAACGCTGGCAAGGTTTTCGCAAGAAATACTTGAAGGAGCTTGCCCGCCCCGAAGCCGAGACCGAGTTGCGCCAGCTCTACGCTCTTGCGCACAAAAAGAAACTGCTCACCTTGCTCTTCGCGTCAAAGAATGACCAGCACAACAATGCGCTCGTCCTGAAGGAACTGCTGGACGGCATGCGCAAGCCTCCGAGCGGCACCGGCCCGGGAACGGCTTATGCCATGGGCAGGCGCGGCGCCGCTGCACGGCGCAGATAACCGAAATCTTTTCACGGCGTTCCCCTGTCTGCTTCATTTATAGCATTCATTTAGAATCGTCCGCGATGAGAGCGGTCTTCCAATGGAGCCTGGGATCGCGTGCGCTGGAACTCGGCAAGCGCACGCTGATCATGGGCGTCGTCAATGTCACGCCCGATTCTTTTTCCGACGGCGGCTTGTATCTCGAACGCGATCAAGCCCTCGCACACGCTCAGCGACTGATCGACGAAGGTGCCGACATCCTCGACATCGGCGGCGAATCGACGCGCCCGGGCGCGCGCGTGGAGCCGTCTGCCGCGACATCGTCAAACGATAGCGACAAGAATCCCTCCAGCTCCACCAGCCCCAAGACCGCGGTCACCGCAGAAGAAGAATTGAAGCGCGTGCTCCCGGTCATTGCCGAACTCAAAAAGAAGCATCCCGCTGTCGTGCTCTCCATCGACACCTACAAAGCGACCGTCGCTCGCGCAGCCGTGGCCGCCGGAGCAGAAATCGTCAACGACGTCAGCGGCTTTCGCTGGGATCGCCAAATGGCGAAAACCGTGGCCGAATTAAAATGCGGCGCCGTCCTTATGCACATGCGCGGACGCCCAGACGAATGGCGAACCCTGCCGCCGCCCGGCGATATCGTGCTGCTGGTGAAACGTGAGCTCAAAGAATGGGCAGAAGCGGCCGTGCTCTCCGGCGTCGGGCGCGAGCGGATCGTGCTCGATCCCGGCTTCGGCTTCGGCAAGAGCTTTGACGAAAATTATCCGCTGATGGCGCGCTTCAGCGATCTGCAGTCGCTGGGCTTCCCGCTGCTGGCGGGCACGTCGCGCAAGTCTTTCATCGGTCGCACTCTAAGAAGAGACGGCAAGGACGCGCCCGCTTCCGATCGCCTCTACGGAACGCTGGCCAGCCAGACCGCCCTGATTCTCAAAGGCGCTCACATTGTGCGCACGCATGACGTGAAGGCAACCGTGGAAGCGGCACGTATCACGGACGCGATTCTTCAAGCGCGTTGAAGCCCGCTCGAAACCCCATCTCTCTTTGAACGGCAGAGCAGAAGATCCACTACTTCACCGCGGCCGGATAAATTCCCTCCAGCGGTTTCGCCAGCTGCTCCTCCAGTTCGGGATGCGGCAACGGTTTGCGCGGCAGCATCGCGTCGCGCTGCGCAGTGTTGTAAACGAAGATGGCCATTACAACGGCGGCCTGCTTCAGGTCGGGTTCAGAGAGGCGCTCGTAGGTGTCGAGGCTGGTGTGGTGGCTGCGAGTCCCATAGTCGCGCGGGTCCTGAATGAACTGGAAACCCGGCAGCCCCACCTGATCGAAAGAAACGTGATCCGTGGACCCCGTGTTGCGCAGCGTGACGGTGCTGAAACCGAGGTCGCTGATGGGAGCGGCCCACTGTTGAAAGATCATCGAAGCCGCCAGGTTGCCCTCGGCGAAGATGCCGAGAAATTTTCCGCCACCGTTGTCGGCGTTGAAGTAGGCGTCGAGCTGGGCGTGCTCGGGCTTGATCGCGATGGAGCCGGTCTGCTGGCGAAGAAATTCAGGTACTACCTGTTCTTCCGGCTTGGTGGAATAGGAAAGCACTCCAAAGTGGTTTCTGACGTAGCCGGCTGAACCGAAGATGCCCTGCTCTTCTCCGCCCCACAATCCGATGCGAATCGTACGGCGCGGCTGAATGTTGAGCGCGCGCAGAATACGCATAGCTTCGAGCGCGACGATGGTTCCAGCGCCGTTATCCGTAGCTCCAGTGCCCGCGATCCAGCTATCGAGATGGCCGCCCAGCATCACCACCTGATCCTTCAACGCCGGGTCGGTGCCCCAGATCTCGCCAATCACATCGCTGCCAGGCTCATGGTCGCCATAAAACTTCGTTGCAATGTTGAGCCGCACGGAGACCGGAACGCCGTGCGAAACCAGTCGATGCATGCGGCCGAATGCCTCACTCGCAATCGCAGCCGAAGGAATCGCCTGCTTGTGCTCGGGGCGATACACGAACCATCCGAGCGAGGCGCCCGTGTCATCGTGGAGGACACCGCTGAACCCGCTAGGGCGCAAAACTGCGATTGCATGTTCATCGGCAAAGAAGTGTCCGACCTTCTCCAGAAAGGCCATCTCTTTAAATATCTTTTCCCAGAACGCGGGATCGTTGGGGAGAACGAAACTGTCGCCCTGGTCACCATCTAGTGGGTAGGAACGAAAGTGATCGAGCTTGGCTTGGTCGTAATGCTCGAGCGGGTTCGCTGGGTCGGGATTAATCTTCGGGGCGTCGCCGTAAAGGATAATTTTTCCCGCAAGCTTTCCTTTCCACGCGTCAAACTCTTTTTCTTCTTTAAGCGCGGGAATCGCGATCACCTCGGCCGTAACTTCGCCGACCGTGGCGGGCGACCAAGGCGTGGCTTGCGCCAGGAAAGTCGCAGTACCCGGCGCCGTCATCTCCACTGAGGTCCCGATCTGTTGCCAACCCATCCCAAACTCGCCCCACGATTCGGCGTGGACGCTCGTCGCTCCCATGCGCCGGAGCTGTTCAAGCGACCACTGCTCGGCCTTCGCGAAATCGGGTGACCCAGTGAGGCGCGGCCCCACGCCATCGAACAATCCGCTGGCATATTCCATGATGTGCGAGTGGTTGAAGCCCTCGTTGCGGATTCGCGCAATCGTTTCGAGGTCGAGACTTTCGACGGCCGGTTGGGCCGGAGTGGGCGCGGCTTTCGGCTTCTCCGCGGCAAACGCCGACAGAGATAGAACCAAAACAACGGCAGTGACAATTTTCATATCGCGTCGATAATACGGCAGCGCGGAGGCGAGTCACAAATGTGGTCGGTGGTTCAGCACGCTTCCCCTCGAGGACAGGGGCGCATTTTCTCCCACGGCTGGTTCTTTCGCAGTCTCTAAACGGGCGGCACGGGGTTGAACTCCGGTGACTCGAGTTGAAGAAGTTTGTACGCCTCCTCCAGCGTGCGAACTACGTGCAGATCAGGGCGACTCTTTTCGGCAAGTATCTGAAACATGCGCGCCGTGCCGTACACCACATCGGTCGGAGTGACGAATACTCTCATAAATCCCGCCGGAAACGCGGAGGCACCCGACGCCAGTCGTTTGACCACGTTGCTGGAAACTTCGAACTTCGTATGCGAGAACAGGAGGATGCCGCGACAGGGCGGATGGGAGGCAAAATACTTCGTCACGGTTGCGTAGCACTCCAACAGTGATTTGTCAGTCACCACGCCTTCGACGGTCACGCGCAGGACGGCGCTCCTTGCGTCGAAATCCAGGACACAGCCCACAGGATCCTCCCCCCTCGGCGTTCTTCGGACCCCTTTGCCGGGAGGGTACCCGATTGGGGAAATTTTTCCAACAGGATTCAAGGGTCCATCCGATCACGGCTTGCCGCGCCCACGTCCCGTGGAGCGCAAATCGAAATGCCGGCGCGGACGGCAAGGCGCTTCACAGCTATATAGCACAAGCGGAAAACTTTGGCGCTAGTGCCCATTCTAAGTATTATCTTGCATGATCTGCTATATAGTTCTATACTGCGCACCATTAGCAATCTACTCAGTTCTGGAGGTGTCTGTTATGACCAAGAATTTCCCACTACGACCTTTCGGAGTGGTATTGACGACTCTGTTGGCGCTCGCTGCCGGCATTACTCCCGCGGTTGCACAAAGCCACGATCAAGGCAAGATTCTCGGAGGATACTTCGAAGAATGGAGTATCTATTACGCCGGCTACAACATCGCAAACCTGCAACAGAATGGTGTCGCCGATAAACTGACGCACCTGATGTACGCCTTCGCTAATGTAACCACTACTCCAGCGCCCGCATGTGCCATCGCGGACACATGGGCTGACTACCAGAGTCCATATCTTCCCAGTGTCAGCGGTGTCGCCTATCCCGGGCCTCTCTTTGGAAATTTCGCCGCCATTCAACAACTCAAGCAACTCCACCCGGGGCTTAAGGTGTTGATGTCGATCGGTGGGGCATCTGCTGCGAACACCGCGACCTTCGTGACCGCTACCAGCACGGCGGCGGGTCGTCAGGCGCTCGCCGCTTCGTGCATCGACATGTTTGTCAGCGGCAACATCGCTCCCGGCATCACAGCTCCCGGCTTGTTCGATGGCTTCAATATCGATTGGGAGTTCCCGACAGCAACGGACACACAGAACTTCACCGCCCTGCTGCGAGAATTCCGTAGTCAACTCGAAGCCCTCACGGCAACCACCGGTAGGCATTACACGATGTCGTTCGACGGACCCGCGGGCGCCCAGAACTATGTGAACATCGATCTCAAAAAAGCCGCCGCGCAAGTGGACTTCATCACCATTGATGGCTACAACTACGCCGGATCATGGGAATCGCAAACCAACGACGCTTCCCCGCTATTTGATTCCAAGCAGGATCCGTTGTACGGTCAGGATCTCGACATTGATGCCACCGTAAATGCTTATCTCGCGGCCGGCGTGCCGCCGAACAAGTACACCATGGGCTTGCCCCTCTATGGCGCCGGTTGGACTGGCGTTCCCAAGAGGGACCATGGCTTGTACCAGAACTCAACCGGCCCTTCTCCCGTGCTCTGGGCAAACGGAACGGGGTTGTGTCCCGATCTCAGCGGCAACACCGCCGGATGTGACACCCTGTTGACTCCGGGCCTTGCGACCTATTCAACCCTCTCAAATCTCACGGCCAACGGATACAGCAACTACTACGACCCTACGAGAATCGCCGTAAGCCTCTACGATTCAACGACGAAAACTTTCTATACCTACGATGATCCCGCCACTGCGCTCCTGAAGACCCTCTATATCGACCTGAAGGTTCCGGGAGGCCTCGGCGGCGCTTACGTGTGGGCGTTGAAAGACGACGACGCGAATGGAACGATGGTAAAAACCTTGGCTGCAGGACTAGGTCGCTAGCGATCGAGGGCCTGGCACTGCAACCAACCAACCGCGGCAGGCTGGCTAGGGAAGCCAGTCTGCCGTCATTTCGTTGAAGTCGTAGTCACCTCATAAATGGGCTCGGGAAGGGCACGAGTTTATTCGTGCTGTTAAGTAATCGAGCGCTTTAGCGCCCCAGGTTTGCGTTTTCTTCGCCGCGCTGTTTTTCCGCAGCCCCTAGAACGCCTTGGCCGAATCCAGCAGAATCGTCACTGGGCCCTCGTTCACCAGTTCCACTTTCATCATTTCCTGGAAGCGCCCAGTCTCGCAGCGCAGTCCCGCCGCGCGAATGCGCTCGACGAATAAGTCATAAAGCTGACGCGCCTTCTCCGGCGCGGCGGCTGCGTCGAAAGATGGCCGCTTGCCGCGGCGCACATCTCCGTAGAGCGTAAACTGTGATACCGCCAGCACGCAGCCGCCCACGTCACGCACGCTGCGGTTCATCTTGCCTTGTTCATCGCCAAAGATACGAAGGCCAGGTAGGCAGCATCTGTCGCGGCGTCCTCCTGTCCAACCCCGAGCAGGACCATCAGGCCCAGTCCAACCTCACCCGTAGTTTCTCCGTTCACCGTGACCTGCGCGCGGCTCACGCGTTGCACGACGGCTCGCATAGATTCTCGACTCCTGGGGCGTCTAATTTAGTGCTCAAGTCTCACGAGCGTGACCGCCACAACTCTACCCGTACGATGCAACCTGCCTGTAACATACGCGAGATTTGCGTTTGACACTGTTTGCGAGCGGTTGCTATAGTCGGAGTGTTCCCTTTGGACGCGGGTTTCTGTAAAACGTCCGACAGCTGGTTTTGTCAGCTCACTCGCCAGGGTGAGCCCACTACAACCAAACGACGCACTCCAGCAGTCCGTCAGGCAGGCCCCGCATCCCGTTCATCAGAGAGGCATGACCTTGCTCGACGAGACTACCGCCCCCAACTCAGATTCCAATACCGCCCTTGCGACTGAACCCGAGCCAACCGCGACTGCGGCTCATCCACATGGCGAGAGCGCCGCTCCCGCTGAATCCGCAGATGAGCCTCGCTTTGCCGCGCACGACGCGACTGAGCACGACACGACGGCGCAGGAAATAGCCGATCACGAGGCCGCACAGGACGACAAACCCGCGGGCGAAGACTTCGCCTCCGCACTCGAGACTTTCACCACCGAGTCCGAAGAAGCCGCAGCCGGCGCCGACCGCGTCATCAAAGGTACAGTCCTGAAGCTGACGAGCACGCACGTGGTCGTCGATATCGGCGCCAAGTCTGAGGGCATGTTGCCCCTCGCCGAAGTGCTTGATCACGAGGGCAAACCCAAGGTAAAGCCCGGCGACGAAATCGACGTGATGCGCGACAAGGGTCAGACCGAGGAAGGCTACATCAACCTTTCTCACCAGAAGGCGCAGCGCATTCACGCCTGGGACGAAATCGAAAAGGCCTATCACGACAAGAAGCCGATCAAAGCAGTCGTCATCGAGCGAATCAAAGGCGGCCTCACCGTCGACATTCTCGGCGCGCGGGCCTTCCTGCCCGGTTCGCAGGTGGATGTCCGTCCCGTCCGCAACCTCGACGGCATGAAGGGCCAGACCATCGAAGTCGCCATCATCAAGCTCAACAAGAAGCGCGGCAACATCGTGGCGTCGCGCAAAGAACTTCTCGAAGGCGAGCAACTCGAAAAGCGCTCGAAAACTCTGGAACACCTCGAAGAAGGCGGCGTGCTCACCGGAGTCGTAAAAAATCTCACCGAGTATGGCGCGTTCGTCGACCTGGGCGGCCTTGATGGCCTGCTCCATATCACCGACATGTCCTGGGGACGCCTCACCCACCCCCGCGACCTGGTGAACGTCGGCGATCAAATTCAGGTCAAAGTTCTCAAGTACGACAAAGAAAAGCAGCGCGTCTCCCTCGGATTCAAGCAACTCACGCCCGATCCCTGGCTCGACGCCGAGCATCGCTATCCCGTCGGCGCTCACGTATCCGGCCGCGTCATCAGCGTCACCGACTACGGTGCATTCGTGGAACTCGAACAGGGCATCGAAGGCCTGGTCCACGTCAGCGAGATGACCTGGTCCAAGCGCATGAAGCACCCTTCGAAGCTGGTCAACGTCGGCGACCAAGTCGATTGCGTAGTGCTCAACGTTAATCCCACGGAACGCCGCATTTCTCTTGGCATGCGCCAACTCGCGGCCAATCCCTGGGATTCGCTGCACGAGAAATTCCCCGTCGGCATGACCGTGGAAGGCCGGGTCCGCAACCTCACCGACTTCGGCGCATTCCTTGAAATTGAAGACGGCATCGACGGTTTAGTCCACGTCAGCAATCTAAGCTGGACCAAACGAGTAAAGCACCCCTCGGAAGTTCTCAAGAAGGGCGACCGCGTAAAAGCCATCGTCCTGGCAATCGAACCGGACAAGCGCCGCCTCTCTCTCGGGGTCAAGCAACTGCAGCCCGACATCTGGGAATCGTTCTTCGAGACTCACCACATCGGCGACGTCGTCCACGGCAAAGTGTTGCGTGTGGCCGCATTCGGAGCATTCGTCGAAATCGCCGAAGGCGTCGAAGGCCTGTGCCACAAATCCGAAGCGGTCGACGGAAACGGCCAGCCCATGACCCTGGAGCCGGGCTTCGAGCACGATTTCAAGATCATCAAGATGAGTCCCGAAGAAAAGAAAGTCGGACTCAGCATCCGCGCCGTCGGCGAAGAAGCCTCCCGCATGGAAGTGGAAGCCTACAAGCAGCCCGTCTCCAGCACCAGTTCCACCATCGGCGAACTGATCAACTGGAAGCGCGCCAGCAACGAGAGCAACTAACACCTCGCTGTCATCCTGTCTCTAACGACGCTGCACCCTGTCAAGGGTCTTGTGGCGACACTTCGGCTCCGACGCCGGAGGCAGCGCCATTTCGCTCTCGTAGAAAGTCTTTGACTCCCAGACCAAGGTCGTC
>JBAUAN010000165.1:0-110097 GCA_049675725.1 Candidatus Sulfotelmatobacter sp. | reverse complement strand
GACGACCTTGGTCTGGGAGTCAAAGACTTTCTACGAGAGCGAAATGGCGCTGCCTCCGGCGTCGGAGCCGAAGTGTCGCCACAAGACCCTTGACAGGGTGCAGCGTCGTTAGAGACAGGATGACAGGTGGTTTTCAGCGTCATTCTTGTTTCGTCCTTGGCGCTAGCGGTGGAAGCGGGACCATTATCGTCTGACAACTTCCCGGCATCGCGTTTTCAACCGCCGCCGCGATCGCCGGCGCGCAGTTGCTCACCGAGGGCCATAGATTCGACGTCAGGATCACAAGAGCAAGTTTCCGTCCTGTTAAGTTTTGTTGGTAGCGGATGTTCTGATCGCAGGTAAGCAATAGGTCGAATCCGGCCGTTTCTGCTGCGTTGAGAAGTTCGCCATTCTTGAGTCGCTGCGACCAATTCATTTCCGCAATCGTGCGAACGTCGTGCTTGGACAGAAAGCCACGCACCTTTACCGGAACGTTTCTATCGAACAGTATCTGCAACGCGGTGACCCTTGGCGTATCCCAGGATTGCTTCTACCTGAGATTGGGATACCTCAAATTGTTCTGAAATCTCCCCAACGCTCAGACCATATTCTGCATTGTCGACAATCGCGCTCACCGGCAGGCGCGTCCCAGTTAGAACCGGGGCACCGCTCTGGATATCTGGATCGACTTCGACCAACGGGCATTCGGACCAATCGACCTGGACTATTGCAGCCATGGTCTGCCTCCTTCGCTTATTCATGATTCCATGTTCGCGTCCAAAACGCCAGACATTAGGCGCCGCTATGCGTTGGCGTGGCGAGCAACGACACCTTAAGGCTGGCGCGCGACAGTCGAGAAGACTGAGATCCTTCGGCCCGCGAAGCAAAGCGCGGGCTCTCAGGATGACAAACTGCGGGTGTGGCGCGGAGGCTGAGGGATCGGCGCTCGGAGCGGGGTATCAGTGGCGCGGCTCCACTTCGTTCTTGCGCGGTGATTCTCTATTCGCCTGCGAGGCGGGGCCGGTTTCTTTGTCGTGGAGGTTGAAGAGGCGGCGGACTACGTCGATGACCGTAGTGACTTCGGATTCTTTGGCGGCGGTCTTCAGCGTGGTGATGGGGGTGTGCATGACTTTGTTGATGATGCCGCGGGTCAGGGCTTCGACGGCCATTTCCTGTTCGGGAGTTAGCGTGCCCATGCGGCCGCGGACACGGTCGATTTCGGCCTGGCGGATAGTTTCGAGATGATCTTGCAACGACACGATCGTTGGCACGACATCGAGAGTGTGCTGGCGGGCTTCGAGGCGGGCTTTGAAGTTTTCGACTTCGCTGGCGATGATGGCTTCGGCGAGTTCGGCTTCTTTGCGGCGGTCGGCGACGTGGCTCGAGACGGCCTGCTGCAGGTCGTCGATGTCGTAGGCGAAGATGCCGTCGAGCTTGGCCATTTCCGGGGAAACGTCGCGGGGAACGGCGATGTCGATGAAGAACATGGGCTTGTTCTTGCGGCGGGAGAGGAACTGCTCTCCGTGTTCGCGGCGGAAAATGGCGTGGGGCGCGCCGGTGGAGGTGATGACGATGTCGGCGCGGTCGCAGGTGTTATAGAGGTCGTCGAACTTGATGGCCTGGCCGTTGAATTTCTGCGCGAGGCCGACGGCGCGATCGTAGGTGCGGTTCGAGACAAAGATAGAGGCGCAGCCGTGGGCCATGAGGTGGCGGGCGGCGAGTTCGCTCATTTTTCCGGCGCCGACAATGAAGACGTTCTTGCCTTGCAGACTGCCGAAAATCTTTTTTGCGAGCTCGACTGCCACGCTCGCGATTGAAACTGAGGATGAGCCGACTTCGGTTTCCGTGCGAACGCGCTTGGCGACGGCGAAGGCGCGGGTGAAAAGTTGATCGAGCTGGCCGCGAGCGGCGCCGATGGCGCGGGCGGTAGCGTAGGCTTCCTTCACCTGGCCGAGAATCTGGGCTTCGCCCACCACCATGGAATCGAGGCTCGAAGCCACGCGGAAGATATGGCGCACGGCGTCTTTTTCTCGAAACTCGTAAAGATGCGCATCCAGCTCTTCGGCGGTGAGTTGAAAGTGATGGTGGAGGAATCCACGCAGGTCGGCGCTGCCGTTGGTGGTGTGGGTGATCAATTCCACGCGGTTGCAGGTGGAGATGATCATGCCCTCTTCGATTCCGGGGTGGGCGGTGAGGTCGCGGCAGGCGTCGGGCAGGCGAGACTCGGGGATGGCCAGGCGCTCGCGGACTTCGAGCGGTGCGCTTTTGTGATTCACGCCGATGAGCTGGTATCTCATAATGCGAGCCTCATAATGTGTACCTCATGAGGCGGCGAACCTGTGGATGGCGGAGAAATAGTTGGCGGCCCAGGCCACGACTGCGACCACGAAGGCGCAGGTGGCGAGCACGGCGGCGCGACGGCCGCGCCATCCGGAATTCCAGCGAGTGAAGATCATGAGCATGTAGACGACCCACATCAGAATCGAGAGCAGAATCTTGGGATCGAGGAAGTCCATGCGTCCGTAGACCGAGATCGCAACCACGGAGCCGGTCAGCAACCCGAGGGTCATGAAGGGAAAGCCGAGCAGCAGAGAACGGTAGCCGATCTGGTCGATGACTTCGAGGGCGGGAAGAAATGAAATCAGGCTGGTGGATTTCTTGGCCTTGAGACGGCGCTCCTGCAGGAGATAGAGCAGACTCGCGCCGAAACTGAGAACCAGCGCGGCGTAGCCGGTGAAGATGAGGATGATGTGGGCGATCAGCCAGCCTTTAACGTGGACGAAGGAGGTCAGCAGAACCGGCTGCTCATCGAGGGCGGCGACAAAAGTTAAGAAGAAAACAATGGGAAACACGACCACTCCCGGCGAAGTGGTCTGGTAGATGGCATAGATGAGCATGAAAAAGCTCATCGAGAGGAACGCCAGCAGCGATTCGCCGTTGTGCACCGAGGCCCAAACCACGTGGCCGGAGAGGAAAAGCTCGGCCAGCGAAACGAAGTGGAAGACCATGCCTACGCTGACCGCGTGCAGGGCGATGCGGCTGAACAGGTCGCTGGTGCGAGTGAGCGCCACGAAGGCGTAGATCAGCCCGACAAAGTAGCATGCCAGCGCGAAGCGGAGCCAGAGCAGAGCCATAGGACAGGCAAGTATCAGAGTCCAGAGAGTTTAATGCAAGCGACAATCTAAACGACAAGGGCTGAGAACTTCAGGGGACCCATCCCCCCACGCATTATATTCTGCACGGGAGATTGTGCCCGCCGAGTGGCATAGATCACAGGAGATTGTGATTGGGGTCACAGGGAGGGGATGGGCGGCGCTGGCTGGCAAAAGCAAACCTCAGCGGCTGGAAGCCGCGAGTCTTGTGAGCGGGTTGCGGCAGGAGTGAAACTCGTGCCCTTCCCGATTGTGGATCGCTCGTTGGTGACCTGGCTTTCGTCGGCCGGGATTGAGCGGCCGCGCTGCGCGCTGGCCGGACAGCCGAGGCGGCTGTC
The DNA here is from genome assembly GCA_049675725.1 of Candidatus Sulfotelmatobacter sp. Classification (GTDB taxonomy): domain Bacteria; phylum Acidobacteriota; class Terriglobia; order Terriglobales; family Acidobacteriaceae; genus Sulfotelmatobacter. The sequence goes on along the minus strand of JBAUAN010000165.1, from coordinate 106,628 downwards.
TCTACATAATAATTGTGAGAGCGGCCGGCGGGTCAGTCTACGCCCAGGCTTGCTAACGCCTCTTCGAGCAGACTGGTGTCGATGAGCAGGCGGCGGCCTTGCGCCTTTACGTCTTCGAGTTCGTCGAAGGCGCGGAAGAGGCGGAGTTTGGCGGCGGCGTATTGTTCGGCGTCGCTGAGAGAGCGGTTGTGGGTGGCGCTCCAGGCCGTTACTGCCGACGCGGTGAGGAAGACGCTGACGGCGTAGGTGAGCTTGCGGTCGGAAGTTACGTCGAAGATGAATTCGGTGGCGGGGGCGGCGGGATCGTCGGGCAGAGCGGGGCGCTTACCAACGAAATAGTACTGGTAGACGTAGCCCTGGGCGCTGGTGTAGGTCTTCAGGCGGCGGACGGGCTTCTCGGGCGGCATGCGGGTATTATGCGCCTGCGAACTCGTTCTTCACCACGGAGACGCGGCGGAACTCTATCGCTTCAACTTGGCTTCAAATCCCCACCCTTCGACTTCGCTCAGGGCAGGCTTTCTCGCAAAAGGCGCGAGAAATGGGGCACCCGCTTCGACTGCGAAGCTGCGCTTCGCTCGGACGGGCGAGGCGCCCGTCCCCACATGAGCTGTGGGGGAGTCTCTATTGGGTGGTCTGCTTGAGTTGTGGCGGGGGCGATCGTTAGAAAATTTAAATGCGAATGACTTTGCACCTCGGTACTCGGTTTTCTTTTGGCTTACTCACCTGGATTGGAAAGTTGCCGATAGCTTTCTTGGAAGATATAGATCTCGCATCGCTCGCGTGGCGCGAGGGGAGCGGTCTGCTGACCGGGTGATTGATGATGCAGGGATGGATTTGGCTGGTTCTGGCTGCGCTGGTCGTGCTGGTGGGATACCAGCGATTGCGGTTCAACGAGATTCAGCGGCAGTCGAAGAATCGCGAAGAACTGTTTCAAATCGTGGCCGAAAATGCCGCCGACATGATTGCGCTGGTGGATGTGAAAGGGCGCCGGCTCTACAACAGTCCGGCCTACAAAAAGATTCTGGGTTATTCCCCGGCTGAGCTGGGGGAAACTTCGTCGTTCGAGCAGATTCATCCTGAGGATCGTTTCAAGGTGCTGGAGGCGGCGCGCGAGGCGCGGCAGAGCGGTGTAGGCAAGAAGATGGAGTACCGCATCCGGCACAAGAACGGGTCCTGGAAAGTTCTGGAGTCGCTGGCCAGCGTGGTGCGGAACGAGAAAGGCGAAGTGGTAAAGCTGGTCATCGTAAACCGCGACATTACGGAGCGCCGCTGGGCGGAAGAGCAACTGGAACACAATTCGTATCATGATGCGCTGACCGGGCTGCCCAATCGCCGCCTTTTTCTCGACCGGCTGGGGCTTTCTTTTATTCGGACGCAACGCAAGCCGGACTCGCAGTATGCAGTGTTGTTCGTGGACGTTGACGGCTTCAAGGTTTTCAACGACACGATGGGTGCGAGCGCCGGCGACCAGGTGATTGTGGAGATGGGAAAGCGCATGGCGGCGGCGCTGCGGGCGGAGGACACAGTAGCGCGGCCGCAGGCTCCGGAGGCGCGCATTGACGCGGTGCTGTCGCGGCTGGGAGGCGACGAATTCACGATTCTGCTGGACGGAATCGCCGATCCCAGCGATGCCATGCGGATCGCGAACCGAATTAAAGTGGCGGTCGCGATTCCGATTCTGATCGAAGGACGAGCGGTGTGCATCTCGGCGAGCGTGGGAATTGCCTTGAGCACGCCCACGCACCAGCAGGCCGAGGAATTGTTGCAGGATGCGGACACGGCCATGCGCCGGGCCAAAGCGCTGGGTGGATCGCGATGCGAATTGTTCGACGAAGCGATGCAGACGCAGGCGGTGAACCGGCTGAAACTGGAATCGGAATTGCGAACGGCCGAGGAGGAAAACCAATTCCGAGTTTATTACCAGCCGGTAGTCGCGCTGAAAACGCGCCAGATCGCGGGATTTGAAGCCTTGCTGCGCTGGGTGCATCCCGAGCAGGGAGTGATCGCGGCGGATAAATTTCTGGAAGCCGCGGAAGACACGGGACTGATGATTTCGATCGGCCAGTGGATGATGCTGGAAGCGTGCCGGCAGCTGCGAAAGTGGCAACTGAAATACGCGGCCGGACCGCTGAGCATTGCCATCAATCTTTCCGCGCGGCAATTCGAGCACAAGGGTTTGATAACGGACATTCGGGACGCGATCCACGCCAGCGGCGTGGATCCCGGCAGCGTGCAAGTGGAGATGTCCGAAAAGCTTGCGATGGCGAACCCCAGGCTGACTTCAAGCGTGCTTTCGCAACTGCGGAGCGCGGGGGTTCGCGTTACGCTGCAGGAATTTGGCAGCGGGCACTCCTCGCTCAGTGAACTGCGTCATTTTCCGGTGGAAGCGATGAAGATCGACCGGCCCCTGGTGCGCGAGGTGCTGGCGGACTCCGGCACTTGCGACGTTGTGGAGCTGATCATAACGCTGGCACGCAAAATGAACGTACGCGTGATCGCGGATGGGATTGAAACGGCGAGGCACCTGGAGCGCCTGCAGAAACTGGGCTGCCACTTCGGCCAGGGATTTTTGTTCTCGCCGCCGGTCGAGGCCAGCGCTGCTGAAAAACTGTTGTCTCGGCAAATTGTCCAGCCGCAGGCGAGTGGAGCGGTGGCGCATTAGCGCTGGGAACGTTACCGGGCTCCGTTTCCCGGGGAAACCACGCGGCCATATTCGGTTGCGCGGCTCAGGCGATCGAACATGCGCCAAGCTTCGAGCGAGACTTTGCTGATGGCTGCTTCGCCGTCGCGTTCATTTTCAAGATAGGCGGTCATCACGCAGATCACATAGGGGCGGCCTTCGACGAACACAATTCCCGAATCGTTGCGCACGGCTTCGAGCTCGCCGGGCTTGTCGGCGATCTTCAAATCGGCGGGCAGGTCGCGGGGAATCCAGGAATCCTTTCCAGTACTGAGCATGGTGAAAAAATCACTTTCCATTTCCTTGTTGAGAACTTTGCCGCGGTAGAGCGCGGCGAGCAGCGTCATCATTTCGCGGGGAGTGGAAATATTTTCACGGCCTTGCTTGGCGGCGTCGAGGTCCATCATCTTACGGCGCAGGCGGGTGTGCGAGAGGCCGAGCGAATCGAGCATGGCATTGACGTTCTCCATGCCGATGCGGTCGATGAGCACGTTGGTGGCGGAGTTGTCGCTGACCGCGACCATGATGGTGGCAAGATCGCGCAGGGTGACGCGAGTGACGCCCGGAGTGAGGCCGCCCATGATGTTGCTATCGGGGACGAGGTCGGAGGCTTGCACGGTGTAGAGATCGGTAAGTTTGAGTTTGCCTTGCTGCGCCTGCCGATACAGTTCGGCGAGCACTGCGATCTTGATGGAGCTGGCCTGTGCGAAGACTTCGTTTTCATGGAGAAAGAACTGGTCTCCGGTGGTAAGGTCTTCGATGGCGACGCCCATCACGCCGTCGAGATGCTGGTCGATGTCGCGGAGGTTGACTTCGAGTTTTTGCCAGAGAACTTTCTGTTTTTCCTGCGCGGCTGAAGAAGGGCTCGCTGTTTGAGGATTCGTGGGCTGGGCGAAACTTACGGAAATCAGCATGACGCAGCAGAGCAGATGTTTCACAGAGGGTCTCCTGAAGGCAGTTGTCAGTGGCCAGGGGCCAGGGGTCAGTAAGATGAAAGGCTCAGATGCTTGCGACCCATTATTGCTTTTCAGCCGTCAATCTTTGCTTCGCGTAACTGTTTCACGGCGCTCTCGCTGCTCACCGGCGAATAATACACTTCCTTGAACGTATAGGATCGCGCCTTCGAGGTCACGACCGGCAGGATCTCGATGTGCCAGTGGTAGTCCTCGTCGAGGGTCTTCCAGTAGCCGAGATTTTTTGAGGGATGCATGCTGTTGGGCGAGGTGTGCAGCACCAGATGGAAATTCTCGGTGATAGCTCGCACCCGTTGCAGAGTGCGGCGAAGCAGCGCCGCGAGGTTGGTGAGCACGACTCCCCGAGCCAGCCCGGTGCGCTCGAAAGAAGCTTCGTGAGTGCGAGGCAAAATCCAGGTTTCGTAGGGAACGCGCGGAGCGTAGGGACAAAGGGCAACGTAGTCGCCGCGTGCTTCGAGCACGCGCACGGCTTGCCGCTCCTCCTGGTTGAGGATGTCGCAGAAGACGCAGCGCTCTTTGGCGACGAAATATTCGCGTGCCGCGCGCAGTTCGTAGAGTACGCGCCGGGGAACAAACAGAGTTGCGGTGATTTGCGACGCGGGGTGGCTGAACTCCTGCCCGGCGCTGGGACCGTAATCCTTGAAAAGACTGACGTATTTGATGCGCGGATCGCGTTTCAGGTCGAAGATGCGCTCGGCACCGAGGCGCAGAAATTGTTCAATCTCTCCGTCGCTGGCATTCCAGAGATGGCGGTCGTGCAGCGGATTCTCGACGATAACCTCGTGCGCTCCCACCGAGCGCATGCGGTCGTAGAGGCCGTCGCCGCGGCGTCCGGGCTCGCCTTCGATGTGATAAAGAGGAGTAGGATGCACGACCGCGCGCGCTGACCAGCGAGTACCGACCGCATTGGGGACGACCGAAATGACTTGCGGCGTCTCTTTCGAATCGGCACAGAAACGGCAACTGGACTGCGGCCGCGGTGCGGCCTCTGCGGGGTCGTCGCCGGTGATGACCCACGAGCGCGTGATGGGATCCTTGCGCAGCTCCATGCGATAAGAGAACACTGCGACGGAAGCGGAGTCAACTGTGATTTCCTGTGGAGCACGATGAGAAATGAGGCAGGTGCCGAGCACTCAGCTTTGTTATAATCCGCGCCAAGCCCCGCCTCGACAACCGAAACAATGAACGAGCCGATGACCGAGCCGTCCACTCCGCTAATGCGGCAGTATGCCGCAGTCAAAAAAGATCATCCCACGGCGTTGCTGTTCTTTCGCCTGGGGGATTTCTACGAGCTTTTCTTCGACGATGCGATTGTGGCAGCCAAGGAATTGCAGATCACGCTGACCTCTCGCAACAAGGAAAAAGGAATTGCCGTGCCGATGTGCGGCGTGCCCCATCACGCGGCCGAGAACTACATTGGGAAGCTTATTCGCAAGGGCTTCAAGGTGGCAATTTGCGAGCAGGTGGAAGATGCGCGGCTGGCGAAGAAGCTGGTGCGCCGCGAAGTGACGCGGGTGGTGACGCCGGGCACGGCGGCAGATTCTTTGCTGGGAGCGGAGGACAACAATTTTCTGGCGGCGCTGGCGCAAGTGGGCGACCGCGTGGGATTTGCGGCTCTCGATGTTTCGACGGGAGAGTTTCGGGCAACGGAGTTTACTGGCGAAGGGGCGCTGCGGCGAGTGCAGGAAGAGTTGGAGCAGCTGAGGCCGAAGGAGTTGTTGTATGGCTCGACGGCCCCGTTATTTGAGGCGAAGAGCAGCCGGGCTCTGCTCGGCGGAGCGGGCGAAGCGTACGTTTCCACACAACCGCTGGCACTGCCCGCGCCTCGTCCCCGGGCGGCCGGGGCCACTTGCACGGAGACTCCGCTGGATGATTGGGTGTTCGCACCCGATCACGCGATTCCTCTGCTGGAAAATCATTTTGGCGTTTTATCGTTGGAGGGATTTGGACTTTCTGGACGCGCGGCCGCTGCATCGGCGGCTGGGGCGATTCTTTACTACGTCCGTTCCACGCAGCGTGGATCGCTCGATCATGTGGATCGCATTGGCTGGTACGAACGGCAAAACTGTCTGGTGCTCGACGCGGTCACGGTGCGCAATCTCGAGTTGATCGAGCCACTGTTCGCCGGCGCGGATGCAGGAGTCACATTATTTCGCGCGGTCGATTGCACGGGCACACCGATGGGCAAGCGGCTGCTGCGGTCGTGGATGCTGCGGCCGGCGCTGGATCTGGGCGAAATTAATGCGCGTCTCGATGCCGTGGAAGCTGGTGTGAAATCGACGGTGGCGCGGGAAGAGCTGCGCCGGGCGCTCGATGGAGTGCTCGATCTGGAGCGGCTTTTGAGCCGAGTTGCGCTCGAAACCGCGAATCCGCGCGATGTGCTGGCGCTGGGAAATTCGCTGGGAAAACTTCCGGCGATTAAAACGGCAGTGGGACGCTTCGCGTCACAGCGGCTTAACACGCTTCACCAATCACTCGATGATTTGAACGACCTGCGCGAGAAAATCGAAAAGACGATTGTGCCGGAGCCACCGCTTACTTTCACGGATGGTGGCGTGATTGCCGCGGGCGTGGATCGGGAACTCGACGAACTGCGAGAGCTTTCGCGCAACAGCAAACAAGTGCTGGCGCAAATCGAGCAGCGCGAACGCGGTCGTACCGGGATTGCTTCGCTGAAAGTTAAGTTTAATTCGATTTTCGGCTATTACCTTGAGATTTCGAAGGCGAATCTGCATCTGGTGCCCCAGGATTACGACCGCAAACAGACGCTGGTCGGAGCCGAGCGGTTTACCACTCCGGAGCTGAAAGAGTATGAGGCCAAGATTCTTGACGCACAGGAAAAGATCGTCGAGATCGAACGGCGGTTGTTTGCCACGCTGCGGACTGCGATTGCGGGCGAGGCCAAGCGGATTCGACAGACTGCTCTGGCGCTGGCCGAGGTGGATGTGCTTGCGTCTCTGGCGCACGTTGCCGCATTACGAGATTATTGCCGGCCGCAGTTCGAGCCGGATGGCATGGAGAAAGCCGGGGAGTCTGGCGTTTTGGAAATTATAGAGGGCCGGCATCCGGTGATCGAGCAGCAGGAGTTGGCCGGCGGCAGTGACCGGTTCGTGCCCAATGATCTTTACCTCAACGCAAACTCGCACACGATTGTGCTGCTGACCGGGCCGAACATGGGCGGCAAATCGACTTATCTGCGGCAGACGGCGCTGATTGTGATTCTGGCGCAGATGGGCTCGTTCGTTCCGGCGCGATCGGCGCGGCTGGGCCTGGTGGATCGCGTGTTCACGCGGATCGGAGCCAGCGATAATCTGGCGCGCGGCCGCTCGACGTTTATGGTGGAGATGACGGAGACGGCGGCGATTCTGCATACGGCGACGGCGCGATCGTTGATTTTGCTGGATGAGGTGGGCCGCGGCACTTCTACCTACGACGGTCTCGCGATTGCCTGGGCTGCCATTGAGTATCTGCATGCGCGAGTGCGGGCCAAGACTTTGTTCGCCACGCATTATTTCGAGTTGACGGAACTGGCGCGGCAGCTTTCGGGAGTGAAGAATTATCACGTATCGGTGAAAGAAACCGGCGGCGGGATTGTTTTTCTGCGCAAGGTTGAGCCGGGTGCCGCGGACCGCAGCTACGGGATTGAAGTCGCGAAACTGGCGGGCTTGCCGAATGAAGTGGTGGTGCGGGCGCGTGAAGTGCTGGCCGAACATGAGTCGGCGGAGCGCGCGGTGACGGGACATCTTTCTCCCGGGGCAACGCCTGCGCCGACGCAGCTTACGATTTTCACGCCGATTTCGCAGCCGGTGCTGGAGAAACTGCGCGAGCTGGATTTGAATCGGCTAACGCCGCTGGAGGCGTTGAATTTACTGGCGGAACTAAAAAAGGAAGTCTAGACGCGCGAGTAAGTAAGAATACCGTCCCAATAAATTGTTTGTGATCTCGAATGTCAGCTAAGGTCAAGGCACCGAACATCCGGATGATCGGCCAGCTTCTCATTGTCGGTTTCAATGGTACAGAGATGACGGCTCGGCTGAGTTCCCTGCTCACGCGACTGCGGCCGGCGGGCGTGATTCTGTTTGCGCGCAATATCAAGGGCGCGGAGCAGACCTGGCGACTGCTGCGGGACTGCCGGAAGTGCGTTTCCACGCCGCTGTTCACGTGCGTTGATCTGGAAGGTGGAGGTGTCGATCGTTTTTGCGATGTGCTTGGACCCACGCCTTCGGCTGCGGAGGTGTTCGCGACAGGCGATCGCAAGCTCTTTCGCAAACACGGGCACATCATCGGAGAGAATTGCCGCGCCCTGGGCTTCAACGTGAACTTCGCTCCCGTGCTTGACCTGGCGTTTGAAGCGTCACGCAGCGTGATGGGGTCGCGGGCGATTTCGGAGAATCCACGAAAAGTCGTGGCATATGTGCGCGAGTTTCTCGCCGGACTGCGCGCCACGAACACGTTGGGATGCGGCAAACACTTCCCTGGGCTCGGCGAAGGGAATCTCGACAGCCACCATGCGCTGCCGGTGATTGAGAAATCGCTGAAGCGGCTTTGGGCCGCAGATCTGATTCCGTACCGCACGCTGCGTCGTCAGCTGCCTTTCGCAATGATTTCGCATGCTGCTTATCCGCAGGTGACGCACGATCAGGCGCCGGCATCGCTCTCGAAGATCTGGATTACAGATATTCTGCGCAAGCGCATCGGCTTCCGCAATCTGATTGTGTCGGATGATCTGGAGATGGGCGGCGTGCTCTCTGCCGCGCCGGTTGGGCGGGCCGCGGTCGAGCACGTTCGGGCCGGCGGAGATCTGTGCCTGATCTGCCATCGCGAGGACTACATCACGCAAGCTTACAAGGAAATGGCCTCGACGGTGGCGCGCGATGCGAAGTTTGCACGGCAGGTTGAAAATGCGGCCGCACGCGTGCTGGCGTTCAAGAAGAAGTCGAGGAACATGTTGCGCGCGGGCAAGTCGCCCTCCGCCGCGAGCGTGGGAAAATTATCGCGCAAGTTGTGGGAATTCGGCGAGCAGGTCCGCCTGGAAAATATGAATCGTGAGGAGAATGCGCGGCCGCGCCGATGACGACAAAAAACATCGTCGTGGCCGGGGTGATGAGTGGCACGTCGGCGGACGGCATTAATGTCGCGCTGGTGCGGATTGCGGAGCGATCCGGCTTCCGCGCGGCGTCCAGCGGATCTGCCGGCAGTCGCTGGCGAGTCGCCCGCGTCCACATGAGCGGTTTCGAGTTGCTGGGGCATGCGGAGTATCCCTATCCAAAGAAAGTTCGCATGGCCGTGCTGAGTGCGATGAATGGGCCGCAGGCTTGCGTGGCGGACCTGGCACGGCTCAACTTTCTGCTGGGAGAACTATATGCGGATGCCGTGTTGGCGACGCAGCGGAAGTTCCGAATCAAAACGGAGCTCGTCGGGTGCCATGGGCAGACGCTTTATCACCAGGGCGAAGCCGCGCCGTATCTGGGACACAAGTTGGCTGCGACTTGGCAGACCGGCGAGGCCGCGATCGTTGCCGCCCGTTTGGGAGTGCCGGTGGTTTCCGATTTTCGTCCGGCGGATGTGGCTGCGGGGGGCAAAGGTGCGCCGCTGGTTCCGTTTCTCGATTTTTTGTTGTTCCGCGACACGCGCGTGGGGAGAATTGTTCAGAACATCGGCGGGATCGCAAATCTTACGGCGATTCCCGCAAGCGCATCCCCGAGCGATCTCATCGCGTTCGACACCGGGCCGGGAAATATGGTGATCGACGCCGTCACGCACGAATTGTTCGATCAGCCTTTCGATCGCAACGGTAGAATCGCGGCTTCGGGCGCGGTTCTCACGGCCGTCGTCGAAGAAATCCTGCGCTCGGACTTCTTCCGCCGAAGGCCTCCTAAAACCGCGGGGCGGGAGGAATTTGGCCGCGAGTTCGTGCGCAACTTTCTGCGCCGGTGCGGAAACGCGCGCAAACAAGATATCGTCGCGACCGCGACAGCGCTGACTGCCCGCTCGATTTTGGCCGCAATTCGCGGGTGCGCGGTTCACCGTTCGGGTTCCGCGCGAAAGCCTGCATTCCGCGAAGTGATAATCTCGGGAGGCGGCACCAGGAACGCCACGCTCGTTTCGATGATCTCGACCGAACTCGCCGAACTGGAGATGTGCTTGAGACTTTCCGACGAGTTTGGCCTGCCGTCGCAAGCGAAGGAGGCGGTTGCATTTGCGATTTTGGCCAATGAAACCTGGCGCCGGAGGCCGTCGAATATTCCCTCGGCGACCGGAGCGAAACGGGCGGCGGTTTTGGGAAAGATTTCGTATCCTTAGCTCGTGTCTTTAGCCTCGCGTCTTTGTTGACGGGAACCAACTAGTCATGCCGGTCTACGTTGCGCTGCTGCGCGGAATCAATCTCGGCCCTCATAAACGAATGCACATGGAAAGGTTGCGCGAGTCATTCAGCGCCGCCGGTTGCGAACAGGTGCAGACTTACATTCAGAGCGGAAATGTGGTTTTCGCAACTCCCAGAGTCGCGCCTGCGGCGCTGTGTCAGAAACTGGAGGAAAGAATTCTGCGCGACTTCGGCTTTCCCGCCCCCGTCGTCGCCAGAACCCGTGAGGAAATGACCAAGGTGATGAAGAAAAATCCATTCCTCAAGAAGCCCGGCGCGGACGGCGCCAAACTTCATGTAATTTTTCTCGCACAACCGCCGGCCGCCGAGGCATTGCAAGCGTTGCAAGGATTGACCACTCTTCCCGATGAATCCCGCTGCATGGGCCGCGAGATTTATCTTTACTTGCCGAACGGCATGGGCAAGAGCAGCCTGATGAACAATGCGGTCGAGCGGCGATGGCTGAAAGGTGCGACCACGCGCAATTGGAACACCGTGACCAAGCTCTATGAAATGTGCGAGTCATGCCAGTGAGCGCACGGCTCCAGCCTTCAGTTGCCGAGACTCCGATTTTCGCGAAGCCCGGCCGATGCGCCGGCGCAGGCCTCAACCGGATGGCTCGCCTTGCGGTGCAGGGGTTCATCGCGCTGTTTCTGCTCTCGTTGATTTCCTGTTCCAGCAAGCCGGATCCCAATACGCTGGTGATGATCATCGAGTCGAGCCCTACCAATCTCGATCCACGAGTGGGGCTGGACGCGCAGTCGGAGCGCATTGACAGCTTGATCTTTGACGATCTGCTGAGCCGGGGCAATGACCTGAACGTGGCTCCGGGCCTGGCCGAGCGCTGGGAGATTCCCGATCCGCTAACCTACGTTTTTCATTTGCATCCTGGTGTGAAGTTCCATGACGGGCGTCCGTTGACTTCGCGTGATGTGAAGTGGACGTTTGATTCCCTGCTGCAAGGCAAGATTCGCAGCACCAAGACGGCTAACTACCGCTTCGTCGATCACATTGACGCGCCTGACGATTTCACCGTGATCTTCCACTTGAAGGAACCGGAGGCGCCGCTGCTGTGGAATCTTTCCGATGGCGCAATTGGCATTGTTCCCGCCGGCAGCGGCGACGAGATGACCCGGCATCCCATTGGCTCCGGGCCGTTTAAGTTTGTGAGTGCCGAAACCGATAAAGAAGTTGTCGTTGAACGCAACGACAACTATTGGGGCGAGAAACCGAAGCTGGCTCGCGTGCGCTTTGCGGTGGTTCCCGAGGCAACCACGGAGGCTCTTGAATTGCGCAAGGGCAGCGGGGATATTGCCATCAACTCGCTGACGCCAGATATGGTGGTCACGCTGTCGCGCGAGCCGAATCTGGTTGTGGAGCGGAGCCGCGGTACAGAAGTGCAGTACATGGCATTCAATCTGCGCGATCCCATCCTGAAGGATGTCCGGGTTCGGCAAGCCGTGGCCTATGCCCTGGACTGCAAGCCGATGATCGACTACCTATGGCGAGGCCAGGCGGAACCGGCGCGCAACGTGCTGCCGCCGCAGAGTTGGGCCTACAACCCCGACGTGCTGGCGTACGCCCATGATCCTGCAAAGGCGCGGCAGCTGCTGGACGCGGCAGGTTTTCCGTCGGTCAACGGAGTGCGGTTTCACATCACCATGAAAACCTCGACAACCGAGAGCACGCGCCTGATTGTCGCGGTGATGCAACAGCAGCTGCGCGAGGTTGGCATCGCACTCGATATCCGCAGCTTCGAGCCCGCCACATTTTTCTCCGATGTCACCCATGGAGCTTTTCAGCTTTACAGCCTGCGCTGGATCGGGGGCAACGAGGATCCCGATATATTCGAGTATGTATTCCACTCGGCGAAGTTTCCGCCGAACGGGGCCAACCGAGGTTACTATTCGAATCCGAAAGTGGACGCGCTGATCGACCGCGCGCGGCGTGAGGTTGATCCGGCGGTGCGCAAGCCGCTCTACGCGGAGGTGCAGCGGATTCTGGCGGAAGATCTGCCTTACGTCGATCTCTGGTATCTGGACAACGTGTTGGTACACACGCGCCGGGTGCGGAATATAAAGCTGAACCCGGCCGGGGATTACGATTTCCTGCGCACGGCGGAGTTGGCACCTTCGAACAATTAACGAGTCTGTAGAGACGTAGCTTGCTACGTCTTTGCGGGCGGCGTGTCGGAACATCGCGAGGGAGACGTTGCAATCAACGACTCTACGGACGATCCGCCTGAATAACCCGAAAACTGCGCGTGTTACCATCGAACTTCGGCTGTGATGTCGGCTGTGATGCCGGCGGGACGCTTTTTCATGCGAATTCTTTTTATCGGCGACATTTTCGGAAGGCCGGGGCGCGCGATCGTCAAAGACCGGCTGCCGGGGATCGTCCGCGACCATGCGATTAATCTGATTGTTGCGAACGGAGAGAACTCCGCGGCCGGGTTTGGCATTACTCCGGCGCTGGCTGAGGAACTATTTGAACTGAACATTGACGTCATCACGACTGGCAACCATGTCTGGGACAAGCGCGAGATCGTCGATTATTTCCAGATGGTTGAGGGCAACGGCCACGGGCCGGCGCGGCGATTGCTGCGTCCGGCGAATTATCCCTCAGACATGCCGGGGTGGGGCCTGTATCAAGGCCGAAAAGGCCAGGTGCCTTATGCAGTGATCAATCTGCAGGGGCGCATTTTTATGGCGTCGAATGACGATCCCTTTCGGGTTGCCGATCAGATTTTGCAGAAAGTAACCGCCAAAGTGATCCTGGTGGATATCCACGCTGAAGCCACTTCCGAGAAGATCTCTCTCGGTTGGTATCTCGATGGCCGGGTTACCGCGGTCGTCGGCACGCACACGCATGTTCCTACGGCAGACGAGCGCGTTCTGCCGAACGGCACCGCCTACATTACCGACGTGGGCATGACCGGGCCGTACGACGGCGTGATTGGAGTGAAAAAAGAGCTGGTCGTAGGAAAATTCCTGAACGGCATGCCGGTGCGCTTTGAGCCAGCTACTGGCGATGTACGCCTGTGCGCGGTGGTGATCGAATGCGACGACGACACGGGCAAGGCACGGCACATTGAACGGCTGATGCTGAACTGAACTAAACTCCGCCGAGCTGAATCCGGCAACTTGATCGCCGGTTGCAAGAACCCGAAAGTCCGGCGTTCTCCCGCAAGAGGGACCAAACGTGCTAAACGAAACCTCCTGGACGCGGGGTAAAATCATACAGATGCGACGGGGAGCATTCATCTTGTCGGTGTGGTCTCTGGCGGTTGGGTTCGTGATCCCGGCCCTTGCGGCTGCGGACGACCTGACCACGTCCGCTCCCTTGTCTTGCGGCAACGGTATTCCTGGTGGCGTCAACTGTGTACGCTCGAAGAAGGATGAGAAAAAAGCCCGCATCGCCTATTTCCGCGGGATGAAACTGGAAAAACAGCAACTGTTCAACGAAGCTTTCGAGGAATTTGACCGCGCCATCCGCCTGGACCCGCGCAACCCACACTTCCTCGAAGTTCGGGAACTGGCCAAGTCTGGACTGGTCTACGGGCACGTGGAGCGAGGCAACCGGTTGTTGTATGCGGACGACCGGGCCGGTTCCGCCGAGGAATTTCGGGCGGCGCTCGATCTAGATCCCGGAGACCAGTTCGCGCGCCAGCGGCTCGAGGCGACGGCGCAGGCTCCTCGTCAAGCGCTCCTGAGAGCGGCCGCGACCATCGGAGACTCAGAAGAAATCCACCTGCAACCGACGAAGCAGCGGGCCAGCTTCCAGTTTCGCGGAGATGTGCGCGCGATGTTTGCCCAGCTGGCATCGTCCTACGGCATGACCGTGGAGTTTGACGACTCGGTGACTTCGCAGCAGGTTCGTTTCTACGTGGACAATGTTGACTTCGAAACGGCTTTGAAACTGGCTTGCGACGTGAGCAAGACGATGTGGACCGCGCTCGCTGCGCGGCAATTCTTTGTGGCCAAAGATACTACGGAGAATCACAAGCAGTTTGATCGCATGTCGTTGCAGACGTTTATTCTTCCACCCCACAGCACCACCGCCGAAGTGCAAGACATTGTAAACATTCTCAAAAATGTGCTCGAGGCGCGTTTTGTCACCAACCCCGGAGCGACTGGCGACATTATCGAAGTGCGCGCACCGCAGCCCATTCTTGCCGCCTGCTCCAAATTGATGGCGCAACTCACCGGCGAACCTCCACAGGTCATGCTCGACATTGACGTCTACGAGATCAGCCATCAGCTGACACAAAATATTGGCGTGCATGTGCCGAACACGTTCAACCTTTACAACATTCCCGCGGCGGCCCTGGCGGGATTGGGCGGACAAAACATTTCGCAACTTATTAATCAGCTGATCTCCTCCGGAGGCATCAACCAGGCCAACGGCACCGCAATTTCGTCGCTGCTCGCGCAGTTGGGTAGTCAGGGGAATTCTATTTTCAGCAATCCGCTGGCGACGTTCGGCGGCGGCCTTACTTTCATGGGACTCAGCCTCGATCAGTTGGCGGCAAATCTTTCCGTGAATGAATCATGGGTGCGCAATCTGGAGCATCTCACCATGCGCGCCGCCGGTAGTGGGGAGGCCAAGTTCCACCTGGGAACTCGTTATCCCATCCTCAACGCGTCCTACGCTCCCATCTACAATTCGCCGGCGATTTCCCAGGTGCTCGGCAACAACAGCTACCAGCCGCCGTTCCCTTCGGTCAGCTATGAAGATCTGGGACTGAATGTGCAGGTGAAGCCGGCCATCCATGGCAATGGTGAGGTGAGCCTGCAACTGGAATTACAAGTGCGCGCACTTACCGGGCAGAGCTCGAATGGTGTACCAGTTATCTCCAACCAGGAATACAAAGGCAGCGTGAATCTAAAGGACGGCGAACCCGCGGCGGTTGCTGGAGAAGTTACGCTCACCGAAGAGCGTTCCCTGAGCGGCATCCCGGGCTTTGGATTTTTTCCGGGCTTGAACCAGATTGCGGCCGACAATACGCGCGACGACGAGCAGGATGAACTCATCATCGTGGTCACGCCTCACGTGCTCGCCAATAACGAGCGCGTCTCAAGCGAAATCTGGGTGAGCGCGAAGTAGAAACCTGCGTCGCGTTCCTCCAGGACGCTACTTCCCTTCTTTCGCGGCAAATTCCACCAACTGCTTCAGCACATCGGGAGGAATATTGCTCACGTTGCCGATCCTGCGGCCGTTGATAAACAGCGTCGGAGTGCTGGTCACTTCCATGGACTTGCCGAATGCCACGGAAGCATCCACGCGAGCTTTCGTATCCGGTGCGGCGGCACAGGCGGCAATGTCGGCGCCTTTTACACCGGCTCCGTCGGCAATCGCGGTGAGTTTCTCGTCGGCATTTTCCGCCGTGATGTCGGCCTGGGTTTCGTAGGTTTTGGAAACAAATTTCCAGAAGGCCTCAGTCGACCCCCGGCCCACGCAGTCTGCGTACGCTGCGCCTTTGGCCGCCCAGTTGTGCATCTCCAGCGGAAAGTTCTGAAACACGAGGCGCGCATTGGGCTCCGCCGCCATCAAACCCTCGATGGCAGGCTGCGCAGCTTTGCAAGCGGGACATTGCAGATCGCCGAATTCCACGATAGTGGCGGGCGCATCCTTGGGGCCGCGATCAGGTCCGGTGATTCCCTTTTCCAGAGCCTTGCGGGCAGACGCGAACGGCTGAGCTCCGAACGGGATAATATCGCCGGTCAATGCGTGCGCTCCGTCTGCAGTGACATAGAAGCGGCTAAGCTGCTGGCCCTGAGGACTGGCGAGCACCACCGACACTTCGGCGAGTCCCGGCACCGGCGCGGGCATGATGGAGGAAATCTTCCACGTCAGTTGCGGATCGTATCCGAAGGTGGCGTGCAGAAAGCCATCAACCGTAGCTTCCGACGGAAGAATGGTCGCCGGGTCGTTGGCCGCTGATTTCTCCGCCGGTTTGGCCGCGGGCTTGGCGGGAGCATTCAAAGAAGTGGCGGCCTGCGCCGCCAGCGACGAGGATAATGCCAGGACCGCGAATAAAGCCGGAACGAAGATACGAGCCGATTGGGTAGAACTGCGCATGGTTTCCTTTCTAAATGGAACCTTGGTGAAGTATGAAATATACAGCGCCGAGCAAACGGCTGTTTAGACCTCGCTCTTCGCCGCGATCGGAAAACGACGACCGTATCCGAACGCCTTGGGCGAAATCTTGAGCCCGGGAGCCGCCTGCTGACGCTTGTACTCGGCGCGATCCACCAGTCGGATCACGCGCCGTACTACTTCAATATCAATGCCTCGGTCCGCGGCGATGCGCTCGGCCGGATGCGAACCTTCCACGTAGTCTTCGAGCACCGCATCGAGAATGTCATAGGGCGGCAGCGAGTCGCTGTCTTTCTGGTTGGCACGCAGTTCGGCCGAGGGTGGCTTCTCCAGCGTAGCGCGCGGAATCACTTCGCGGCGCGAGTTTACATACTCGCTGACCCAGTAGACCAGCGTTTTTGGAACATCGGAAATCACCGCGAGCCCGCCCACCATGTCTCCATAGAGCGTGCAGTATCCCACGCCCAGTTCGCTCTTGTTGCCGGTCGAGAGCACGATGGCGCCGAACTTGTTCGAAAGCGCCATCAGGATCATGCCACGGGCGCGGGACTGCAGATTCTCTTCCGTGACATCTTCCTTGTATCCACTGAACACGCGTCGCAGCGTTTCCCGGTAAGCCTCGTAAGCTTGATTGATCGAAAGCAGTTCAAACCGGATACCCAGATTCCTGGCCAAAGTCCGGGCATCGTCAATGGAGCCCTGCGACGAATAGGGCCCGGGCATGCCCACTCCGATCACATTCTCGGGACCGACTGCATCGGCGGCAATCGCCGCGGTGAGCGCCGAATCGATGCCGCCGCTGAGCCCGATGATCGCTTTCTGAAAGCCGCACTTCTGGATGTAATCACGCGTGCCCAGCACCAGAGCGCCATACACGCTGCCTTCATCGCCGGCAACCTGTTCGTGCATTTCGCCCGCAAGAGTCTTCGAATCGAAGGTTACCAGGTCTTCTTCAAACGAGCGGCCTTGCGCAACCACGGAGCCCTCGGAATTCAGCACCAGGCTGGAGCCGTCGAATACCAGGCTGTCATTGCCGCCGACCTGGTTCACCATCACCACCGGGACTTTGTGCTGGCGGGCAATGCTGGCCAGCATGTCGCGACGAAGCTGCCGTTTGCCGATCCAAAAAGGCGAAGCCGAGATATTCAAAACAAAGTTGCCCCCGGCGCGAATCAGCGCGTCGACGGGATCGAGCGGGTAGAGCCGCTTGAGCCAGAATTGCTTGTCGTTCCACGCATCTTCGCAAATCGTGAGTGCCATGCGGTTGCCGCAGAAGGAAAATAATTCCTGCGTTTTGGCGGGTGCAAAATTCCGCATTTCGTCGAACACATCATAAGTGGGAAGCAGCATTTTCGATTGCACGAACGCAACCTTCCCATCCATGAGCAGCGCCGCGGAGTTCCGCACCGCTTTACCCGTCTCCGAGTCGGCCGGCGTCACCAGGCCGCAAATCACAGCGATGCCCTGGGTTTCTGTCGCGATCCGGTCCAGCGTCTCACGGTTCCGCGCGACAAAAGAGGGCCGCTCGACCAGATCACGCGGCGGATAACCACACACCGAAAGCTCGGGAAAAAGAATCAGTCCTGCGCCGTCGGCCTGAGCGCGGCGCGAAAACTGAATGATCTTGGCCGCGTTCCCGGCAAAATCTCCAACCGTAGGGTTGATCTGTCCCAGCGCAATCTTCACGCATCAAGTGTAAAGCCCGTCGCGGTCCACGGCCAAATCCACAGAAACTTGGCTTCGCTGTTAGCAGGTCAGGTGCCCGATAAAGATTGCGGCAGAAATCGCAAAAAAGCGTTAACATTAACGATTTGGTAGAGGCTTTTCTCACATTTCTCGAAAGAGGAGATTTCATGATTTCGCCGGCTGGCACCCCCTGCGCTAGACGTTCCCTATCCGCGATCGTCGTTCTCGCTAACGTTGTTCTCGCATGTGTTCTTTTTCCATCGCGCCTGCAATCGCGTCCGCAGGACAAGCCTTCCTCACACCCCTGGATGAACACCACGTTTTCGCCAGACGAACGCGCAGCCATGGTGCTGAAGGAAATGACGATCGACGAAAAGATCACGCTGCTGCACGGCACTGGGATGGTGGGCCTAAGCCCGATGAGTCCGCTGGCGATTCACTCGAACGGTGGCGCGGGATACGTTCCGGGAATTCCGCGCCTCGGCATCCCGGCGATTCAAATGTCGGATGCAGCCTACGGCGTGCGGAGCAGCGGCGAGAATGGCCGCTATTCCACCGCTCTGCCCGCCGACGTGGCGAGCGCGGCGAGTTGGGATCTGGATGCCGCTTATGAATACGGCGCGCTGATTGGCCGCGAGCTGCGCGCGCAGGGCTATAACATGACGCTGGGTGGCGGCATTAACCTGACCCGCGAACCGCGCAATGGGCGCACGTTTGAATATCTGGGCGAGGATCCGGTGCTAGCCGGGACCATGGTTGGCTCGGTGATGAAGGGCTTGCAGGCGCAACACGTCATTGGCGACATCAAACATTATGCGCTCAACGATCAGGAGAGCGGCCGCAATGCCGTGAACATCACCATCGACAAGCGGGCCGCGCGCGAAAGTGACTTGCTGGCCTTCGAAATTGGAGTACACGAATCGAACGCCGGCGCCGTGATGTGTTCCTACAACCGTGTATGGGGCGATTACGCCTGCGAAAACAAATATCTGCTGACCGATATCTTGAAGAAGGACTGGAACTTTCCTGGGTTTGTTTTATCCGACTGGGGCGGGACACATAGCGACGCGAAAGCTTCCGCCGCGGGGCTTGATCACGAGGAGCCCGGCGAGGTTTTCTACGGCGAGACCATGAAAAAGGCCGTGGAGTCGGGCAAAGTTCCGATGTCTGAACTCGACGAACACGTGCGCCGCATCCTGCGGTCGATGTTTGCTTGTGGCGTGGTCGACGATCCGCCGGTCAGGGGCGTGGTCGACGTGATCGGAGGTCTGGAAGTTGCGCAGAAGATTGCGGAACAGAGCATCGTGTTGCTCAAGAATGACCGCGCCATTCTTCCGCTCGATGCTTCGAAGATTCACAGCATTGCGGTAATCGGTCCGCATGCCGATGTCGGCATGATCTCCGGAGGAGGTTCAGCGCAGGTGGACCCGCCGGGCGGAAACGCGATCATGCCTCCGGGCAAAGGCCAAACGCATTGGCAGGAACAAATCTGGTTTCCGACTTCGCCACTCAAAGCGATTCGCGCAAAAGCTCCGTCGGCCAACGTTCAGTATGATTCGGGCGCCGATCCTGCTTCCGCAGCTGCTTTGGCCAAATCGGCAGATGTGGCCGTGGTATTTGCTTATGAGTGGGAGAGCGAGGGCATGGACCTGGCCAGCCTCACGCTTCCGGAAAATCAGGACGCACTGATCGCACAGGTCGCCGCCGTGAATCCCCGCACGGTGGTCGTGCTCGAAACAGGCACCGCCACGACCATGCCGTGGGCGGATCAAGTCGGCGGCATTCTGGAAGCCTGGTATGCCGGGAGCCGCGGGGCTGATGCTGTGGCCAATCTTCTGTTCGGCGATGTCAACCCAAGCGCGAAACTGCCGATGACCTTCCCCAGGAGCGTAGCCGATTTGCCGCATCCTGAGATCGTAAAACCTCCGCGCCAATCGCGGGGTGGAGACTGGAAAAGGATCGCCGCCGGCTTGCCTGCATTCCAGGTCACCTACGATGAAGGCGTGAAAGTCGGATACAAGTGGTACGACGCCGAAAATAAGCCGGTTCTGTTTCCCTTTGGCTACGGACTTTCTTATACATCGTACAGCTACTCGAATCTCGCCGTCGCGCGAGACAAAGAAGATGTGCACGTGAGCTTCACCGTAACCAACACCGGAGCGCGGCCAGGAGCGGAAATCGCCGAGGTCTACGCGTCCTTGCCCGCCGCTGCTGGAGAACCACCCAAGCGACTCGTGGGCTGGAGCAAGATCAAACTCAACGCGGGAGAGAGCAAAGAGGCTTCGGTAGTGATCGACCCGAAGTATCTTTCAATCTTCAACGTCGACAAGAACGCTTGGCAGTTGATTCCGGGAGACTACACGATTCTGGTCGGGGGATCTTCGCAGAGCCTGCCGCTGAAGGATTCGATCAGCCTGAAATAGCGGGCTGAAGTAGCAGCTCAAAAAAAAAGGCGAGCCGCGTAGGTCGAGGTTTTCAGCGCGGAGCGGGAAGGCGGTTGCCGATGCCGCCGTTCTTTTCCCCGGCGGTAAGATCGCGCATGCAGAGCCGCGTAAGATCGTTTCCTCCGCACTGTTCGATCTGCGTCATGGGCAAATCTTGCGGACGCACCACATACTTGCCATCTTCCATCGCTTGAGAAGAATCCGCCGAATCGGTGGCTAACGGGCTACCCGGGCGCACGCGAATGCGGAACTGCCCCGAGGCCGGTTCATAGTTGGCATAGGTGAAACATCGCCCAATGCAGGCACGATCGACTATGTGGTTGACGAAGGGAATTCTCGAATCCGGCGGCGCAACGATCGTTTCAGTCACGCGGCGGCCGTAGGGCAAAGTCTTCGTCATCGCATCGACCTGCTGCTCCGTTTTGCTCAACGTACCAGTGTCGCGGTACAGAAAAGCGAAAAAAATAACTGCGCACACTACAAGGCCGGCGAGGTGCCAACGGCGTGGTCGGACTGATCCGAGAATGCACAGGGCGAGAACTGCCGTCACTGTAGTTAGCCGGGCAACCACAAATGCGACCGGTGCCGCGTACTGCGGCAGATAAATCAATTCCGGAATCATCGCAGCTACAAAAAGCAGCACCACCCACAACTCCAGCGCGGTGCGGAACGTCCACACCGGTTCGCCGCTCTTCCGCTGTTGCATCCGGCCATGGATAAAGCAGGTACTACCGAAAATGAGCGCAATCCACGCCGGAATTAAATAGCGCCTTCCGTACAGCACCAACTGGTCGGCTCCGTTCAGTAAATAGAAGATTGCAGTATCCCAGTAGGCGACCCGAAAGTGGCGGACGATATACCAATGCAAGGTGAGAACACTCAGGAGCGCCGACGCAAA
The DNA here is from genome assembly GCA_049675725.1 of Candidatus Sulfotelmatobacter sp. Lineage (GTDB taxonomy): Bacteria > Acidobacteriota > Terriglobia > Terriglobales > Acidobacteriaceae > Sulfotelmatobacter. Next base: position 85,483 of record JBAUAN010000165.1, on the reverse strand, counting down.
CACCACCCACCGGTACCAGCCTCGGCTCTTTTCCGCGAATCGGATATAGACCACCATTCCCACCAGGCACACAAAGCCCACGGGGTGCGCCATCAACGTGAGGCCACTCAAAAGAAGTGCGGCGATAAAATCAACCACCTGCCCCCGCCAGAACAGAGCCGCTGCAAAGAAAGCGAAGCCCAGCGAGAGGTAGTAATTCATGAAGCCCATCTGGAACGTCCAGCCGTAAGCGATCATGGCAATGGCGGGAACCAGAAACCACGGCGGGCGACGCGTGGCCGTCGCAATAAATGCAAAAGCACCCCAGAAGAAAATCAGCACACACGCAGGCACAACAATCTTTTCTGCCGCAGCGAACCCGAAGACCCCGCCGAGCTTCTCCAACGCCACATCCACCAGAACGTTGTTCCACCGTCGCGCCAGATAGAGCCCGGGCGCGTCTCCCCGCGCAATCAACTGCGCCAGCCATGCGTTGTACGTATGGCTGGCGAGGTCGCCAGCTTCAATTCGTTTATGCCAAAAGCAAGGCAGGAGTAGAAGGGCGGAGATCGCAGCGATAAGCAACCATCGTCCAGCCACGAAGGTGAGGGCACCGAACAAGAGCGATTCTGCGCGGTCGGAGGAAGATGGCGAAGAGACGGTGGCTTTCATCGAGCGTGACCCGGAAACGAAAAGTTCGCGCGGCAACCTCAGTCTTCGCTCGCCGGAAACAACGTGTGCCTGGACGCAGGCATGGGTGCGTCGCCTTTCTGGTCACGCCATAGCACCTGATTCAACCGAGCCGCTCCGGCCGCGTCAGGCCGGGAAAAATCCATCTTGGAAGAAACTTTCGCCCCGGGCGCCGTGCGCTTGTTGACTTCGTAAATCAGGCCATTCTTCAGATTCCGGTCGTCCGCCGTGAACGTGGGCTGATCGCCCGCGCCGGAAAATAGCGACCCCATCAGTGGTGCGTAGGCGTCGTTCTGATTCATTGGAGGCAAGCCGAGCAGCGTCTCCAAGGTATGAATCATATTCACGGTCGTGTAGAAACGATGCTCGATATAAGGCTGCGCGGCCGATCCCGGTGAATATTTGCTGACAACAAAAGCGATGGACCGATGCGCATCCACGTGGTCGGCACCGTCCTGCGCGTCGTCCTCCAACACAAAGACGGCAGTGTCATCCCAGTAGGGGCTGTGCGAAACCGCATCCACGACTCGGCCAAGCGCCAGATCGTTGTCAGCCTGCGAGGCCGCCGGACGCGGCAAGTCAGGCCGCGTACCTCCGGTGTGATCGTCGGGCAGATATAAAAGAACGAACGCCGGCAACTGAAATTCCGGCGTTTCATTTTCCTTCCGCGCCCGCACGAACGCCGAGAACTCGTTCAGGAATTCATCCGCCCGCAACTGATCGGGATAATCGGTATTGAAATCCGGAAACAGCGGATCGAAATGATCGCGCAGCGCCGCCTTGGTGGGCTTAACCCCGCTAAACAACGGCACCGCCCACGGCCACGGACTCGGCCCCGCATGCGGGTCTCCCACGTTCGGAGCCAGCAACTCGCCTTTGTGAACTACGGAGCGCGGGCAACGTGCTTCCTGCCCGGATGGAGTTCCCTGCTTCGGCGTCGCCACTTTTTTCTTCTCGTTGCACCACTCGGCATTCACAAACTCGCCGTAGTCGCGGAAACTGACGTGGTTGCGCGCGAGATTGTCCCAGAGAAATCCGGTTCCGGGATCGTCGACGTCCGGCTGATTATGTTCCAGCGGATACTCGTCCGCCACCTGCCCCTGAAAATCGTACGTACGTTCCTTGCCGCGATAAGCAATCTGCCACGTTTTCTCGTTGTAATCGCTGGTGATCGCCGCCGTCGACCACAAGTGCCCATCGCCCGAGACTTCTCCGCTGTCATAAAAATTGTCGAGCACGCCAAACTGCAGAGCCAGCTTGTGCTCGTTGGGTGTGATGTCTTCCCCATACATGGTGAGCGACGGATCGCCGTCGCCGACTGGTTTATCGCCGACTTTCAGGTCGCCGAGAATCTGGTCGTAGGTGCGGTTTTCCTTGATGACGTAGATCACGTGCTTGATCGGGTTCGAGCCCTGCGCAAATGAAATAGTTCCGGGATCGGCATGCAGCAGGTTGTCGTGCTCAACGATGCGAGTCAATTCGGGTAGCCTAGCGAGCGTTGACGGAATGTTGAGCCGGGCGATCGATCCCTTCAGCAATGTTGGAATGTAAGGATGATCGCGGTGCCGCTTCTCGTAGGAAGTCTTCCCCATGACTTTGTTGGGCCCAGCGCCTTCCCCTTTGGCGGTTGCGATCAACAGGTCGTCGCCGTGAACGGCCAATGCGCTCGGATACCAGTCAGTGGGGATGAAGCCCATGATCTTTCCGATCTCATCTGATTTCGTTAGTTCGCCGCGCGCAAAAGCATTGTCGATCACGGCAATTGCATTCATGGATGAGCAAGCCACAAACAGCTTACTTCCATCCTCTGATCGGGCGAGCGCGGTCGGATACATTCCGGCGAACTTTCCTTCGGCGGTGACCAACGACTGCGTAAATACATCGTCAGAGCCAGTCGGAATTTGCGCTATCTTGTCGTCGTTCGAGAGCGCCACATAGAGCCAGCGCTCATCCGGGCTGAGGACCATGGCTGTCGGATGTGTTCCGGGAGCTAAAGGACCCTCGGGCTTCCGCAGGTTTATGCGCGGCACCACAACCTTTCCATTGGCCAGATCTAACTCCGCCACTTGCGAAGCATTCCACAAACTGCACCACGCCCGCTTTCCGTCCTTTGTCGCCACGCAGGTGTAGGGGTACAACGACGGCACCAAGTCGTCCCCGCGAAAATTGAACGTCTTCAGAACCTTGCCCGTCGCCGCGTCGATCTGCACCACGTTGTCCGAAAGATTGTTCGCGACCAGTAGCGTGTCGCGCCCCGCCGACGAAACAAGAGCCAAGCCCGCAGGATACGGAATCGCCGTGCCCGCAGGTGTTTTCTGCAAGCCGATGGCAACTTTCTTCCCCGCTGCCAGCTTCTGCGGCGCAATCGGGATGAATCGCTCGGGCGCGACCTTGCCTTGTGAAAACGTATAGACCGCAATGCCGTTGCCGGTGTTCCCCGCCTTCTCGCCGGTCGGATCGGTCACCGATCCCACCGAGGCGTACAAGTGCTTGCCGTCCGAGCCGAAAACCAGCCCCAGAAAATAACTCTGATACGACTCATCACTCAGCCGCGCATCCGGATAATCGACGAGATGATTATTCGTGAGATCAAGGATTGCGATCGACTGGTGGGCCAGACTTTCCTGCGTTCCATAGCCATCGTTGAGCAGCGCGGCATAGCGCCCATCGGGACTGAGGGTGATCGTGGCGGGAAAACTGTTCGTGCTGCCGATCTTTCCCGGCGAAGGCACAGTCAACAGCTTGCTGGTCGGCAACATGATCGGAGGACGATCTGCTGCAGGCGTTCCGGATTGCGCGGAGGCGATTCCAAATGTTCCGAGAACAGATAACGCAACGCAAAGAAACTCACGGCGGGCGGAGCAAATCACGGTGCCTCCGGACGGAAACCACTTGAGAATGAAATCGAGATGAGCCTAATGCAAATCGGATGGGGCGGTCAAAGGTAGAACGCGACGTCCGAGAGGCTATCTTATAAATCCTCGACGGCTGGACACGAGCGAAACCTCAGAGGCTAAAGCCCACACCCTTATTGTGTTCTGATGGCAGGGCTGAAGGCCGTGCCCTTCCCAAACCGCTTATCACATGACTTCTAGAGGCCCGACACTCGCGGGGTCCGGCGCGCCGGGTCGGACGGCTCGGGCGTTTCCACGCCCACGTTGTGGCGCACATCGGCACCCTGCACCCAGAAGATCACGTCTTCAGCGATGTTGGTGGCATGGTCAGCAACGCGTTCCAGGTTGCGGGCCACCAGCAGCGCATCGAGAGCCTGGCGCACAACCTCGGGACGTTCGTTCATGGTCTTCACCAGCTGGATAAAGGCGTCATCGCGCATGCGGTCAATCACACTATCCATTTCAAGCACAGCCTGCGCCAGTTCAACCTTGGCTTCGATGAATGACTCAAGCGACCGCCGCACCATGGCGCTCACTGCCGAACCCATGCGTGCGATGTCCACCGGCAATTCCACCGCCGGCAATTCCACCATGTCCATCACGCGCTCGGCGATGTTGACGGCCTGGTCGCCGACGCGCTCCAGGTCAGAATTGATTTTCGTTACCGCGAGAATAAAGCGCAGGTCCACCGCCATGGGCTGCTGCATGGCCAGCAAATCAAACGCTGCTTCGTCGATCTCACGCTCCACGGTGTTGATCAGGCCTTCGCCTTCCAGCACCATCTGGCAGCGGGTGAGGTCGCGCTCTACATATGCCTGGCGGGCGCGGTCCACCGCCTGCTCCGCTAGTCCGCCCATGCGGAGCAGTTTCTCCCGCAGCTCGTCGAGACCGTGTTGAAAACGCGTACGCATTTATCCGAACCTTTCCTGTCTGAACCGGGCTTATCCGAACGAACTACCCGAATCCGGCTTATCCGAATCGGCCGGTGATGTAATCTTCCGTTTTCTTTTCTGACGGCTTGGTGAAAATCTTTTCTGTTCTGTCGAATTCAATCAACTTGCCCAGCAGGAAGAATCCGGTAAACTCCGCGACCCGCGCCGCCTGCTGCATGTTATGCGTCACAATCACGATGGTATACCGCTCTTTGAGTTGAAAGATCAACTCTTCAATCTTTCCCGTGGAGATAGGGTCGAGCGCCGAGCAGGGCTCGTCCATGAGCAAGACTTCCGGCTCTACCGCCAGTGCCCGTGCAATGCAAAGCCGCTGCTGCTGGCCGCCAGAAAGGCTGGCTCCCGATTTCTTGTGAATCTGATCCTTCACTTCATCCCACAGCGCGGACGCATCGAGGGAACGCTCTACGATCTCATCCAACTTTCGCCGGTCGCGAAACCCATTCAGCTTCAATCCGGAAGCCACGTTGTCGTAGATCGACATGGTCGGGAACGGATTCGCCTTCTGGAACACCATGCCCACGCGGCGTCGCAACTGCGTCGCGGATGTGCCGTTATACACATCGATCTCGCCGATTCGCACGCGTCCAGTCACGCGGGCCTCGGGAATGGTTTCGTGCATGCGGTTCAGGCAGCGGATAAAAGTCGACTTGCCGCATCCTGAAGGTCCAATCAACGCGGTGGCGTGATTGGCGGCAACCACCAGGTTGATGTCGAACAGCGCCTGGCCCTTGCCGTACCAGGCATTCAGGGTCTCGACTTGGATCCCAACTCCCATAAGTTACGCGGTTCCAAAACTGCCGCGGCGCACCGCGTACCGTACCGCTGCGATTGCGCTCACGATGAGAAGAATCAGCACCAGAGCTCCCGCCCAGGCCTGGCGATGCCAGTCATCGTACGGTGACTGGGCGTACTTGTATACCTGCAGAGGCAAGGCTGCGGTGGGCTGGTCCAGACGCAGGTTCCAGAATTCGTTGCCCAGCGTAGTGAACAACAAGGGAGCGGTCTCGCCGGCGACCCGGGCAAAGGCCAGCATCACTCCAGTGATCACTCCTGAAGTCGCGCTGCGCAAGGTGATGGAGAGCGTAGTCCGCCAGCGCGGGATGCCCAAGCCATAGGCCGCTTCGCGTAGCGCCTGCGGCACCAGCAGCAGCATTTCTTCCGTCGTGCGGCTGATGGTGGGAACCATCATGATGGCCAGCGCCACCCCACCGGCCAGCGCGGAGAAATGCCAATGTAAAACTACAAGGGCGTAGGCCACAATGCCAATGACAATCGAAGGCACTCCGTTCAGCACGTCCGCGGTGAAGCGAACCACGTCGCCCAGCCGGTTCCGTCCATACTCCGCCAGATAAATGCCCGCTCCAATCCCGAGCGGAACGCCCAGCAGACTGGCGACCCCGAGGATCATCCCGGAACCTACAATTCCGTTGGCCACGCCGCCGCCTACTTCTCCCGGTGGGCTTGGCATTTTGGTCAGGAAGGCCCAATTGACGGAAGCCAGGCCACGAAACAGCAGGTACCCGAAAATTGCGACCAGCGGCGTCAGGACCAGGATCACGGTCAGAATCGCGATCCCCGTCATGGCGTGGTCGGTCACCCGGCGCCGCAGGCTGATTGGCGGCACCAGATGTTGTTGCATGGCGGCAAGGCTGGCTCCCTCAGACATGGGCGCTCGCAGGTTGGCCGCGCGTCACGGTCCAGACCAAAACACGCGCCAGTGTATTCACCACAATCGTCACCAGAAACAACGCCAGTCCGATTTCAACCAGGGCTGACAGATGCATGTTGCTCGTCGCCTCGGCAAACTCGTTGGCGAGAACGCTGGCCATCGTATATCCCGGCGCGAACAACGAGCGCGAAATATCCGAGCTGTTTCCGATCACCATGGTGACAGCCATCGTTTCGCCGAGAGCGCGGCCCAGTCCCAGGATGATGCCGCCCACGATTCCCGCGCGTGCGTTGCGCAGCACCCCGATCCGGATCATTTCCCAGCGCGTGGCGCCCAACGCCAGCACTGCTTCGCGCTGATGCTGCGGCACGACCATGAGCACCTCGCGTGCAATCGAGGAAATAATCGGGACGATCATGACCGCCAGAATAATCCCTGCCGCCAGCATGCCCGCACCCAGTGGAGGTCCGGTAAACAATCCAGTCCAGCCTAGGACTTTCGGAAGGCCCAGGGTTTTTGCCAGGAACGGCTCGACGTGGTCGCGCAGAATCGGAAGGAGCACGAAGATCGCCCACAAGCCGTAAATCACGCTGGGAATTGCCGCCAGCAATTCCACGAAAAACGAAAGTGGTCCACGCAAGGCGCGCGGGCACATTTCGGTGGTAAAGACCGCCACTCCAACCGCCAGCGGAACCGCGATGATCAGCGCCAGGAGCGACGAAACCAACGTCCCGTAGATGAACGGGAATGCGCCAAACTGTTCATTGACCGGGTCCCAATCGCTGGTGCTGAAGAACTTGAATCCAAAGGCGTGCCAGGAAAGGCTGGAGCGCAATACCAGTTCGTAAATGATGAGCACCAGCAGACCCAGAACGGCCATTCCGCAAGCCACCATGGCATATTTGAAAATGCGGTCCGGCATCTCCCCATCGGAAACCCGCAGCAAGGGTTCCGGCCGGGGAACAGGAGCGCTGTTAACCTTTGTTTCTGCAACGGGTTGCAGTCCGGGCATATCAGGCCGATGGAATGCGGGATTGGCCATTCGCATTCTTACCGTAGCAGACGGTTGTTACAAAGATGTTAAAATCACGATGCTTTCTTGGCCGTGTCACACGCAGAGGATTGCGTTTTCTTCACAACGTTGTATAGTTCCTATCCCGGTTCCGGATACATTTATCTTGATGTCAAAAGGGCCTATCCAGTCTGTTTTTCAGAAGCTTGAGCGAGATCTGGTGAAGGTTTGCTCCAAGCAGAACGCCGAGAGTGTGCACAGCTTCCGCAGCGCTGCCCGGCGGCTGCAAACCTTGCTGGAGGAACTTGCCCCTGAGCAGGAGCGCCATCACCGTAAGCTGCTGAAGGCATTGGGCCGAATTCGTAGGCGCGCCGGCAAGCTGCGCGATCTGGACGTGCAACTGGCGGCCTTGCGCAGCCTGAAGGTTCCACAGGAACCGCGCCGCAAGAGCCAGCTGACGAACAGCCTGATCGAGCTTCGCACGGAACACGAGAAAAAGCTGCGTAAGGCACTGAATAAAGAAGTTGTTAGAGATATTCGTAGGCGCCTGAAACGCGCAGCCAAAGACGTGAAATCTGCGGCTCTTGGCGATCCGCTCGCAATCGCCAGAAAAATGCTCGGGCACCCACCCCACCCCGATGCCCGTGGCACTCTGACCGAAGACCTGCTCCACCATTACCGGATTATCGGCAAGCGGGCGCGCTACGTCGCCGAGTTGGCTCCCCCATCCGCTGAGGCAACGGAATTCATAACGCAACTGAAGCACATGCAAGATGCCGCAGGCGACTGGCACGATTGGTTTACCCTGACCCGGACTGCAGCCAAGCGCCTCGGGGACGTGCACGAGTCGTCGCTGGTCGCCGCGCTTCACAACGTAACCGGAGCTAAGTTTCGCAATGCGGTGACGGCGCTTTCCGCCCTGGGCGCCGTTCAGACGGCGCATAAAGCCGCGGTCAAACCTGCGACCCTGATGCGCCCGGCAGCGCCAAGGGCCTCGCGCAAAACCGGCCAACCCGCAACTGGAACCGCGGCGTAAGCACCAGTTTTCCTGGCGGCTTACAGCCGACAACTGCCAGGAACGCCTATCACGTCTTTCCCTCCTGCATGTACACTGTGATGCTTCCCCCATGCCCACCTTCGCCGCGGTCGACATCGGCTCAAACTCGGTTCGGCTGAAGATCGCGCGTCTGGCTGGACGGCGCCTGCGGCCTATCCACGAAGACCGTGAAGTCACGCGCCTTGGCGAAGGAGTATTCCGCTCCGGATTTCTTACGCCCGAATCGATGGCGGAAACGGTTAAGGTATTGCGCCGCTTTCACCGAGCCGCGCAGCAGGTAGTCGCCGACACGGTGCGCGTGGTGGCGACCAGCGCCTTGCGCGACGCGCGAAATTCTCAGGCATTCCTCGAGTGGGTACGCTCGGCGACGGGCTGGCGCGTCGAGATCATTTCCGGAGTGGAGGAAGCGCGGCTGATTCACCTGGGACTGATCTCCAGCCCGCGGGTGGACCGCTTGCCCACCCTGATGATCGACCTCGGCGGCGGCAGCTGTGAGTTGACGGTTTCAGCCAAAGGGCAAATACGCGACACAGTGAGCCTTCCGCTGGGCGCGGTTCGGCTCACGGACGAATTCCTCAAGCACGACCCGCCGCGCAAGGGAGAATTGAAACGACTGCGCGGCTTTGTCACCCGCGAGGTGAACCGGATCGCGCCACGGATCGTGGCCGCGCGGGCGAAGAATGCGATTGCGACTTCCGGGACGGCGGCGGCGCTCGCAGCCGTGGCGGCCAACCTGAGCAGCAACCACCGAAGCCATCGGCTGATAGTTTCGAGCGCAGAGATGAGCCGCATCGCCAAGCGTCTGGCCCGGCTGCCCGTGGCCGACCGGCGCAAGATTGAAGGCATTGGACCGCGCCGCGCCGAAATCGTGGTGGCGGGCGCCATGGTCTACCACGCCCTGGTCGAACAATGCCATTTGCGCGGATTTCGTTACTCGCAGCTCGGTTTGCGGGACGGCCTTCTGGCCCAGATGGCTGCGGAACACGACCGCAACACGCGACCCGGCAAGCAGATCGAATCCGAGCGCTGGGAGTCGATCGGAAAGGCCGTCGAACATTACGGCGTCGACCGCAAACATGCGCTCGACGTGCGCGAGTCGGCCATGTTTCTTTTCTCCGCGCTGCGTTCGGTGCACCGCCTGGCTCCGGAGTATCGCGAGTGGATCTCCGCGGCGGCCATGCTTTACGAAGTAGGAGACTACGTGAACCGCGCTGGGCGGCATCGCCATACGCACTACATTATTTCGAATTCGGAAATTCTGGGTTACACGCCGCCGCAGCGGCGCATCATTGCGGCCATCTCACGCTACCTGGGAAATTCCCGCCCCACCGTGGAGGATGGACCCATGAAGGTGCTCGATCCCGCCGACCGGCCGGGCGTGCAGCGTGCGATCTTGCTGTTGCGACTGGCTCGGGCGCTGAATCTGGGGCGCAGCCGCGCGGTGCAGAAAGTGCGGGTGAAACTGCACGCCGCCGATGTGCGCCTGACGCTGGTTCCACGCCGGCGGATGGGCGTGGATTTGGAACTCTGGGCAATCGAAAAAGATTGCGCCTACTTCCGGGAAGTCTTCGGGCGCGAGCTTTCCACTGCAGTGTCGTAAAGCGTACGCAGAATCTTCGGGGTCACGCACCAACTCAGCGTGCCGGAACTGCGGCGCATCTCCACTTTTGCAACGGCTCCCTTTTTCAGTTCGAGCGAGGCTTCGCATCCGGAATCGCTGATGATCGCGCCCAGGAACTGGCTCAGGTTCGGATTGTGCCCGACCACCATGATCGCTTCCTGGCGTGCGTATTTTTCGAGCAGCTTGCGAAAATCGGCGAACCCGGCCTGGGGGCGAAGACCTGCGTCGATCTGCAGTTTGCCTTCATAGCCCAGTTCGTTGCCCACCAGAGAACCTGTCTGCGTAGCGCGCTTCAGAGGGCTGGAGACGATCACATCCACCTGGACGTCCAACGCCGCGAGGGCGCGGCCGATGTAGCCGCATTGCGCGATGCCCTCCGGGTCGAGGGCGCGCTTCTCGTCCTTCTTCGGATTGGCAACGTGCTCGCCCGCGCTGGCGTGACGCAAAAAGTAAAGAATCATTGCGGACTACGTTCCTTCCCCACGACTACTCTGTGCTTTCGCGGCGCGGCGGCCGGAGGCAGCGTCGCAGCCTGCTTCCCTTCGGCCAGGTTGATCAGGAAATCCTGGGCGCTGAAAGCGGCTGCCCCCACCGGCGGCTTGGTCTTGTGTTTCCCCTGCGGCGATTGCCATGCACGAATGTAGCTGGCGTCGCGGAGCAAAATGCGCGCCTTGAGATTGTCGGCGAGATAAGCGCCGAGAATCTCATGGCGCACGCGATCCCGCAGAAGTTCTTCGCGCAGAGGCACCAGCACCTCGACGCGTTCGTAGAGATTGCGCGGCATCCAGTCGGCGCTGCCGATGTAGATTTCTTCTTCGCCGCCGTTGGCGAAATAGTAGATGCGGCTATGCTCGAGGAACCGCCCTACAATGCTACGCACGCGGATGCGTTCGCTTACTCCGCGCACGCCGGGCCGCAGAGCGCAGATGCCGCGGACAATCAGATCGATCTCCACGCCCGCCTGGGAGGCGCGGTAAAGCGCCTGCACCACGCTCTTATCCAGCAGCGCGTTCATCTTGGCGATGATGCGAGCCCCACGGCCCTGGCGAGCGTGCTCGGCTTCGCGATCAATCAAGGCAATCGCCTTTTCGGCCAGATCGAGTGGAGCCACCAGCAGAGGCTCGTAGCCTGGATTCTCGGCATACGCCGTGAGAAAGCTGAACACATCGTGAACCGCGCGGGTTACTCCGGGATTGGCGGTGAATAAACTGAGATCGGTGTACATGCGCGCCGTGGTCGCGTTGTAATTGCCGGTGCCGATATGCGCGTAGCTGCGGATGGCGCCATCCGGATCGCGGCGCACCAGCAGCGAGAGCTTGCAGTGCGTCTTGAGACCAACGAGTCCGTGAAAAACCTGCACCCCGGCATCCTCCATGTCGCGGGCCCAGCGAATGTTATGGGCTTCGTCGAAACGCGCCTTCAACTCTACGACTGCAGTCACTTCCTTGCGCGAGGCGGCGTCGATGAGCGAGGGCACGATCAACGAATGTTCGTTCGTGCGGTAGAGTGTCTGCTTGATGGAAAGCACTCGATCGTCTTCCGCCGCCGACTCGATGAAAGAAACCACTGCGTCGTAGGAATCGTAGGGGTGGTGAAGAAGAATATCGTGACGGCGCAATTCTTCGAACAAGTCTTTCGACTTGGCGGTAAGCCGCAATTCCCGCGGTGAAAACGGACGATACTTCAGGTCGGGCCGATCCACTTGCTCGTACACGTTGAACAAGCGCGAAACGTTCACCGGCCCATTTACCCGGAAAACCTGCCAGGGGTCGAGCTCAAACACAGTTCGCAGGCGCTCGATGATTTCCGGATCGGCATCGGCTTCAATCTCCATGCGCACCGCGTCTCCCTTGCGCCGGTTGTGCAATTCCGCGCGCACGGATTCGAGCAGGCTGCGGGCTTCTTCCTCCTGCAGGTAGAGATTGCTGTTGCGGGTGACACGGAAAGGCGCGGAAGAAACCACATCATAGCCGTGATACATATTCACGGCGTGGTGGGCAACCAGGTCGGCGAGAAAAATAAAATCAGCCGTGCCCTCCGAAGGCAAGCGCACCAGCCGGGGCAGAGCCCGCGGAACAGCCACCACGCCGGTGTAGGTAAGCGCGGAGCGGCGGCGACGCCGCAGCAGAAAGCCCAGGCACAACGCCTTGTTGATAACCCGCGGAAACGGATGCGCGGGATCGACCGTAACCGGCGTGAGCAGCGGATCAAGTTCCTTTTCGCAATAGTCATCGACAAACCGCAGCGCAGCCGGATCCAGTTCGTGCAGGGCCAGCACCCGAATGCCATTGGCGGCCAGCGCTGGCCGCAACTGTGCGTTCCAGCAGTCATACTGGTCGTCGACAAACTCGTGGCACAGCTTCCCGAGAACTTCCCGCTTCTGCACCAGAGTGGTGCCATCGGGACCCGCTTCGTTGTAGCCGTCTTCAATCTGCTGCACCATGGCAGCCACGCGAATCTCAAAGAACTCGTCAAGATTGCTGGCTGAAATCGCCAGAAATTTCACGCGCTCGAGCAGCGGATTACTTTCATCCCCAGCCTCTTCGAGCACACGACGGTTAAACGCGAGCCAGGAGGTGTCGCGATTGAGGAAATACTGGGGATCTTCGAGTGAAATGCGAGCCATGCGGACTTGCCGTTACTGCATATCTTTCCTGGGTTTGCCTGCCCTGAGTCGCTGCCTTCGACTTCCCCGTTCACCGCGTTGCCACTTGCCAGCGAAGAATTGCATCTCGGGCCAGCCCTTGGCGCAGGTTCTTTAGTATAAAGCATCTTGAAAAACCGAAGCGGCGTCCGGCCGACTCTCACCCGACGCCGCTACATTCTTAGAGCTGCCAACCACTCGCCAGCCACATCAGTGCACTTGTTTGATGGTTTCCTTCACCTTTGCGGCGACGTTGTCTGGAAGCGGCGCGTAGGCCAGAGCCGAGGTCATGGTCTGGCCTTGCGTAACCATCCAGTTCAAGAAGTCGGAAAGGATCTTTCCTTTCGCAGGATCCTTGGACTGCACCGGAATGAGCAACCAGGTAAAGCTGGAGATGGGATAGGCATCCTTGCCAGGAGCATTGGTGATGGAAACTCGAAAATCCGCGGGCATTTTCGGGGCCGACGCCGCGGCGGCAGTGACGCTCTCGAGCGTCGCCTTCACGAAATTGCCGGCTTGATTCTGCACGCTGCCATAGGCGATGTTGTTCTGCACAGCGTAGATGAGCTCGATGTATCCGATGGTTCCCGGCATCTGGCGGATATATCCGGCAACGCCTTCGTTACCTTTGCCGCCCAACCCGACCGGCCATTTTACGGATGTATCGGAACCCACCTCGCTCTTCCAATCCGAGCTAACCTTCGAGAGGTAGTCAGTCCAGACGAAGGTCGTTCCGCTCCCCTCGGAGCGGTGAATCACGATGATGTCCTTGTCCGGAAAGCTCACGCCCGGATTGGCAGCCGCGATCGCTTTGTCATTCCACTTCGCGATCCTGCCCAGGAAGATTCCAGCCAGAACGGCTGGAGTGAATTTCAACTCCGCGCTCACTCCCGGAAGGTTATACGCCGGGACATCTGCACCAAGCACGGTGGGAATGTGAAGGATCTTGCCCGGTGTCTGCTTGAGTTGCTCGTCTTTCATGGGCATATCGCTGGCGCCGAAATCGACCGTGCCCGCCATTACCTGCCGGATTCCGCCGCCGCTGCCGATCGACTGGTAGTTGATTTCAATTTCGGGGTGCAGCTTGTGGTATTCACTGAACCACTTGGAATACATGGGATAAGGAAAAGTTGCGCCCGCCCCGTTCAGCTTGGTCTGGCCCAATGCGGCCACTGGCAAAAAGACACACAACCAAAACAGAATAACTTTCCGCATCATCACCCCCTGAAATGTTGGTATTCCACTTCTAGTGGCAGAATGTTACAGGACTGTTACAACGGAGTGAATTTGTAGTGAATGGCTGAACAAAAAAATCCCCCGCTACGGCGACGGCTGCAGCCGGGCGAGCTCCTGCCCGGAATTCGCGGCCAGGCTCTCCGCCGGTCCAGCGGCAGCCGAGGCTGCCGACAAAGCAATGCACAGGACTGCTACCATGGTTACGCCTCGTGCATTGGAGAATCTGCTCATGTCCAAGATGCGCCCAACAGATGCCGGCGTTCGTATCTATTCATTCTCGTCGATCTACCCAGCTTTGCAACCAGTACATTCTTTTGGACCTCTAATTCTGGCCTTTGCAAATTCCAATTTCCCAGTTCCGGCGGGCCTCTCCGCGACCATGCGAACTGGCCCTTCGTACGAAAGACGAAATCTTCATGAGTGACGCGCCCACACAGTATGCTCCCGGCTGGCCGGGTATTCCGCCCCGTTGGACTTCGAGCGCAAAAACCGGAGTCGGCACCGCCCTCAGCCAGCAAAGCCGAGTCTGGTTCACACTCAGCCACGGCATCCTCAACGAGATCTATTTTCCCCGCGTGGATCAGGCCTGCACCCGGGACATGGGATTTATCGTCACCGACGGCAGCGCATTTTTTTCCGAGGAGAAGCGCCACTGCACTTTTGAAAACCGCCCGTTCGAGCCCGGCGTCCCCGCCTACGAGCTGACCAATACCAGCCTCAACGGGCGCTACAGGATTCACAAAGAAGTTCTCACAGATCCTTACCGCAACGTCGTGCTGCAGAAAGTGCGCTTCGAGCCGCTGCAAGGGCAGCTTTCCGATTATCACCTCTACGCTCTTCTTTCCCCGCACCTGGCCAACGCCGGATACGGCAACACAGGCTGGGTGGGAGACTACAAGGGCGTTCCCATGTTTTTCGCCGAGCACGATGACACCGCGCTGGCTATGGCTTGCTCGGAGCCCTGGAAAAAAATGTCGGTAGGTTTTGTCGGTACGTCGGATGGCTGGCAAGACTTGTCGCTGCATTTCCAGATGCAATGGGAATACACGCGAGCTGAGAACGGCAACATCGCATGCACCGCCGAAATCGACCTGGCGGCGTGTAACGGAGAGTTTGTTCTGGCCCTCGGCTTCGGTGGGATGTGGAGCGAGGCGGGCCAGCAAGCGCGTTCCAGCCTGCTCGAAGACTTTGCCGACCTGCGCCGACATTACGTGATCCATTGGAAGAATTGGCAGAGTACTCTGCTCAATCTCGACGACCCCAAGCGCGAACACAATCTTTACCGCTCGTCGACGGCCGTCCTGCGCACGCATGAGTCCAAAGATTTTCTCGGCGGCATTATCGCCAGCCTCTCCATTCCGTGGGGATTCAACAAGGGCGACGAAGACCTGGGCGGCTATCACCTTGTTTGGCCGCGTGATCTCGTCGAATCGGCGGGTGCTCTGCTGGCCGCGGGCGCCGTCGGAGACGCAGTCAGAGTGCTTCGCTATCTCGAGGTCACGCAGGAGGCGGCGGGAAATTGGGCGCAGAACCTCTGGCTTGATGGGCGTCCATACTGGAGCGGCGTCCAGATGGACGAAACTGCGTTCCCCATTCTGCTGCTCGATCTTCTTCGCCGCGAAGCGCCGAAGGCTCTGGGCGACTTGCAGCGCTGGTGGCCCATGGTGCGCAACGCCACCAGCTTCATTCTGCGCAACGGGCCCGTTACCCAGCAGGATCGCTGGGAAGAAGACGCCGGGTATTCTCCGTTCACTCTCGCCGCGGAAATTTCGGCGCTGCTGGCCGCCGCCGCCATCGCCGAACTTACCGGACACAACGACGCAGCCTCCATCATGCGCGACGCGGCCGACGCGTGGCACGACAATATTGACCGCTGGATCTACGCCACCGGCGGCGATCTGGCGCAACAACTTGGCGTGGAGGGTTACTACGTCCGCATCTCGCCGCCCGATACCGATGGCGCGGCTTCGCCGACGCAAGGCTTCGTGCCGATCAAGAACCGCCCCCCGGGACAGGACCATGAAATCGCATCGCACATTATCAGTCCAGATGCGATTGCGCTCGTCCGCTTCGGCCTGCGCGCCCCCGACGATCCCCGCATCGTGAATACGTTGCGCGCGATCGACGCGCTGTTGTCCGTTGAGTTGCCGCAGGGACCATGCTGGTACCGCTACAACGGCGACGGCTACGGTGAGCACAAAGACGGCTCGGCGTTTGACGGAACCGGCATCGGCCGCCCCTGGCCGCTTCTCGCCGGGGAACGTGCTCACTATGCTTTAGCCGCCGGACATCCCGACGAAGCAAAGGCTCTGCTCACCGTCATCGAAGGTTCCACGATCGGCCAGAGCCGGTCGCTGCCCGAGCAGGTTTGGGACGCGGCCGATATCCCCGCGCTCGAACTTTTCCGCGGTAAGCCTTCCGGCTCCGCCTGCCCGCTGGTGTGGGCCCATTCCGAATACATAAAACTGCTGCGCTCGATTCGGGATGGCAAAATTTTCGACCAGCCGCCGCAAACGGTTCAGCGTTATTTGGTTGAGAAGCGTGTGCGGACCATCTTCGGTTGGAGAATGAATAACAAAACCCGTACTGTGCCGCGCGGCAAGGTCCTGCGCATCGTGCTGATTTCGGCGGCAACCGTGCACTGGAGCATCGATGGATGGAAGACAGCGCAGGACACGAAGACTCGCGATTCCGGCCTCGGCATTCATACGCTCGATTTGCCGACCGCCTCGCTTCCAGTGGGAGGCCAGGCGGTGTTCACTTTTTTCTGGGCGAAGGAAAACCGGTGGGAGTGCACGGACTATGCGGTGACGGTGCAGTGAGAAAGGTCTAACACCAGAATCTCGGTCTCACGCTTCGGGCGGGCTTGAGTAGAGCAGTTCCACTACAGTGCAATCGTCACTCAGCGGATTGCCCGCGCAGAACGTCGAGACGGCAGAAAAAATTCCTTCTAAGGTTGGTGTCTTGGCCGCGGCCGCTTCCAGGCGAGAATCCTCGAAGAAATCGCCCATGGAATTCTCCGCCTCGGTGACTCCGTCGGTCACCAGGATAAAGCGATCGCCGGAATTCAGCTGGCAGCGTGCACTCTCAAACGTGGCATCGGCCAGCAAGCCCACGGGAACATTGCCATGCGGCGGACGCATGACTTCTCCGCCGCACACCAGAAGCGGCGGCACGTGCCCGCAGTTTACGTATTCCAGATCGCCATCGTGGCGCAGGCGCGCCAGCAGCACGGTCGCATATTTTTCGCCCACCAGCTTTTCCGTGAAGAACCTGTTGACGGCGCTCACGATCTCCAAAAGCGCCCCGCCAGAAATCAGGTGCGAATAAATCATGCCCTGCAACGTGGAGGCCAAGAGTGCGGCGGAAACGCCCTTGCCGCTGACGTCGGCCAACACCACTGCCAAGCCTTCCTTGGTATTGACCGCGTCAAAAAAATCGCCCCCGATTTCCTTGCAAGACAGATTCTTGCCGCGCAGCTTGGCGAACGGCACTTCAGGAATCTTCACCTGCATGAGCCGCTGCTGGATGGAAGCCGCAATACTCAATTCCTGCTGGTAGCGGCGTGATTCTTCTTCGGCTTGCACCAGCCGGGCATTCTCGATGAGCGACGCGGCTTCTGTGGCGATCACGTGCAAAATGTCCTGGCCGATGCCGGTGATGTCGCGCGAGGCAAAACGCGAATCCACGTAGAGGACTCCCAGCACCTCCACCGCGGTCTGTGCGGGCACGGGAGTTTGCGCGTCGCGCGTGGACTGCACCTGCATCTTCCGCAACGGAATGCAGACGACGGTGCGCAAGTCGTAAGCCACAATGCTCTGCCGCCCCGAAAGATCGACGGACTGGCTGGTATCCGTGAGCAGAAATTCCGAGTTCGAGCGCATGGATTCTTCCAGGATCGAATGCGAAATTGTGGTGTCGTCCAGCAGCGGATCGCCTTTCAAGTTGCGTCCGGCGGCCAGCCGTAGTTTGCCTTCGTCATCTTTCAGAAAAACGTAGCCACGCTCGGCCCGCGTCAGCCGCAGGGTGACGTCGAGCATGGTCATCAGAATCTCGTCGAGCACGCCGGCGGTGTTCAGTTTGCGCGCCGCTTCGAGAAACAGACGAAGTTTTTCGAGATCGGTGGCTTCCGGCGAAATCTGTACGCCGGAAAGCTGGCTCAGGAATTCGCGCGCGGTATTCGAGGTGTTTTGGGCCGGATTAAAAAGAATGTAGGCGGAATCGCGCGCCCCGAATTCCAGGCGGTCGTTGCGCTCCAGCTTCTGGCGCTGGATGCGCTCTCCGTTGACGAATGTGCCGTGCTTGCTTCCCTGGTCGATGAGGTAGAAGTCGTCGCCTTCCAGCACAATCTGCGCGTGGTCGCGGGACACGCGCGGGTCGGCAATGACGAGGTCTTTATCAACCTTGCGCCCCACGCTGAATGGCGTGCGGTTGAGCACGATATTTTTTTGATCGTTGCCCTGGACAAACACCAGCGCGGGAAACACACCGGAACCAGAACCGTGGTGACTGATGGCACTCAGGGTCATGAAATGTCAGATCGCCGGGCGCATCCGGATTTTCGCGTTCGTCGGGAAGAACTGCGCTTGCCTCGCCTGAACAGACTACCTTGTCGACTCATGCGCTCGCAAGGCACTTCGCGGATTCCGCGCCGCCAGCATGACGGCCGCAAAGATCAGAACCGGCAATGCGAACGTCGAGTAAAACGGGGCTTTCCAGCCGCTAAGGGCCGCGCCGTGCGATACGAACCACAATGCGCTCAGGCCCAGGCTCGCAATCCACTGCCAGACAAGCGCCAAACCAGCCGCCCAGGACAGTGGACCTCCGGAGCGCGATTGCTCTGGCGGCGCGGTTTGATCTGGCGCCGGAAATTGCTCTCTCGCCAGAAAAAGAATCCCGGGCAATAGCAGAACCTGATTGTAAGGCGCGTACATGGGAACCACGAGCACCGTGAGCGTCAGGACCACCGCAAGCGCGCCCGCGAATCCGACTGATCCTGGGGCTGCGCGGCGCAGCTTCCGCAGAAGCAACACACTTGCCACGCATGCGATCGCAGCCAGAATCTGTCCGCCATAACTGCCCAGCGCCCAGTTTACGAGCTGATCGAGCACCGATTCATTGTGCGTGTATTGATGGTACTGGCGAATCGCTCCCAGAAACATTTTGACCCAACCCGGCAGCACCCATTGCGCAGCCATCAGCAGAGCCGCCATGATCGCGGCAAAACCAAACACCAGCCGCCGGCGCGTCTTCCAGTCGCTCACGGCCCAAACGAGAAACCAGAGCACCATCGGCCACGCCAGTTGCGGCTTGATCGTGGCCAGCGCCAGGATCGCGCCTCCGCAAAGAAAATATCCGCTGGCCACGCAGGCCGCCGATGCTGCCAGCAGCGCCGCTACCAGCAGGCTCAACTGCTGCAGCTTGATTCCCTGCACCGCGGGAACGCTGCCCAGCGTGAGCGCGATCGCAATGGCGATGGCAACCGGCGGCGGTCGCCAGCCTAATGCGCGCAACCAGAGCGGCACGGTCGCGGCAGTGATAGCAATCAGCAGCCAGTAGAAAAACAGCTGCACGGAATGAAACGAGAACCCGACGAGCGGCGCCAGCAGAAAGACCACATAGACCGGATACGCGAACCCCTGCCGGTCCTTGGGATCGCCCGGCCGCGACGGGTCCAGCGCCCGGCCGTAGTATCCCTTCTGAATTTCGAGCGCAACTTCGTCACTGTAGGGATTGCGCTGATGCAGAAGTAATTCGCGCGCGCCCAGCCAGCGCGGGTAGAGATCTGAGAGATTGCCGCGCGGTCGGTCATTCGCGGCAGCGTCGGCGACCTGATGACCCACCAGAATTCGGTCCACATAAAACCACATGCTCGTGGCCGCCAGTAGCGCCAGAGCAAGCCACACAGCGAGTTGCCAACGTTTCTGCAAGGTTGCGTTTCTGGAAACTTTGGTGGAGCGATTGTCGACACACGCTCGAATCGAGGCAGCAACAGAGAAAAAGCGCACCCTATGTTACAACTGATCGAGCAAAAGCGATCGGCACAACTGATCGTTCACAAACTCCTCCATGCGATGGCGCATCGCAGTCTCGGCGGCGATCGGGCTGGCCAGCGGAGTCTTCTGCTGGTTTCTCATGGTGCATTTCCATCAGGACGCCGCTGATTTCCGCTGGGCCTTGCGTCTCGCACGATATGTTCTCGCGCACCAGAATCCCTACAACACTCCGCTCGAGCAGTATCCGCTAACAGCGGGATTTTTTGCGCTGCCTTTTCTGCGCTTTACGCCGGAAGTTGCCGCCGGACTTTTCTGGGGAATCAGCTCGGCGCTGCTGGCTTTCGGACTGACCCGCAATGGCTACGGCCGCCTGCGCATCTTTCTCGCGTATCCATTCTGGGCCGGAATTCTTACTGTGCAATGGTCGCCCATCATCACGGCCAGCGCATTCTTTCCGCTGCTTCTCCCAGTGACCATGGCCAAGCCGCAGATCGGCCTGCCCGTGTTCCTTACGCATCTCAGCCGTCGCGGCCTGATGGCATGCGCTTTGCTCGCCGCCGCGAGCCTTGCGGTAATGCCGAACTGGCCGGTGCTCTGGCTGCGGCAAACTGCCAACTATGAATTCTTTGTTCCGCTGCTAATTCTTCCGGGGCCGCTTTTACTGCTGGCTTTGTTTCGCTACCGCGACCGGGACGCGCTGCTCCTGGTGCTGACTGCGCTCATGCCACAGCGCTGGTTCTTCGACGCCTTCATCCTCTGGCTGATTCCAAAATCGCGCCGCGAAATTGTGTGGACTGCCTTCGTCAGCTGGGGCGCGGGCATCTGGCGCTGGTATCACTATCACTACACTTCGACGCAAGTGGGCCGATGGATGGTGATTTTTCTCTACCTCCCGATGCTGTGGGTTGTGCTGTCGCGGCCACGCCCAGAAATCCCGCTCGAAACTCAACGCGGCCCACTCAGCCCGCAGCCAAACGTTCCGGCGTAGGCGCAGCTGGCGTAAACCCCGGCATGCTCCCGGAGCGCGTGGTTTCCCGGCTGATCTGCCACACCAACCACAACAGTGGAATGGCCATGAGATTGATATTGCTGTTTTCCAGCCACAGCACAAGCCAGAGCGGACTGACCAGAAGTGGCAGACTCGGAATCAGCAACGCCGCTTTTCTGCCGGGAAAGTTTGCCAGAGTTGTCCAGCCATAGTCAGCCAGCAATACCAGCGGCAGAAGCAGCAGGCAGAGATCGTGGGCGTTGGTATGCCAGCTGGTCAGCACAGCAACCACAACGGCCAGCGAGAATCCGACCTCAAGATGATTCCGCGATGCAACACTGCCCTTGATTGCCGCGAAACCCAGCAGCGACGCGGACAACACAAGAACGAGACCTCCCAACACCACAGACACGGGACTACCCGTCACGGAATTGAAAGACCATCCTTCAATCAGCCCGCGCAGGTTCGGCATCAGTTCCGGCGGCACGCCTCCCAGACCCGGAGCCCTTGCGATCTGCAATACATATTTGGGATAGGCCAGCATCCCTTGCCAACCCACGAGTCCTACTGATAAAAGCGCCCACACGCTGGCGACCACGGCAAATCCTAGCGCGGCGCGCTTGCGCTTCCAGAACGCGATCAGCAAAATCATCGGGATGATGAACTGAAACTTGAAAAGGGCCAGACCAAACCATCCACCGGCAAGAAAGTCAGATTCCCGCTTGAGCGCGCTGAATCCCAGCGCGCAAAGCAGCAACAGCAGAATCGAATCCTGCCCCTGCAACAGGCAAAGAAAAACCGGGAAGAACGCCAGAAAGCCCAGAACGAATTCCCAGGGCGGAATCGCGCGCAGCACATGCAAGTGCCGCCGCAGAGTGACCGCTACTCCGAACAGCCCGATGATGTTCAGTAGGTCCCACGCCACGAACGCCTGGCGGTATGGCAGCAAAGTCAGAGGCAGGAAAACCACCGCTTCGAGAGGCGGGTGTATATAAGGCAGCGGCCCGCGTCGCGATTCAATCAGTCCGCCAGTGAATACCTGTTGCACTTGATACTGAACGTGCGGGTCGTAGAGCTGGTGCCGCATGCCCTCGCGGAAAATAGTTCCAGCGGTATAGAAAACTGTGAAATCCGGATAGCCGCGGAGAATGCGCTCCCGCAAGTTGACGAAGAACAGCGCATGCAGACAAAGCATCCCGACGACAAAGATCCGGATCAGGCGCCGGCGTACTTCCAGTTTTCGCGCCGGCGGCTTTGTTCGCCGCAGTGATGCAGAAGAAGATTGTGTTTGCTCAGCGGGCACGGTGCGACGAGATTGTATCCTGTGCGCTCGTTTCCCGGCTATGTATGATGGTGGCCGCATGAACCAAGCCCGCACACAGGCATGGCTTACCACCAACCGCACCTTCCTCGCCGTCGTTTTCCTGGGGATCTTTGCCATGTCGGCGCGCAGTGTCAGCGATCCCGATGTGTGGTGGCACCTTAAGACTGGCCAGCTGATCGCCCAGACCAGAAGCGTTCCCCACGTGGACTCTTTTTCCTTTACCCGCGCCGGCTATCCGTGGGTTGCGCACGAGTGGCTCACCGAACTGTTTATCTACGGAATTTATCGTGTCGGCGGCTGGGGCGCCTTGATCGTTATCTTTGCCGTGCTCGTCAGCGCGGCGTTTTTCCTGGTTTACCTGCGCTCTGCCCCGGACCCCTTTTCCTCCGGCGTGGTTGTGCTCCTGGGCGCCTGGGCCACGGCACCCCTCTGGGGAGTGCGCCCGCAAGTGGTTTCCCTGCTTCTCACGAGTTTGTGGTTCCTAATTCTTGAGCGGTCGGAACGGAATCCGCGTCTGCTCTGGTGGACCCTCCCCCTGACCGTTTTCTGGGTCAACCTGCACGCTGGGTTTGCGCTGGGGCTGGCACTCCTCCTGCTTTTTCTGGCGGGAGAATTTCTGGAGCAGTTTACTTCCTCCCGGCCTTCGAATTACGCACGCCTGCGCGCTCTGGCATTCACATTCCTGTTTGACCTGCTGTTGGTCCCGCTGAATCCGAATGGTGCGAAGATGTATTTCTACCCCTTCGACACTCTGCGTTCGAAAGCCATGCAGAACTACATTGCGGAGTGGGCCTCCCCCAATTTTCACCACGCGGAGTACATTCCCTTCCTGCTTCTTCTGCTGGCGACGACGGCAACCCTGGCTTGGTCGCGACTGCGCGTAAGGCCGCGCGACATTCTCTTATTGATGGCGAGCACGTTCGCTGCGCTGTCGTCGATTCGTATGATTCCTTTCTTCGTGCTCGTCGCCGTGCCCGTCTTGTCCCGTTCAGCGGAGCGATGGGCCCCCAGGCGTTCTCAGGACCGCGTCTCAGCGCGTGTTCCGCTGCCCTACGCGGGTTTGCTCAACGCTCTCATCCTCTTCGCTCTGGCCGGATTTGTCGGATTTCAGATCAGGACCGTCGTTCACCGCCAGCCTGAAGTCGAGGCCCAGCGCTTTCCTGTAGGCGCGGTCGACTATCTGCGGGCGCATCCCGGGGCAGGCCCAATTTTCAATCTCTACGATTGGGGAGGGTATTTGATCTGGAGGCTCAACCCGCAGACACTGGTTTTTATCGATGGCCGTGCCGACTTGTATGGCGAGTCTCTAATGCGGGAATTTGCGGATACCTACAATCTGAGGGATGACTGGCAAAAAGCTCTGCAAACCTGGCGAATACAGACCGTCCTGGTGAACCCGGACAGCGCGCTGGCGGTAGCCCTGCAAAACGCACCGGGCTGGGAGGTTGGTTACTCCGACTCTCAGGCAATCGTGCTTGAGCGATCCGTGCCCCAATCGGCGTAAAGCCGATAACTATATACGATGCAAGCAGTTACGAAAGTTTTCCGCCACCCGTTGCGGACTCGGGGAGGAGTTCCCTTGGTACCCAAGGAGTATGCAAGAAATTACTCTTTCCTTGTATTTTGCGGGGTATGATGGAAGTAACTGAGGATGTGAGACCTCTTCCCAACTTGAAGGTGCAAAAGCTTTTGGACGGTGCCGCGGGGGCGGGCTTTTTCACGGCTGGGCTT
This sequence comes from Candidatus Sulfotelmatobacter sp., assembly GCA_049675725.1. GTDB lineage: Bacteria > Acidobacteriota > Terriglobia > Terriglobales > Acidobacteriaceae > Sulfotelmatobacter. Next base: position 61,689 of record JBAUAN010000165.1, on the reverse strand, counting down.
CTTCAACGGAGGGTCCGGGTAAGATCCCGAAGATCAGGTCGCGCTGGTCGTGTCTCGTTAAGGTCGTGTCTAGTGAAGAATGCTCTAGTTACCGTTGTATCTGCTTACGATCGTTCTGGTTAAGGTCATTCTGAATTAGGAGGGTAGAATTTATGCAGCTTGCACGCAGGCTTTTCCGGGAAGAGCAGGGTCAGGACATCGCCGAGTATGCGGTGATGCTGGCCGTTATTCTGGTGATCGTGGTGGGGACCGTCCGGCTGATTGGCTCCAATGCCAACAATGTCTTCTCGTCGGTCGCCAGCAGCATTCAGTAGCCCTGACACGAATGCCGGACTTCAGATAGCATCGCCTTTTGCAGGTTTCTGAGGGAGCACCATGAACCGCACACGATTGTTGATGATTGGAGTCCTGGCCCTGGCTCTTGGCAGCATTGCGGGCCTCATGGCGTACAGGAACTTGCAAGCGCGAAGCGGACCCGGGGAATCGGGCGTGCCCGTGGTGGTGGCCGCGGATGATATCCAGGTGGGCGCCCGGATTGAAGAGCACGACGTTCGCATCGCCAACCTCCCACCTTCCTCGCTTCCAGCCAACACTTATGACAGACGATCGAAGGTTCTGGGGCGCGGCGTCGTCGTCCCCATCGCCAAGGGTGAGTTCATTCTGCCCTCAAAGCTGGCTGCCGAGGACGCCGGAGCGGGGTTGCCTTCGCTGATTCCAAACGGAATGCGCGCGGTTTCGGTGCGCGTGAATGAGGTGGTCTCGGTGGCGGGGTTCGTCACGCCCGGGACCCGCGTCGATGTGCTGCTCACCGGAACACCGGAGGGCGGAAACGATCAGGAAACCACCACCGTGCTGCAGAATGTGAGAGTCATCGCGACCGGCCATACTCTGGAGCACAGCGCCAACGGCGAGGCCCAGGCTACTGCGGTCATCACCCTGCTGGTTTCACCCGACGATGCCCAGCGCTTAACTCTGGCCAGTTCGCAGGGACACATCCAGTTGGCGTTGCGCAGCCCGCTGGATACCAAGCAGGATGATGTTGCCTCTTCCAGCGCCAGAGGTTTGTATAAGGGGTCTGCACCGGCGATTACTCCTGTCAGGCTTCCGCGTGCGGTTGCAGTCAGGAAGCCGGCCGCAGTTGTTTCTCCTGCCTCCTCGGTGCTAAGCATCGAGGTTATCGAAGGTGAAAAGAAAACAGATGTGAAGTTTCCTGAACAGAGTTCCGACCCGAAGGGGCCCGACACGAAATGAATGGCGCACAGCTCGACGTCCGACGGACACGAAGAATCGACTCAGCTTTCCCTTCCCGGGAGAAGAATCCGAAGATGAAAGTTCGTACCGCACTTCTTGTGGCCGTGGTCGCGCTGTCGCTGCTGCCCTGCAAGTCTTTTGCTGAACTCCAGCAACAGCAGCCGGCAGCACCCGCTCAGAACTTGGCTTCGCCAACCACGCAGACCACCAACCTTCCGCCACAATCAGATCAGCCGCAAGCCTCGGCCCCGCTGCGGGTTATGGTTGGAAAGTCGCTGCTCATCAACACCACGGAACGATTGTCACGCATCTCGTTGACCGACCCCGCAGTTGCGTCTGCGCAGGTTATTACGCCTACACAAATTCTGATTCATGGCCACACGCCGGGCGAAGTCTCCTTGATCATGTGGGATGACCTGGAGCGCCCGCGCAGTTTCGATCTGCGCGTGGACGTCGACGTCAGCGCCTGCAGCGAAGAGGAACATCGGGTTTTTCCCGAGGAACAGATCACGGTTACTCCTTCGCGAGCGGCGATTGTTTTGTCCGGACATGTTTCCACGGAGGATGTCGCCAAGCGGGCGGGCGAGCTGGCTTCCGCCTATTCTCCGAAAGTGATCAACGTGCTCACTTTCGGACCGGTGGGCGCGCAGGAAGTTCTGCTGCAAGTGAAGTTTGCCGAAGTCGACCGCTCCGCGCTGGCGACAATGGGCGTGAACTTCATTTCCACGGGAGCGGCAAATACCGTGGGGAGCACTACGACCGGCCAATATGGCGGCGTGGGCACGCAAACCATCAGTCAGACGGTGGGCCAGGGCGGTCCCTTCACGGCTACCAGTTCGCTGAGCAACGTGCTGAACTTGTTCCTGTTCCGGCCTGACATTCACTTTGGAGCCGTCATTGAGGCTCTGGAAACCAAGAACCTTCTGCAAATTCTCTCCGAGCCCAACCTGATCGCAGTGAATGGCAAAGAGGCCAGTTTCCTGGCGGGCGGCCAGTTCCCATTTCCGATTGTGCAGCCGGGAGCGGGTTTTACCGCGGTTACCATTTCGTTCAAGGAATTCGGCGTCAAGCTGGTATTCACTCCGGTCATCATGCCGAACGGGAATATCCATTTGAAGGTTGCTCCGGAAGTGAGCACGCTCGATTTCACCAACGCGCTGACCATCTCCGGATTTACGGTTCCTGCTCTGAGCACGCGCAAGGCGGAAACTGAATTTGAATTGCAGGATGGCCAGAGCTTTGTGATCGCCGGCTTGATGGACAATCGTGTAACGGATGTCTACAACAAGATTCCCGGGCTCGGCGATATTCCGATTCTGAGAGCTTTCTTTCGCAGCAAGAGTCTGCAAAAAAGCAATTCTGAATTGATGGTGTTATGTACGGTACACCGGGTCTCTCCAAGCACCGAACCTCCAGCGCTGCCCAAGGATCCGAAGCCGTTTATTGATAACAGCAAGTTCGATAAGCCGTCGGGTAAGTGAGCGGTCGACGAACCGGATCTTACGAACCATATCTAACGAACCAGGGTGGGGGAAGTAGCGGGGCATGGCAGACCTTTCGGTTGTAATCGTAGCCGTGGATAATGAACAGCGCACCGTGCTGCAGGTGCTGGTGGATGGCACCAGCGTGGCGCGCACGGCTCATACGTGTGCCAGCTTTCCCGTGGCCGTTTCTGACCCAGTCGTGCGGCGCGTGCGTGCTGTCACCCCTGATGTGATCCTGGTCGATATTCCCGGCGACAATGCTGCGGTCGCCTTGCGCGCCATCGAGCTATTGCGTCAAGAGTTGCCGGATTCTGCGGTGTTCGCGATCGGAACGCTTAATCAGCCGCAAGTAATCGTAAACGCCATGCGCGCGGGCGCTCGGGAGTTTATCGAGCGTCCCACTACCACCACCGACCTGCTGGAAGCGTTTGTTCGCCTCACGACGGCACAGAGTCGCACTCGCCGGGAGGGTCCGAAGGGCAAGGTGTTTTCGGTGGTCAACGCCAAAGGTGGTAGCGGAGCCACCACCGTGGCGGTGAACCTGGCGCTGGCGCTACAAGCCGCGCACGGTCACACCGCGCTTGTGGATCTTGCTCCTCTCGGACATGCCGCGCTTCATTTGAATGTGAAACCCTTGTTCAACGTGGCCGACGCTACGCGGAACCTGCACCGCATGGACAGTTCCCTGCTCGACAGTTTCATGACACGCCATTCCGGCGGACTGCAATTGCTGGCCGGAACCAACATTCCCGCGGTGGTGGAGCATTCGAGTGCGGAATTCATGAAGCTCTTCGAGATGATGGTTGCTCACTACCGCTACGTGGTGGTGGATGCCTCGACCCGTTTCGACGGGGCTACGCGCTTGATTGCCAACCTGGCGGAAAAAGTTCTGCTGGTGGCGTGCACCGACGTGGCTTCTTTGTGGAGCGCAGCGCGCGTCCAGCAGTATCTCGGGGAATCGGTGAACCGCGAACGAGTGGGACTGGTGTTAAACCGATTTCGCAAGGTTCCGGGGTTCAGCGAAGCCGACGCCGAAGCTGCCGCGGGGGCGAAACTGTTGTGGCGCGTTCCGAACCAGTATTTCGCGATCTCCACCGCGATTGACCGTGGTACTCCGGTGATGGCGCAGGGCCACAGCGAGATTTCCCGTTGCTTTACCGGACTGGCGCAGGAGTTGACGCGCAACGACATCGACGTCAAACGTACGGCATGGTCACTGTTTAAATCGGTATAGGTTCAAGTCGGGAGTCGGTATAACACGCTATGGCCAATGTGCAAAACTCCGAGCGCGCCGAGTACCAGCAGGTAAAAGCTGACCTGCACCGCAAGATTCTCGACCGCCTCGACCTCGAAAAACTGGGCAAGACTTCCGGCGACTCGGCACGGAACGAAGTCCTGGTCGTTATCCGCAACGCTATCACCAACGAGGCCATTCCTCTCAGTTACACTGAGCGCACTAACCTGTCGAGCGAGATTCTCGACGAGATCTTCGGCTTGGGTCCGCTCGAACCGCTGCTCAAGGATCCTACGGTCTCCGATATCCTGGTGAACCGTTTCGACCGCGTCTACATTGAGCGCGCGGGCAAGATCGAACAAACCTCCCTGTCCTTCAAAGACAACACGCACCTGATGCAAATCATCGAGCGCATCGTTTCGCGCGTAGGCCGCCGGGTGGACGAGTCTTCGCCGATGGTCGATGCCCGCCTGGCAGATGGGTCGCGCGTCAATGCGATTATTCCGCCGCTCGCCATCGACGGGCCCTGTCTTTCGATTCGCCGCTTTGGGCGCGAGCCGGTCACCGCCCGCCAGATGATCGAGAATCACACCCTTACCGAGCCTATGCTGGAACTGCTCTCGGCGATGGTGAAGGGACGGCTGAACATTCTGGTTTCCGGAGGAACCGGTGCAGGCAAGACGACGTTGCTGAACGTGCTCTCGGGATATATCCCGAATTCTGACCGGATCGTCACCATCGAGGACGCCGCCGAACTACAGCTCAAACAAGAGCACGTGGTGCGTCTCGAAACGCGGCCGCCCAACATCGAAGGCAAAGGGGCGGTGCGGCAACGGCAACTGGTGATCAACAGTTTGCGTATGCGTCCCGACCGCATCGTGGTGGGCGAGGTCCGCGGCGAGGAAGCCTTCGACATGTTGCAGGCCATGAACACCGGTCACGAAGGCTCGCTGACCACGGTGCACGCCAACGCGCCGCGCGACGCCATGGCTCGCGTCGAAAACATGGTGTCCATGGCGAACCTCAACATTCCGGAGCGCGCCGTGCGCTACCAGATCGCTTCGGCCGTACATGCGGTGGTGCAGATTGCGCGCCTCTCCGACGGCACGCGCAAGGTCATTACGATTTCCGAGATCACGGGCATGGACGGAGACTTTCTCGCCATGCAGGATATTTTCGTGTTCGAGCGCACCGGGCTCGATGAAAACGGAAAAGTTCGTGGCGCCTTCCGCGCCACCGGAGTGCGGCCGCAGTTCGCGGAACGATTGGCTTCCGCGGGTGCGCGGCTGCGTCCGTCGCTTTTCGAGACGAAAGTGGAAGTTTAGTAAAAGTTTAGAAGAGAGTTTTATCGTATGCCGCTTCTCGTTGCCTTGCTCGTATCCGTCGTGGTCGCGCTGGGAGCTTTTGCCCTGGTCTCGCTGTTCGACCAGCGCAGTTCCCGCGCGCGCATCATCAAGGATCGGCTTGCGGCGGTACAGAGAACGCCGGATGAGCCGCCCGTGGAAGAAGTGGCGCTGCTGCGTGACGAACAACTCAGCCAGATTCCCGCTCTCGACGGCTTCCTGCGGCGTTCCGAACGTATTTCGGCGATTCAGATCATGCTGGCGCAGGGCGACACGAACATGCGCGCCGGGAATTTTCTCGCCCTGTGCGCGATGATTTCGGCCGTGGCCGGCCTCGCCGCGTTTATTTGGAGCGGGAAAGGCCCGGTGGCTTGGGCGGCCATGCTGGTTGGTTTTCTGGTGCCGTATTCGTATGCCTCCTACCGGCGCAACAAACGTTTTGAGAAATTCGAGGAACTCTTCCCCGAGGCTATTGATACTCTGGCCCGTGCCGTCCGTGCTGGTCATGCCTTCACGACCGCCATCGAGATGATCGCCAGCGAAGTGGCCGAACCGGTGTGCGGAGAATTCCGCAAACTCTACGAAGAGCAAAAATTTGGCATGCCCGTGCGCGACGCCCTGGTCAACTTGACCGAGCGCGTGCCTCTGGTCGACGTCAAGTTTTTCGTGACCGCCGTCATGCTGCAGCGCGAAACCGGCGGCAACCTCGCCGAGATTCTTGACAACTTGTCTTACGTGATCCGCGAGCGATTCAAGATTCAGCGCCAGGTGCGGGTTTATACGGCACAGGGACGGCTCACGATGGCCCTGCTGATGGGCATGCCGCCGGTCATCGTGGGTGTGATGCTAGCGATTGAGCCCGCGTTTATTCGTCCGCTGTTTTCCGATCCGATTGGACACACGCTGCTGGTGGCGGGCATCACTTTGCAGACGATCGGATATTTTGTGATCCGGAAAATCATCAAGATTCAGGTGTAGTTTTAGCCGCGTAGTCTAAATGAGGAGTTTGAATTGGGCTCCGAGTAAAAAAATGCTGACTCTCATTCTCACCATCGTGGTTGCTATGACGGTCGTGCTGGTAGTGTTTTTCTTCGGCGCGGCCGTGGTGACTCCCACATCGGTGCTGGGCGCCCGTCTGCGCGCCCTGGGCGCACGGCCGCAGGCGGAGCACCGGGCTCCCATGCGCGAACGCATTGAGCAAGCCCTGGACCCGCTCAGCAGAGCGATTCCGCTTTCACCCGCCGACGTCTCCCGCACGCGCGCCTGGCTCATCCGCGCCGGGTACCGTGAATCCCGGCACGTGACGATTTACTTTGGTTCTCGCATTCTGCTGGCCGCAGTGGGCTTCGCGGCGGTGGCGTTGATTTCTGGTTTCGATAATCTTTTCCTGATTGCCGGTATCCCCGGCCTCGGATTTTTCATCCCCCGCTTCGCATTGAAGCGCATGATCAAGAACCGCCAGCAACGCATTCGCTTAGGACTGCCGGATGCTCTTGATCTCACCGTGATCTGCGTCGAGGCCGGGTTGGCGCTCGATCAGGCCCTGATGCGTGTGGGCCAGGACTTGCACCACGCCCATCCCGATCTGAGCGATGAGTTTCACCTGGTAGACCTGGAAATGCGCGCCGGCAAGCCCCGCGCTGAAGCGCTTCGCAACCTGGTGGAACGCACCGGCGTCGATGACATTCGTTCGCTGGTCGGTACGCTGATTCAAACCGACCGCTTCGGCACCAGCGTGGCGCAAGCTCTCCGCGTGCATTCCGACTCCCTCCGCACCGAACGCCGGCAACGGGCCGAAGAACAGGCCGCCAAGACCACGATTAAGATGGTTCCTCCCCTCGTGCTGTTCGTTCTGCCCTCCATCATTTTTGTAACCATCGGACCAGCCGTCATCGACCTGATCCGGCAGCTTGGCCCGGTCTCCGGCGGGAAGTAGCAACGGCAGATAGAAACGGGCAGAACTTGAAACGGGAGTTTTCCGAAAGCAATGGCAGTTCTCTCTTCAAAAGCCCAGGCCTTCAATCAGACCCGCCAGGTGTATCTGGCGCGCGACGTAGCCTTGGCTAACACGCATTGGACCCGGCTCCGCGGCCTGCTTGGAACCTCGCCAGATGACTTTCGTAACGGTCGCGGCATCTGGATTGTCCCCTGCCATGGCGTTCATACTCTGGCTATGCGCTTTCCCATCGATGTGGCCTATCTCAACCGGGACCGCATCGTAATCCATATCGAGAAGGGACTGCGGCCCTGGCGCTTCGGTCCCGTACGCATGCAGGCGGCCTCGGTGCTGGAACTGCCGAGTCAGGTTCTTTCTGAAACAGGGACCGAGATGGGCGATAAAATTGAAATTACTCTGGACAAAATTAGTTTGGAGAGAGTCTAGAGAGACAAGGACGGTAACGTTCCGCTTCCGTGAGTGCGACGGCCCAAATCGCTGAAGTCACCCAGCATCACGATGCGCCACGCCTGCTGGTGGAGTGGTCGTCGCCATGGGACGAGTTCATCACCTCGATCCGTCCGGCGCTGTCTCGCTCGGCGGCTCGTCTGGCCGGCGAAGCGCCTTTCGGCCTTGTTCCCTACCGCATCCTGCTGGCTGCGTGCGCGTTTGAACTGTTTCTGATTTTCTGCGCCGTTATTGTACCGATCAAGCTGGCGCAGCTTCATCCCTACATGGCGCCCAGGCTCACGGGCCACGACATCATCTACTACTCCGGCGACGAACTTCCCCGCACCGAGGATTTGGGAGGAACGCATGCCGGAGCCGAGGGACAAGCCGGCGGCCTGGAAGCGCACCACCGCACGCAAACCATCAAAGTAGCGCGCGGCGGTTCGATGGTAGAGAAAGTTCTCGACGCTCCCCGGCTTAAGCTTCCAGCGTCGCCGGTTGCGGTTGCCAATTTGCTGGCGATTCGCCCCGACGCAGGACCGCCTCCGACGGAGGGCATGCGTGCCTCGCGCGCCTTGCCCAGTCTTCCATCCAGCGTGATTGCGCCGGTGCCCAGCCTCACCAGCGATGTTTCACGCGCCGCGGTTTCGCTTGGATCGGTGATCCCTCCGGCTCCCAGCGTTTCCCGCGACCGCATACTGATTGCCCCAGCCCTGAACGCTAGTGTGGTTGCGCCCGCGCCTACGATTTCAAACGATCGAACCCGTTCCACTCCGGCGCTAGCGACCAGCGTGATTCCGCCGGCGCCGGAAGCTGCGCGCGACCGGACGATGATATTGGTTGCGCCTTCGCTCGAAACCCGCGTCGTTGCACCGGCGCCGAATCTTTCCCGGGATGCCTCCCGCGACCAGGCCCGCTCCGCTCCGTCTCTCAATTCCAGCATCGTGCGCCCGGCACCGGCCGTGGCGAGCCGCGATGTTTCGCGCTCTCGGGTGCAAATGGCCAATGCCGCGGTAGTGCCGCCGCCCGTGTCGGCTCCGGAGCGCGAAAGCACGCGGAATCCCAAGCTGGCCATGCCGGCGCCGTCGGTGGTCGCTCCGCCGCCCTCCACCGATATGTCGCAGGATCTCCACCGGCTGGCCAGCGGCGGCGCACCAGATCTTTCGAAGAGCGTGGTCCCTCCGCCGCCCACACCTGCGGCGAGTACGTCGTACATGAGTTCCTTGCTGAATCGCGTCTTCGGAAGTACCCCGGTTGTGGCTCCGCCTCCAACAGTGACGGGCGGCAGTCCGTCCCGAACAGCTGGCTCGCTTGCGGCCAACGTAGTTCCCCCGCCGCCAGCAGTTTCTGGAAACTCCGCTTCTGCTTCACGGGCACGAACTGGACCGGGCACTGTGGCGTTGGCAAGAAATGTGGTTCCACCACCGCCTTCGGTCGGAGCCTCGGGCACGCGTTCTCCCGTGGCGGTCCGCTATGCTGCGGCCAAAGTGGTGCCCCCTCCCCCAGCCGTTCCGGGCTCAGGACCGACTCGCGAGAATCCGTTATCGGCTTCTGCCGGCCCTGCGCTCGCGCCGAGTGTCGTCCCTCCGCCGCCGACCGTGGCGAACGGAAACGGAGCCCTTGGTTCGGGACGTGGGGCCAGGGGCCCAGGACTCGGTGCGCCTCTGGACGCCGGCTCCGCCGTGGCCCGGCCTGCCAGTGGTGGTAGCGGCGTCGATGCGTCGGTCGTGATCTCAAAAGACCCCGGCCCGAAAGTAGGATTACCCGCGAACGCCCGAGCTGGTTCGCTCGCCATGTCGCCCGCCGGCGGTAACAAACCGGGACTCGGCGGATCGGGCGGCGGATCGGGTCTAGTACCCGGCGCCGGCCCGGGGAGCGCGATGAACGCAGCAGGCGCGGGCGGAGGCAAGACCGGAACCGGTCATGGTTCGGATCCCGCCGCGAAAGCTGGAATCTCGTCCACTCCCGGCCCCGGAGGAGCAGGCAGCGCCCCGCGCGGGACTCCAGCCGTACCCGGGGTTTCCGTGGCTGGCGGCAGCAGCATAGTCACCGTCGACTTCGGATCCAGCATTGGCAGCGGCGATCCGAATCTTCCCGGCCGCTCCTCGGTCAAGGATCAGCACAACTTGCACGTGAGCATTCAGAGCACTGCCAGCTCCGGCGGCGTTTTTGGCTTTTACCACCTCCTCTCCGGTGATACCCACGACTTCTATATTGAGACATCTCCCGTGCCGGCGGTCATGTCCTATTCCGACCCCGCGCTTGCCCACGGAGCCTCGGGGACTGTCGCCAATCCCGACCCCATCCACACCGATTTGCCTGCGGGACTGCCACACGCGCGGCTGGTGATCACCTGCGTGCTCGACGCTTCCGGCAATCTGAAGAATCTTCGCGTCCTCGAAGCGGGTCCTGCCGAGATGACCGCAAAAGTGATGGCCGCGCTACCCAGCTGGAAGTTCAGCCCGGTGATGGTTGGCAACCAACCGGTTGAGGTCAACGCCATCCTCGGATTCAACATCGACACCAACGATCATCGTTAGACCACGTTAGACGACGATCGATAAACGACGACCCATAAACGAACATCCACACGACCGTCGCCAGCCACGCCAACGGTTGAGCTCATTGGTTCCGCTCACCATTCTGCTCGGGGTTTCGTTCACGATTCCGCTCAAAGATCACCGCGACATCGTCCGCGTAGACGCGCTTCCAGGGCGGAGTTTGTTGCAGAATGTTGGCCAGGGCAGAACCTTTTGGGACCAGCACACAGCGGGATTGATACTTCTCCAAAAGCGCATCCCAGCCCGGCTCCACGTGCACCATCCTCAAGTAAGACTTGAAGAATGCTTCGCCGTACAAATCGTGGCGGTCGTCCACCGCGACCAGAGTTCGAGGATAGAGCCGGTAGATCAGATAGCCGCCCCAGTAGTCAGGAACTGTTACCGCGGCGCTTTCGTCCGCAGTTCTCTCCCCTGCCGTTTTCCGGTCGAGGAAGTCCACTGCTGCGGCGGGAAATCGCTTGCCGTCAAAATGTGCGTCCATCAAGCGATCCACGCCCAGCCTGCCGCCGTGGGCTGCGATCGCACCTAGAAAAACAGCGGCAGCGATCGCCCACAGATGCCCCTGCATACTCGATTCCACGGCCCCCATCCTCTCCGCGAACGCGCCTACGCTAGCGCCAAGCCTCCGCAACGGGGTTAGCCGCCCTGCAAGATCCTTGATGGCGCCCGACAGCAGAGGCCCGATTACCAGCGCCAGCAGCAGCGAAGAAACTGGAATGTTTCTCGAGGCATATAGACCAGAGTAAATGGCGAAGAGAATCACTAGCCCTTCGCTCACCCGCAATGCCCGGGCCCGAGACGCGAGCGCAACCATCGCGGCGAGCACAAGCAGCGCGAAACACCGCTGTGCCACGCCATGAAAGTTGGGCGATTGAAACTCGTCAATGTGTTCCATCAGGAAGCGGTTCGACAAGTAGCCGTAGATGTGCGCGTGCAGCTTCCATCTGTAAGGATTTACCAGAGACGCCACGCCGGCCGCTAAACCAACAGCAGCAAGGCTTCTGGCATGCGCCTCCGCCCGCAGCTTGACGAGAAACTGATCGAACTTGTCTTCCTTCACCCTGACCGCGTACCAGACCGCGCTCAGCCAATAGATCGCGACTAAAACGAAGCCGACCAGGAATCCGCCGTGGACATTAACCCAGGCGAGCATCAGCAACGGCAGAAACCACAGGCGTCGCCGGCCTGTCGCTGCGGAATGTGTTGCGGAAAGTCCTGCAGAATCGGCCCGCAAACAATCCGATTCCGAGGAATCCAGAATCCAGAACCATGCCAGCGTAAACAGCCAGCTCAGCACATGCGGCCGCGCCAGAAAATGAATCATCGACGCTGACGCCGCGAGCAACAGCAGCGCCAGTGCCACAAACACATTCGTCCCGCGGCGGAGCAGGAGCCGGAACGTCCAGGTAAACACGCTCGCGATTACGACAGCTGTAAACCAGACCACGCCGTTCAGTCCGGCCCGGCGCTCTAATCCGCCTACGATCACGTCATAGAGCCACTCCCAGGCAAACCATGTTTTCCCCCGCATCACCGAGGAAAAAGAATCGACGCGCGGAACGGCGTGAGCAGCGAGAATCTGCTGGCCGGTGCGAATATGCCAACCGATGCCGGCATCGCCCAGCAAGCGCACGGAAAGCGACGTACAGGTGAGAACCGCCAGCATGGCGACGAAGATGGTGTCGCCCATGGACGGGATCAGCAGGCGAGTCCAGAGCGAATGCGCAGCTGTCGCGGGCGATCTTCTGTAACCATCTGCCATCGCGGTGAATCTTATAGAGTGTGGCAGGTAACGGCAAGATCGACGGCAGCTTACCTCGCGTGGTGATCGTGGGAGCGGGCTTCGGCGGCCTCAACGCCGCTCAGGCGCTGGGCCGCGCGCGGGCGCGGATCACCGTGATTGACCGCAAGAATTACCACACATTCCAGCCGCTTCTGTATCAGGTCGCAACTGCCGGGCTTTCGGCGGGAGAAATCGCCGCGCCGATTCGTTCGATTCTTTCGTCCCACAAGAACGTTGAAGTTCTCATGGCAGAGGTTACCGGGTTCGACCTCGAAGGCCGCAGAGTCGAAACCCCGGACGGCGATATTCATTACGACTACCTGATCGTCGCGGCCGGAGCCAGTCACGCCTACTTCGGTCACGACGACTGGGAGCCGTTCGCTCCGGGCCTCAAGACGATTGAAGATGCCCTCGAAATTCGTCGCCGCGTGTTGCTGGCCTTTGAATTGGCCGAGCGCCAGGTGGCAGCGGGCGGAGCCGCCGCGCCACAACTTAATTTTGTAGTAGTCGGCGGCGGACCCACCGGAGTGGAACTTGCGGGAACGCTGGCTGAAATCAGCCGTCACGCGCTGGCGCACGAATACCGCGCCATCGATCCCAAGATGGCGCACGTTCTTTTGCTGGAGGGCGGTCCGCGCGTTCTTCCCGCCTACCCCGAAGATCTATCGCGCAGTGCGCAGGAACAACTCCAGCATCTGGGCGTGGAGGTGCGCACTTCCAGCGTCGTAACAGGGATCGAGCCTGGCGCAATCCACGTGGGCGAAACCCGGCTCGCGGCCACCGTGATTCTGTGGGCCGCCGGTGTTGCCGCCTCGCCCCTCGGCAAGAAGCTGGCAGCGCCAGTCGATCGCGCCGGGCGCGTGCTGGTTCACCCCGACTTGAGCCTTCCCGGCCATCCTGAAGTCTTCGTCATCGGAGACCTCGCCGCGCTCAAGGATGAGAATGGACAATTGCTGCCTGGTGTCGCACCCGTAGCCATGCAGCAGGGAGACTACGTCGCTAAGCTGATTCGCCGCGAAATCAAATCGAGCAACACATCCGACCCGGATGCCCCATTTCTCGCGTCTTTTGCGAGAAGTGGGGATTCTGCCGGTACCCGCTCGCGCATTTTGCGAGAGGGTGGGGATGTCGCACCCCGTCCACCGTTCCGCTACTGGAATAAAGGCAGCCTGGCCACGATCGGTCGAGCCGCCGCCGTGGCCGAGTTCGGCAAGATCCACATCTCAGGCTTCACGGCATGGCTGGCGTGGCTGTTCGTTCACATTTTATTTCTGATCGGCTTCCGCAACCGCCTGCTGGTTTTCATTCAGTGGGCGTGGTCCTACGTGACCTACGAGCGGGGCGCCCGGCTGATTACCGGCAGCACGTACTTGCCCGGCTGGAGTGCCGTTCCGCCAACATATTCAGAACCGTCCACGCTTGAGCCGCAAGCCCAGGTCAGCTTTCGCAAATGAGGGCTCGCAAACTCACAAATGGGATCTCGCAAATCTGAGTAGGAGTATTCTGTACAGGGATTGCGACTGTTTCGCGATTCCCCGGCCATGACGAAGATCTCGACTCCGCGACTCCTGCTGTACATTGTGACAGCGTTTCTGCTGTGCGCGCCGGCGAGCGCTGAAATTCTCAAGGTCGTGCTCAACGACACGATTCAGCCCATCACCGCGGAATACCTTGCGCGTGCGATCGATGAGGCCAAACTTCGAAATGATCAGGCAGTCTTGATCGAAATCAGTACTCCTGGAGGATTGCTCGACTCCACCCGCAAGATCATCGAAAAAATCTCGAACTCGCCGGTTCCCGTCATCGTTTACGTCGCGCCTACCGGCAGCCGAGCCGGCTCCGCGGGAATTTTTATTCTCGAGGCGGCTGATGTCGCTGCCATGGCGCCCGGAACCAATGCAGGCGCGGCGCATCCGGTATTGCTCTTTGGCCCGGTCACGGCGAAGACCGACGACGAAATGAAGCGGAAGATCGAGAACGATACCGCCGCTTTCATGCGCTCGATCGTTTCCCGCCGTGGACGCAACACCCAGGTCGCACAAAGTGCGGTGCTCGAATCCAAGTCATTCACCGATCAGGAAGCGCTCGCGCAACATCTCATTGATTATGTGGCCACGAACGAAGAGGATCTCTTCCGCCAGATCGCCAGCAAACCGATCAAGCGCTTCGACGGAAAAACCGTGACGCTCAACCTCACCGGCCAGCCCATCATACCCTTCGAGATGACACTCAAGCAGCACATTCTCGACTATCTGATGGACCCGAATATTTCGTTTCTGCTGCTTGCCATCGGCGCCCTGGCCCTCTACATCGAATTCAATCACCCTGGCGCGGTTGTGCCCGGCACGGTGGGCGTTGTCTTCATTCTGCTCGCGGCATTCGCCCTGAATCTTCTGCCCACGCGCTTTGCTGCACTGGGACTCATCCTGGGCGCGTTTGCGCTGTTCGCGGCCGAAGCCAAATTCGCTACGCACGGCGTGGCCACGATCGGCGGCATCGCGCTGCTCACGCTGGGTGGCCTTTTGCTGGTGGACGCTCCTATCCCGGAGATGCGCGTGCATCTGGTCACCGCGCTGGCCGTCAGCATTCCGCTGGGATTGATCACTGCGTTCCTGATGACGATCGCGCTAAAGGCCAGGCGCAACAAAGTGGTCACCGGATCTCAGGGAATGATTGGCGAAACGGGCGTGGCGCAAACCGGCCTCTCCCCGCAGGGCAAAGTTTTTGTCCACGGCGAACTTTGGGATGCGGTTGCGTCGGTCGACATTCCAATTGGACAACTTGTGGTTGTACGCCAGGTGGACGGCCTGATCCTGCGGGTCGATCCCCTACCGGTCACCCAGCCGCCTATGGCCACGTCTGCGGCGATCTAAGCCTACGCCCGCGGGCATTCCCTTCAACTTCGCTCGTGCAGGCTTCGCCAGCGACTGCGTACACCGTCCCCATGCCCCAAGTCCCCTAATGCGAATCAAGCCAGACAACCGCTCTTCGATCCGAAAAGCGCTCCATCCCCGCTCCACTGCTATACAATCCGCTTGAGGAGCACTGGCTCCGCATTGTGGAGGCATCCGTGGAACTTCCTTTTGGCCTTGGAATTGGTGGCGTTATTATCGTCGTCATTATTGCCATCTATTTACTGAACTCAATCAAGATCCTTGCCGAGTATGAGCGTGGGGTTATTTTTCGCCTGGGCCGCCTGCTCGACACCGCCAAGGGACCCGGCATCATTCTGGTTTTTGCTCCCGTGGACCGCATGGTGCGCGTTTCCTTGCGTCAGGAAGCTTTCGAGGTTCCTCCGCAGGACATCATTACCCGCGATAACGTCACGCTGAAAGTGAACGCGGTAATCTTTCTGCGGGTCATCGAGCCCCGCAAGGCCGTGGTTGAAGTTTCCAACTACACTTACCAGACCTCGCAGTTTGCGCAGACCACGTTGCGTTCCGTGCTCGGCGAGCAGGAACTCGACGAATTACTCTCGCACCGCGAGAAAATTAATCTTCGCCTGCAAAGCATCCTCGACCAGCACACTTCGCCCTGGGGCGTGAAAGTGACCAACGTCGAGGTGAAGCAAGTCGATATGCCGGAATCCATGCTGCGCGCCATGGCCAAGCAGGCCGAGGCCGAGCGCGAAAAGCGTTCCAAGATTATTCACGCCGAAGGGGAATTCTCGGCCGCGCAGCGCCTAGTCGACGCCGCGCATTTGCTGGCCACTGAGCCGGTCAGCGTCCAGCTCCGCTATTTGCAGACTTTGACGGAGATCGGCGTGGAGAAAAACACCACCGTGATTTTCCCCGTTCCAGTGGATTTTTTCTCGGGAATCCAAAAGCTTCTGGGCAAGCCCGACAGCACCGTAGCGCCGGGAAAAACAGCCTAGTCGCGGTTCGGTTGCGAGGTGGGATCAGAGATAGTCACGAAAGGATAGCAGGCGCTAAAGCGCCCACAGTTCACGGAGTTGCGCCATGTCGTCGTCTATGGCTTCGTCTGAAGACACTGAAATCACACTAGGAACCGGCAAGCTGCTGGTCCTGTTCTTCGTGCTGGTTGCGATCTGCGCCGGATCTTTTTCTCTAGGCTACAAGCTCGGCAGCAAGTCTGAACCGGCCGTGACCAGCGCTGCTGTGTCGCTGACCCCATCCTCCGTCGGAACAAAACCAGCCAGCAGCACGACGTCTGCGCTTGCCGCCTCCAAGCCGGCTGAGAAGACTGCCACTCCTGACTCAGGTTCGACCACGCCAGATGCGAAACCGGTTACACCGGATTCCAGCAACCCCGCCAATGCCGGAACTGCAGCTAATTCAGGAGCCAATGCAGCGGTCAACCCATCAGCAACGCCAGGCTCTGCGACCAACGCCCCCGATCCAGCCACCACGCTCCCCGCTGCCAGTTCTTACTTTGTGCAGGTCGCCGCGGTCAGCAAACAGGAGGATGCCGACGCTCTCGTCGATGCTCTAAAGAAAAAAGACTACCCCGCCTTCGTGTCGGCCAATGCCGCGTCCGACAAGCTCTTTCGCATCCAGGTAGGTCCCTTCTCTGACATCCAGGACGCTGAAGCCATGCGCACACGCCTGATTGGCGACGGCTACAACCCGATTGTCAAAAAGTAGATTGTGGTCCGCTTCCCGGGACTACGAGAAGCGGAAGAGGAAAGAGCGCACGTGAAGGTTGGCTCCAAAGTTCATCAAGTGCGTTGGCCGCGAGTTTGTTATTGCAGGTTTCAACGATGTCGGCGTGGCCGAACTCGGCATTGCGTCTGTGACCGGGAGCACGGGCGAAAAAATCTGGATCGAACCTCAATTTCTCGAACTGGTTTCAAAGTAGCGAACACTTCGCGTGGACAGTCTTATATTGACAATCATCGATTTTAAGATTATTTCTATTCCATCTTATGACAGCCGCTGAACCCTCCCTCGACCGCGTGCTGCACGCCGTCGCCGATCCTACTCGCCGCCGCATCCTGCAAGCGCTCAAAGAGCACGGTGCGTGCACTGGGACGAACGTACCAAGCCAGAAAAGATCACGACGGAAAGGGTCAAGCGGAAGGAGTTCGGGCGGTGCTGGCAGCGCGAAAGGCTCGGCGGGAAGCAACTCGCCTTCAAAAGTCGTGAGCCTCTGCGCCGGTGATATTGAAGCCTGCGTTCACCTTTCGCAGCCCACCATCTCTCACCACATGGCAGTTCTTACGAAAGCAGGCTTGGTCGAGGCAGTCAAACGCGGCCAATGGCGCTGGTACCGGCGCAACGACCTCGCGATCCGTCAAATCGTGAAGCTGTTGCGAAAGGGAATCTAGAGCGGGCTTCTGGCTTCGGCTAGCTGGCTTCGGCCAGGCTAAGACTCTGTGAGTGGATCTGCTTTAGGCCGTCGCGTCTAGCTCGCCGACGCGGCCGACGCCTGCGCCTTGTGCAACAGGCGCCGCGCCTGCGCGATCAGGTCGGCAACTTCGAAGGGCTTTACCAGGTGAGCCACGTTGTTGTCCTGCAGAAAGCTTCGCGCGTCACCCAGGTCCACGCTGTTTGAATAGGTAAACAGGATGTGCGTTTCCATTCCTGGGCAACTCTCTTTCAGCCAGGTGTAGGCTTCTTTCGCACTCCAGTCGCCCGGCATCTTGCCGTTCATGATGATGGCATCGAACGGTTCGGAAAGCAGGCGCGTCTTCACGTCCTGGCTCTTCTTGGCAGTCACCACGGTGGCGCCCGCTCCGGCCAGCACGTCACGTTCAAACTCGAGCACGGACTCTTCTTCTTCCACCAGCAAAACTCGCCCTCCGATGGCTCCTTCGCGCTTGCGCGGAGCGGCAGCCACCGGGTCGGGATTCGTCTGGGCGTGCGCGGCCACGGGCAGCTTCACTTCCATCACCGCCCCGCCTTCCGCGCCGTTATGAGCCGTGATGTCGCCGCCATGTTCCTTCACAATGCCGTAGCAGATGCTGAGTCCAAGTCCGGTTCCTTTGCCCACGCTCTTGGTCGTGTAGAACGGATCAAAGATGCGCTTAGGATCTTTGAGCCCGGGTCCATCGTCAGTAAACTGTGTAACCACACTGCCATTCTCGGCGAAGATGCGAATCTTCAGCTTGCCTTGCCTTCCAGTCTCCAGAATCGCGTCCACGGCGTTGTTGATGATGTTCAGGTAGACCTGCTCGATCTGATGAGGGTCGGCGATCACGGGCGTGGATTCGGCGGGCGTTTCCCGTTCGACAGTAATGTTGTTGGTTTTCAGATCGTAGTCGCGCAAGGTCAAGGTTTCGTCGAGCACCTTCCGCAGATCCACTTCCTCGCGCTGCGGCTGCCGTTGCCGCGCGAACGAGAGAAGATTCTGCACCACGCGGTGCGTGCGTTGCGCCTGCCGGTACAACTTGCCGACATAATCCAGGGCGCGTTCGTTCAACCCTTCGCTCTCGAGCAGCTGCGAGTAGCCCAGAATCGCGGTCAGCGGGTTGTTCAGTTCGTGCGCCACTCCGGCAATCAACTGGCCCACGGCTGACATTTTTTCGCTCTGCAGCAATTGCTCCTGCGTCTTGCGCAGATCTTCATAGGCCCGGCAGGTTTCTTCATACAAGCGAACTTTTTCGATCGTCGTCGCCAGCTGCCGGCTGATGGCAACCATAAGATTTTCTTCGTTGCTGGAATACTCGTAGCCCTGCTGGCTACAGAGTCCCATGATGCCGATCGGACTGTCCTTGCCCCAGAACAGAACCCAGATCCAAGCGCGGTCGGAATCGGAGCGGATGAATTCGGCAACGTTCGGCGGCAGGTGCGGCAAGTATTCCGCAGTCACCACTTCGGTGCGGGAGCGCATGAGCAGGTCGCCAAAGCCGTCCGGAAACGAAATCTCAGACGGACGCGCCTTGTCGCGACTCCTCGGCCCCCATGACGCACGCCGCCGGTAAAGCGGAGCGTCTGTGTCGGAAAGATAGACCGAACCACTTTCGGCGCCAAACAGCGAAACGACTTGCCGCAGCGTCAGGTTCAGGATTTCATCCAAGTCGAACGATTGCGTCGCCACCACCGCCATGGCGTTCAATGCGTTCAGTTCGCGATTGCGGCGGCGCATGTCTTCTTCAGCCCGGCGCTTCTCCGTGACATCGAGCACAAATCCCTGATAGCGCTCGATGTTCCCCGTAGAGCCGCGCGTGGCGAAACTGCTCTCCGAAGCCAGCAACAGCGTTCCGTCCTTGCGCCGCAGCGTGACTTCAAAGTTGCGCACGTAGTTATGAGTTTCAATCTCTTTGCGGAAAGCATCGCGCTGGGCCGGGTCAACGCAGATATCGGAATCCAGGTTCATCACGAGCAACTCTTCACGCGACGGGTAACCCAGCATGTAGACCAGCGCATCATTGCAGTCGAGCAGGTGACCGTCGGGAGTCGCCACATAAACTCCCTCTTGCACCTGTTCGAACAGCAGCCGGTATTTTTCTTCCGCCGAGCGCCGGTCCGTGATATCGCGTACGACGTGGATGGTTCCCTTCTGCGGACTGCCTTGCTCGGTGTAGGACGAAGTAGAGACCACCGCGAAGCCGCCGAAACAAAGATCAGCTCCTTCCATGAAGTCTTCGTCGCCAGCGATGGCGCAGTAAGGGCAGCCAGTCCATTCGCCGACGTTATGCGGGAGCACCGACTCACAGGTTTTCCCCATCACATCGGCGGCGGCCAGGCCGAGATGCGAAAGCATCACCTGGTTGGCTTTGATGACATGGAAATCCGCGTCGTGCGCCAGGATGATGTCGTGAACCGAGTCGAAGGTATTCATCCACTGCCGCTGCGAGCGCAAAACCTGCTCCAGCAGCCGGAAATTCTCCACGGCCGTGGCCAGCTGACGCGCGCAGCTCTGCAAGAACTCAAGTTCCTCGGGCAACCAGTGCCGCTGCCCGGAACTTCCTAGCGCCAGCAGTCCCACCGGCGCCTTTCTCCCCACCACGGGAAGAGTCACTATCTGACGAATTTTTTCCACTGCCAGGCAGACTGGGTTCTCCGGGCCGGCCATGTCGATCTTGTTCACCCATGGCTGCCCAGTCTCCATCTTCTTTGAAAGCTCTTCGGTGATTTCCGCGAAACCGGCGTCGCGCAGGAAGTCCGCGGAAACTCCCAGAGCGTGGGTCGCTACAAGGTGTCCGCCTTCGACAAGGCGGAACCACACCGCTTTGGTTTGAGTCAGCCGCTGCAGTTCCTCGAGAGCCGTCTGCACCAGATTTCCGTATTGCTGCGCGCTCGCGGAAGCGCTGGTTAACGCCTGCACCACATGGAGCCGCCGGGATCGCAGCGCGGCCTCGTCAAATACGATTGCCAGCATGCTCAGGCCTAGCAGGATTTCGGCGAAAAGAAAGATTGCGTCCGGTATGCGGATCGCAACCGGCGCCCAGGGAAGATGCAGCAGAAGCAAGGAGAACGCCAGAGTCCACGGCGCGATCTGCCAGCGCCCGCGGCGTTCGCGAATTAACGCGATTGCTGCGGTCAGCAGAACTACTCGGTAGGCAACTTCGAGTGCCATGCGCAACGGCACGACGTCTGGCCACAGCAGAGCTCGCGCTCCCGCGAACCCCACCAGAATCGGAGTAATCACCGCCAGCGGTACGATCAGCTCGCGGATGCGGCTATAGGTGAGAACGGCTCCGGCCAGCAGTCCCACGGCCAGCACAAACGTCGTCTGCACCACCACCGGAAGAAGTTCGGCGGGAATTCGCGCCATGAGCACATCGCTCGCCAGGCGCGACACCACGAGTGCAATCCATCCCAACACCCAGGCCTTGAAATAGCGTGCGTGAAAAGTGCGTAGCGCCAGCAGAGAGCCCGCGAGCAGCACTAACAGGGCCCACTCCGCAACCGTCGGCTTACCCAATCCAAGATGGGCGATCGAACTCGAAATGGTCGAGAGGGATGAATTCATCGCTATAGGACGTAGTGATTCCTTCTTTTGAATATCACGGTCGGGTCGTTTTCCAGTGCAGTTTCCGGACCTCGATGATTACTTTCGGCATCTCGTGGTTGAGTTACAATCGCCGATAGACTCTCCCAGGGAATCTATGCCGGATCGAATTCTGGTTGTTGACGACGAAGAGCCTATCCGCGACATTGTGTCGGCGATGCTTACGTCGGCTGGATATGCTTGTAAACAAGCGAGTTCCGGCATCGAAGCCCTGGCCGTGCTGAGCTTTGGCGAAGAGTTCGAGCTCATGCTGTCGGATCTGATGATGGCTGACCTCGATGGCATTGGCCTGCTGGAGCGCACTAAGGAGAAGTATCCGGACATGCCGGTGGTGATGGTTACCGCCGTGCACGACATCTCCGTGGCGCTCACGGCCATCCGCAACGGCGCCTATGACTACCTGCTGAAGCCGTTTGAGCGCGAACAATTGCTGGCCACCGTCAGCCGCGCCCTGGAAAATCGCCGCCTCAAGATGGAGAACCGCAACTACCAGTTGAACTTGGAATCGCTGGTGGAAGCCCGCACCGATCAACTGCAGGCAGCTCTGGAGGAACTGAAGCGCTCCTATGACATTACGCTTGAGGTTCTGGGTGAGGCCCTCGACTACAAAGACCGCGAAACCGAAGGGCACTCAAAACGTGTGACCGCGTACACCATGGCCATCGCGAGCCGTATGGGGGTTCCCAAGGAACAGATCGAGATTATCGCACGAGGAGCCTTCCTTCACGACATTGGCAAAATGGCGATTCCCGACAACATCTTGAACAAACCTGGAAAACTCACGCCCGATGAAGTTATCGTCATGCGGGAGCACTGCCATCTCGGATACAAACTGGTGCGGAAAATTCCCGTCCTCCAGGAAGCTGCCGAGATTGTCTATTCCCACCAGGAACGTTTCGACGGCACCGGTTATCCACGGGGTCTCAAGGGAGAGGGAATCCCGCTGGGGGCTCGCATTTTTTCCATCGCTGACACACTCGATGCCATCACCTCCGACCGTCCTTACCGTCCGGCGCAGACGCTGGACGCGGCTCGCGAGGAGATCAAAAAGTGGTCCGGGCGGCAGTTCGATCCGGAGGTCGTGAACGTGTTTCTCGAGATGCCCAACAAGATTTGGGAAGATTTGCGCCGGGAAATCAACGCTCAGGACAATCCCTTGCGCAATTCAGCAGGCGCGGAGGGGTAACGCGTCTGCCGCGAGGCAGTTCCAGTCTCCGGGACTGCTGAGCAGGACTTGTTTTCAGTACCACCCCGTCCCCCGACGGGGTTACCATCGACCCCTGCGATAGGTTCGCCGCAGGTGGGCGGGATGCTCGCGGAGCAGAATTGACACTGACAAATTACTCCAGGCTCTGGGCCGCCACCGCTGTGTCTGTGACGGTGGTGTTAGCCCTGGCTTGTGCAGTGCTGCCGCGGGGCCTGGCTCTCACTGCCGTCAGCGACCTCACCTGCGCGCTGCTGATGCTCTGCGCTTTGCTGGCGTTCGCAACCAACGGACTCGCCACGCAGGGCCGCACCCGCTTGTTCTGGATGCTTCAAGTCATGGGCTGGACGCTCTGGTTAGGCGATCAGATGGTGTGGATCGTCTTCGACTTGGTTTTCCGCGTCAAGATGCCCGCGATGTATCCGGCCGACGTTCTGCTGTTCCAGGCCGGAGCTCCCATGCTGGCGGGCCTGCTGCTCCGTCCGCATCTCGCGCCTTCCGAACGCGGCGCGCGGCTGGGCATTCTGGATTTCCTTCTGCTGTTGTTCTGGTGGCTCTATATCTACGTGTTCTTCGTGGTGTGCTGGCAATACGTTTCTCCGAATCAGGCGAACTACGACCGGAGCTTTGACTGGCTCTACGACTGCGGAGCGTTCATCCTGATCGTGGTTCTCGGTCTGTTCTGGCACCAAACCAAGGGACGCTGGAGAACTTTCTACGCCTTTTTCGCCCTGGCCGTTCTGTTCAACGCCGTCGCATTTGCCGTTTTGAATAAGGCCCTCGAACGAGATGTGTACTTCACCGGAAGTTGGTACGACATCCCGTACTCGGCATCGTTTGCGGCTTTCACCCTGCTGGGGCTCAGCGGCCGTGGACTGAGTCCCGCAGAGGAGGCTCCGCGCGAGAGCAGCTATGGTTCTTGGGTGGCGAGCTTGGCCATGCTGGCGGTTTTGTCCTTGCCCGTGATTGCCGTTTCCGCTTTGCTCGATCAAACCATCCCGCATCAGGTCGCGCGTTTCCGTATTCTTCTGACGCTCGGCACTATGTTCGCCATGGCATTTCTGATCTTCCTCAAGCACCACCGGCTCAACCAGGAGTTGAAGCGCGCCAACGACATTCTGGAAGAAGCTTCCCTGACCGATCCCCTGACCGGCATTCGCAACCGCCGCTATTTCTCGGCAACCATCGGAACCGACGTTAGCCAGTCGCTGCGTTCCTATTCCGACCAGCGTGAACCTCGCACCCGCGACCTGGTTTTCTACCTCATCGACGCCGACAATTTTAAGGAAATCAACGACAACTACGGCCACGATGTGGGCGACCGCATCTTGGTGGAAATGTCGCACAGGATCAGTTCAGCGATTCGTCATTCCGACGTTCTGCTGCGCTGGGGCGGCGAGGAATTTTTGATCGTCTCCCGCTACACGGACCGCCGGGAAGCGGAAACCCTTGCGTCCCGGGTTCTGGTTGCGGTCGGAGGCACGCCGTTTGTCCTACGCAGCCCCGAGGAAGTCCTCTACCGCACTTGCTCCATCGGCTGGGCCGCATTCCCCTGGCTGCCGGCTGATCCCGGAAGCGTCAGTTACGAGGAAGTATTAAGCCTTGCCGACGACGGCCTCCGTCGCGCGAAGCAGGCGGGGAAAAACCGCGCTGTCGGAGTTCTGCCCGGAGACAAGTCCCCTTCGCCTGCGGCCAAGGGCCCCACAGCAACCGACCACCCGCATCCTGACCGGCTCAATGTCGATGTCCTGGCTACCGCGGGGCCCGTCCATCAATCCAAGCCGTAGCCTTCGGTTTGGTGGTCGCGGCACATCAAATCATCTCAAGGCCAGCAGTCCCTGCCCGACGATAAAACCCGCTTATGGCCTGCAAATACTGCCATTTCGGGCTGTTCTTTTCTCCTAAAAACGCTGTTCTTTCCATCGAAAAACAGAGATAATACGAACGCTCCACCCCCCGGGGCCATTCGTCATGGATAACCCCACCTCACCTAAGAAATTAGCCGGCCGCTACGAGGTTCGGCAGATCCTCGGCCAGGGCGGCATGGGACTGGTTTACCGCGCCTACGACACCGTGGTGCGCCGCGAGGTCGCGGTCAAAACCATCCTCGACCTGCCCGACCCAGCGTCCCTGCAACTCTTCTATAAAGAGTGCGACGTGCTCGCCTCGATGAGCCACCCGAACATCGTGGAGATCTTCGACATTGGGGAGTTTGAAGAGGACGGCAAGAAGAAACCCTACTTCGTCATGCCGCTTTTGCCGGGAACCACGCTCGACAGTTTTATTCGCAAGTCCAGCCACCGTCTCACGGTTGAGCGAGCGGTCGAGATCATCACGCAAACCTGCCGCGGACTGCACGCCGCTCATGAACGAGGCCTGATCCACCGCGATCTCAAGCCGAGCAACATCTTCGTCATGGAAGACGACTCGGTGAAGATCATCGATTTCGGCGTTGCCCATATGGCCGACGCGCACACCACGCGCGCCCAGAAAGGCACGCTGCTCTACATGTCTCCCGAGCAGATTCAGCTCAAGGTTCTCACTCCTGCGTCTGACATTTTTTCGCTCAGCGTTGTCTGCTATGAAGCCTTGACGGCTCGCCATCCCTTCCAGCGCGCCCGCGCCGATGAAGTCGTCGACGCCATCCTGCACCAGATTCCACCGCCGGCATCGGAATTGAACCCGGCAGTGAGCACGCCGATCAGCCGCGTCGTGCACAAGGGAATGGCGAAACAGTCGTGGCACCGCTTTGCCAGCGCGCGTGACCTCAGCGAAACGCTCAGCAAAGCCCTGCGCAACGAGCCCATCGAGGCCTTCGATCCGCAACGTCTGGCTCCGCGGGTGCAGCGTGCCACCAAAGCGCTCGAAGGCGGCGATCTGCAATTTGCCGGGGAGATTCTGGGTGAACTCGAGGCCGAAGGCCACATGGATTCCAGCATCGGCTCGCTGCGCCGCCAGCTCGATTCCGTCAGCCGCCGCAAAACTCTCACCCAGCTCCTCGAGGCCGCCAAGGCCCGCTTCGAAGAAGAGGAAGACCCGCTCGCCCTGCAGAAGCTTTCCGAAGTGCTGCAGATCGAGCCCGACAACGCTGTCGCTTTATCTCTGAAGTCTCGCATCGAGAGCCGCCGCAGCGAACGCCAGATTGATAACTGGTACAAACTTGCCAAGCAGCACATCGAGAATCACGCCTATCCGCATGCCCGGGAAGCCTTGCAGAACGTGGTGCAGCTGCGTCCCCAAGAGGCTCGCGCCCTGCAGATGATTGCCGAGGTCGACCGCCAGGAGCACGAATACAACAAGCTTCGCCAGGAAAAAGAGCAGATCCATCGCGCCGCTCTCGATGCCTGGCACAAGGGCGACGTCAGCAGCGCTCTCGCCAAGCTCGGAGTCGTGCTTGAACTCGACCGCCGTGCCCCTGAGTCGGCCAACCGAGAGAGCGCGACCAACTATCAGAGTTTTTACAACGAAGTCCGTTCCGAACACGATGCCCTGAACACAGCCTACGCCGAGGCGCGGAAACATCTTGCCGAGCACAGCTTCGCCAAAGCCCTCGCCGTGTGCCAGGCGTATTTGACCAAGTATCCTACCAATGCCATTTTCCAGGCGCTGCGCTATGACATCGAAGAGCAGCAGCGCCAGGACCTTTCTGCCTTCATCGCATCGGTCGACCGGCAGGTAGACGCCGAACAGGATCTCGACAAGCGCGTCAGCATTCTGCAGGAAGCGCTCGATCTTCACCCCGGCGAATCGCACTTTGAGCACGCCTTGCGCCTGACACGGGATAAACGAGATCTGGTGAATTCAATCATCGCCCGCGCACGCCTTCACGAGGAGCAGGCCGCGTTCGGCGATGCCCTGAATGATTGGGAAGTCCTGCGCACCATCTACAGCCAGTATCCCGGCTTGCAGTTCGAGATGGAGCGCCTGCAAAAGAGACGCGAGCAGCAGGTTCGGATTCAATCCAAGAGCCAGCTGATCGAACAGGTGGACCACTGTCTGCGTTCCAGCGATTTCAACCGCGCTCTCGATCTGCTGCAAGGTGCGGTGGCAGAGTCTCCCGATGACGAAGAGTTCCACGGGCTCGAGAAGCTGGCCCGGGATGGCGTGCAGCGCCAGGACGAAGCGCAACGCCTGCTCACGGCGGGCCAGGAATTGTGCGGGCAACAGAAAGCCGCCGAAGGCATTGCGATTCTGCGCAAGGCGTTCGAGTTGGATGAGAACAGTTCCATCTCTCGCGCCGTACTGGCCAACGCATTGGTGGAGCACGCGCGTTCGCTGGTGGAAACCGACTGGCGTGAAGCGGAGACTCTCGCGAAAGAGGCTTCCCATCTGAATCCGAATCATCCGAGCGGCAAAATGCTGCGTACGCTGATCCAGGACCAGAAGCGCGAAACCTATGTCAACGAGTGTGTAGCCCAGGCGCGCAACCTGCAGGCCGCTGCCGATCTGGCCGGAGCCATGGCCCGCATTGACGAGGGGCTCTCCAGCTACCCGCGGGAGCCGCGGCTCATCCAGATTCAGGAGTCGGTGCAGCGGGACCTGCAGACGCAGCAGCGTCAAACTCGCCGCAAAGATCTCGAGGAATTGCGCCGCATCTCCGGTGAGGCTGAGTCCTCAGACGATGTCTTAGTGAAGCTGGCCATCGTCGAACGCACGCGTGATCTTGCGAAAAAATATTCGGATGATGGAGAAATCGTTTCCATTGCCAACAATGTTCTGCAGCGCCTGAGCCTGCCCGGCGTGAGCACCCCCGCCAGGTCGAGTGAGCCTGCCGAAAGCCCAACCCTCTCGTTCCATACGCCTCCCGCGCCGCTAGCGAAACCGCCAGTGCCCCCGGCGGCAAGTGGCAAAGCTTCCATTTTTGATTTCCCCGTCACTCCGCCGCCACTTTTTCCGCCCGACGCGCCGAGCGCTCCGCCTGCTGTTCCGTCTTTTCCTCCGCCGCTGGTCACGTCGCATTGGGATAGTCCAAGCCGCGATCTCCGGACCCCATCGTTCCCGAGGGTCGAGCCCCAAGACACCAATCTTCAAAATAGCGATCTTCAAAATAGCGTCCCGGGCAACGACCTTCGCAATCAAGGTCTCCCCGATAGCGATCTCGCGAGTCTTGACTATTCGGCCCCGCCGCCGGTGGCAACGATATTTGGAACCTTGCCGACCGCCGGCGGCGTTCCTGCTGCCGCACCTACTTCCAGGCAGGTCGCAGCTCCATCGGCGCGGGTGACGCCGGCACCCGCCGCGAAGTCGCCTGCCGCAAAGAGCCCGACGAAGCGTCCCATCGCCCTTCCGCAATTCTCGATCCCAAGCACAAAGAACATCCTGATCGGAGCGGCGGCAGTAGCGACGCTGGTGATTATTCTGTCGGCAGTGCTGGTTATCCGAAAGCTAACGCAGAAGACTGCGAGCACTGCACCCGCCGCAACTCCAGCAGCCGAAGTCGCGCCCGCTGTTCCGGCGAATCCGACTCCCGATTCTCTATTGACCGCGGTGAGGCTGTCTTCCGATGCGGGCGCTGGAAAAGTATCTCTCGACGCCGAACCTGCGGCGGACCTCCAGGACGCGCAGTGGTCCGCCGACAAAATTGCTCCCGGAGAGCACACCCTGACCTTCAAGGGCCCGCAGGGCGACGCGTCCTTCGTTTTTTCCGCGGACGCAACCACGCTGCCGGTCGTGAAAGGGGCCATCAGCGCCAAAGGCGTGCTTGCGCTGCTGGTCAGCAGCGGCTCCGGACACATGCACGTTTATTCCAGCGACTCGGCCGCAAAACTTAGCGTCGATGGAGAGCCCGCACTGAACATCCCAGCGGAAGGCTCCGACTTTCCATCGCTCGCGCCCGGAGCCCATCATCTGGCCGTGACTCACGGCTCCGATCAGTACCAGCTTGAAGTGGAAGTGAACGCGGCGCCGGAGCTTACCACCTTCCTCGAGTCCGGGCGAGACGTTGGGACCTTGCTCGTCCTCACGGGACAGGACCAGGCAAAGATTTTTCTGAATGGCAAGCCGATGTCGCAACTGACCTCAACCTACGGGCAGTTGCGCGTTTCAAATCTCGAGCCGAAAGACTACGCGGTGCGCGTCTCCAAGAGCGGCTTCCTGGATTCCGCGGAACAGAAAATCCGAATCCGCAAAGGCGAGCAGGCTAAGCTGATCTTCGACCTGCAGCCCTTGCCCCATCTCGCTTCCCTTTCGATTCGAGGCGGAACTCCGGGAGCGACCGTCCTCATTGACCAATCTCCCGTCGGAACCATTCAGGGGGATGGCTCGCTCACCCTCAACAACGTGAATCCCGGCGACCACACCATCGAAATCCGCAAGGAAAAATTCAGGTTCAAGCAGAGCAAGAAACATTTTGTTGTGGGGTCAGCGGTTTCTCTGCTCGCAGCCGATGCCGCGCTCGAAGCCGCTCCACCGGAGGTGCGCATCAACTTCGCGCCCGCCGACGCTCAGGTTACGCTCGCCAAGGCCGGAGAAACTCCGACGAAGGTGACCGGTGGCAGCCTGTTAAGTTTAGCAGCAGGTTCCTACACGCTCAGCGTGCGAACCGCCGACGGTCTGGTCCGCACGTCTACTCTTGATCTAGGTGCGGGTCAATTGCGCACCATCGATCTGCCAGCGCCCGACGGCATGTCCAAGTGGGATAATCCGCTGGGTTGGTCCCAGGAAAAAGATGGTTATGTCCGTAAAGGCGGCGACTACATTCTTTATGGCGTTTCACCCGCGACCGGTACGTTTGTGTTCTCCGCGGAACTGCAGAAGGGTCACCGTTTGCAGTGGGTCGTCCACTATACCAACGGCAATAATTACGATCTGTTCCAAATGGACGACAACAACTTCTACCGCACTTCAATCCGCAACGGCCAGAAAGTTGGCGAGGTGAAGGTTCCGCAAAAAGTCGGCAAGAAAACCTTCCACACCATTCAGATCCGCGTGGAAGCAAATCAGATCGTCCATCAGATCAGGCAGGGAGACAACTGGGTCATCCTCGATCGCTGGGCGGAACCAGGCAACGACCTGAGCGCCGGCAAGTTCGGTTTCTACCTCCCGGGCAACGACCAGGTCGCGCTTTCCAGCTTCGCTCACTACGCGGATATCAACACGCACTAGCTACTGCGTGCTCTTGGCCAACGCAATTCTGGTCCCATCCAATGGAATCTCGCGCTGGATTTCCATCTCAATCGACGTCCCTACATCCAGCCTCACATCGCTGCCGCGCTTCAACAAAGCCCAGGCAATACCGGCCGCCGCTCCCGCTCCCGCCCCAATGCGCGCGCCATTCAGACCGCCGGTAGCCAATCCGCCGCCAATGCCGCCCACCGCGCCGCCGTAAGCGCCGTTCCTCGCTGCGTCTTCAATCTTCTTGCCGGTGTCACTATCCTGCCGGATGGTTCCTTCTTTATCTTTCACGCCTTTGTTGTCCGCGCCCGGCGTGTTCTCCACCGATCCCGGCAACATTACCGTGTAACCGCTGGGATAAATCATTGACGTGAAGTGCATCAGGATTTCCGCTCGCCCCTTCAGTCGCCCCGCGCGCTCCACGTGCGAAATCTTGCCCTGAATATAAGTCCCCGCCGGCACCAGAATGTGTTCGTTCACGACAAACGGAAACGCCGTCTCCGCGTACACCGCGTCGCCCTCACGTGCATTCTTGGTGGAGATGGCCTGCTTGAGCAACAGCGGAATTCTCGCGCCCGCCGGAATCACCGCAGCGTTGGGGTCCGGCGCCTTCGCCTGGGCTGCTCTTTCATTGGACGTAGGAGCCGTCGCTGCCGGCGCAGGATTCGCCTCGGGAGCCCGCGTCGCAGGGACGTTCGCCTGCGAGCCGGTTTGTGGAGCGACTGATTGCGGAGAGTCCGCAGCCTGACCGAAGGCGATTCCCGATACCAGGAAAAGTGTATAGATCCATCGCATCGCTCACCTCCGGAGGCGCCTCAGCGCCTCGAACTTTGCGCATCGTATCCCGTGGATCATGTCCTGCAGATCGAATTCCCGATCATATTCCGCAGATCATATCCCGTCCCGCGGATCATATTCCGGGAGTCAAGCCGAGCATACCACGGCCTTGAGCGCTAGGATGCGCCTTCCCTACTTGCGAGTTTCCCGCATGCCGCCGGAACCGGCGTCAGTAGCACTCTGGTCGCGGAAGACGCGCGCCCGCCCGCAGCCCGGCAGATCTGGACGCGCCTGGGTTGAAGGGGTTAAGTCAACGGGGGAACAACGTGCACAAAAACGGGAGATTGGTGGGCAGTGCAGGACTCGAACCTGCGACCTCCTGCTTGTAAGGCAGGCGCTCTAACCAGCTGAGCTAACCGCCCACTATGAAAACAAACGCCTTAACTCGTAAGATTTTCGTGCCCTCCCAGAGCTTCCGATAAATAGTAACAACTGCTCTGGGACCGAGTTTCGACAAAATTGAGATGCAAACGTGGCTCAACGAGCAGGCCAAAACCCACAGCGAAACTCTCGTGCTGCACTCCAAATTTTATCTGAAATTCATTTTAGCAGAGGCTCATCAGGACCCAGCCTGTTTGATGAGGAGTTCCGCTAGCAAACTTGCGTCCCCAAGGACAAAACAAATAGCCAAGGACGTTCTCACGGCCGAGCAATTCCGCGAGGTGGTCGCAGAGCTGAAGCTGCCCTACAACCTGATGGTTCGCGAATCCCCGGAATCGTGGCGCGTCGATTCCGGCCATGTGTTCTGCGGTCGAGGCAGTAATTTCCAAATCGGCACCCATCCAGCCGAGCTGAGGGCGAGAGAACTCATACGGGCCGCATTGGAAGGAGTTACTTTCCATCACCAACCCATTTCGCGCATCCGCTCCAGGATGAGCGCGCTGTACTTATTCATGCGCTCGGGTCGTCGCTTCAGGGGAGCCGGCAAAATCGCTGCGAGCCGGGCCGCCTCTTCCCGGCCGATATTCCGAGCTGCCGTTCCATCGTAGTAACGACACGCCGAATCTGCGCCATAAATACCAGGACCCCATTCGACCACATTGAGGTAGATCTCCAGAATGCGTCGCTTGCCGAGGACAATTTCGGCCACGGGCACGAGTGTGAACTCCGCTCCCTTGCGGAGGACTGAGCGGCCCGTTCCGAAAAACAGATTCTTTACGAGTTGCTGCGTAATGGTGGAAGCTCCGCGGATGCGATTGCCTTCGACATCCTCTTCGGCAGCGATTTGGATCTCGTGCCAATCGAACCCATGGTGTTGATAGAAGCGCGCGTCCTCCGCGGCGATGACAGCGTGCTGGAAATCGGGTGAGATTTGGCCGAGCGGAATGAACTTGTAGCGTTCGTGATAGGGAGTGTGGTGAATCCAGGCCTGCAAGCGGCGCTGGATGTGCACCGTGGTTGTCGGTGGATCGATCCACCGTGCGGCCAGAAGGCTGAGCGCGGCAAGCGACCAAAGAAGCGCTACGCCGATGGCAAGCCATCGAACAAAGGATCGGAGAAGCCTCTTGCGAGGCGATGTGTTGGCTTGTGTGTCTGGCTTTTCAATCACATTTCAGAATAATAGCTTTACTGGCTTGCCGCTTATGGCCGGGACCTGCGGGGTTCCAGTTGGAACGCGCCTTGTGGGCGATCTCCCGGGTCGACCACACTGGCCAGGCTGTTGTTGATTCCCGTGACCACGCATACGATGGGGGACACGTTTGAATGTCGATCCTGCCTTGACTCGCTGCGTTCGGATGAGCGATTCAGGAATCTCGTTCGGCGCATGGGGTGCGGGCCGTGGTAATTGGCGCAAGTCCGGCCGGGATACCGATTTGAATTCGAGTGCTTCGCCTAGCACAGAAGCAAACGCGCCTTGGAACAGCGTGCCTCTGCAAAACTCTCGGTAGTGAGCCAATCTCCAAACGGCTGCTCGTTGGTCGATGCTACGGGCTTCCTCGATCAGAGGTGCGTGCGCCGTGCGGACCGAAGAAATGTTACGTATCCTCTCGATCCCCGCAGCCGTATTAACTGATGAAGGAGTTAATAGGAGAAGGATCAGTTAGGCACACATATGTTCCTAATTGCAACTTTTCGCATCAGGCGGGAAACTATGAACACAATAAAGGAGTCGAAAGTGATGAAGCCGATCTTCATCGGCAGGTGGACGCCAAAGGTTTTGTTTTCGCTTCAAGAAAAGCCTTATCGACATGGGGAGTTGCGCCGCCGTCTTCAAGGGGTCTCACAGCGGATGCTTACCAGAACTCTACGCAGCCTCGAATCTTCAGGATTGATCGCCAGAAGCGCGACCACGTCAACGCCCCTCGCTGTCGAATATTCATTGACCCAGCCGGGGAAGACAATCATCGCTCCGCTTCGCGGTATGTGCCGCTGGGCCAAGCGATTCCGCATGAAGGTCAGCGCTGGCGTGCAACTTCAAGAAATTTGACTCGGACGTATCATGGCGTCACCAGCAGTCGTAATAGCTGAAAGCAAGTAGTCTCAGTCTGTTTCAGGAAAGAAAGGAGAAACGGTATGGCAACGAGCAAAGATAGGGACATGGCACAACCAAAAGGAAATATCGCAATGAAGACACCCCCGATTGTGTCGCAGCAGGAGTGGGAGGCTGCGCGGCAGCAACTCCTCGCGAAGGAGAAGGCCTTGACCCGCTCCCGTGATGCGCTGGCCGCCGAGCGTCGACGCATGCCGTGGACGCTGGTGGAGAAAAAGTACGAGTTCGAAGGACCGAAGGGAAGGGTTAGCCTGCTCGAT
This sequence comes from Candidatus Sulfotelmatobacter sp., assembly GCA_049675725.1. GTDB lineage: Bacteria > Acidobacteriota > Terriglobia > Terriglobales > Acidobacteriaceae > Sulfotelmatobacter. The sequence continues at coordinate 28,826 of JBAUAN010000165.1, read as the reverse complement.
CTGTTCGAGGGCCGCAGACAGTTGATCGTCTATCGCGCCTTCTTTGAGCCCGGAGTGTTTGGCTGGCCCGGGCACGCCTGCCGCGGCTGCTCTCTGGGTGCCGATCAGGTTTCGCACCTGGCCCATCTGAACGCTCGTGACACCACCCTTGCCTGGGCCTCACGCGCGCCACAGCCGGACATCGCGCGGGTGAAGGCGCGAATGGGCTGGGAGATGCCGTGGTACACCACGACCGACAGCTTCGACAAAGACTTCGGGGTCGATGAATGGCACGGCCACAACGTGTTCTTCCGCGACGGTGACAAGGTGTTCCGCACATACTTCATCAACAGCCGCGGCGACGAGGCGATGGGAAGCACCTGGAGCTACCTCGACATCACACCGCTCGGGCGTCAGGAAACCTGGGAAGACTCGCCTGAGGGTTACCCCCAGACCCCGCCGTACAAGTGGTGGAACTGGCACGACAACTACGACGCCGAGCTCACGCCTCACCCCAAGTGGGTCGATATCCTAACCGACCCTCAAGGAGCCGCCATCCGCAGGCGCGAGGAAGAGTCGAAAGCGAGCTGAACAGCGTGGATAGCCAAGCGTATCTGGATGGCTCTGGTCGGGTCGAGGCGCGCTATCTGGCCTTCCTGGAGACGGTGACCACTCTTCGGCCGAGCCTGCACCGCTACTGTGCGCGCATGACGGGTTCGATCATGGACGGCGAAGACGTCGTGCAGGAGGCCTTGATCGAAGCGTATCGAAAGCTGGACAAGTACGATGAGAGCCGTCCTCTGAAGCCGTGGCTGTTTCGGATTGCTCACAATCGCTGCATCGATTTCCTGCGCCGAAAGGGGGTGCGGGACGAAGCCGAGGCGGCCGCTGCCATGCCCGAAGCAGTCTCACCGCCCGAACCAGCCACACTCGGGATCGGCAAAGCAGTGGAACACCTCGTCGCATCCCTGCCTCCGAAGGAGCGCGCATGCATTCTTCTGAAAGACGTATTTGATTACTCGCTGGAAGAGATTGCGGAACTCGTCGATTCCACGGTTGGTGGCGTTAAGGCAGCGCTCAACCGCGGCCGGGCGAAATTAGCTTCGTCTCCGGTTCCATCGCCTTCAGTTCGGAGTGCGGATCCCGAGCTGGCACAAATCATGCAACTTTATGTGGATCGCTTTAATCGTCGCGACTGGAACGGAGTGCGCGAATTGATCAGCGCCGACGCCCGGCTCAACGTGCTCGATAGGTTTGCCGGGAAGTTTGCCGACGCACCCTACTTCTTCAACTACGACCGCTGGCCGTGGCCCTGGAAACTCGCGCTGGGCGAGGTGGATGCAGAACCGGCGCTCATTGTTCTCCAACGCGGTGCTGACACATGGACCTCATACTCGGTCATTCGCATGAAGGTGATCGGCCAGGAAATCGAGCAAATTGTGGACTACATTCACGGCCCATGGATGATCCCGGCAGCCACCGCGATCTCGCTCGTTGGAAGTCGCGAGGTGCACGGTTAAGCCCTGATGCCCCCGCGGCGGCCGCATCATCGCCTGCGAGGGCTCGAACCGCCTTAGGCTGAGGACGCAACAGCAAGTAGAATGCGACGACGTGCGTGATCATCAGCACGGGCACGTAGATGATCGGGATCGCGTATGCGGCGCCCAACTGCCCCGCCAATGCAGGAAGGCCGACCTTGACGGCGTGGTAATAGTTGGCGATAAGGTCGACCACTCCCACAACATTAAAGGACACGACAAACAACCAAAAGAGCGGACGTATTCTCACCGTGAGAAGCGCGAGGATGGCGAGCACTCCGGTTGCCAGGTCCCAGTGGGAGGCGAACGTGGCGAAGCCGGCGGCGGGCAGATTCGGGCCGACTACGCCTGGAAGGATAAAGACGAGCCCGAAGAAGCGGAAGCTGTGCAGGGTAGCGATGGCGCGATGCGCTTCGACCTGACCCATTGACTTGAGCCTGGGCAGGAAGTACGAGCGGAAGCAAATCAGCCACGCGACATAACCTAGAATGAGCTGCAGATTGAAGATGGTTCTCGGGGACATGTAGACCTCCTGTCACAATGGCGGCTTCCCGAACTCGGGTCCTATCTTGGTACCACTGGGTACCATATTCCTTTAGACGTAGCGACAAGAGAAAAGTTGCATAAATCTCTTCACGCTCAGGCTCTTGATGGTACTATACGGTACCATGCCAGCAAGGAGAGGGTGATGGCGGCATCGATGTCAAAACATCGCCACAAAGGCGGCGGCGAAGCGGGGGTGCGCAAGCGCATCCTTAAGGCGGCCTTTGCGGCGTTCACGAGGCGCGGCTATGTACCGACCAGCACGCTCGAGATCGCGACGCGCGCGCGCGTTTCGAAGCGAGAACTTTACGCGCTAGTTGGCAACAAGCAGGAAATGCTGGTCGCCTGCATCAGCGAGCGCGCCAAGCGGCTGGACGTGCCTGCTGACCTGCCCGTGCTGCGCGACCGCGAGACCTTGGAGCACGTGCTAGCTTCTTTCGGGACGAAGCTTCTCCGCGAGGTAAGCGATCCCACGGTCATTGCGGTATTCCGGCTGGCCATCGCCGAGGCGGTCCAGGCCCCCGAGGTGGCGCGTGCGCTCAACTCGATTGGACGCGAGGCAAGCCGCTCCGCCTTGCATGAACTTATGGCCCGCGCCAAGGCGTCCGGACTTCTCACGGGCCGTCCTGCCGAACTTGCCGGGCAGTTCGCCGGGCTGCTCTGGCGCGATTTAATGGTCAGCCTGCTGCTCGGGGTCGCGGAGCGACCGAGCCCCCGCGAGATCGCGGGACGTGCCCGCAACGCCGCAGCTGCCTTCCTGCAACTTCATCCGGCACCGAAACTGTTGCGCACTGATGTTGTCTCCCTATAGCAGTCCCAGATGGTCCGGGTATTTGGCCTGCAACGCGCTGATCAGAAGTTCGAACGCGGAAAGACTTCGCAAACTCGCAAGGCTGGGATCTTTCAGGAAGTAAGGCCAGCAGGCGAAGCCGGTGCTGACGCTCCTTTCAAGCCACTCAAAGGCAGTTTCGCGCCTTCCGGTCAGAGCCAGCGTGCAGGCGATCTGATAGTACGTATGGTGCGAGTGCCCGAAGGATTTTGGACTCGAACAGGCTCTGGTCACACATTCGATGGCTGCATCTCGATTCCCCACCAGCGCGTGGAGCAGGCCATGTAAGCTGATGATGAGCGGTTCATTCGGCACGAACTGCAGCGCTTCCTCCATTAGCTGGCTCGCCTCTTTCCAGTCCCCGGTCATCATTGCAGGATAGGGAGCGAAATAAAGCGCGTACTTGTTGCTGGGACTCTCCGCCCGCCAGATCTGAATCTGCTGGCGCGCCAAATCGTATTTCTGGTTCCAAACATGGACTTGTACGATGCTTGGGCTCACTGCCTTCCGGGGTTGAAAAGGCCGTCCTCTTTCGAACATCTCACGCGCGTGATCGAGCAACCCGATATGTGCAAGAATCGTACCGAGGCGATTGTAAGCATGAGGCAGGTTGTTCTGCAGGGTCAGCGCGCGTTTGAGATCAGCAATCGCTTCCAAGTGCTGGAAGTTCTTCGACGGTCCCCAGAGCAGAAAAGCGCGGGCGACGTGTCCCTCGGGAAGATTCGCGTCAAGCTCGAGCGCTCGCCGGCAGTGGAATTCGGCTTTCTCCAGCCACACGCTGGCCGGGTCGAATTCGAAATGCCGGGTTGTGCATGCGAACGAAAGAGTTGCGTGAGCGAGGGCAAACATGGGATCGCGAGTCACGGCATTGCTGAGATGATGGCTCGCTTGATCCATCATGGATGCATCGCCGGACGCCGTGATCCGATAGCCGCGCATAAATTCCGCATAGGCCATCGCGTCCCGGCTATAGCGTGGGCGCTGATCGTCGGCCGCCGGACGATAGGGCCGGTTCAGTGCGCGGCTGATTTGCTTCGCAATATCGCCTTCGAGACTTGCAAGGCCATCCGTGTCGATGTCGCACTTCTTCGTAAAGCAAGAAAGTTGCAGGTAGCTGTCAAACATCTCCAGCGAGAGACGCCACTGCCCTTTTGACATCAGAATGGCGCCGTGGACAATGAATCGCACTCCCAGGCGAGAAGCAATCTCCGAAGGTGTCAGCTCCAGAGGCAAGTTCAGGACTGCCGACGTGGGCAGCACGTCGACGCCCGAGAGATTGCCGAGAAGCGAGACGAGCGCGTCGGCAAACCCCAGACATAAGCCTTGGTCATCCGTCGCTTTCTCCAGCAACAACAGCGGTAGCACAGCGATCGAAGGCCGCTCACTCACGTCGCTCCCATCCTTCCGGACGTCGGCGCGGACGGAGTCTCGTCCAGGATCGGAAAGCGGATATTTCGCATCGATCACGCGAACCGGGCCGACGAACCGGTATCCTTTGCCCACTACCGTTTCGAGAAAGCGTGGTTTATCGGCGTTGTCACCCAGCGCGGTGCGAAGCTTCCGCACAATGTTGTTGACGTTTTTTTCGGTATCGATAAACAGAGCGGAGCGCCACAGCCGCTTGACGATCTCCTCGCGCGATACCATCTGCTCACGGCGTTCCAGCAGAAAGATCAGCAACTCCATGGGCTTCTTCTCGATCCGGATCCGGCGTCCGGATCGCCGCAGTTCGTAGCGTCCCAAGTCGACTTCTACTTCGCCGGTACTCTGTTTTGAATGCCCCATGGAGAGCCTTGGCCCAGCATTATCCAATAAACATCAACAACTTGCGACGATATAAAGAAGATATCCAAAGGTTATCTCGGCTGGGTTGTCAAGCAATCCATTTCGCGAGATTATGCCCCATCAAGAATCTCGGAGGAGACTCGCATGAAGAAAAAGCTGTTCATCGCCCTGGTGATGGTTGGGACCCTGTGCGTTGCAGGCAACCTGCTCACGATCGCTGCACGTCCCGCCGCTCATGACACGAACGCATTCACCCCGGAAACAATTCCGTGGGGTCCGCCACCGCCTTCCCTCGCCCCGGGCGCGCAGCTTGCCGTAATCGAAGGCAACCCGGCTGCTTCCACCGGTGACTTCACTGTGCGCCTGAAAATGCCAGACGGTTACCGCATCGCTCCCCACTGGCATCCTCAGCGCGAAAACGTCACCATCCTCTCAGGCACGTTCAAGGTCGGGATGGGAGACACCTTCGACAAGGACAAGATGGGGTCATTCCCCGCCGGCAGCTTCGTCTACCTCGATCCTGACATGCATCACTACGCCATGGCTTCCGGCGAAGTCATCGTGCAGATCCACGGCAGCGCGCCCTTGCAGATTAACTATGTCAATCCCGCAGATGACCCGAGCAAGAAGTAAATCCCAGGGTCTTTCTTGGTACTTCGAATCATTTGGAGGAACCCATGGCTGTGGATACGCAAAAGCTGGAACAATTCTTAGGACAGTTTGTCACCGATCTCGGAGCCACCGTTCACACCGGTATGGTCGTGATCGGCGACCGTCTTGGGCTTTACAAGGCCCTCGCGGCCGGACCGCTCACTGCCCCGGAGCTGGCTGCCATAACCCGCACCGACGAGCGCTACGTACGCGAGTGGCTGGCTTCTCAGGCGGCGGGCGGTTACATCACGTATAACCCGCAAACCCACAAATTCGGAATGACCGAAGAGCAAGCGCTCACCTTGGCGAATGAAGACGGTCCAGCGTATTTGCCGGGCGCATTCGAACTCGCTCTAGGATCATTGGCCGCGGTCCCGCGCATCACAGAGGCGTTTCGTTCCGGCGCTGGGATGGGCTGGGGCGAGCATGAGGACCGGGTGTTTCACGGATGCGAGAAGTTCTTCCGTCCAGGCTACGTCGCGAATCTGGTCAGCTCCTGGATTCCTGCTCTCGATGGCGTCCAGGACAAACTCGCCCGCGGAGCGAAGGTCGCCGACGTGGGCTGCGGAAAAGGCGCTTCCACAATCCTGATGGCGAAAGCCTTCCCGAAGTCCCACATCTACGGATTTGATTACCATGACAAGTCCATTGAGGCGGCGCGGGAATCCGCCAAGCGCCAGGGCGTGGCGGACCGGGTCACCTTCGAGGTGGCGAAAGCCAAGGAGTTCCCAGGGAAAAACTACGACTTCGTGGCGGTCTTCGACTGTCTCCACGACATGGGAGACCCAGTCGGCGCCGCCGCGCACGTCCGCGCTGCCTTGAGCGACGACGGCTCCTGGATGATCGTCGAGCCGTTCGCCAATGATGACCTTCAGGACAATCTGAATCCCGTGGGGCGTGTCTACTATTCGTTCTCAACGCTCCTGTGCACACCTTGCTCTCGATCGCAGGAAGTGGGGATGTGTCTGGGCGCTCAGGCCGGCGAAAAACAAATGCAGAAAGTCGTCACTTCTGCCGGTTTCAGCCGCTTCCGGCGGGCCACGCAAACACCATTCAACCTGGTCTATGAGGCTAGGCCCTAACCGGAACAGACCGTGAATTGCTGCTGGGATGGGCCGACCGACTCAGTCGGCCGACCGACTCAATCGACCGCAGTCGTGTCGGCTCATTCCCAGATGTTCCTCTTCGCCCCACAATCCACATACCGCCGACAGAATCGTAGCTCGTCCCGGTCGGACTTCAGATTCCGAAAAACATAGAACCGCGGCCGCTGAGTTACGCAATTCAGGATAGGAAGCAATACCCAAAAACAACAAACCGTTGAAAACAAAATTGTTATTGTCTCTGTCGTGTAGTGGATCGTTAATTGCAATTTCTGTTTAGTACTTTTTTGTGCTGGGACCAATTGGGGACTCTTTGATGGCGCCACTTGGCGTTTGCCGAAGATGATCCTGGGACCCAGGGACCAGAGCTCTAGTCTGTTCATTCGGGAATCTTAAAGTAGTTGCGATTCAGTCGATTCCATCCAGGAGGCAGCCAAATGCGGCGAACGGTTCGTGACTCTGTGGTGATCGGGATGATTCTGGCGGCGGCTTTGTTCCTTGCGACGACCTCGTCGGCCCAAGTTTCCAAGGGCTCCATCTCCGGTACCGTGGTGGATCCCACCGGCGCTGCCGTCGTGGGCGCGGAGGCCAAGGCAGTCAGCGTGGAGACGAACCAATCGTCCACCACAGCAACCGACAATTCCGGCCTGTTCAAGCTGCCGTTGCTGGCGGTGGGCACCTATCGTCTGGAAATCTCGAAATCGGGTTTCCGCAAGGCCTCCTTGGTAGCGATCGATGTGACGCCCGGCGTCGATACCGGGCTGGGAACCATAAAGCTCGAGGTTGGAGCGGCCACCGAAACAGTCGAGGTTTCCGCCGCAACACCCCTGATTGAGACCACTCAGTCTCAGATCACCAACTCTTTCAGCTCAACAGACATGAGCAATCTTCCTGGCATCCAGGAGAACGAGGGTTTGGACAATCTGGCAATCCTGCTTCCGGGCGTAAGCATGTCCCGCGACCTGGGTTTGTCGAACAGCAATGGTGTGGACTTTTCGGTGGATGGATTGCGCGGCCGCAATAACGACCAGCAAATCGACGGACAGAACAACAACGACAATTCGGTGGCAGGGCCGGGGCTTTTCCTGAGTGACACCGAATTTGTGGACCAATATCAGGTTACTACTAACAATTTTGGCCCGGAATACGGGCGCAATGCCGGTTCGGTCGTCAACATCATCACCAAATCGGGCGGCAACGTATGGCATGGATCGGTTTACGGCACGGAGAGCAACTCCGCCCTTACGAGTTTGACGAATCAACAAGAAAATACTGTTTGGGGGGAAGGGCTCACCAAGCCTCCACGGTTTAACGATGAATTCACCGGTGCCACGATCGGTGGCCCCTGGGTCAAGAACAAGGTGTTCTTCTTTGGCGGTTTCGACAATGAAATCGTTTCTTCCAAGACGGTGGACGGAAGTGGCAATCTGACGCCTACGCTGGCCGGGCTCGCGCAGTTGGGAGGGTGCTTCCCCGGAAGTGCCAGCGTGGCTGCCCTGGCTGCATATGGTCCTTACGGTGTAGGAGGCGGCGGGCCGACAACTCTGGGCCCGCTCACCACCACGGACTATACCCCTTTGATTCTGGCCGATGCAGGTCTGGTTGTTCCCGTCCCAAACGATGGAGCGAGCGGTTGCAACGTGCAGGAGAGTGGCGTTCAGCGCACGCTGGGTGACGGTTCTCATTCGTACAACTGGGTGTCTCGTCTTGACGTAACTGGCTCAAAAGACACCGTCTACTTTCGGTACTTGTTCAACAAGTCGACGTTCTTCAATGTTGACGAGGGTCAGGCAGCGTCCGGGTACCCCGTCAACGTTCCCGCCTTGAGCCAGCAGCTTGGTGCAAGCTGGACGCACAAAATCACAAATCAGATGTTGAACGAACTGAGAGCCAGCGTGGGCCGCCAAAACGTCCAGTTTGGAGGCAACACGATAGGGAACACGGTTCCCACGGACCAGGGCGTAGAATCCGCGTTGGCGGATGTTACCTTTGCCGAAACCTCCTTACTAGGTTTCGGACCACTCGACAGCTTTCCCCAAGGCCGCATTGTCAATACCTATCAGATCCAGGACAACTGGAGCTACGTGCGGGGCAAACACCAGTTCAAGGCAGGAGCCAACCTCACCCTTCAGAAATCGCCCAACACGTTCCTTCCCAACGGGAACGGGTTTTTCCAGTTCACGGACTGGGGATTCTTCGCAGCCAACACTCCCAACTTCACGTCGATCACCCTGGGTAGCCCCAAGTTGGACTTTATCGAGCACGACAGCTTCTTCTATTTCGGAGACGACTGGAAGGTCACCAATCACTTGACGCTGAATCTGGGGTTGACCTATTCGTACTATGGTCAGCCGGCAGATCTTTTCCACAACAATGACGTGAGGCAGCAGACTAGTAGCGAGCCTTTCTGGCTCCCAAGCTTGTCCTCCTCGGTGACAGAGTTCCCTAACCTCCCGGCTCCGAAGAACAGCTGGGGACCAAGCATCGGCTTCGCATATGCGGTAGCGCACGGCGGAAGGTTATTCGGCGATAACAAGACCGTATTCCGTGGCGGATACCGGCTGGCCTACGATCCACCGTTCTATAACATCTACCTCAATATCGCCAGCTCCGCGCCCCAGGTTCTGGCGCAGACGATCGCTCCCGGTGCGGCGCTTCCGGCAGCCCCGTTCGGACCGGCCGTGCGGAGCGAATTGGCGTCATCCCTGACGCTGGGCGCTTTTGACCCGCGCAGCTTCAATCAAACTTCAGTCACCCCGAATTTCGGACCCGACCGCGTGCATTCCTGGAGCTTCGGAATTCAAAGAGAATTCGGAGAGCACGCCGCGGCTGAAGTCCGTTATGTCGGCAACCACGGAGAGAACCTGTTTCAATCCATCAATGGCAATCCCTATCTCGGTTGTGGCGACCCAGGGTGCGCCGGGGGAACCGAAACTCCAGGATTAACAGACGCAATCGCCGCGGGCGTCTTCAGCTCACGTCTGCTCCCATCCGGCCTGACTCCTTGCCCGGCGGCCAGCGCGGCTGTCGCCACGGCTATTGGCCGCGAGAATTGCAACGAAGGCGTTGAGCGTGTGCGCACCAACACATCCTATTCGGCGTATAACGGCTTGCAAGCCGAATTCCGTACCACCAACCTGTTCAATCAGCTCACCATGAAAACCAACTACACCTGGAGCAAGACCACCGACAACGCCAGCGAGATCTTCGGCACCTTCGCCGGTGGCGGCACCGTCGCCTTCTCGCAGAACCCGCTCAACTACACCAGCGAGGAACACGGCCTTTCGGGTTTGGATTTCCCGCAGACCTGGACGGTGTCATTTAATGAAGCCATCCCAGGCTTCAAGGGCCAGCACGGCTTCCTTGGCCACGCCTTTGGAGGGTGGTCGGTTGCAGGCACCTACATTTTGCAGTCCGGCCAGCCCTACACGCCGGTGGAATTTTTCTCGGCTTACGCGCTTAGCCCGTACGACATCAGCGATCAGGGCTTTCTAGGGGCATTCAACTCAGGTTCTGATACGGCGAGGCCTTTCGTGAGCAACCCACACGCTCCAGTTAACGCGGTCGGAGTCTATGCCGCGGACGCGTGCCCTCTTTTTGGCAACCCAGTCGTTTGCTCGGCCGCACCCACCGCACTGTACGACTATACCGCCTTGAATGCCAGCGGGGGCGCAACCGCCAATGCTGTAACTGCCAACCAGGAGCACTATATCCTGAACGCCTATGAGGCGCAGACCGTCAACAGCACACCATTCGGCAATGCACCTCGCAACAGCCTCCGTGACTATAAGAGCAATATCGCGAACTTCTCGGTAGCCAAGACTTCCAACTGGGGTGAGCGCGCTCGGCTGATCTGGCACATGAGCATGGTGAACGCGTTTAATCACCCGAACTACGGCACCATCGACCCGTTCCTCGAGGATGCCGGTCTGGTTTCTCTGGGGACAGGCTTCGGGAACCCGGTGGTGCAAAATGGAGGCAACCGCACGATCCGGTTTGGACTGAGAGTGACATTCTAGTGCACTTGACGGGACCGGCACTTTTTGTACAAAGGTGGAATTGCTGACTGCCCTGCTAGACTGTCGCGATGAAGACTGTCGCGATGCGGCGGCTGATCATAAACGCGGATGATTTTGGTTTTACCGCGGGGGTCAACCGGGGCATCGTCGAGGCGCACAGCCGCGGCGTCGTCACTTCCTCCACGTTAATGGCGAATGGTCCGGCGTTTTCGGATGCCGTGCAACTCGCGCCAACCGTGCCTCGACTGAGCGTGGGATGCCATGTCGTGCTGGTCGACGGCCAACCCGTGCTCGATCCCACAATAATCTCAAGCCTGGTGGGTCAAAATGAGGATCGGAGCGCGAATCGAGATTCGGGCTTCGGGCGTTTCCCCGATGGCATCAGCGGCTTCGCGCTGCGGGCGCTCACTGGCCGCCTCAATCCGCGTGAGATTGAGGCAGAAGCGACGGCGCAGATCCGAAAGATTCAAGACGCCGGAATCGTAGTTTCTCACCTCGACACGCACAAGCATACGCATCTGTTTCCGCGCGTGCTGCGGCCCCTGCTGCGGGCCGGTGCGGCTTGCGGCGTGCGAGCCGTGCGCAATCCCTTCGGCCCACGGCGTCCCTTGCGGTCGGGCCAGCTCCTGGCCAGGCCAGGCATCTGGACGCGCTATGCCGAGATGAGGGTTCTGCAAGGCTTCGCCGGCAGATTCCGCGCGGCCGTGGAGGAAGAGGGTTTTGCCACGCCTGATGGAACGCTCGGCGTAGAGGTGACCGGAATACTCGATCAGACGCTGTTCCACGCAATTGCAACCAGCATTCCTGAAGGCACATGGGAATTCGTCTGCCATCCTGGCTACAACGACGCGGACCTGGGAGCCGCTAAAACGCGCCTGCGCGAGTCGCGGGAAATTGAACTCCACGCCTTGACCTTGCCTGAGGCCAGGAACACTCTTTCGCAAGCCGGGATCGCCCTGATTTCCTATCGCGACCTGTGCCTTTAAAGAAGCCCACAATGATCCGTTCGCCTGAACGAGTTCACCACCTGTATTCATACGCCCAACGTGACTCTAGTAACCTTCCACGAATGACGGGAGCGCGTATGATGAGCCTGACGTGTTAAGAAATTGTTAAGGCGGGAGTTTTCCAAATGTCGGCCGGGTCAGCTATAGCGCCGCGTGCCACTCTGGACCTGAAAGTCCGGGTATGGGGCATGGGCTCCAACGATCGACCGTTTTTCCAGAACGCCGTGGCGCAGAACATCAGCGCGACTGGAGCCTGCATTTACGGTATCGAACAGCAGCTGAAAGTCGGCGACGTGATTGGCGTGCAGTACGAAGCAAAAAAAGCACGCTGCAAGGTCATCTGGGTAGTCGACGCCGGGGGAATCAAGAAGACTCAGGTGGGTGTGCAGTTAGTGGCCGAGCAGGAATGTCCCTGGCTGTCCGTGCTTCCGAAAGAGACCATCGATAATGCTCCCGCGCCCCGCGCACCCGACAACCGCCGAAAGTATCTGCGACACAAAATCTCTTTTCCGTTACAGTTGCGCGACGAGCGCGTAAACACTCCCATGCGGGCCAACGCCACCGACATCAGCGGCAACGGTTGTTATGTTGAGAGCGCCATGCCGGTCGAAGCAGGGACTTCGCTTCGAATTGAGTTCTGGATCGACCAGGAGTCGGTGGTCGCCTCAGCTACGGTTCGTACCCGCGATCCCGGAGTAGGCATGGGGATTGAATTTACCGGCTTGACGGAAGACACCAAGAAGCGGCTACAGGCCCATCTGGACAAGCTCGATCCCGGCATCACCAACCTCGGACGAAAGAGCGAGTAGGAAGACATCTTTCAGCCGTGCTTCCTGGCTTACTCCCTGCCTCACTTCGCATTTCGCTTTATCCTTTCTAGCGGTCCCGCCATTGATTTCGTACAAAATCTGCATCCGCGGTTTATCCTTGCCATCGAATGACAGGCTCTTGGAAATAGCAGACTCCAGGAAAGGGCGTCCTCGAACGAATGAAGATCGGAATCACTTGTTATCCCACCTACGGCGGTAGCGGCGTTGTCGCCACGGAGTTAGGCCTGGAGCTCGCGCAGCGCGGGCACGACATTCATTTCATTTCCTATGCCCAGCCCATCCGCCTTAGTGGATCGGAACCAAACATTCACTACCACGAAGTCGAAGTTTCGCGTTATCCCCTTTTCGATTACCCACCCTACGACCTGGCGCTGGCCACGCGCATGGCAGAGGTTGCGCAGTTGTATGACTTGGACCTGCTGCACGTCCACTATGCGATCCCGCATTCGGTGAGCGCCCTGCTGGCGCGCCAAATGCTGGCGGAAGGCCCTCGCGGCCGCCGTTTGCCCTTCGTGACCACTCTCCACGGCACCGACATCACGCTGGTTGGACTCGACCGGTCCTACCTGCCGATTACGCGATATTCGATTCAACAAAGCGACGGCGTCACCGCGATCTCCAACTACCTTCGCGATCGCACGCTGCGCGTGTTTGACGTCAAGAATCACATTGAAGTGATCTACAACTCGGTCAACTGTGATGTGTACAAACGCAATCCCGAAATGGCTGCCGAAATGCGCAAGGAATATGCTCTGAACAATGAGCGTGTCCTGGTGCATCTTTCGAATTTTCGTCCCGTCAAGCGGCTCACGGATGTCATCGAGATTTTCGACCGGGTCCACAAACAGGTTCCTTCAAAACTGCTGCTCATTGGGGACGGCCCCGACCGCTCCGTGGCCGAATGGCTAGCCGTGCAGAAAGGGATTCACGCCGACGTTCTGTTCCTCGGCAAGCAGGATCGCGTCCAGGACAAACTTGCCATCGCCGACATCATGTTGATGCCGAGTGAACTGGAATCCTTTGGTCTGGCCGCGCTCGAAGCGATGGCCTGTGAGGTGGTCCCCATCGCCACGCGCGCAGGCGGAGTTCCTGAAGTAATTGAGCACGGCAAAAGCGGCTACCTTGCCGAAGTTGGCGACGTGGAAACCATGGCACGTTACGCTCTCGAACTGCTCAACAACGAACAGCGTTTGCAGGAGATGGCCAGGCAGGCCCGGGCCGTCGCGCTGGATCGCTTCTGTGCCACAAAAATCGTGGCGCAATACGAGGCCTTCTACCGGCGCGTGCTGGAACGCGCTTCGTAAAAACCTTCTGGAACCGCGCTGCCAGGTTGCAGCAGCGGTAGTCGAATCCGCACCAGCGTTCCCTTCCCTTCGTGGCTGTCCACAGTCATGCGCGCGGTGTCTCCGTAGAGAACGTGCAGCCGCTCCGAAATATTCGCCATGCCGATCCCTGCGCCGTGCCAATCGGTATCTTCCACCGAGCGCGGCGCTTGCATCCCGGCTCCGTCATCTTCCACTTCAATCACCACCTGGGAATCGGTGATGCGGCTGCGCAGAAAAACACTGCCGCCTTCCACCTTCGGCGCGAGGCCATGCTTGATGGAATTTTCCACCAGCGGCTGCAGAAGCATGCTGGGAACCATCACGTCGAGCGACGCGGGATCGAACTCCTTCACCACATTCAACTTGTCCCGCCCGAAACGCAGCACTTCAATATCGAGATAGTTATCGATGAACTCAAACTCTTCTCGCAGCGTGGCGAATGCTTCGCCCGTATTGAGCAAGCGTCGAAGAATGGTGGCCAGCTTGAAGATCACGTCCCGCGCGGTTTCCGGGTCGACACGAACCAGCGACGAGATCGAATTCAAGGTATTAAACAAAAAGTGGGGATTGATCTGGTTCTGCAGAGCCTCCATCCGCGCATGCAGCAGCAAACGTTCCTGCTCCTCGAGCTTGATTTGAATGCGGACGCTGTTGAAGATTTTCAGCTCGATGCCCACCGCAATCACCGACGCTGCGTAAATGGCCGCTTCCACCCACAGGTTCGGGCTCTCCAGACTGAAAATTGAATGTGGGAAGTAGCGCGACCACTCCATCTGCACGAAACGTAGCCCTACGATCGTGGTGAAAAACATGATCTGCCAGTCGAACAGTCGCGGCGTGGGAAGGTTGCGGCGAATCAGTCGGTAAATGCTGAGATCGATAAACGGCGAGAACGACCAGATATCGTCCTTGTCGCGCGCCATAGTGCGCAGCTGCCCGGCAAGAAATCCGCAGAGCACGCAGAACGGCAACGCGGCCCACTCTCCGTGCAGCACGGCCGGAACGGCCATCAGAAGCCCGCCCAGCGATCCCGCCCAGCGGCCGCCGATCGCTCCCAGCAGAAGCGCCGTCTCAAAGCTCAGATCGCCAGCCAAAAAGCTGGGAACCGAAAAGCGGATCCATACTCCGATCGAGATGGGCAGGCCAAACCAGAGCACAAGGTAGAGCTTTTGCCGGAAGGTTCGTTCTTCGCGAAACAACAGAGACTTGAACTCAACCGAACGGACCAAAGTGCTGGAAACGACCGCAGCCACGCCTAGCTTGAGCACCAGATGGATAAGAATGATCTGCGGTTTCATGGGAGTCCGGACCGAACAACTAGATGCCGAAGAAACGCCGTCGAGAAAACTGTAGCACAAAGCGACCGGATCGCTTGCTGGCTTGCCCAGCCGGTTGAATAAACATTTCTCGGCGGGCGTCGTTCAATAGCCTTTTTGTTTCTCCACCACGAACAACAACGGTTCTCGTGCCAGGTAGCGGCGAAGGTTTTCCGAGAAAACTTCGTAATGGCGTGGCCACAACTGCTCGGTCTGGCTTCCGATGTGTGGAGTGATCAGGAGATTTTCCACGTCCCAGAGATGTGAATTCGCAGGCAAAGGCTCTCGCTCGAACACATCGAGCGCGGCGCTCGCGATGTGGCCACTGCGAAGCGCGCCGATCAGAGCGGCTTCCTCCACTTGTTCTCCGCGTCCGACGTTGATGAAATAAGCGCCTGGTTTCATCGCCGCAAAGCGGGCCTCATTGAACAGGCCGTTGGTCGCGCTGGTAACCGGTGTGGCGGCTACTACAAAATCCGATTGCGCGAGCAATTCGTCAATCGCCTGCGGTGCAAAAACGGCGGCTACGCCTTCGGGACTTCCCTTCTCGACGTGCTCGCGCACTGCGATCACGCGCATGCCGAGCGCCGCCGCGATTTTCGCCACGCGACGTCCGATACTGCCCAAACCGACCAGGCCCAGCGTGGCGCCGGCGAGCTCTCGCGGATGAGGTCCCTCATTCCAGAGCGTTTCCGATCCCCAGAAATGCTTTTGCTGCAACACGGCCGCTTGTGGAACTTTTCTTGTCAGCGCGAAAAGCAGCGCCATGACATGCTCGGCCACCACCGGACCATGCAGCTCGCTCGAGTTCGTGAGCACCACGTCGCTCGCCACGAATTCCGGAAACAGCAACTGATGCACAGCGGCAGTGGGCGTGTGCAACCAGCGCAGCGAACGAGCTACAGCGAGTTGCTCCGGGCGCAGCGAGAACGCGAACATAATTTCCGCGTCTCGAAGTTTCTGCTCAATGCCGTCGTAATTGTTTCGATTCGTGATTTCGACCTGCGGAAAGTTTTGCCGCAATTTTTCGGGGAACCAGGCGGGCACGTTCCACAAGTCCAGGGGATGCTGGATTACGATGAGGAGCTTGATCTGAGGATTTTTCAACCGATCATCCTTCATCCTCAGCCGATTCTCTTTACGCGGAGGTCGGTTCCCGTCATTTCTTTGGGCTCGTCGACACCCATCATGCCCAGCAGGGTCGGCGAAATGTCGCGCAGCGATCCGTTCGCCTTCAGCGTGTATTGGTTGGCATTGTCCGCGACCACGATGAAGGGTACGGGATTAGTGGTGTGCGCCGTATGCGGGCCGCCCGTGGCGGGGTCGATCATCATTTCAGCGTTGCCGTGGTCGGCGGTGATGAGAATGGCGCCGCCTTTGGCGCGCACGGCAGTCTCGATTCGAGCGAGGCAAGCGTCGACGGTTTCGACCGCCTTGATCGTAGGTTCGATCTTGCCCGAGTGCCCGACCATGTCGGCGTTGGCAAAGTTCACGATGACCACGTCGAATGTTCCCTCTTCTGTGGCTTTTACTACCGCATCGGCAATACCCGCGGCACTCATCTCGGGTTTCAGATCGTAGGTGGCAACTTTCGGGGACTGCACCATCACACGCTCTTCGCCAGGGAAAGGCTGTTCGACGCCTCCGTTGAAAAAATACGTAACGTGAGCATATTTCTCGGTCTCGGCCACGCGCAGGTTGCGCATGTTCAGTCCGCCCATCACGTTGGCGAGAATGTTGGCCATGGACTCCGCGGGAATTACGACCGGCAGGTTGAAGTTTTTGTCGTACCGGGTCATGCAGACGTAGTGCAGATTCTTCGGCACACGGTCGCGCGGAATGGTTGCGTCAAGATCGGCTGCGCCAGGAAGATCGCTGCCGCCTTTTTCATTCAATCCGCTGTTGCGGGCGAGAGCGCGCGTAATCTGGCGGACGCGGTCGGCGCGAAAATTGAAGCAGATGCAGGCATCATCGTCACGGATGGTGGCTAGCGGCTGACCATTCTTGTCCGTGCACACAAACGGGACAACGAACTCGTCGGTCACGCCGGCGTTGTAGGAATCTTTCATTCCCTGCGCTGGATCGGCGCGCTTGCCGCCTTCGGCATCGCCGAAAACCATTGCGTTGTAGGCCTTCGAAATGCGCTCCCAGCGCCGGTCGCGGTCCATCGCGTAGTAGCGGCCATTCACCGTGGCAATCTGGCCGGAGTTGTACTCGCGCATCTTCTGCTGCAGCTGTTCAAGGTACCCCGCGCCGTTCGTTGGCAACGTGTCGCGGCCGTCCATGAATGCGTGGACGAAGACGCGGTCCACACCGTTCTGTTTCGCCATTTTCAGCAGCGCATAAAGATGAGCCTGCTGTGAATGCACTCCGCCGTCAGAAACCAGGCCGAACAGATGCAGCCGGCGTTCGCCCACGCGGGCGTGCTTCATAGCCGCGAGCAGCACGGGATGCGAGAAGAACTCGCCGTTCCGGATCATCAGGTCGATGCGCGTGATGTCCATGTGCACGATGCGCCCGGCGCCAATGTTCAGATGGCCGACTTCGCTATTGCCCATCTGCCCCTCGGGCAGGCCGACGAAAGGCCCGCTGGTGTGAATCAAAGTGTTGGGATACTCGCGCAGCAGCCGGTCGTACGTGGGCTTGCGGGCGAGGGCGATGGCGTTGGCTTTGGTCTCGGCGCGATAACCCCAGCCATCGAGGATGATGAGAACGAGTGGTTTAGGACGAGGCATAAGTGCAGCTT
Organism: Candidatus Sulfotelmatobacter sp.; assembly: GCA_049675725.1. Classification (GTDB taxonomy): domain Bacteria; phylum Acidobacteriota; class Terriglobia; order Terriglobales; family Acidobacteriaceae; genus Sulfotelmatobacter. Next base: position 11,155 of record JBAUAN010000165.1, on the reverse strand, counting down.
CCAGCTCCTGGCTTTCTGGCTCTTCGCTCAAGTTATGTGATTACCAAATGACATCGATAGGATAACGCTCAAATACCGGATCAGCAGTGACCAGCGGAAGTTTTTCCTCGATGCTTTGCGCGATCAAGATGCGATCGAAAGGATCGCGATGATGCACCGTTAAAGTTTCTATTCTCAGAACATGATCCAGTTTAATCGGTAAGACCTCGATTCTGTTCTCGCCCAGCTTCTTGACAAGGTACGGACCGGAAGGTTCAGGAAAAGGCAGTTTGCCTGCTTTCACCTTGATCAGAATCTCCCAAATGCTCGCCACGCTCAACCACAAGTGGTTCGGACCAGTGAATGTGCGCTGTGCCAGACGGGAGAGCCTTTTATCGTCCGAAATCGCCCAGAGGAACGTGTGCGTGTCGAGAAGCGCCTTCATTCCCAGAAAAGATCCTCGATCTCTTTGGGCAATGGATCGTTGAAATCATCCGGCACGGTGAACTCACCCTTGGCCGAGCCCAGAACCCTCATTCTTGGCTGATCGTCGAAGGGCACCAGCTTCGCCACGGGCTTTCCCGCCTTGGCAATCACGACTTCCTCGCCGAGCGCTACTCGTTCAAGCAGCCGGGAGAGGTGAGTCTTGGCCTCGTGAATGTTGACTTCCATGGCTCTATTTTAGCTAAGTCCTAGACTAAGTCAAGATGGCCGAATCGGGTGACGCCAATTGTTTTTCAGTGGCGCCAGATCGCAAAGAGCGGCTGATAGCTCCGAGCGGGGCAAAGTTGCCGTGGCTTCACAAATCGATGCCCCGCCCGCTGCACGGCATGCCTCGCGTTGCGATTTGCGCGCGCGCTGGAAGCAGGAAGGACCCATGGCTGAGCATAGGGACGGCGTGCTTTTGAGCGAGCTACAGGAGCCCGCTAAATCGGTTTAAATAATGGATGTAAGTTGTTGATAAAATTAGTGTTACTACCATCGTTTTACACAGGCTGTAAGCGCTGCCAGCCCGTTCCTGACAGCCCACGCGGAGTGCTTGCACCATTTCCGGTGCAATGCGCCAAAACGTTGCCCTGACTGAGACTCTTTTATAAGCCCTCGGCGGGGCAATCCTGTTCACCGAGGTAACCTTGCCGCCTCTCTCGGCTGGCAATACCGTAATCACTGAGGACGCATCTTCCACCTGGGGGCAACTGGCGTGAACCACAAAATTTGCAGCAAAACGATTGCAAGGGGTTTTTTTCATTATTTCAATTCGGCTGCCCTGAAGTGCGGCGCCATGGCGCTCGTGCTGGTTGCAGCGAGCGGGTTTGCCCTCGCAGTTGATCAAACATCGAACCCGTCGAACGCGAACCCTTGCAACCTCACTCAAGAGGATGCGGCTGGCCTCAACGTCGACTTCAGCGCGGACGTGAAGGCAAGCCATGCGTATGCGGGCACGATTGCGCAAATGCTCAAGGACGAGAAGTTCGCGGAACTCGATTGTCTCGCCGATCGGGCGCGAGCGAATAAAGAAAGATTTTCCGGCGGAGCGTGGAAGATTCACGAATTGTACGGCGGCCTTTATGAACCGGTTCAGTATCCGGTCAAACATGCCACGCAGGACGACTGGAACAATCTTCTGCAGCGTCTCCAGAAGTGGGTAACTACGCGGCCGAAATCCATTACTGCGCGTGTGGCACTGGCTCGGACTTATCTCCTCTACGCCTATGATGCGCGGGGGGAAGGGTTCGCGAACACGGTCAGTGATAGCGGATGGAAGTTATTTGAAGACCGCACCACGCAGGCCCAGCAGATCCTGGACGAAGCTTCGACTCTTCCCACCAAATGTCCGGAGTGGTACGTCGACATGCTGCTCGTTGCCCAGAACCAGAGCTGGGACGCGGATCGCACCCGAACTCTGTTCGATGAGGCATTCAAGTTTGAACCGGGTTATTACTACAATGCGCGCGTACTGGCCTCCTACTTGCTGCCGAAATGGAGCGGGGAGGAAGGAGCCACAGAAAAGTTCACCCAGGAAGTAGCCGACCGCGTCGGAGGGGACCCGGGCGACGCCCTCTATTTTGAGATCGCGAGCGCCGACTACGTGATCTGCGGCTGCGGAGACAACCCGAAGATGTCATGGGAGAGAATCGAGAAAGGCTTTGAGGCGTCGGAGAAGCTATACGGCGTGTCCATGCTGAACTTGAACCGTATCGCTTACCTGTCCACTCATTTTGGAAGGACCTATCCCATCGTCGCTGACAAAGTTCTGGGCCGCATTGGAGAGCAATGGGATGAAGCGACGTGGGACACGGAGGAAAACTTCGAAAATGTGAAGAAGTGGGCGGCTTATACCAGGCCGTTTGCAGAAAAACTTTATGCGATGGAATCGGCTGCGGACGCCAACATAAAGACTCCCGCAGGTTCTCGCTACCAGGCGTCTTTCGAAAAAACGTATCGCGGATTGTTGCAGGAGTGCGTACGCACCGACGGCAGCGGCATTGACAAGTGGGAAGGTAAGTTCAAGGTGCTGATCAGCGTTGGAGCGAAGGGCACAATTGAGGATAACAACATCTACTCGATGGGTCCGGTCGTCACCTGCCTGGACAACAAAATGCGCGCGCTTCAGCAGACCAAGAAGAAGGTATTTCCTCCGCCGCCGCAAGCTCCGTACTGGGTAAGGCTCGATCTGGACTGGGCGGATTTCGCGCCGGTCGCGGCCAAGTGACGTCGCTTGGGATTCGGAGCGAGGTTTCTGCGGACTAGCCCCGCGTGAGCCTCTCGATCAACTCGCGGTGCTGCGGATAGCGGCGGGTTAACTCGTCGCGCTTCGCCAATTCGAAATCCTCGAAGTCGAAACCGGGAGCTACGGTGCATCCCACGAGAGCAAATGATTTGCTGTCCTTCAGGTGGGAGGCAAACCAACAGCCTGCCTTTACAACTGCTTGCAGCGCTTCGCCAGACTCGGGGTCGCTTCCCAGCAGAACTTTCGAATATCCTCCGGACTCGCTGATGACGTGTATGAGCACCGGCGCTCCTACGTAGAAGTGCCACAGTTCGTCGGAACGCAGACGGTGGAAGGCGGAGAAAGATTTTCTCTCCAGCAGGAAATAGATAGCGGTGGAGGCTGGCCGTGCCCCTGTGAACTGCGGCGGCAGGGCCTCGTGCGGCAGGACTAGATCGGCCTTATAGGTCTGGCGGAAGAATCCGCCTTCGGGATGCGGTTCCAGGCGCAGATTCTTGATCCAATAATTGGCGTCCTTTGCCATGGGTGCATCGACCCCGCAATGTTCTGGTGCTGCCGGCGAAACCAGCGGGCAAGAGTGCCCGCTCCACACAACCTCATCACACAAGCTCATCACACAACCTGAACCGCGCAATCCCAGCCGAAACGTTTTCTGCCCTGCTTTCACTATTCCGGTGAGAAGAGACTCTATGCCTTCTCCGCCTATCACCCATTACCGCCGAATCGCAGCCTGAAAAGCGCGGTGACTCCTATCTCTCAGGTATACCAGCCTTTTGCGGGAAGCCCCACTCTTGCATCCTCTGCAAGGGTGGGGGAATTTTTTGCGCCGGCGCGTATCGAAACGATCCCATCTCTCGCCACACCATTGATGCAGAGGAACCGCATGCCCATCCGCGACGCCCGACTCATCCACGGACTTGATATCGCCTGGATCATTACGTTGTGGAAAGCGCTCCACGGCGGCGACCCTAGTCCGGAAACGGTGGCCGCCGAAGTGATTGCCGCTCTGTCGGAATATCTTGAGTGCTCACCAGACGCTTGCGACGTGAAGGTGTTCGAGCGCCACGTTTGCTAGCGGCGAAAAACTGCACCTGCGATCTCCGCACATTCTTTTGGATCGCCAGACCCGCAGTCAAAGGCGAGTTGCGGCGTCGGCGAGCGCGCCGGCAAGCCCATCTGCGCTGGGAAGGCCACCCTGGGCCATATCTTTGCTGCCACCGCCGCGGCCTCCGAGTCTTGCCATGGTTTCCTTCAACAATGCGCCCATGTCATGAGGCTGGCCCGCGGACTGGGCGAAGATAAGCGCCGGCTGCGGGGCTGTGGTTGCGAGCAGGGCGATGGCGTTCGGCGATTGGCGCGTCAGCTTTTGCGCCAGCAGCTTCACGAAGTTGAGGTCGCGGTCGGCGAAGGTGCGGACGATTAACTTACGGGTGTTGGCTTCGGGAGTTTCTGCTAGCAGTGCTGTTGCTTGTGCTGCGGCGAGTTCTTCGAGCGACTGTTCGCGCTGCTTGCGCAGGGACTTGATTTCGTCGAGGGCTTTGCGTGCTTGCGTGGGAACGTCGTAAATGTTGGCGGAAAAAAGCGCTGCGGTTTCGGTGAGCGTGGTGAAATCGCGGCGGGCGGTGGCGACGGCGCGCTGGCCGGCGACGAATTCCACGCGCCATCCCTGGCGGACTTTTTCGGTTTTGCGCAGCAAGACGCTGGCGATCTGTCCGGTTTGATTGACGTGCGTGCCACCACAGGCGGTGAGATCGAAATCGTGGATGTCGATGAGGCGAAGTTCGTCGCGTTCCGTGGGCGGAAGTTTGCGCAGGCCGAGTTTCTCTGCTTCTTCGCGCGTGACGTAGCTGACGTTGACGGGACGATTCTCGAGGATGATTTCGTTTGCGAGTCTCTCAGCGGATTCGATTTGCTCTTTGGTCAACGTGGGGGTGTCTAAATCGATCGAGCAGTAGTCGTCGGCCATGTGGAACGAAACGGTTGGAATGTTGAAAAGACGGATGAACGCGGCCGAGAGCACGTGCTGGCCGGAGTGCTGCTGCATGTGATCGCGGCGGCGCGTGGCGTCAATCTGGCCTCGGACGCGGGTTCCGGGCTGCAGAGATCCCTTGTCGAAATCGCGCTCGGCTTCGATGTAGTGGACGACGCGGCCATCTTCGGCATCGGCAACTTCCGTGATGCGGAGCTTGCCGGAGCCCGACGTGAGCCATCCCGTATCGTGAATCTGGCCTCCGCTGGTGGGATAGAAGGCGGAGCGGTCGAGAATGAGCGCCGGGCGGGGCGAGTCAACGACCTCGCGCACTTCGGCGTCGAAGTCGTAGAGGAAGGAGTCGTGGTAGTAGAGGCGATCGGTCATAGCGAGCGTTTATTCTAGCGGTAGGCGCGAAGGATTGGAATTGCGCCAGGGGTTTTGAGTGCAAAGGCCTGCTTACAACAAGCAGTGTTTTCCGGGGTGGGATGAAAATGAGCGAGTGTGCCTGTAGCCCGTTCGCACGGAATTCAGGGCAACGGCTGCAGGAAGTTAGTGCGGCAAAATTATCTTGGAGGACACACGATACTGTCGATAATTAGCATAGTGATGCTCATTCCTAAAATCTAACCCGTAAAATCTGATGTTGACCATTACCACTTTAGGCAGCCACAACGGTGATGCAATGTCGCGAAGGCGGACTTCACTCAGAGTGACATCTGTTGTTTGCCGATCAAGCCCAACCTCGGGGCGGGGAGCGAGAAGATCGGTCTGTACTTTAATGATTTGGAAATTGCTTTTGTCCACCCATGCGACTCCCTGCACCAGCATCTGTACCTCAGCCCCTCCCGATCCTCTCACCGTCTCACTCATGGTGGCATGCCCAGGTCGCTGGGCGAACGCCACGACATAAGTGTTTTGGCTGCCAATCCGCTGTTCGCCAAGGTAGCGGAATGTCGACTCCGATTGGAACGCCGTCGAAAAATAAACACAGCTCAAGGCAAAGCCGTGCGTAACAAAAAATCGTGACTTGGGGCTACCTGTACTCAGTTCATTAATGCGGTTGCCCTTTTTGTCCATACGGTATTCATCGAATTGCGCCTCTTTTCTATTACCATGAAGAAGAATTAGATATTCGTCTCTAATCTCTTGAGCTAGACGGTCGATGGCAATGCTATGGTTGGCGCCAGTGCTATAGTCGGCGCCAATATTATCGTCGGCGCCAATGCTACGTATTTCTTGCTCTCTGACATATTCGTCAGCGATTAGATTCGGGGTATCGCGAAAGAAACTGTCCACCCGCTGCCCCATCTTCTGCAGAATCATGGACAACGCTTCTTGGTCGGCTTCAGGTCGAAGCTGTTTCAATTCGGGGATAAGCTTTGCAAGCTTTTGCGGTGGTTCGTCCAAGTATGTGGGACGAGCATTCCCATCGTAAATCCTCGGGCTCTTCTTACCGGCGACATCAGCGTTGTTCTCTTTTTCGTTGCTCAAATAGCGCTGATAGTTGGTAAAAACATAACTATTCCTGAATTTGAGAGCTCGCATTTGGGGATCGGCCTCTTGAATGTATTCTTCAACCCTGCTCGGGAGCCACACAGGCGTCCGAACCTCAGGAATGCGCGTCAAGCTGAAAGTCGATTCCGTTGTCTGCCGATTCAGTCCAATCTCAGGGCGGGGCACGAGAAGATCAGTTCGCAATCGAATAATTTGGAAACTGCTCTTGTCCACCCATGCGACTCCTTGCACCAACATCTGTACTTCAGTTCCTCCTGGTCCTCTCATTGTGACAGTCGTGGTGGCGTCGGGCCCCTGGGCGAACGCTACGACATATGTATCTTCTTCATCAATTCTTTCAGTGCCAAGGTAGCGGAATGTCGAGCCCGGTTGCTGGCTCGTCGCGAAATAAATAGTGCTGGAGGCGAAGCCGGAGCTGACGCGGTATCCCGGCGTAAAGACCCCTTGCCCCGGTTCTTTCCCCTGTGTTTGTTTCGGGACATTCCCGTGCAGGTCCAAACGAGATTCGCTGATGGTTGTTTTGGAGCCGTTGTTGTGAACAAGTATCAAATAGTTGTCTAGAACTAGCTGGCTACCGAGAAGGTCTGATCTCCAGTTTCGTGCCTCCTGCCCGACTGTCTCGCGAGCAATCAGGTCGACCATGTTGTTGGTGAAGTCGTCCACTCGCTGCCCCGTTTTCTGCAAGATAATGGGTAGCTCTTTCTGATCCGGAGTAGGTTGAAGCTCCTTCAGTTCTGGAATCAGCTCGCGGAGGCGTTCCAATGGTTCTTCCAAGTACGGATGGGCATTCGCGTAGTAATTTAGAGGACCTGTGTCTTTGTCGGGAACAGTGCTCTGTGTTGCGGGGTTCTGACCGCCTTCGTGGCTTTGGACGATACTCAGCAAGAGAAAAACAGCCACCCAATGTGCCATCGTGAACCCCAGCCTGTCGCGGAAAACCCGGTTGCCCTGGTTGCTTCGCTTATGCGCATTACTTTATTACTGTTTCGGACAGTCCCGCCAGTTCTAGTCCGAAGTGTCGTAATATCCCCATTACACTCAAACCGCTTCGGAACGACGGGAGTGGTGAGCCGATCATAGACGGGTTCAACCGCCGTCGTCTTCGCTGATATCGGCGCTGACGATGCGCTCTCTTCGCTCGCAGGGCGGACGGATGCGTCCACCCCTACAGAATCAATATGGCCCGATGATGCCGCCGATCGGGCGGGTGGTCGGCGTTTTGGACGAAGAGCTCGCGGGCGAGGCGCCCGCGGCTCCATGGGCTGTGCTGGCCTCCAGAACATCCAGATATTTCAGACCACTGCCGGTGTTGAAGAGGACTACGGTGTCGTCGGGTTTGAAGAATCCGGTGGCGCGGAGTTTGCGGTAGGCGACCAGCGACGCTGCGCCTTCGGGGGCGGCGAAGATGCCTTCGACTTTGGCCCAGTGGCGAGTAGCGTCGAGAATTTCCGGGTCGGTGGCGGCGACGGCGGTGCCTCCGCTCTTTTTCAGAATGTCGAGAATCAGGTAGTCCGCGTAGGGCTTGGGGACGCGGAGGCCGGCGGCGATGGTAAAAGCGTTCGGCCACATTTCGGAGACGAGCTTGCCTTCATCCCATGCTTTAACGATGGGCGCGCAACCGGATGATTGCACGACGATCATCTTCGGGCGCTCGGGTCCGATCCAGCCTAGCTTTTCCATCTCTTCGAAGGCCTTCCACATGCCGAGCAGGCCAACGCCTCCGCCGGTTGGATAGATAATTCCCTCTGGAATTTTCCAGCCGAGTTGTTCGGCGACTTCGTAGCCCATGGTTTTTTTGCCTTCGACGCGGTAGGGCTCTTTGGTGGTGCTGACGTCGAACCAGTGTTCTTCTTCCCACTTTCGCGTGTCTTTTTTCAGGTCGGCAACCTTGGCGGCGCAATCGCTGATGAGTCCGTCGACCAGCGTGACGTGGGCGCCGTAGTACTGGCACTCGATGCGGTTCGCCATGGGAACGTCTTTGGGCATGAAGATGTGAGCTTCGAGTCCGGCGGCGGCGGCGTAGGCGGCGAGGGCTCCGGCGGCGTTGCCGGCGGAGGGGATGGCGAGTTTTTTCAGACCGAAGTGGCGAGCCATGGTGACGCAGGCGCTGAGGCCGCGAGCTTTGAAGGAGCCGGTGGGGTTAAGGCCTTCGTCTTTGATAAAGACGCTGGGATATTCGCGGCTGGCGAGCATGGGAGTGAAACCTTCGCCGAGCGTGACGGGATCAGCCTCGGGAAGGATGGCGTCGTAACGCCACATGGTGGGGGCGCGTCCGGCGAGATTGGCGGCGGAAAAGTTTCGCTTGATGGTCGGGAGATCGTAACGAGCGTAGAGGATGCCACCGTCATTGGGGCAGACGGTTTGCGGGCGAGTGGCTGGGTAATGGTGGCCGCAACGGGTGCACTCGAGGTGGGTGAGGCGGGACATGGGTAGTGACAGATTAACATTTCGGGCGATGGGATCGGGGCTTCGAGCTTCAGCTGTCGGGCTTCAGCAAAAGCGGGCGTGAGTTCAGACCTCAGACCTCAGACTTCAGACTTCAGACCTCGGACTTCGGGCTTCAGATCTCGGGCTTCGGGCCTCGGGCTTCGTTGGGTTGGCTGAAGCCCGATAGCCGAAGCCCGAAGCCCGATTCACTGCACGCGGAGGCGCGCCAGCAGCAGATGGGTTTTGCGGAACCAGGGACGCTCGCGGCGGCGGAGATAGCCGGGCATCGTGAGCCGCTTGTCGAGAATTTTCTGCGCCCACGCGCGGGCTTCGGCCGTGCGTCCTTGTGATTGCAGGAAGAGCGCATAGTTGTAGTAGGTTTCGGAGATGGTGGAGATTTGCGTGGCCCGCTGAAAAAGATCGGCGGCTTTTTCCGGTTGTCCGGTGTGGGCGTAGGCGTGAGCGAGCAGGCCTTCGGCGCGGTGAAAATCGTAGTCGGGTTCGGCGGCCACGACGCGTTCGAGGTCGGGGACCGCTGCGGCGAAATCTTCCAGCTCGATTTCAGCGATGGCGCGGCGGTAGAAGGGATCGGGGTGGTCGGTGCGGGAAGAGATGGCTTTGTCGTAGGCGGCGCGGGCGCGATGCGGATCGCCATTGTCGAGATAGAGCAGGCCAAGTTCTTCATAGTTTCCGGCGGAGGGATTGTCGTGGATGGCATATTCGAGTTCACGAATGCGGCGGCGCCGGGGAAAAACCTGGAACTCGGTGCGGAGCAGGCTGGCGTCGGGGATCACTTCCACGGCGACGTAGACGAGTGCGCCGATCCATCCGCCGATCAGGATGATGAAGAGCCAGTAAAGTTCGGGACGGCGGCGGATGAAATGGACGATCGCAAAAGCCTGGAGAATGAATCCCCACCAGTGGGCGAAGAGGAAGAGGAGCGGCATGGAATGCGAAATATAGCATGGGCAAGGCGGGCTTCGGGCTTCGGCTATCGGGCTTCGGCCAGCCAAGCCTTCGGTGTTCGGGCTTCAGGCCACACTTCGGCTTTGCGGCTTCGGCCTCACGCTTTGCGACCCTTTATGCTGCGGGCTTTCTGACTGCCTTAATGAAACCGTTGAGAAGGCGGCCGACCTCGGCGCATCGGTTGAGCAATTCCTGGCTTTGAGGCTTGGTCACATAGCCTAGTCAGGCCAAACATCTCTTGATTGGGAAAGGTGGCCGTTTCGCGGTAAACGTCAAATACCATTTTCATCGCAGCTTGCCACACTTCAAGATCTTTATAAGTTCCACTCATAGTTAGCCTCAGTGCACAAGCTATTCTTTGGGCGTCTAAGCTTCAGTGACATATGTCACAATGAGCAGTGGAAAACTCTGGCGTGACTCGCCCAAGCCCGAGAGCTGAAGCCCGAGGCCCAGCCCCGCCAAAGCCCGAAAGCCGAAGCCCGAAGCCAGGTTCCGTCCGGTTGCTGGCGACGGACATCGACGGCACGCTGCTCAATCCACAATTTCAGATTTCTGAGGGCGATCTGGCGGCGCTGCGGCGGGCGCACGCGGCGGGGATTGAGATTGTGCTGGTGACTGGGCGGCGGCATACGTTTGCCTTGCCGATTGCAAGACAGCTGGGATTTGATTTGTGGCTGATCAGCTCGAATGGGGCGGTGACGCGGTCGCTGGGCGGAGAGACTTTTCATCGTGACATGATGCCGGCGGAAATTTGCCGGCGGCTATGCGCGGCGATGCAAGAATTTCGGGGACACACCGTTCTAACGTTTGACCGGGAAACGAAGGGCGCCATCGTGCTCGAACGGATGGATGAGTTGGGCGCGAGCATCCGGCGGTGGCTGGAAAAAAATATGGAGTACATCGAGTTTGTTGTGCCGATTGAGAATTCGCTGGTGACGGATCCAGTGCAGGCCATGTTCTGCGGAACCATGGCGCGGATGGTCGAGGTGCGGAACGGGATCGCGGATTGCGGGCTGGACGGAAAAATCACGGTGCTGCGCACGGAGTATCCGGCACGGGATTTATCCATGATCGATGTGCTGCATGGCGGCTGCTCGAAAGGGCACGCTCTCGAAAGGTGGGCACGAAATCGCGGATTTGGGCGCGAAGAGGTCATGGCCATCGGAGATAACTATAACGATATTGAGATGCTTGAGTTCGCCGGGTATCCGGTTATCATGGGGAATGCCTGCGAGGAACTGCTGGGCCGCGGGTGGAAGGTGACGCGCGGGAACGATGCGTGCGGCGTGGCTGGAGCGGTAGAGTGGGCGGTGGATGGGACGGAAGCGAGGTAGAGATTCCGGACCGTGACGGAAACTCCCTGTGAGGCTGCGTGAGATGGCGAGGTGCAAGGGGTCCTTCGACTTCGCATCCGCTATCGCTTCGCGAACGCGGATGTTGCGCTTGATTGCATAACGACGTTGGCTCGTCGCGAGTAGATTGGTATGCGATGAAGAAGACCAAGGCTCGTGAGAGGAGCCAACGTCATGCTGATTATAGGCTGTGATTTTCATCCGGGTTTTCAG
>JBAUAN010000164.1:0-80978 GCA_049675725.1 Candidatus Sulfotelmatobacter sp. | reverse complement strand
GATTCCTGGCTCTCCGCCGAGGCGCGGCAGAGCCGGTTTTTCATGTATTCGCAGCTGGGGGGCACGTTCCCGGCGCCACTGTTTCTTTTTCTGGCCGGAATTTCGTTTGCGCTGGTCACGGAACGGCTGTGGCAGAAGAATCTCTCCGCGGCGCAGATTGCCCGGCGGACGATTCGCCGGGGCGCGGAGATTTTTGGGTTCGGGCTGCTCTTCCGCCTGCAGGAGTTTGTCCTCGCGATGGGGTGGTCGCCCTGGACGGATCTGCTGCGGGTGGACATCCTGAACACGATTGGCGTTTCCATGATGCTGATGGGCGGCATCTGTTGGCTGGTGTTGTCGGCGGCGGGAAGGCGCGAGGGTAGCCCGAGGACGCGGCTGGCGCTGGTGGCGGCCTCGTCGCTCACGGCAGTGCTGATCTCGTTATCGACGCCGCCGCTTTGGACCACGTGGCGTCCGCAGTGGCTGCCGTGGCCGCTGGAATCTTACATCGACGGCGTGCACAACCTCGGCGCGCCGCAGTCGTGGCTGTTTCCGATTTTTCCCTGGGCCGCGTTCGCTTTTGCAGGGCTGGCCGTGGGATTCCTGCTGCAGAGTCCGTGGGTGCGCGGGCGCGAGGCGCGCATCTTTCTTGCGGTTGGGGTCGGCGGGATTGCGCTGGTGGAGACGGCGCGGTGGGTCAACGCGCGACCATGGCACGTTTATTCGGTCTACGATTTCTGGCACACCAGCCCCGCGTTTTTTCTGATCCGGCTGGGCATGCTGATGGCGATTCTTTCGGCAAGTTACGCGTGGTGCCGCTGGGGCGCGGGGCGGTGGGGATTCAGCCCCCTGATTCAGTTAGGACAAGCTTCGCTGCTGGTTTATTGGGTGCACATCGAATTTGTGTACGGGAGGCTTTCGATTCTGCACAAACACGGAGTCGGGATCCGCGCAGCGTCGTGGGGGCTGCTGGTGATTTGCGTGGGGATGGTGGCACTGGCTGCGTTGCGCACGCGGATGAAGGGACGTGGGGCAGAGGCGATCGGGAGACTGCGGCTGCGTCCGGCGCGCGCATAGCGCCGGTTCCCCGGATAAACAACGGACGAGGGCGCTATCTGAACCTTTGTGCGAATTCCACTGCCGTGCGCTCGGCCCAGCGGCCGTCGTCCTGGGCGTGGCCGTTGCGTTCGCCGAGAAAAGCGCAGTGTCCGCCGTCGCTGGTCTCGATGAACGTGAGATTGGGGTTGGCCGCGATCCGCCGGCGGGTTTCGGCGCGGAGCCGGATAAAAGGATCATTCGCGGCGTGGACAATCAAACCCGGCGCGGCGATGCGATCCACCACATTGGACGCCGCCGCGCGAGCGTAGTAGTCGGCGGCGCCGGAAAACCCGCAGTAAAAGGCGGTGATGCGGTCATCAAATTCGCGGAGACTGGAAATTCCTTTCAGCCGCGCGGCGTCGAAATCCTTGGGGAATAGTTTGGCCTTGCGGCGAAAGCGCCGGAACAACTGCAGCAGAAAATAATATTCGTAGAGCCGGTTGGCGGGCTCGTGCAGCGCGTCGGCCGAGGATGCCAGGTCCATCGCCGGGCAGACTGCGACCACGGCACGGAGCTGCGATGGCGCTTCGTTGCTCCACTCCCCCGCCAGCTTCAACACCAGGTTTCCGCCCATGGAAAATCCGATCAAGACGAATCGCGCTACGCCGTCATGTTCAACAATGTTCCGCGCCACGGCTGCCACATCGCCCGAAAGACTGGAGTTGTAGAGCGTGGGCGCGGCAGCGTCCATGCCTCCGCAATTGCGCTGGTTCACGAGCACCACGTTCATGCCAGCATCGAGTCCGTCGCGGGCGATTCCACGCATGTATTGCGAATCGCTCGAGCCTTCGAGGCCGTGAACCACAATCAGCGTGAGCGCGCTGCGCCGGTCGGCCTGCCAATGGCACAGGCATCGCAGCCTGACGGCTGGAGCGACTTCAATCAGGCGTTCTTCAGGCGTCGGCAGCTGGATTTGGCGTGGCAGCAGAAAACTGGCGAGTGTCTGCACATGCCCGCCACGAAGCCACGGGCGCGGATGGAACGCCGGAACCTCAGATTTCGCGGCGAACTTCACGAGAGCAATCGGATGTTCAACCTCTTCGTGCGCGACACCGAGCAGCGGATTTTTCGGACCGGCAGTCTGGGCGCCGGAATCGGTTTGCGAAGTTGGCACGAATTGATTCTAATGGAAGAAGCACCGCGAAAGGCTGGGAGCCGATCATATGCCAATCTTTGAATACATCTGTCAGGAATGCCATCACCGGTTCGAAACGCTTGTCTTCGGTAAGCAGCGGGCGAAATGCCCGAAGTGCGATGCGACCAAGCTTGATCCTCAACTCTCGGTGTTTGCGGTTTCGGCGAAAGGTTCGTCCAGCGGCGCGGCACATTCCGGCGGCGCATGCGGTTCCTGCGGCGATCCGCGCGGTGCTGGAGCCTGCTCGCTCGGTGATATGGATTGAGGCGCCTTCGCGCGTTAGGCTCCGTCTTGCCATCGTTGTAAACTCGCAGGATGCGCGTGAAGATTCTGGGCTCGGCCGCGGGCGGTGGATTTCCGCAGTGGAATTGTGCCTGCTCGAATTGCCAGGCGGTGCGCGCAGGGACCTTTCGCGGGAAAGCGCGCACTCAGACTCAGGTTGCGATCACACAAGATGGCAAGCACTGGTTTTTGCTGGGAGCGTCTCCCGATTTGCGCACTCAAATTGAGGCAACGCCGGAACTTCATCCGCGGGCGCAGTCTGGCGGAGAAACGCCGCGCCAGTCGCCGATTACGGGAGTTGTTCTTGCCAACGCCGATCTCGACCACGTGCTCGGCTTGTTGTTGCTACGCGAGTTGCAGCCGCTGCGAATTCATGCGACCTCTCCTGTACGCCGCATTCTGCGCGAGGACAACACTATGTTCGGTATGCTGGAACGCGTGGCTGATCAGGCTTCGTGGACTGACTTCACGCCCGGAGAATCGTTTGCGTTGAAGAGTCCGTCTGGGGAAGTTTCTGGCTTGCGCATCCGCGCGGTGTCGCTCGGAACACATTTTCCCGCGTATGTTTCGGCCGTACGGCAAGGTCAACTTGCTCCGCGGGAATCTTCTCTAGGGTTGCTGATCGATTCTGCGTCGGGCAAACGACTGGCTTACATGCCCGCCGTTCCGATGCTTGATGACGCGCTGTTTCGCGAGTTCGAGTCTGCCGACCTTCTTTTTTTTGACGGCACATTCTGGAGTGATGACGAACTCATTCGCACTCAAGGCAGCGGGAACACCGCGCGGCAGATGGGGCATGTCCCCGTGTCGCCGCCAGAGGGCAGCTTGAAGAAGTTGGCCGGACTGCGCCGGCCACGTAAAATCTATTTGCACATCAACAACACCAACCCAATGCTGGACGAGTCTGGTCCCGAGTATCGGCAGCTGCACGAAGCAGGTTGGGAAATCGCGGAGGATGGATGGCAGTTCGATCTGTAGGAACGTCCGACGCGGCTGGTCGAAACAACGCTGCTAAGGAAGACACGGGACTTCTTAGGTTCGACGAACTGCGGGGCCGCCTGCGCGCGGTGGGCGAGGAACGCTATCACCACCAGCATCCTTTTCATCTGATGATGCACGCAGGCCAGCTTACTCGCGGCCAACTGCAGGCCTGGGCGCTGAACCGGTACTACTATCAGAGCATCATCCCAATCAAGGATTCGATTATTCTTTCGCGGGGGCCAGACCCGGCTTTTCGCCGCGTCTGGCGCAAGCGAGTGGTTGATCACGATGGCGATCCTGCCAGCGATGGTGTATCAAGCAATACAGGAAGTATTAACGAGCAGACTATTAACGAAGGCGGTATTAAGCGCTGGTTAAAGCTTGCCGAAGCCACCGGCTTGAGCCCTGACGACGTTCGTGCGGGAAAAGGAATTCTTCCGGCGACCCGGTTCGCGGTGAACGAATATCTGAACATCGTGCGCAGCCGTACCCTGCTCGAAGCCGTGGCTTCATCGCTCACCGAGATTTTTTCGCGCGATTTGATCACTTTGCGCATGGAAAAACTGCGGCAGCATTATCCATGGCTCTCCGGGGGGCTCGACTATTTTGAGGCGCGTCTGACGCAGGCTCCGGAAGACGCGGCGTTCGCGGTGACCTACGTTTTCGAAAATGCGAGGACGCGGGCGGAACAGGAACTCGCCATCAACGCTCTGCGCGACAAATGCGACATTCTCTGGGCGCAACTCGACGCGCTTTATTTCGCCTACGTGCAGCCGGGCTGGCCGCCTCCGGGAGCGTTTCGCATCGAGAGGGACAAAGCCTGATGGCGCCTCCGCTCGATTCGAGCCAGCCGCGGCTGGCCGCAGGGTGCCGCTGGGGCGGAAGCGACGCAGATCGCGTCATTCTTTTTCCCGAAGGCGCAATCAAGCTGCAAGGCACGGGACGGCAGGTGCTCGATCGCTGCGACGGCCAGCGCACGTTCGGCGAAATCATCGCGGAGTTGCAAAAGCAGTTCGGCGACGCGGATCCCGACAAGATTCGCGCCGACATCACGATGTTTCTCGAGCAGTTGCAAAAGAAGCGGATTGTCGATTATTAGTTCGTTATTATCGCAGCAACTATTGCCGCACAACTACATAGTTGCGCGCTGGATTTGACTGCACATGGTTCCCAATCCTCTCGCGCTCATCGCCGAAGTTACGCATCGATGTCCACTGCATTGCGTCTACTGTTCGAATCCTTTGCAGCTGGCGGGAACGGAATCGGAACTCTCGACCGAGCAGTGGATAAGCGTCTTCCAGCAGTCTGGCAAGCTCGGTATGTTGCACGCGCACTTCACCGGCGGAGAACCCCTGGCGCGGCAGGATCTGACCGAACTCGTAGCTGCAGCACGCGCTGCTGGGCTTTACACGAACCTGATTACCTCTGGGATCGGCCTCGGTGAGCAGCGACTCGCGGCGCTGGTTGCGGCTGGTCTCGATCACATTCAAATCAGTTTTCAGGATTCGCGGGAAGACTCCGCCAACTGGATTGCGGGCGCCAAAGCGCACGCGCACAAGATTGAACTCTCGCGCGCGATTCGCCGGCGGGTTGACGGAAAAAGACTCGCGTTTACCGTGAATCTGGTGGTTCACCGCCAGAATCTGGACCATCTCGAAGAGATGATCGCCTTCATTGAGCAACTGAACCCTGACCGCGTGGAGATTGCTCACACTCAATATTACGGCTGGGCGCTGGCCAACCGGGCCGCGCTGATGCCCAGCCGCGCCCAGATTGATGCGGCGGTAGAAATTGTTGCGGCGGCGGAAAAGCGACTGGCGGGGCGCGTGCGCATCGATTCGGTAGTTCCCGACTACTACGCCAAATATCCAAAAGCTTGCATGGGTGGCTGGGGACAAAGATTGATGCTCATCAATCCGGCAGGGAAAGTGCTTCCCTGCCATGCTGCGGAAGTGATTCCGGGCATGGCGTTCGAGAATGTGCGGAAAAAAACGATGGAGTGGATATGGCGGGAGTCGGCGTCGTTCTGCCGTTTTCGCGGGGAAGCGTGGATGCCGGAACCTTGCCGCAGCTGCGATCGCCGTGCGGAGGATTTCGGCGGTTGCCGCTGCCAGGCTTTTCTGCTCGCCGCAGACGCGACCGTCACCGACCCGGCGTGTTCGCTCGCGCCGGCGCATGCCCTTGTTGAAGCCGCCGTGCGCGAAGCGAATTCGGATGCGGCGGTCGCGCAGAGTAAGATGGCCTCGTCATTTGTGCAGTTACAGCGTGAAACGGCAGGGCTGTGGGATTACCGGACAAATCCCGAATAGCTTTTCCGCAACAAGAATTCTCGGGCGGCAAACACGCGCGAGGACCTCGGAGGCTGAAGCCTGAAATCTTGCGTCTTGGACGGCGCGGCTGAAGCCGCGCCATTCCCAACACCAAATGCTATCAGCGTTCCTCGACCTGGGCGCACCTTACCAGCGCAGGCCGAGAGTAAGAGTGCGCGCATCCGTGGTGTTGCCATTGTGGCTGCTGTGCATGGCGCGATACTCGGCGTAAATGTCGATTTTATCGGTCACCTTGCGGGCGATGCCTCCGCCGAAGTTGAAACCAAATTGGTTCTGGCTTTCTTTGAGGAAAGTACCCAGCGGAAGGCTGCCATTGAGGCATGTGCCCCACCAATCCCAGAACGGGTTACAGCCGCCGCCGGGAACCGCAGTCGACGAATCGATTTTCCCCGACCGATGGTAGAAACCGGGGCCCACCAGGGCGTATCCGCTATAGACGCTGGTAACCGGGATGTACACAATGGGATCGAACGTGAGCCCGTACACGTGATTGTTAGCGCCCGGAGCCTGCGCCAGTTGCAGCGCGGAGGTGCGCAAGGGAAGATCGGTCCAGGAGAGATCCATCCGGAATCCAAAATATTTACTGAAGTTGCGGGCGGCACCGGCGTCGGCCGCTGGTCCGCCTCCCCTGACAAACTGCTCGGTCGTCCCGTTCGGAAGATTCGCTCCCCCACCCGCGTTGAACAGCCAGGTCTTGTAATTGCGAGGCTTCACTTTTCGCGCGGGCGTTTCTACTTCGGGGTTTTCCTGAGTTTCGGCGGGTGTGGCGGCAGGCTTGGGCGTCTCGGAAGTCTGTTGCGCGAAGACAACCCCAGTCGTCACCAGGCAGAGCGTTACCGAGCAGAGCATTACGACGAAAATCGGAATTGCCAGTCCAACGACATTCACGAACCTTTCAAACATTCATTCTCCTCCCGCTACCGGGCTTGGTTTGCGGACCATAGCGCTCGGTATCGAAAGGCGCTGGTCAAAGAGCGTATGCACGATTCTCCCGCGGCACGAGTGAATCGCTCGCAGGACGAAGCTTCTATATTACCAAGTTTGATGCCAACTCGGCCCGCCAAGCCGCCTGGGATGCATGGGGCTAAGGTTTGCCAGGTGCGTTTCCGGGGCCGAGGTGTTCCATCAGGCTGCGAAACAAATCGGGCAGCCATGCGTTCCACTGGTTCCAGTTGTGGCCACCGGGAACGGAATGGAATTCGTAACGAAAATGACGTCGCGCAAGCAGCGCGGCAAATTCGCGGTTCGCCGGCATCAGCCCTTCTTGTTCTCCGCAGGTAAGGAAAAAGTATGGCGCCGCTTCCGGGTTTGCCCTGGTGAACAAGACAAAGGGGTCTCTATCGCGCCGCGCTGGGCTTCCGGACGGCCCAAAAATCGACTCATAGTGACGCGACTGCTGGAGCCGCTTGATGGTAAATGCGCGCCGGGGAACGTCAATGGCGGAACTGAGTCCACCGGCAAAAGCAAACAGGCCGGGATGCCGCATCGCCAGTGTCACCGCTCCGTAGCCTCCCATGGAAACACCCACGATGGCACGGTTCGATCGACCCGCGGCGGCCGGGAATCTGCTCTCCACATCGCGGATGAGATCGCTCACGATGTAATCCTCGTAACGGTCCTGCGGTTGCTGAACGGAATTCGTATAGTAGGACGAATTTCCTTCCGGCATCACGAGGATCAATCCGCGTTCCGCAAACTGCGCCACGTCGGAATCGTTCGACCACTCGCGAAAACCTCCTCCCCCACCATGAAGCAAGTAGACCACCGGCAGTGTCTGGCCCGCGACAATGCTTACCGGAAGCACCACGCGATACGGCATATCGCGGTCGAGTGCGTCGCTGTGAAAGGTGACATCCCGCATGGTCACGTTGGGCGTCAGGCGAGGACGGTCGGGCGGCGGCGGCTCATTCTTGTGACACGCGGTCGAAAGCATCAGAAGAAGGGCGAAGCACGCAGCGGGAACTCGCGACGGCCGAACGGTCTGCATCGAGCTGCGATCATAGCCCATAGACCAAAGATCGGACGAGTTGAGCTGCGCCGGTTGATCGACTGGGTTCGAGCCCATGACCGTCGCGAGGGGCAGACGCGCGGCGGTCGACGTCCGCCTATCGTGATTTGCAGTTCACGAGAAGCGCATGGCGCAAGTATGATGAACAGGCGCATTCCTTGCGCGATGACCGACCTTGCCCAAACCTAGCTCACCGAAGAAGTCCACGAAATCAGCCGTGGCGCCGGCCTCCGCGCACACGACCCCCCACCCCAAAGACGCATGCCGCGTGGCTTTGATCGGCTTCGGCATCGTGGGCCGAGCGGTGGCCAAGATTCTCTGCGAAACGGTTCTTGGCGCGAATGGCGACGGCTCGCTGCGCCTGACCCACATCTGTAACCGTAACGTGGAGCGGAAGAAGCAGCCCTGGGTTCCAAGCGACGTGATCTGGACCGACGACTTTCATGCCGTTCTCAATTCCGACGCCGACGTCATCATCGAACTGATTGGTGGCCTCTCTCCATCGGGGGAAATCGTGCGCGGGGCGCTGCAAGCTGGCAAGTCGGTGATCACCGCCAACAAGCAGCTCATCGCGCGGCATGGTCCAGAGCTGCTGCAACTGGCGAGTAGCAAGGGAGTGTCGCTGGAATTCGGCGCGTCCGTGGCGGGCGGAGTTCCGGTGCTGCCGGCACTGCGCACCGGGTTGTGCGGAGACCGACTGCACGGCATTGCGGGAATCCTGAACGGCACGTGCAACTACATTCTCAGCCGCATCGAGGGTGCGCGTATCCCGTTCAGCGAAGCTCTGGAAGAAGCCCAGGCTCGCGGCTTTGCCGAGGCCGACGCCTCTGAAGACCTTGACGGAGGCGACGCGCGGGCCAAGCTCGCGATTCTCGCGCTCGCGGGGCTTCACGCCCATGTGGCGCCCGAATCCATCCGCGCCCGCAGCATTCGTACGGTGGAGGCAGTCGACTTCGACTACGCGAGCGAGTTGGGCTGCACCATCCGCCAGATCTCGCGGGCGGATTTGAAGCTCGATACGCAGGCGGGGACAGCGCCGCCGGGCTTCGCCCCGGCGGGACAGCCGAGGCGGCTGTCGCCACATGATCTGCGGCGGGAGACTCTGTTTGCCGAGGTGGGACCGAGCCTGGTGCCTGTCTCGTCGCCGTTCGGGCGCGTGCAAAGCAATCAGAACCTGGTGCTCACTTCTGGCAAATATGGCGGAGACATGGCGTTCCTCGGCGCGGGCGCGGGTGGAGATCCTACCGCTGTGGCTGTGATTTCTGATCTGAAACTGGTGGCGCAGAGTCTTGGTCGAGGAAACGACCGCAAGCGCAGGGGAGAAGTTGCCGCTGCCGCCCTGCTCTCTCCGGAAACGAGTTGCGACTTCGAGACTCCGTGGTATCTGCGGTTCCTAGTGCGGGACCGGCCCGGCATTGTGGCGCGGCTGGCGCAGATTCTCTCTGCGCACCAATTGAATATCGATTCCGTGCTGCAGAACCCCGGGTTCGACAAGGCTGCGCTTCCGTTTGTGATTACTCTGGAGCCTTGCAGGGATTCGCAACTGCGGCCAGCCCTGGAGGAAATGGCGGCGCTGGATTTTACGATCCGGCCGTGCCTGTGGCTGCCGATTTTGCGGCAGGAGCAGGATTTGCGGCTAAGGGCCGCGCAGAGCTAAGGTTTTGCGCCGCCCGCCGCGTTCATGGCGGCCAGGCGGCGCAATCTAGCAACCTGAAGTTAATTCCAGAATGGATTTTTCAACCCGGCGGGCGCCAGAGCTTTATCTGCGGTGGATTCCGTGTCGAACTCATCCGAGATTTTCTCATCCATGAAGCGAGACTCAGGCGGTGCCATGCTTTTATCTTTTCTCTCCGGGAAACCCAAGGGAGAGGGACATTCCGATTTCATTGCGAACCTCCTGTGCTGCCGATGATCTAGCGCAGCTAATAATCTATGTTTATTCAACCACCAAGCCGAGGGTCGTGGGGCGCCAAAATTTGAATGGTTTGCATCGAAAAATCTGCAGGCGGTTTCCCCTCCAAAAACACCCGCTCCGAACTGGTAGGATGTTCCAACGCGAGTCGCATTTCCGACGAAATGCTAACTTCATTTTCAAGGATGCAATCATGAAATACCGCAAGCTGGGGCGCACTGGCTTTGAAGTGAGCGGCATCGGACACGGGCTCTGGGGCATGAGCGGCTGGAGCGGGTCCAGCGACCAGGAATCCCTTGCTGCTCTGCAACTTGCAGTGGATCTCGGCTGCAATTTCTACGACACCGCGTGGGCCTATGGCGAGGGCAAAAGCGACGGATTGCTGAGCGAAGTTATGGCCCGGAACCCTAAGAGACGGCTCTACGCGGCGTCTAAGGTCCCTCCGGCAAACGACCGCTGGCCGGCGCTGCCGGAATACAAATACCAGGACGTTTTCTCGCCGAAACATGTATTCAAATATGCGGACAAGATCCGCAAGCAGCTGCGGACCGACACGATCGACGTTTTGCAATTTCACGTGTGGGACGACAGCTGGACCAACGAACCCGACTTCCGCTCCACGGTGGAGAAGCTGAAGCACGACGGATGGATTCGTTATTTCGGCCTGAGTATCAACCGCTGGCAGGCGGAAAATGGCGTCAAGGCCTTGCGCACGGGGCTGGTCGACGTGGTGCAGGTGATTTACAACATTTTTGACCAGGCGCCGGAAGACGAACTTTTCCCGGTTTGCCAGGAACTCAATATTGGCGTGATTGCCCGCGTGCCGTTCGACGAAGGCAGCCTGGGCGGCAAAATGACGATCGAAACCCGCTTCCCCAAAGATGACTGGCGTTCCGGCTATTTCGGCCCGGAGAATCTGGCCAAGACGATCAAGCGCGTCGACAAGCTGAAAGAAATTGTGCCTGCGGGAATGACTCTGCCGGAGATGGCCTTGCGGTTCATCTTGTCGCACCCGGCGGTGGGTACGACGATCGCCGGGATGCGAAAGCTGGACCACGTGCGCCAGAACATTGCCAGCGACTCCCCGCTCGACAAAGCCCTGCTGGCCGAGCTGAAGAAACACCGCTGGGACCGCACTCCGCAGGCCTGGTCAGACTAGCTAGGTATTCTTTGTGTGATGAGATGAATAACCGGGTCTGTAGAATTCGCACTTTTATTTCTCCTTCGCCGGGCGGTGCCTTTCGGATCGCCAACCACCATCGCTGGTAGTAGATCATTGCCTCAAATAAGCTTCGTTGGTCGGACCCCAAGCCCCGCCGACAAAGATCCACAAACTGGCATCCCCGAGCCAAGAGCGAGGAAAATCATGCTCAGAAGAGCGATGACTGCCAGAGTATTGATTGCTGTATGCGCGGTGCTGCTGGCCAGCTCGGGGCAAGCCCAGAACCCCAGAGGTTCACTGCGGGGCACGGTTCAGGATGCTACCGGGGCACGCGTTGCCTCCGCCAAAATCGTGGTACAGGCGGTTGATTCTTCCCTGCGGCGGGAGGTCTTGAGCGAAGATCGCGGGGAGTTCCGTCTCGACGATCTTCTCCCCGGCGCATGCAGCATTGCCGTGACCGCTGCCGGCTTCGCTCCGGCGCAAGCGAGTGTCATCATCGCCGTCGCAACGGTCCGCGATGTGACGGTCACAATGGAGCCGGCGGCCATACAGCAAACGGTGAATGTGCAGGCTGTAACATCATCCATCACGACCCAGACCATCGAACTGGCCAGCGCGGTTCATCAGGGCGTCGTTGGCAGCCAGGACCTGGAAGCGCTTCCGCTCCCCGCCCGCAGCTTTGCGAACATTGCCTATCTCGTCCCCGGAACCGAGCCGGTTGAGCCTTCCGACCCCACCAAGGCTCGCATCACGGCAGTCTCTACCGGCGGCAGTTCGGGCTTGAACAACGAACTATCGGTGGATGGCGCCGACAATTCCGATGACTGGATCGGCGGCTTCCTCCAGAATCTTTCGCCGGATGGCATTCAGGAATTTGCGGTGCGCACTTCGAATGAAGACGCCGACACCGGAGGCACCACCGCCGGCTCCGTTGTGATCACCACCAAGCGCGGCACCAACGATTGGCACGGTGACGGCGCTTTCTATGAGCGCGCGGCAGCGCTCAATGCGCGCTTCCCCATTGAGAATCCCGCGCAAACTTGCACTAACGGAACCTGCGTTAACAATCCGAAGCAACCGTTCTCCCGCCAGAACTACGTAGGCACAATCGGCGGCCCACTGGCTCAGAATAAAGTTTGGGTCTTTACTTCATTCGAGAATGTCCACGAAGATGCCAGCATCGCTTACAGCCCGGCCAGCATTGCGCAATTCGACGCGCTCGCGAATCTGGCTAATAGTGGTTTGATTACTGGCATTCCTTCTATTAACGCTCCAGTTACTGTTCCCATTCCATTCCGCGACTATCTCGGGTCCGTGCGTTTCGACTGGGCGCAGTCTTCGAAATCGCAGTGGTTTCTGCGCACTTCCGAAGACAGCTATCTGACGCACAACGCCCTGGTGGAGCAGGCCACGCTGCCCTCCACCGGACTGATCACCCACAACAATTACTGGAACGCCGTGATCAGCAATACCTACACGTTCAGTCCGACTTGGCTCGGCAATCTCGTGCTCGGCGCCAGCCTGCTGCATCTTACTCAAACCCGTAACTCGAATCTGGGCTTCGCGCTGGCGTTTCCCTTCAGCTCCACGGCGCTGACGATTTCCGGCTTCGAGACCTTCGGCGACAACCAGTTTGCCACTCCCATCACCCTTTTTCCTGACCTGCGAAATCAGGACAAGTATCAAATTCGCTACGACTTGAGTCATGTTAACGGCGACCACGCGCTGAAATTCGGAATCAACTTCATCCACGAACCAGTGCTGAGCGGCGCGTTCGCCGCCACGGCCGAGCAGTTCACTACCTATCCCTCCAATCCTGACTGCTACATCAATCCGCCGGGCGCGGACTGCGGGGGCATTACGAGTCCCCTGCCGTTCTATTACACTCCGCCAGCCGATCAGTGCAATCCTGCGCCCGATCCGGCTTCCGGCATCAACTGCACGTTCACGCCTGCCGGCGACGGCAACTTTTCGCAGAACGTTCAGCGGCTCGCGCTCTATGCGGAGGACTCCTGGCGCGCCTCGCATCATCTGACCATCAACTACGGCTTGCGCTATCAAACGACGTTCGGTTTATTCAATGCTTCAGGCCTGAGCCAAATCGCCAACCCTTCATTTTCTTTGCTGCCTTCGCTCGGCTATCCACTTGCCGTGCCCCACGACGACCGCAAGCAGATCGCACCGCGTCTCGGCATCGCGTATTCTCCTGGCTCGGCCGGAAAAACCGTGCTGCGCGCTGGCTTCGGTATGTTTTACGACGATCTCGCTCAGAACGGCTGGGCAACGGCGTTTGAAGCGGTTGACCCGAATCCCGCAGCGCCGCCATCGCTCATCGATCCCAACTACAAGACACCCTACGCCATCCACATCACTGGCGGTGTTCAGCACGCCTTCAACCAGCACTGGCTGATGAGTGCCGACTACACCCATGAGCAGGGAAACCACGGTTATCGCGCGTTTCCGTTTCCCTCGGCCACCGTGTTCGAGTCGGATAACCGTTCCAGCTACAACGCGCTGATGCTGCATTTGCAAGGCAACACCCACCGCTTCAACCTGACCGCAAACTACCAGTTCTCCAAAGCGCAGACCTGGGGATGCCTGCTCGGCGAACTCTTCGATTATGTGGATGGAGTCTGCACCCTGCAAGGTGGACCGCAAGCTGGACAGCTGGATGCATTCGGCCCCGGCGACTACGGGCCATCGGGCGAGGACGTTCGGCATCGCTTTGTGCTGGCCGGCACGTTGCACATTCCCGGCGGTTTCGAGGTAAGCACCATCGCCCAGTTCGAAAGTGCCCGCCCCATCACCATCACCAACGAAGACAACACGGGCCGCATCTGGGTGAACGGGGCGTATACCAGCCTCGACGAATTCCGCGGCACGCCTTACATGCAGACCGACCTGCGCGTCACCCGCCCCATCAAGATCGGCGAGCGCTGGCTGATCAACCCGTTCGCCGAGTTCTTCAACCTCTTCAACCGCAACAATCCGGGCGCGAACTTCGCCGTCAATGTGGCACAGCTTCCCATTCCGGCGGCGCAGATGATGCCTAACGCGCAAGGCATCACCAATGTCACCAGCATTTGTACGGTGGCCGATTGCTCCCAGACCGCTCCCGTCACCAGCCTGAAGCAACTGGAAATCCCCGAAGGCGCGTTAGGAGACTTCTTCGGTCCCGGCACCACGGTGGGGATTCCCTTTGCCGCGCAGCTCGGAGTGCGGGTAACGTTTTAGGCTTCCAGCTCTCGGCTCTCGGCTGCCGGATCATGACTCGGAGTTTGGCCCTTGGACCTTAGACATCGGACCTCAGACGTCCGACCTCAGACTCAGGCTCGGAGTTCAGCCGCGGCGTGCATTCTCTTAACTTTTACGGATCGAGTTCCGCGGCTGAAGTCTGAGGTCCAAGGTCGTCTCTTGTTTTTTCCTATCTAATACCCCGCCGGAACTACCGCATCTTCTGGATAACCCGGGACGCCGAACTCGGGAACGTCGAGGCCTTGTTCCTCCACCTCGGGCGACACGCGCATGCTCTTTACTTTGTTCACGCACCAGAACACGCCGTAGGTCGCGCCGAACGCCCACGCGGCGTATAACGTTGCGCCCATCAGCTGCATCAGAAACTGGCGCGTATCGCCGTGAAGCAAACCAGTAACGCCCAGGCCGGCGCGTCCCAGATAAGACGTAGCACCAACGCCGTTCCATCCCGCGCCATAGGCGCCGTCGGCAAAAATGCCCACACTTACGGCGCCCAGCCAGCCGCAGTAGCCGTGTACGGAGATCGCGCCGCAGGGATCGTCGATCTTAAGCACGCGATCGTTGAACAGAACGCCGCCGCAAACCAGCAGGCCCGCGAGAATGCCGATAACCGTTGCGGAGGTGGGAGACACAAACGCGCACGGTGCAGTGATCGCGACCAGACCTGCCAGCATTCCGTTGCACGCCATGGTCACGTCGGGTTTGCCGAACAGGAAATACCACAACAGCATCGCTGCCGCCGAGCCCGCAACCGCGGCCAGATTGGTGTTCACGGCGACTACGGAGATGCGAAGATCCGTGGCTCCGAGCGTGGAGCCGGGATTGAATCCCATCCAGCCGAAGAGCAGAATGAACGTCCCCGTTACCACATACACGATGTTGTGAGCGGGGAAGACACGTATCTTTCCCCCCGGACCATACTTGCCCAGCCGCGGCCCCAGGATAATCGCGAGAGCCATGGCGCAAAAACCGCCAACGGCATGCACCACCGTGGACCCGGCAAAGTCGACGTAGCCGTGTCCCATGTTCATGGTCGATCCCAGCTGCGAGAGCCAGCCGCCGCCCCACGTCCAGCAGCCGGAGATGGGATAAAGAATCGCGCCGATAAAGAGTTCGCAAAGCAGGAACGCCCAGAAAGTGATGCGTTCGCAAATGGCGCCGACAATGATGTACCCGGCGGTCTCCATGAACACGACTTCGAATAGCGTGAGGCAATTGCTTCCACTGTCATAAGCTGGGCCGGTGAGAAAAAATCCTTTGCCGCCGACGAATCCCCACTGGCCGCTGCCGATCAGAAAATGGTTGAGCGTCGGGACTCCGCCCAGGTTCGATGGCGCGGCATTGATGGCGACGGCGCCAAACTGGAACGCGTATCCCACGGCGTAGTAGGCCAGAAAAGCGAACACGTAGGCAGCGAAGTTCAGCATCATCAAGTGGCCGGCATTTTTCTTTCTCACCAGGCCGCAGGTGAGCAGCGCGAACCCGGCTTGCATGAACAGAACGAGGTAACCGGTGTTCAGCGTCCACGCGAAGTTGGTGGCGACGCGCACGTGGCCCACGCTGTCTGCCAGCTTCACGGCAAGCGGCTCTTTCGCGACTTGAGCCTGGTAGTCATCGAACGCCTTCTTGTTGACGGCGTAGTCGGGAGCCGTTTTGTCGGTAGGCTCGGCCACCACAAACGGATTGCCGGCCGCGTCAACCGCGGAGGTTTTGTCTCCCGTCGCGGTTCCGGAAGGATCGGGCTTGGGTTCGTCGGCGAAACTTCGAATCGAGAGGCCGGCTAACATTGCCACCGCAAGCAGGATCACAGCTCCGCTCCGCACGAACGAAAAACGCTTGCTTGGCGGATGCAGGATCACGGACAGAATGAAGGATCGATGTTCACCACAACGTTCGCCAAAACGTTCAGCTCGATTAGTCATAAGATTGACAGCTCCTGTACCTGAGGAATGGAGAACTTGCCGAGAGGAATGCGCGGCAGGATACCAGCGCCAGCGGCAAAAATCCGAATCGCGACTTTGTCAGTTCTAGTAAACGGGGCATGTCGGTCCGGAGAATAGACGGCTGCGAGGCGAGCAGACACACAGCCCCTCTGGCATCCACCATGCAAGCTGCGGCGCCAGACAACCGCAAACATTTCAGATAAGACGCTTCCCGCTATAGCTCCGCTCCCGAATGGGTTCTTTCACTGCAGAAAAGCCGGTCTCCCGCATAGAATTCTTGGAGTAACCCGCCGTTTGTCGGCACACAGTAAACGGTGTGATCTATCGAGTCCAACAGATAATTCTTATTGCGGCCATCAAAAATGGCGCATGGGTGTTTGCTCGCCGCAAGGCATAACCGGGACGATTCGCCGCGTAGAAGGCCCCTGCAGAGCGGGAGGGCAAAGCGGGAAGAATCGAGAAGACCAGAAAGCCGAAGAGCAGAACGCCAAAGACTAGAAAAACGGAGAGAAACACAACAAGCGGGAAATACCGCGGCCCGTCTCTACCTCACGAGCCATTCGGTAGCGGTATGCACGCGCACCAGCAAAGCGCTGTAGGTCACCACAAATGCCGCGACCGCCGCCAGCGCCGCGCCGGCAGCCCACCACGGAGAGCGGCCGGCTCGTGACGGGACCCTGCGCTCTTCGTTCCATGCGATCAGCCGTTCCACGCGCACATTCATCACAGCCGCGGGGCTGTGCACCAGGGCTGCGGTCAAATCAACTTCCGCCCCGGCCGGAGCCAGCCGCGACAACTTGATCAGCGCTGCAGCCAGGTCCAGTGCCTCGCCCGCATTGAAAACAGCAGCGTCGTCTGCCGCCAATTCGGTGGCTTCGAGCCAGGCGGCTTCCAAGCCCGCCATTCCCGGAAACCCGATCAGCCGCAGCAGCAATTTTTTCAGATTGTCGCGACGCCGCACGTGCGCCAGTTCGTGCCGCACCGCAGTTTGCAACTCTTTTTCCGTCAGCAAAAACTCCGCCGCTCCTGACATCAAGATGCGCGGCTTCAGAATACCCGCCGCGGTGAGCGCCGGAACAACTCGTGAAATTCGCACCACCGGAACTTTTCCGCGCGACTCCACCGGTTTCGATTCGCTCATCCATGCCGTAATCGCGCGCGAAGCAGTCTTCAGCGCCCGGACGGCGTTCCACACTCCAAACGCGGCAAACATCAGTCCGCACAGGCCCAGCAGCAACGGCGCAATCCCGATCGGCTCTTTGATGGAGCGCGGCTCCAGCAGCACAAACGAAGGCACCGTAAACACCGCCGTCACGGCCGCGGCGGCCAACACGGGAAACAACCTCAGTCCAAACAGAAGATCGGCAGTACGCCAAACCGGATATCTCTGGCTGAAAACCCAGAACTTCCGCCACCCGCAACTCACCGCCAGCGACATCCCGCTGTAGACCAGAACGAAAACCGAGAACGAGACTGCGACCAGCCGCGCCGCAAACATTTAGTCTTGCTCCTTCTTGCGGGGATGGTGACCGGACAACTGACGCCGCTTGGTCTCGACCAGCTTCTTCAGATCGTCCAGCAAGTGCGCATCGCGTTCGGTAAGGATTTCCACCAGATACGACAGCGGCAGCGACGATTCCGGATTCGAATCCAGCATCTGGCGAAATACGCTGCCGGCCACCTCCCGCTGCAATTCCTCTCGCGTAAACCGCGGCGCGTAGCGGAACGCCCTGCCTTCCGCCACTCTGGTCAGCAGGTTCTTCTTGAAAAGACGATCCAGCGTGGTCATGAGGGTGGTGTAGGCGAGGTCCTCGTCGTCTTCTTCCAGCAACTCGCGGACGGTCGCCGTCCCTTTCGCCCAAAGCGACTCGAGGAGGCGCTGCTCGAGCGGGCCCAGTTGAGAGGAAGCGGTGCGAAGATGGAAGATTCGGTTCATCCTACTGCCAAAATACAGCGCGCATTTTACCTTATCCGCGGACTCGGCACCAGACGAAATGTGAGCAGAATGGTTTGGCTTCGCCTTCTACGCGAATCGACGATCAGGAAGGTATCGGGATTGGGGGACGCACCGGGCCCCGGGGAAGAATTTCTGGGGTGGGAAACGGGAATCGAACCCGCAACCGTCGGAGCCACAGTCCGGTGCTCTGCCAGTTGAGCTATTCCCACCACCGCTGTGATTATATCAACTGTGATTCGGCGCTGTCAGAGCTTTACCGCAGCTTTGTTGGAAGGCAATGGAAACTCGGCCGAGAAGGTACGAGGGGTGGGGGAGGGCTGCAGCCGTGACAGCAAGTCAAGAACACAAAGTCAAGAACACTGAATCAAGAAAACCGGGAATGAGTATCGCGATGGGGCTTAGCGACTTGCGCTATCCGCGCCCCACGCCGACGTACTCAAACCCTAAAGCCCGCAGCCGCACGGAATCGAGCAAGTTCTTGGTATCCACGATAAGCGGCTTCTTCAGAAGGTTCTTGATGCGGTCGAAATCGAGTGCGCGGAACTCGGGCCAGCCCGTGCCAACCACCAGCGCATCCACGCCTTCGGCCGCTGCATATGCGGATTCGCAGTACTTCACGGAACCGTTGAGCCTTATCTTGGCTTCGGGGATTGCCACCGGATCATAGGCTCGCACGCGCGCGCCTTTCGAAACCAGTGTCTCCGCCAGCCGCACCGACGACGATCCGGCCACCGAATTTGTATTGGGCTTGAACGACAGGCCCAGAATGCCCACGTCTTTGTTCTCCACGGAATTCAGGGCGATTGCGATTTTCTCCACCAGCCGGTCCGCCAGCGTTAGATTCACATCGCGAGCCGCGCTCAACACTTTCAGCGGAACTCCCTTGGATTGCGCCAGCTGGGCCAGAGAATCCATATCCGACTCGGCAAACACGCCGCCCATTCCGGCTCCCGGCTGCAGGCAGCGCGGCGCGATTTTCTTGTCCAGCCCGAGAGCAAGGGCCAGGCTGACCGCATCCGCGTTCACCTGCTCGCACAATGTCGCCACTTCATTGATGAAGGAAATCTTCGTGGCCACGAACGCCGTAGCTGCTTCCCGCACCAGCTCCGCGGTCGCCTGGTTGGTCACAATCACAGGCACGCCCCGCATCACCAGGGGATGGTAAATCTGCTTCAAAACCAGCACCGCTTCGTTGGAACTTGATCCTAGAATCAGCCGGTCGGGCCAGTTAAAGTCTTCGACGGCACAACCGTCGGTGAAAAACATGGGTTGGGAAACAATCGTCGCCTGCGTACCCGCTTCTTTCAGGCTTTTTTCCAGCGCCGCGGCGGTGCCCACAGGGACCGGCGTAACCACGGTCAAAATTGGAGGCTTCTGCGCCAGCCGCGCGATGCGCAAAACCACATCGGTGAGGTTGTCGGCGTTATCTTCGGCCAGAAAAATCAGCTGGGTCTTGCGGGCGAACGATTCGATGTCGGTGGAGTAAACCAGCCGCCCGGCGCGCACGTTCCGCCGGATAATCTCTTTCAGGTTCTTCTCGAAGAAGGGAATGTTGCCCTGGGCCATTTCGACCATGCGCGACCGGTCGGGATGACAGCAGGAAACTGGAGTGCCAAAATCTGCCAGGCAGGCCGAAATTACCGTTCCCAGGTACCCCGATCCGTAGACCCCGATCTGCATGCGTCCTCTCTGGTTCCCTCCGGAAAACCCCGCCGGAATTGGCTCTGCGCGGGCTTTCCGGACCAATGCCTACTCTTTTATCTATAGCGTCAGCACTGGTTTGGCAACGCACGGGAGGGAAATGTACTTAGGGCCATGGTCGTTCGGCAGGAGTAACTGTGGTCAGGGCGTAGTAACCGCTCAGCGGGCACTCATCGCGAGACGAGCGTTCGTCCCAGCAGCACCGGGGCCAGGTCAACCCAGCAATTGTGCCCGTCTTCGCGGACAAAGCTCAGCCGTTCCAACAAGATACGCCGGCTCCCGGTGTAGCTGGCCCAGCGTTCGCGGGCAATCTGGAAGGCGTTCTCCACTAACTGCCCCGCCGCCATTTTCACGATGGTCACGTGTGGCGTATAGGGCCATTCTTCGTGGCATTCGACGGTCTGCGTGTTCAATCGGCCGTGCAGTTCGCACATGCGCGATGCCCCCTGACTCACCCGGATATAAACCGTGGGAGTGGCTGGGGTGAAGGTTTCCACATCGCCCAAACTGACCTCGAAAGCCTCGGCTTCGCCGCAGATTCGCTCCAGCAACTGCAAAGCTGAAGCTTCCGTGTCACGCAACTGCCGCGGCGGCAACAGCGTCAAATGCGCAGCCAGATGGGGCAGTTCAGGATGCAGCTCTCGCCGGAGGTTCTCCACGAACTCCCCTGCCAGCCCCCTCACATAGCCCACCAACGCGTAACGCGGATTCTGCATATTCGACCGGAGATTATAACCCGCCCGAGCTGCGACGGGGCAGGATAGTTCAGTGGGTCCGATCGAGTCGTTGTTCTAACCTTTGCGGCGGGAAAGGCGGCGCGGTGCACTTTTCCGAATGGGAGTCCCGTCTCATTTATAATCGTACCCTGTCGGGGCGTAGCGCAGCCTGGTAGCGCACCTGCCTTGGGCGCAGGGGGTCCGCGGTTCAAATCCGCGCGCCCCGACCAATAATCCCTGCCGCCGCCTGTCCGAAACTAGCGCAAACGTCAGACATCTTGATTTTGATTCAGAGTGTTGGGAATGCGTTGTTTCCCAATCTGCCGTTCCGCTGTGCCGCAAAGATTATGAGCAAGCTTCGAAAGGGCGCTGGGATCACCAGGCGTGAAAACGTTCGGCTCGACACCTCGCCGCTTGACGTGCATACTAATTGGTATGTCCGCTGTTAGAAAACGATCGCAACGCAAGGGGACGATGTCGCGGAATGCAATTCGCACACGCGGGCTCCTGTTGCGGGCTGCCTTCGAAGAGATATACCGCGCTGGCTTTCGGAGCGCTGACCTGGACGCCATTCTGGCCGCGGCGGGCGTCACCAAAGGCGCGCTGTACTACCACTTTGACGACAAGGAGGCCCTCGGGTATGCGGTGCTGGACGAGGTCATGGCCAGCGATCTTCACCAGAAGTGGGTGCGGCCTTTACGGAACGCCAAGGACCCCATCGACGCTCTGGTTCGCATTGTTCAATCCGAATCGCTGAAAAGAGAAGACGTTCAGCGCGGCTGCCCCTTGCTTAACTTGTCTCAAGAGATGTCAGGCATTGATGAGGGATTTCGCAAAAGGACGGCAAGACTTTTTAAGGACTGGCACGACGCCGTCGCGGAGGCACTGCGTGAAGGACAGAAGCGCGGGTTAGTGCGGAATGATATAAACGCGAACGAAACGGCTACGTTCCTGATCGCGACGTACGAGGGTTACGTTGTTTTAACCAAGAATTCACAGGATGCGCGGATGATGCAATCCGGCCAAAGAAGGGTAAGCGGTCACCTCGAGTCGCTACGCCCGGCACGCGGCCGGAGGCGAGTGGCAGGCCGCGGATAGCCGCCCCTTTATTGGGCCCGCAAAGCTGGAGGGCATCCCATCGTTTGTGAATGCGCGGTTAGCGCCCGGCAAAGCGCCTTGGTATTGCCTTAGCAACGGAAGGATTCATCGCCTGTTCACGCTGCGGCGACTGCCTTGAGTCCTGGAAGAAAGCGCCGGCGCCGGCGCCAATCCAGAATTCCGCGAGGGATTTTAGCTTCTTCTTGTAGGTGCGGGTGACAGTGTATTCCTTTCCACCTTTCACCCGAAGACCGTATTCGCCCGTTGGGTAAGGCCTGATCTCTTCCACAAAAGAAATGTTCACCAGAATCGAGCGATGGATCCGAATGAATCCCTGCGGCTCAAGTTGCTCAGCCACCGCTGAAATTAACTCGCGCACCAGATAGGAACTCCCGTTCCGCTGCAGCAATACATAATCTCCTGCAGCCTGAACGGCTACCACATCGCTGAGATTAATGAAAAGAATTTTTCCCTTCACCTTGATGGCAACCCGCGGCGATAGCGGCTTCTGCGGCTGCATTCGATAAGCCGGCCCCTTCGTAGCAATTTGTAGTTGCGGCGAGAGTCCCATCACGATTGCAACTCCTTTTCGCTTCTTCGAAGAATGCTGCACCTCAGGATCGGGAAGCTAGCTACTCCTAAACCTGGCAGTTCATCGTGCGCAACCTTGACGATCACTTGAACATCCGGCGCATCGCGATTCGACGAGGCGTCCGTCGCTGTCTTCATCATTGCCGGCAATTTCAAACTCCCCTACATTCGCGCGCGGTCAATTATTGACTGGCGCGAGCGTTCCATCCGACCACATACCGGTAAGAACCATAAATACGTCGATCCCCTCTGGAGCGAACTGTGGATTCAGCATGACGGGAGACTTGGGGAGATCCGCGCCCCAAACTGCTTTGTCCATCAGCGGGGTATAGAACATCAAATGGGCCAGGTTGTGGTCGTCGCGGTCCGTAAGATACGCTTCCTTCGACATCATGTAGGTGAACGCACCAGGCTCCAGGGGCGGCAGTTCTTTCTTGGCGAATGCCGCAATTCCTTCCATGATCTGAGCCTTGGATTGACCCGCCAATACCATCTCGGTCCTTTTGTATGTCATCGGAAGGATGGAACGCGCCGCGGGCGGGGTAAAACAGAGGGGGCCTCGAATTTTGGGGTTCCAAAACTCCGGATTGTCGAACGGAGCCATCCAACCTCGCTCCACGGCGCATACGAAACCATTCTTGCCTTCGACTGCGGTTTCATAGCCACGCGGTCCAAGAACCAGAATTTTGGCGTCGTGGGATATCGAGTCCGGAGCCGCACTTCGTGCCAAGGCTATTTCGGCATTTCGATCCAGCATCAGATACTGGTCAAGCGGAGCCATGCTGGGATATGGAGTTTTGGATTGCGCTTGCATTTGCGAGGTCGCGCCCATCGCTACCACAAGCACGGAGATTCCTAATGCGATCCTCTTGAGTGTCTTTTGTTCCATTCATTCCTCCCTGTGGCACAGAGTTAGTCTGATCCAAACTCTTAATGATGCGGCCATACCACCTGGGTGTTGTACTCGATCATACCGACCAGTATGTATGTCACGGAAACAACTGTCAACGCCTATCCCCTTTTTCGTAGACCCTAACCTGCGGAATTCATTTTCTGGTAGAAGCGGGCGGTTTCTGCGGAGCAACGCCTTCAGAAGGCATCCCAAAGCAAGTCCTAATCCTGTATACACGCCGTTCGCTGTTGTACGACCGGCGCGTTATCCCTGTCGGAATGTAATTCACCCCTAAAACCCGGGCACATGTGGTTATGCGAATGCATCCGACCCGGCCAGTATGGAGACAAACAATGCGACTAAGCTCGACCAAACGACGGCTGCGGAATTTCTGGGTACCGTGGATTACGACGATTGTTCTCGCTTGCTTCAGCGATGCGGTCGCTCAAGCGAGCTACAAAGTCACCGATTTGGGCCGTCTGCACAATTGGAATTTAGGTTGTGCCATGGGCCTCAATAATCAGGGATGGACGGAGATCATGGAGGGGAACCTGCCGCCGGGGCAGCAGAACAGCACGTCGGGGCAACTTCTAACCGGACGCGCAGCGATAGACGTCGACGGACTCAAGATCGACCTCGGCACGCTCGGAGGAAAGAACAGTTGGACGAACTATGACGGGATCAACGATCACGGGGAGGCAGTGGGTTTGGCCGAAACGGATGTCCCGGACCCGAACGGCGAAGACATTTGCGCCTTCGGCACGCACCTTACGTGTCGTCCGTTTCTTTGGAAAAACGGCCACATGAGCGCTCTCCCGACACTGGGCGGAAATAACGGGCAGGCCAGCGCGATCAATAACCACGGACAAATCGTAGGATATGCGGAAAACGGGATCGTGGACTCCACATGCCCGGCTGGCATAACTAATAATCGGATTGACCTGCCAGTGTTGTGGGAAAAAGGCAAAGCCCAACCTCTTCCTACGGTGGGTAGCGATCCAGACGGTGTCGCATTCGGCATCAACAATCAAGGCCAAGCTGCAGGCTACTCGGGAACCTGCACCGCAGCGACTCACGCCGTATTGTGGGACAACGGCACTGCCATCCCGCTTCCTGACCTGGGAGTTCCGGGCGCCCTGGGCATCGGCATTAACGACCAAGGCCAAATTATCGGGCAAGTCGCCAGCGCGGACGGCACAACCGCCTATGCCGCTCTTTGGCAGAACGGCGCAATCACAAGCCTCGGTACTCTGCCGGGAGATGTTAGCTCCTTGGGTGAAGGCATTAACAACCAGGGCCAGGCGGTGGGAAGCACTACGGACTCCAGCGGCGACTGGTCCCATGCCTTCCTCTGGCAGAACGGTGTGATGACCGACATTAACACGCTGATTCCCGCAAGCTCCAACCTCTACGCAACCATGGCTAACGAGGTCAACGATAAAGGACAAATCTCGGGCATGGCAATCGTACTCAGCGGGCCGCATGCGGGCGACATCCATGCCTTTGTAGCGACCCCGGCAAACGCAAGCTTAGGCACGTCGGTTGCAGAGGTCGCACGCACGCTTCCGAAAATCACTTTGCCCGCGAACGTTGGCAAACAGCTTTTTCAGAGATTCGGACTCGGCCGATTGCGATAAGGGCATTCGTTCCGCTGGGTGCGACTGGTCTCCGATCGGTTTGATTCCCCAAACCGACCGCACGCACTCTTTCGGAACACGAACCCGTGGGGCGGGATAAACGGCTCGCCCCACTTTTGTTTTCAATATCTCTTGCAAGCCGTGAACCGATTCTGCTCTGGATCGGAAATTAGTTGTTAGGGTCGAGCAACGCTGAGATCGGCCTGCACTTTGTGCAAGCAAAGAGCGAGTTGCAGCGTGCTGAGTGCTACTAGGGGAGGACGTATGCGCTCACTTCATGCTGTCACTGAACTCGCAGGGCTATGGTGCTGGCGCCGCTAATGCGTCATTCAGAGTGACGCTAATCGTGCGACAGCTTTTCGGGGCAAAGCTCCACCCCATCAACGAACCCGTGATCCTGAGTGAGCTTCGCAATAGCAGCTATTTCTGAAGCCAAACGGTGGTTTCAATCTTCATGTCTCGTGTTCGTCATTGCGTCGAGTGTCCCAAATGCCGCACTCGATATTTGCCAAGTTTCAGCCCGTACCGCAACGGATCGTACCTGATCCCGCTCACCGCGCACGGAGCCTCAGGGTGGATCCTGTACTGTTCTTGCCGTATGCCGCCCGCTTCCAGTCAGTGGGGTTCGACGGACCTGAAGCCGTACGAAATCTGCGGCCAAGCCTATCTTCGCGGTTACGGTTCACCGGACGAAGTGTGGGATGTGACCCGAGATAGTAGGGTCGACCCTAACTAAGCTGGCCAAGTTTTTTTCTCCCACAACAGCGGAATAGGACCCTTGCAAGCTCAGGCGCGGCTCAATGTCGTTTCAGGAACTCGGGCCCATCGATGCTCCATCCACTTATGACTTTGTCGTTCTTTGTCGCAGGTCCCTTTTAGGATTGAAATGGATGCCCTTAATGGGCTCATTGTCATGACCGAGACCGTCATGGATATCGTCAAAGAATCCCCCGAGGCCAGAGTGCCGCGGGGTCGCTTTCGCGGTCCAATATTGGCCAGACACAGTTACCACGTACGCGTACTCCTTTTCCAATTGGGGATCTAGCGTCAGCCCTGTATAAGACGAAGCCTTGGAGGGGCATCCGTTTATCAGTTCGCTGAGCGGGCAGGCGTTCTGAAAATTGGACATGACACTCCCTTCCAACTTGTCAATGGCCGTGATGAACAGGAAGGCCCGTTGCTCCTCCGGCTTGAATGGGACGGTCGGCCCGTCGTCGTAATTCGCCTTAACCTTCGTTTCAGTTGGAGTTTGCGCAGCCTCAGGGGCAGGAGGCACCACCAGAACGGAACCTGCGAGCGAAACAATTCCCTCGTCTTCGCCCAACAGCGGACCCTGGCAGTTTTCGGCTTTCTTGCTCCAGTTCTCTACCGTCTCTCCTTTCTGCCACTGCGCAATCAAGTTCTTCAGTTCCTCGCTTTGGAACACGCACGTTGCATCGCGCCCGACATGGTGCACGGATTCTTGGTTGATTTGCTGCACCAGCGGTTCC
This sequence comes from Candidatus Sulfotelmatobacter sp., assembly GCA_049675725.1. Lineage (GTDB taxonomy): Bacteria > Acidobacteriota > Terriglobia > Terriglobales > Acidobacteriaceae > Sulfotelmatobacter. The sequence continues at coordinate 54,811 of JBAUAN010000164.1, read as the reverse complement.
AATTGCTTCATCGATTGCTGCACCGCTGTTTCCTGAGTTTCCTTGGACGATCCCATCGAGGCTACATTTTGCCTGATGGCGGCCTCATCCAGTGAGCCTTTCACGGCTTCGACCCGAATATAGAAAGTACATTTGTGCGCCGTGAAGTCGCGAGTCTGCCAGTACGTTCCAATGGTTTCCTTCAAGCCGGAAACGTTGATTGAAGTAACTTGTCTGACGGTAGCCGGCTTGCCTCCATCGAATGCCTTCACAAAGCAACCCACGTCTTTGCCGCAGTCCAGACTGGGGGCCGCTCCAGCGCCGCCAGACTGCGAAAAACCGGCGGCCACTAAGCAAATCAGTGACGCACACGAACAAAGGCAATGGATGGGCTTCGATAGCTCTGAAGGCATAGATGTGAACTCTCTTCCGAACGTGGAAACATTCTACGCTTCGAAACCACTCAAAATTGTTCTCGGCGCCGGCGAAGGCGATCGGATGAGCCGCGCCATGCCACCGGACCATACGCCACAAGTCTTCGAGAAATCCACTCCATGATCCAGCAATCGTTTCTTTGCGCTCCCATCGCCAGACGACTATCTTCCGCTGCTGTGCCCGGCGGCGGCGGAGAAGACCTCGGTGCGGTTTCTTCCGTTGTTCTTGGCCTCGTAGAGAGTGACATCGGCCTGCTGGAGAATATCAGCGCTGGTGAGATCGTGACCGAAGGCGGTTACGGTGACACCCATGCTGACTGTGGCAGATACGGCTCCGGAAGGCGTGTGGATCGGCTCGTTTGCCACCTGGTTGCGAATCTGCTCCGCGCGCCGTACGCCGTTGGGCAGATCGCAGCCGGGCAGGATGATAAGGAATTCCTCGCCGCCGTAGCGCCCGACCACGTCGTAGGGTCGCAGATCCGACTTCAGCCGGCGAGCCACTTCTTTCAGCACCTCGTCTCCGGCGGCGTGGCCAAGGCTGTCGTTCACGCGCTTGAAATGGTCGATGTCGGCCAGGATGACCGTGGCAGACTTACCTTCGCGTCCGCTGCGGGAAAATTCTCGCTGCAGAGCCGCCAGGATTTCCGAACGGTTCAGCAGGCCGGTGAGAAAATCGTGCGTGGCGGCAAATCGCAGAGACTGCTGCAGTTCCAGGATGCGATTCCCTGCCATCACGCGGGCGCGCAACTCTGAGGGATCGACAGGCTTGGAGAGATAGTCGTCGGCTCCGGCTTCCATCGCCATCAGCAGATCCTGCTTCCGGTTCTTGGAAGTGAGCATCACGGTGTAAATGTAACTTCCATTGCCGAGCTTCCGAATGCGACGGCAGATGTCGATTCCGTCCAGGCCGGGGAGCAGCCAATCCAACAGCACCATGGTGGGCGGATCGGCGGACTCCAAGAGCTTGACGGCTTCCGTGCCGCTTCCCACCGCGACATAGTCAAGCCCCCAGTCGGTCAAATACCCGCCGACCTTGTGCCGGTCGATATATGAGTCTTCCACCAGAAGAGTCTTCATGGAACACGCCCGCCTGGAGCTTGTCAGCGCTGCCGAGCATTCGCAAGATGACGAGTGGAAAACGAAAGGCCATGCACCGCCAACTCCAAGCCTTGAATGAAGCCGAACCAGTGCATCAGGCTGTGTTCCGAATTGGGAACTTCGGTCACTTGCTCACAAGTCTCCGCTCGAACGACACTCAGCGGGCAGTTCGAGTTCTTCGTTTGGTCCGGGGAAGGCTTACCTTGTCGACACGAAACTGATGAGGACGAGATCAGATCGTCTATGGAGACGTTAGAGGGCCCCGATCCTAAGTTTCGCGACTCTGACAAACCGTTCCGAGGAGGAACTCGATGCCTTATCTGAAGAGACGCGCGGCCATCGCCGCGTCGTTGTTGACCACTGTGTTGCTCGTGTTCTCCGGCAGCCTGGCGCACGCGCAAAATCAGTTCAACTTCCCGCAACCTGAGTTCGTGATCGTCGCCAACCAGATCTCCCAGAATGTTTCCGTCTTTGCCATCGACGCGGACAGCGGCGCGCTCACGCAAGTACCGGGATCGCCGTTTCCGGCGGGCATCTACCCCGATGCCGTGGCGATCGCCCCCAACGGCAAGTTTGTTTACGTGGCCGACCAAACCTGGCCCTACTACCAGGGCTATATTTCCACCTATGCCATCAACCCCGCCACTGGCGTGCTGACCGCGGTGGAGGATTCGCCGTTTTTCAACAGCCAAGGACAGCCCTATGGCTTGGCGATCAATCCCACGGGCCAGTTTCTCTATACGCCAGGAGTATTTACCAACGTGATTTCCGGTTACACCATGAACCCCACCAGCGGCAACCTGACATCGATGTCGGGGTCCTTTGGGGCGGCGAGTCAGCCTGAAGGAATAGCTATCGATCCCACGGGCCAGTTCATCTATTCGGCCAACAGTTTGTCGGATGATGTTTCCGCCTATACGATCAACTCGACCAACGGAGCGCTCACCCAGGTCGAGGGATCGCCGTTCCCGACCGGCGGCGCGACCCCCGCAGGTATCGAGAACATGGCCTTCGACCCTGCCGGCAGGTTCGCCTATGTGACCACCGTGAACAGCGGCACAATTTCCATCTTTACCATTAACCCGGCCAGCGGCGCACTCAGTGCGATACAGGGATCGCCGTTTCAAGATCCGGACGGCGCGCCTTATCCCGTGACAGTCGATCCGGCTGGCAGGTTCCTCTACGTGGGCAACGTTGTCAGCAACAATATTACCGTTTTTGCCATCAACGCAATCAGCGGGGCAATCACACCCATTGCGGGGTCGCCGTTTCCCGCAGGCTCCTATCCCTCGTACATGGTCATCGACCAGACGGGCAGGTTCGCCTATATGACCAACTCTCAGTCCAACAACATTTCCGCCTATACCATCGCGAGAAGCGGAGCGCTTACGCCGGTGGCTGGGTCGCCGTTTCCTGCGGGCACTACGCCCTTTGGCATCGCCATCACGCCGGTCAGAGGGTCGGCTCCTCGTCGGTGATCGTGTGATCAGATTTGCAGCGTGAGAGTGTGGCTCCTCGCGGAGCCACACTCGTTGGCTAAGGGTTGGCCGGCGCCTGGATCGCTGCAGCCAAATCGTCGAGGAACATCGCCGCGCGGGCGCCATCGGCGACACGATGATCGCAGGATAGAGTGAGCGTCATCGTTGGCCGGACGGCGGGCTGGCCGTCAACGGCGACAACGCGATCGGCGATGGCGCCGACCGCCAGAATTGCAGCCTGCGGCGGCGTGATGATCGCGCTGAATGCGGTCACGTGATACATGCCCAAATTGCTGATGGTGAACGTAGCATCCGCGATATCTGCGGGGCGCAGCTTCCCGGCGCGTGCGCGCTCGGCCACATCGCGGCGCTGCCGGGCAATTTCTGCCAGGCCCGCCGCGTGAGCATTGGGAATTACGGCGGCGACTACGCCGTCATTTACCGCGATGGCCACACCCATGTTCACGTGCGAGTGCAGACGAATTCCCTGAGCGCTCCAGCTGGCATTCAGCCGCGGATGCTTCAGCAATGCACGCGATACGAGAGCAACCAATAGATCAGTATGCGTGATCCGCACGCCGCTCGTTTTCTCGATCTCTGCGGCGATGCGGTTGCGGAACTCATTGAGCGCCAAGGCCTCGATCTCGCGGCTCACGAAGAAGTGCGGCACAGTTGTCCAACTCTGTGTTGTGCGCTCGGCCATCAGACGTCCGATGGAGGTTGGAACCTCAAGGCTGGACGCTTCTTTTTCCGGAGCAGCGACGTTCGCCGGAGGCGCGGCTGCGGCTGCCTGCACGTCGGAGGCGAGAATTTCGCCGCCCGGTCCTGATCCGCGCAAGGTTGAAACTTCTACGCCTAATTCCTTGGCGAGGCGGCGTGCTTTGGGAGAAATTTTCGCGCTCGTTGCGACTGCGGCTGGCTGCGCCGGTGTGGCAACGGTGATCGCATTGGCTGGCTCGCTCTTGCTTTGCGATACTGCGCGCGCGCCGGGCGCCGAGGTGGAGGGCTCACCCGCCGGCGGCTTTTCTCCAGGCGCCACGATCCATGCGATCGTCTGCCCGATGGGAATGTCTGCTCCAGCCGACGCTGTGATCCCGGCCAGGATCCCGTCAGCCGGAGCTTCCACTTCTACCACGGCTTTGTCGGTTTCGATTTCGAGGAGCGGCTCGCCTTTGGTGACGCGATCGCCTTCCTGCTTGCGCCAGGCGATGAGCTTGCCGGTTTCCTGCGCCATCTCGAGGGCGGGCATGACTACGCTGAAGGGCATAATTATTTGCGGGAGGGCCGCGCGGACTTCAGTCCGTGACTCCTACGCGCTCAGTCTTGGCGCTGGATTCGATCATCTCGATCACGCGCTCGCTGGCGGGAGCTTCAGGTTCGCGGATGGTAGGCAGCGGCCCGTTCACGGTGAAATAGTGCGCGCCGGCGACGAGAAGTTCTTCCGCCGGGAAGCGCGTGATCACTTCGTGTCCCGTCGGAGTCACTACTATTTCTTCTTCAATGCGCGCCGCGCTCCAGCCGTCGGTCGACGGCCAGAAAGTTTCGAGCGCGAACACCATGCCCGGCTTGATTTCTACAGGATGCTCGAACGAAACCAGGCGGCTGATCACCGGCTTCTCCCAGATGGCAAGTCCGATCCCGTGACCGTATTGCAGCGCGAAACAAGCTTCTTCGTTCGGGAAACCAAATTCTTCCGCCTTCGGCCACACCGCAGCGATTTCTGCGGTGGTGCGCCCGGGGCGCACCAGTTCAATCGCGGCGTCGAGATACTCGCGGCAGCGTTTGTAAGCGTCGACCATCGCATGCGACGCGTAGCCCACCGTGAAGCAGCGGTAGTAGCAGGTGCGATAGCCCATGTAGGAATGCAGAATGTCGTAATAGACGGGATCGCCCGGCCTGAGCACGCGATCGGAAAACACATGTGGATGCGGATTGCAGCGCTCGCCGGAAATCGCATTCACCGCCTCCACATATTCCGAACCGAGATCGTAGAGAACCTTGCTGACCAGGCCCACCGCTTCGTTCTCGCGCAGGCCGGGCTTCATGGCGCGATAAAGCTCGTCATAGGCGGCATCGACCATCATGGCGGACGTGTTGAGCAGCGAGATTTCATCCTGCGTTTTGATCACGCGCGCTTCGGACATGAGCTGCTGCCCATCGACCACCTTGATGCCCTCACGCTGCAGCGCGAACAGCACTGGGAGTTCGATGATGTCGATGCCGACCGGCTCTTTATGCAACCCGCGCATTTCGAGTTCAATGCGAATTTTCTTCGCGACGTCTTCGGCGCGCCCCATCTCCGGCGTCATCGCGCCCCGCAGCATGGAGATTCCGGGACGCGAGCGGCCATCGAGCCATGGGCAATTCAGCTGATGATGTTTGGCGGCGGAGCCGAAATCCCACAGGATGGGCTCGTCATTCTGCGGCAGAAGGGTGAAGCGGTTGGCTTTGTCCTGCGCCCAGGTGCCGATATGCGTCGAGGTCAGGTAGCGCACGTTGTTCATGTCGAAACAGAGCAGCGCTCCCATCTCCGACTTGGCGAGCAGGTCTTTGGCTTTCTGCAGACGTTCGCGGCGGAGACGATCGAAGTCGATGCGGTTCTCCCAATCAACCGCCATGGTTCCGTGAGTTTTGAGTCCCATATGAACCTCCTGTAGAGACGTTGCTTGCAACGTCCCTCTCGCCACCATTCCGGACGCTGCACGCCGAGACGTAGCCAGCTACGTCTCTACGGTCGAAGATTGATTTCGTCAGCCTTTGCTGCAGAGCTGCCGCGCCGCCTCGAATACGGTTTGCTCCGTCGGCACCGTCGCGTCTTCCAGCGGCGGAGAAAATGGAATGGGAACATGCATTGCGCCCATGCGTTTCACCGGAGCATCCAGATCGTAGAACGCACCCTCGGCGATCACCGCCGCAATCTCCGACGCGACTCCGTAGCGGCCATAGCCTTCATCCAGCACAATCACCCGCGAAGTTTTCTTAGCCGACTCAATCAGCGTCTTCTCATCGAGCGGCCACGTGGTGCGGGGATCGACCACTTCCGCGCTGATCCCTTTTTTTTTCAACTGATTCGCCGCGCCCAGCGCCACTTGCACCATACTGCTGGTCGCAACCAGGGTGATGTCGCCCCCCTGGCGTTTCACGTCAGCCACGCCAAGCGGAATCGTGTAATCCTCGTCCGGCACCGGCCCCTTGAGCTTGTACATCATTTTGTCTTCGAAAAAGACCACAGGATTCTCATCGCGAATCGCAGTCTTCAGTAGCCCTTTCGCGTCGTATGGCGTCGAGGGCAAAACAACTTTCAATCCCGGCACATGACTGAACCATGCGTGCAGCGACTGCGAATGCTGTGCCGCCGAACGCCGCGTCGCTCCCAGCGTAGTACGCATCACCATTGGAACTTTCCAGTGTCCGCCGGACATGTAGTGCGCTTTCGCAGCCTGATTCACCATCTGGTCCATGGTTAGTGTGATGAAGTCGCCAAACATGATGTCGACCACGGGACGCAGTCCCGTCATCGCCGCGCCCACTCCGACTCCGGTGAAACCAGCTTCGGAAATTGGAGTGTCAACCACTCGCTTCGCTCCGAATTCCTCCACCAGTCCTGACAAAACTTTGAACGGAGTCCCGGCCTCGGCCACATCTTCGCCAAAAATGCAGACGCGGGAGTCGCGGCGCATCTCTTCGGCCAGCGCTTCCCGAACCGCTTGCGCAAATGTAAGCTCGCGTTCAGGCATACACGTCCTGATCGACTTGTTCTACGCCGGGATATGGCGCGGCGATGGCGAACTTTACCGCCGCCTCCATCTGCGCGCGCACTTCCGACGAAATTTCCTCCAGCGTGCCGGCATCGGCGTGTCCCTGAGCAATCAACCAGTGCGCGTGCAGCTTGATCGGATCGCGCTCGGCTTTCCACTCCTGTTCTTCCTGCTTCGTGCGGTAATACTCGCGGTTGATGTCGCCCACGTGATGACCGCTGTAACGATAGGTGTCGCATTGCAGGAACGCAGGTCCGCCCCCGGAACGCGCCCGCTTCACCAATCGCGACGCCACTTCGTGCACCGCCCGCACATCCTGCCCGTCGACTCTCGCTCCTTCAATCCCGAACGCGGCGGCGCGGCCGAGAATGGTTCCCGCCGTGGTTTCCGTGTAATGCGTGTACTCGTTGTAGAGATTGTTTTCGCAAACGTAAATCACTGGCAGCTTCCACAACTGCGCCAGGTTCATCACTTCGTAAAGCGATCCTTGCCCCAGCGCTCCTTCGCCAAAAAAACATACGGCAACCCGATCGGTTCCCAGATGCTTCGCCGTGAACGCCGCGCCGGTCGCGATTCCCACACTGCCGCCCACGATTGCATTCGCGCCCAGGTTGCCGGTTGCAGGATCGGCAATGTGCATCGATCCGCCTTTGCCGCGGCAATAGCCAGCTTCTTTGCCCAGCAACTCGGCGAACATGCGGTCAGGAGCGGCGCCCTTGGCCAGACAGTGTCCATGGCCGCGGTGCGTGCTGGTGATGTAGTCATCGATGCGCAGCGTTTCGCAGATTCCCACGGCCACGGCCTCTTCGCCACTATAGAGGTGCGCCAGCCCTGGCATGAGCGCCCGGGTGTAGAGTTCGTTCACCTGCTCTTCAAACAGGCGAATGCTCACCATCTGCCGGTAGACGCGCAACCATTTTTCCTTCTCCGTCTCCGTCGCGGATTCGCGGCCGGCCGCCGGCTTGGAGGTTGCAGTCGTCACTTCTTCTTTCCTCCGGCAGTAACGGGAGTTGACACTCCGGACATCGCCGCCAGCACGTCGAACATGCAGGCGAAGTCGTATTTGGCAAAACCCATGCCGCGCGCGGCGGTGAGAAGTTCGTTACTCACCGCGGTCGTTGGCAGCGGAACGTTCAGCTGCCGGCCCAGTTCCAATGCCAGCAGCATATCTTTTTGCATCATGTTCACGTCGAACCAGGCCTCTTCCGGCTGCTGCAATACAAATGGCCCGCGATACTGGATCATGGGCGACGCCACCGCGCTGTGTGTGAGCACGTCCACGGCAGTCTCCCGCGCGATGCCGCTCTTCTCGGCCAGCAGCACGCCCTCTGAAAACGCCTGCATCTGCACCGCAAGACTCAGATTCACCGCAATCTTCATGGCCAGCGCCAGACCGTGATCGCCGACGTAAGTCACCTTCGGTCCGATATCGAGCAACAGCGGTTTCACTTTTTCGAAAGTTTCGCGCCGTCCCCCCACCATCACCGACAACTTGCCTTCCTGCAGCGTAATCACGCTGCCGCTCACCGGGGAATCCACCATGTCGGCGCCACGTTCGCGCACTTTCGCCGCGAGCGCGCGGCTTACCGAGGGGCTGATCGTGCTCATGTCGATGAAGAATTTTCCCGCGCTCAGGCCTGCCAGCAGTCCATCGGGACCTTCCGTGATCGCTGCGGTCGCCGTCGCGTTGGTCACCATCGCGAAGGTATAGTCGCTGGCGCTGGCTACCGCTCGCGGCGAATCGCCCCACTGCATGCCTTTTTCCACCAGCCATTGCGCTTTGTTGCGCGTGCGGTTGTAGCCCGTCACCGCGTGGCCCTTGCTTAGCAGCCGGTTGACCATCTGGCTGCCCATCACGCCCAAACCGATGAATCCTACTTGCGCCATTCCGCTTCTGCCTCACTTCTCTATCGATCTAACGAGCGCGTTTTCGGAGCGCCTTCCACGAGCAATCTAATGAGTGACGGGTTTCCCGGAAACGCGCTTGCCGGCGGAGGACTCGCTGTCTTCCCGCACCTGTCCCAGGTGGGCCTTCATCGCTTCCCGCGCCTTCTTCGCATCTCGCTTTTCCATCGCTTCAAGAATTCGTTTGTGATGAAACTGGCCGCGTTCCGGACCGCCTTCCACCCGAAAGATTCGCAGACGCTGGTCGCGCAGCAACCCGACGATGGAATCGATCAGCGAAAGAATCAGCGGATTCGCCGCGCCCTCCGCCAACGCCAGATGGAAATCCAGATCCGCCTCGATGTAGGCATCCGCGTCCTTCAACGATCGGTCCATCACCGCAACCGCTTCGCGGAGCGTAGCAAGATCCGATTCCTGGGCGCGTTCCGCAGCGAGAGCCGCAATCTCCGGCTCCAGAATGCTGCGCACTTCGGCGAGATCGGTCGATCCCTCCGGCTGCCCGATCTTCACCATCAGATCAAACGACTGCCGCACCGCTTGCGATGTTCCATCCGTGATGAATGTGCCCCGGCCGGAATAGGCTTCCACCAGACCCTTCTCGCGCAGCGCTTTCACCGCCTCGCGCACCGCAGTGCGGCTGACCCCGAAACGTATCGCCAGCTCGCGCTCAGCCGGAAGCTGGTCACCAGCCTTCAACGTGCCCTTGAGAATGGATTCTTCGATCTGCTGAACGATCTGCTCGTAAAGCCGAGAAGTGCGAACCAGCTTGTACACTGCATTGCCCCCAGCACAACGTAGCGCGAAACCAGCCGGGCGGCTGGTCCTGGTCGTGGTCTGGTTACTATACCGCATATCCACGGCTGGCTGGCGGCTTTGTTCGAAGAAATCCATTATTTGGGATCGGGAGTCGTGGTATATAGGTACGGTGGTATGACCACAAAGATAGTACCACGTCTGCGACTTGAGCGCGCTCGCCGCTCAGGAATAGCTTATGTCTAACAGTCAGTCGCCCGCCTCTATCGTTGAAATCTTAGTGAGGGGTGGGTCCACTATGGGAATGGCTTGACGAAGGGAATCTGATTCTCCTTGACACTGTTTCCCAGGTAGTGGTATGGCTGTCGGACCGCACAGTCTACGGAGGAAGTTCTCATGCCATCCCATAACGGTGGGGCCGCAGCCTGCGGCCGGTACCACGTCCTACCGATCCAGTTGCTGGTCGCGGTGTGCGGCTTGCTGCTATTGGCCATACCGGCCGCGGCGCAATCCACCGCCGGCCGCATCCTCGGCACCATCATCGACCAAAGCGGCGCCGCGGTCAGCGGCGCCACCGTCGTCGTCACCGACGTGCAGCGTGGCGCTTCGCGCATGCTAACCACTGATGATTCCGGGGACTACGTCGCCGCCGACCTTCAGCCTGGGACCTACAAGATCCACGTCGAATCGAAAGGCTTCAAGACCGCAGAGCGGCCGAACGTTGTGATTGAAGTGGCCACCGACGTACGCGTGGACTTCTCTCTGCAGCCCGGCCAGGTTTCCGAAACGGTGGTGGTGAACGAAGACCTTCCGCTGCTCAACACCACGTCTTCGACGCTGGGAGGCACGCTCAGTAACGAGGAGATCAACGACCTGCCGCTGAGCGGCCGCAACTATGAGAATCTGTTGCAGTTGCGCCCCGGCGTCATGCGTTACCCGGGCGGCGGATTTTCCACTACCAGCGCCGACGGCCTGCGCGCCGAAGACAACGCGTACTTCGTCGAGGGGCTGTTCAACAGCGAGCCTTATTCCGGGCAGGCCATCATTAACGGAGCGGGCATCGCCGGAGACTCGGCGACGATTCTTCCGATCGATGCGATTCAGGAATTCAACCTGCAGCAGAACCCGCCGGCTGAATACGGCTGGAAGCCGGGAGCGGTAGTGAATGTGGGGTTGAAGTCGGGCACCAACAAAGTGCACGGATCGGCTTTTGGCTTTGGCCGCGATGGAGCGATGGACGCGAGAAACTACTTCAACGACTCACCGAATCCAAAGTTGACGCGTACGCTGGAGCAATTTGGCGGCAGCTTGGGTGGCGCAATTATCAAAGACAAGACATTCTTCTTTGGCGCTTACGAAGGCCAGCGCTACAACGTAGGCAACTCCTTCGGTGGAGTGACGAGCCCGTCAACCGTGCATATGGCGGCGCAGACGCCGAGCAACTGCCCCTTCGGCTTCTCTGGCGACTGTTACAACAGCATTCCCGATGCGATCGCCGACCTGCAGGAATCCGCCAACACTTCAGGATTCGGGGTAGACGCGGCCAGCTTGAAGATTGCAGGCTGCGCCACCACAGGCACATGCGCCGGCACGGGATTTCCGCTCAACAATCAGACGGATATAGGCACTACGCTCCTCGCCAGCGATGCCCTCAACATCAGCAACGGATTTAACAACACCGTCCACGTCGACAACCTGGTCGCCAAACTGGATGAGCATCTCAACAATCGCCACAGCATCAGCGGCATGTACTTCTTCGGAAACAACTCGGGGACGGTGGAAGACTTCCCGGAGTTGCAAACGAAATGGCTTTCCGATATTCACACGCGTGCGCAGGTGGTGGGTGGCAACTGGATTTGGACTCCCGGCGCCCGCTGGGTGAATGAGGCGCGCGTTGGCTACAACCGGTTGTACCAGCCCACTCTGCCAGGCGATCTAAACACGCCAGCCTCGGCTTATGGCCTGAATACCGGTGTAAGCGGACCGAACACTGGCGGCTTGCCGCGTATCGGCTTTGGCGGTTATTTTCTCCCCGGCCTGGGTGGATTCAAATGGCCAAAGTTCCAGGGACCCGACTCGATCACCCAGTTTGTGGACCACGTTTCCTACACTGCGGGCAAGCACTCTTTAAAATTCGGCGCCGAAATGCACTACAACCAGGTGACCAATGCCGCCTACGGCAACGCACGCGGCAGCATTACGTTCATCGGCGGACAAGTCTCAGGCACCGGAGCCGGGTCGTCGCCGCTCGAGGACTTCTTCGCCGGTTTGCCCCTGAAAGCGTCGGTCGAGGTCGGGAATCCAACCCTGCACCTGCACAACTGGGCCTACGCGGGTTTTTTCCAGGACGACTTCCGCGCCACCAGGAACCTAACTTTGAACTTCGGCGTGCGTTACGAATTCAGCAGTGTGCCGCAGGAAGCGAACAATCTGCTCGGCAATTTTGATCCGAACCTGGGCATGGTGCAGGTCGGCCATCAGATCAGTAGCCTTTATAACCCGGACCATAAGAACTTCGGCCCGCGCGGCGGGTTTGCCTGGGACATCCTCGGAAACGGCCGGACCGTGCTGCGCGGCGGCGGTGGGCTAATCTACGAGACCGTGAACTGGCAGTCGTTCGTCGCCTTCAACAATGCCTTCGGCCCGGGCAGCGTTCCTACGGGAGCCCCCATCGACGCCGGCGGTGACACCTCCGGCGGCACGATTACCACGGGAAACGTCAACATGAAGTACGTTGTGACTCCCCAGCTTTGGGATTCTCCGACCACGCCACTTTACGGCAGCAGCACCGTCAACTGCTTCAACAGTCCCTGTCCCATCATGACCGTGGACCGCGGTCTCACCACGCCGTACGTGTGGAACTGGACCTTGAACCTGCAACATGCCTTCACGACGCACTTGTCCATCGAGGCCGCATACGTCGGAAATCGCGGGACGAACCTGACGGGGATTCGCGACGTTAACCAGCCGGCAGTGGGCAGCGATTACAATCCGGCTTGCGCAGATCCAGCCATCGGCTCTCCAGATCAGTTCTGCCTTCCCTTTGACGCCAAGTTCCCCTTCTTGACCAACATTTTCCAGATGGGAAACGTCTACCGTTCAAATTACAACGGACTGCAAATCACGCTCAACGCACGCAATTACCATGGCCTGAGCATGGTGGCAGGCTACACCTATTCCCACGCGCTCGATGATGTAGGCGCGAACTGGGACTTCGGCTACGGCTCCGGCTTGCCGCAGAACGCTCACGACGTGGCCGCCGAATATGCCAACAGCGACTTCGACATCCGCCACCGGCTGACCGTCTCGCTCGCCTACGCCATCCCTAGCCGCAAAGGCTTCGGGCAGATGCGCGAAGGCTGGGAGATTAATTCCATCATCACGCTGGAGAGCCCGCAGTTCTGGGGCCCGATGGACGAAGGAACCGATGCCGCCGGGGTCGGGCCTTTGCCGACAAGCCCGCCTGCAAACAGCCCGATTCGCTGGAGCTTCTACCAGGCTGGCACTGCGAAACGGGGCACCCCTTCGGACTTCAAGTCGCAGAAGGGAGTCGGCATTCCCTACTTCCAGCCGGGCAGTATTCCGGCGGCCTGCACGGCCTCGGCGTTAGCGGAGGATGGTGGCACTCCCGGTGCCGAAACACTCTCTTTGAATTCGTTCGGCTGTTACGAAGCCGGCAACTCCGTGATGATGGCGCCGCCTCAAGGTCAGTTCGGGAACATGGGCCGGAATATGTTCGAAGACACCGGCTTCAAGAATTTCGACTTCTCCCTGGCCAAGAATTTCCACTTTGGAGAAGCTATGCGGCTCCAGTTCCGGGCCGAGTTCTTCAACATTCTCAACCATCCGAACTTCGCCAATCCGTACGGGGGGCAGAATGGGTTTGGCCTAAACGATCCGTCGGCGCGCCCGTTCGGCTGCGGTTGCGCTACTCCGGATATTGCCGCTGCCAATCCTGCGGTGGGCTCAGGCGGACCGCGCTCGATTCAACTCGGAGCGAAGTTCGTTTTCTAGATTGACTTAGATTGCAATTTCCAGGGCCGGACTTTTTCCGTCCGGCCTTTTTTCCGAGAATCCGCTCGCTCGACGCGAGCCTACCAAATGGGACGGGGAATCATGAACACGCGAACTTTTTTTACAGTGCTGTGGTTGGCAGTTGTCCTAATAGTGCCGTTCCTGCAGGCGCAAGAACCAGAGAAGGAGCGTCGCGAGCGCACCATCGACGAAATCAAAGTCGAAGCCGTCCGCCGCGCCGAAGTCGGACAGTACCCGCTGATCGGCCTCGATCCCGCCGACGTGAAGGAGGCCTTCACCAGAATCCACACCAGCGACAAAGACGAGTGGGCCGCGGGTTTCATGCATATCGCCGACCGCTACTTCAACGAAGCGAAGTCGCTGCAGAGCTCCGACTCCACGAAAGCCAACGCGGATTACATCCGCGCCTGGCACCTTTATTCCTTCGGACGCTGGCCGATTCCGTCGTCTCCGGGCAAGCAGCGCTCCTACGAAAAAGCCATTGAGGCGTTCCTGGCGCACGCGAAGTTTTTCGATCCGCCGCTCGAGGTCGTGCACATTCCTTTCGAGGGCAAAGAGATCATCGGCTATCTGCGTCTGCCGAAAAATGTGAAAGGGCCCGTCCCGCTGGTGATTGCGGTGAATGGACTCGACAGCCGCAAGGAAGATCTTGCCGAAAGTTTCGGCGCGATCCTTCCTTTCGGCATCGGCCTTCTTGCCGTCGACGGCCCGGGCACCGGCCAGGCGCCAATCAAAGTCAGCGAAACTTCTGAGCGCATGCTCTCGCGCGTGATCGACTACGCCCAGTCGCGCCCCGAGATTGATAAAAATCGCATTGCCATGCACGGCGTGAGTTGGGGAGCCTACTGGGCCACGAAAATGGCGATCGTCGAACGGGCCCGCTTGCGCGGCGCCAGCGCCCAGTCTCCGCCGGTGGACAAATTTTTCCAGAAAGATTTCCTGATGAACTCGTTGCTGGGCAACCACGAGTATCTCTTCGACCAAGTTCCTGCGCTCATGAACATTCTCGATGGCGTGCACACGCTCGACGAAATGGGCGAGTACCTCCCTAAGCTATCGCTCGTCCACCAGGGACTTCTTGGCAAACCGATGGCGCCAATGCTCATTCTGGCCGGCGTCCTCGACACGCAAGTTCCCATCGAAGATGAATATCTCCTCCTGAGCAAAGGAGACACGCCGAAATACGCGTGGATCAACCCGATGGGCGGACACCTCGGCCGCCAGGTGGGAGTCTGGCCCGATCCCCTGATCTTCAAGGAGGTAATTATTCCCTGGCTGGTAAAGACGCTGGAGGCGCCGGCGAACTAGCAATGCCCACGTAGAGACAGCCGCCTCGGCTGTCGCCACTATACAGTTCTCTCACTGGCGCTGGGCTTCGCCCTCGCGCGACAGCCGAGGCGGCTGTCTCCACATTGGCCGCCTGCCGATTATCCTTGTCGCGATTTGGCGCGACTTCCGGGACAGGATAGAGTTAAACCATTCATGGCTTTTCCCTTTAAGTCTGCGTTCATGGTTTTAACGCTCGCCGGCCTCAGTTGGACGTCGTTCTGCTTGGGACAGGCTCTGCCGGAAACACCTCTGCCTAATTCGGAACCCCGTCCGGGGAACAGCGCGGAGCCGCCCCAAAACGCCTCATCCGGCGAGCAACTCCCCGCTCAGCAAGCGTTCGGGAGCATCAGCGGAACGGTCATCGACCAAACTGGAGCGGTCGTCGCCGGAGCCCGGGTAACTCTCGCACGCGAAGATCGATCCGCCAGCCAGGAGGCCTTGTCGGGCGCCGATGGCCAATTTTTCTTTGCCAACATCGCTCCCGGATCTTTTCACCTGACCATCGCTTCGGCGGGATTCGAAACTCAGACAGCCTCTGGAATCCTGCATGCAGGTGAGAACTACGGTGCCCCCGTGGCGGTGTTGGCGGTTGCCGCCAACGTCACCAGTGTGGACGTCGGAGTCTCGCAAGTCGAAGTGGCCGAAGAACAGCTGAAGGTGGAAGAGAAGCAGTATGTGCTTGGCATCATTCCAAATTTCTATATCAGCTACGTGCCCAATGCGGCTCCTCTGGACGCGAAGCAAAAATTCAAGCTGGCCTTTAGGTCGGTGGTGGATCCGTTCACCTTTGTCATCGTAGGAGGAACCGCGGGAGTGGAGCAGGCGCAAAATCACTTCCGGGGATACGGGCAAGGCGCGGAAGGTTATGGAAAGCGGTTCGGCGCAAACTATGCCGACACGGTTGTGGGCACGTTTATCGGGGCTGCCATGCTGCCGTCGCTCCTGAAACAAGATCCGCGTTATTTCTACAAAGGGACCGGCAGCAAACCGTCGCGGATGCTGTATGCGATCGCGAACGCAGTGATCTGTAAGGGCGACAACGGACGCTGGCAGGCCAACTATTCGGGCATCCTCGGAAGCCTTGCGGCGGGCGGTATTTCAAATCTTTACTATCCGGCGCAGGACCAGAATGGGTTGGGATTAACATTCGAAAACGCCGCCATCGGGTTGGGCGGAAATGCCGTCACCAATCTATTTCAGGAATTCGTCATGAAAAAGTTTACCCCGAAAGTTCCTAACAACATTGCATCCAAACCCTGACCGGAAGCAGCGTGGATACCGGAATGTTAGGACCACCAATCCCATCATCCGCATCAGCTTTAGGAAAATGAGACCGTTGTAGTTCGTCGTGGATTCCGGTTGGCGCTTACGAGTCTGAGGGGCTGACTGGATCATCATCGCGGCACAGGCCCAAACAAGCCAGGCCGACGACGATTCGTCCAGGCTAGGATATTCGTGATTTCCCGTTTCGGACGAATCGGGGCGTAACCCCTTCGTAACCACCCCCACTGCACAATTTTTGCTGCATATTCACACTGCTGCAATATGGTGCATGTAGCATCTAATCTAGGGAGGGTGCTCCATGGGCTCAGCGCGGATTTCAAAATCGTTGCCGCTGCAGGTGGCCGCGGTCTGTTATCGGCGCCGCGGACCCGAAGTTGAGTTCCTGCTGGTGAACACCAATGGCGGGAATAAGTGGACGTTTCCCAAAGGATCTCCCGATGCACACCTTTCCCACAGCCAGGCCGCCGAGCGCGAAGCTGTAGAGGAAGCCGGCGCCACCGGCACGATCGAGCCGCGCCACTTTCATCTCTACATTCATTCCAAGGGCTTGTTCTGGCAAGCCAGCGGCGTTCAGGAATTCGTCGTGAAAGCATTTCTGATGGAAGTGCGGCAGATGCGCCGGCCCGACGAAGCCATGCGCCATCCTACGTGGTTCAGCCCGGAGGAAGCCAAGCGCCGCCTGGCCAAAGGCCGCGAAGTGAAATACGCCCGCGAACTCGAGGCTGTCATCGACCGCGCTCTGGAGCGCATCCAGTTTCACGGCGCGCTCTGGGGAACTGAGTCGTCAAACCGCAACACCCGCGCCGCAATCCAGTCATAAATTCAATCCAGAGAAGCGCTGTCATCCTGAGGAAGTGGAGTCCTTCGCCTTAGCGAAGGACTCCCGACGAAGGACCTCTGCACTGTCCGGCTGATAGCGGTGCCGAACGAACCAGCCTTCGCTCAGATCTTTCCAATCGGGATTCATGGAAACGATCAGCGCCAGTTTCCTGATTCGCAGCCAACCTTTGATCTGCTTCTCCCGCGCAATGGCGTAATGGATGTCCCCGAAGCGCTCGAAGTAGACCAGGCGGTCGATCTTGTAACGTGACGCAAAACCAGGGTGGACGTGATTCTTGTGCTCGAAGACGCGTTTTTCAATATCGCCGGTAACGCCCGTATACAGAGTCTTGGAACGGTTCGTCATGATGTAAACGTAGTAGGTGTGAGAGTGAGAATCCATAGGTCCTTCACTTGCTTCCGCCCGGCGAAGCCGGTCGGAAGACTGCGTTCAGGATGACAGCGGGGTGAGAGGTGTGTCTGTGACGAATGAACATCATCTCGCAGGAAATTGTGCAAACCGGAACTTGATTATCTCGGTACTGATTCTATGAGACGATAAAGTCAGCCCATGATTCAGCTTTCCGCCGCCGGAAAACGTTTCGGCCACAAGCTTCTATTCGAAAACGTCGACTGGTTGATTACGTCGCGCGATCGCGTCGGTCTGGTTGGTGGCAACGGCACTGGCAAGACGACGCTGATGAAGGTTCTGGCCGGGCTCGACACGCTTGACTACGGCGCGCTCACCGTCGCCAAAGGCACTACGGCCGGCTATCTTCCGCAGGATGGACTCTCGCTGTCTGGCCGCACTGTTTTTGCCGAGTGCATGTCGGTGTTTGATGAGCTGCGAGCCATCGAAGGCGAGCTCGAAACCCTGACCCACAGCATCGCAGAGCTCGACCACACAAGCACGGCATACGCCGACGTAGCCGATCGCTACCACCGCCTGGAGCACGAGTTTCAGACCCGCGGCGGCTATTCCATTGAGGCCGAAGTCGGAAGGGTTTTGATGGGGTTGGGATTTCGAAAAGAAGATTGGGAACGGCAGACTGACGAATTCTCCGGCGGCTGGCAGATGCGCCTCGCGCTCGCCAAGCTGCTTTTACAGAAACCCAACCTCCTCTTACTCGACGAGCCCACCAATCATCTTGATCTCGAAGCCCGCAACTGGCTGGAAGAATATCTGCACGACTATCCGCATTCTTTCGTGCTGATTTCTCACGACCGCTATTTTCTCGACGTCACGGTCAACAAGATCGCCGAAATCTGGAACAAGCGTTTCTGGTTCTACACCGGAAACTACGATAAATTCCTGGCGCAGAAAACCCAGCGCAACGAACAGCTGCAGGCTGCTTACCGCAACCAGCGCGACCGCATCGAGCAGCTCGAAGTATTCATCAACCGTTTCCGTTACCAGGCCACGAAAGCCAAGCAGGTGCAAAGCCGTATCAAGGAATTGGAGAAGATTGAGCGCATCGAAGTTCCGCCGGAAGAAAAGACGATCCATTTTTCGTTCACCCAGCCCAAGCAAAGCGGGCGGATTGTGGCTGAGTTCGAGGGCGTGGCCAAGAGGTATGCGGGAAAAGATGGCGCTGAGAAAAAAGTTTTCAGCAATGTCAACTTCATGATTGAGCGGGGCGACCGCATCGCGCTGGTGGGCATCAATGGAGCAGGTAAGTCCACGCTGATCAAGTTGCTGGCTAGTAGCGAGCCGCTCACCGCCGGCGAGTTCCGACTCGGCCACAACGTTGACCCGGACTATTTCGCGCAGGATCAGTACAAGGAACTCAACCCCGATGCGCGCATTCTTGACGATCTCGGCGACCTCTCGCCCAGCTCAACCCAGACCGAACTACGCGGGCTGCTGGGCTGTTTTCTCTTCTCCGAAGACGATGTCTTCAAAAAGCTCGGAGTACTTTCTGGCGGCGAGCGCGGCCGCTATGCGCTTCTGCGGCTGCTCTTGCATCCCGCAAATTTTCTGCTGCTCGACGAGCCCACCAACCACCTCGATCTTCGCGCTAAGGATGTCCTGCTGGGCGCGCTCATGGAGTACACCGGAACCGTCGTGTTCGTCTCTCACGACCGCTATTTCATCGACAACCTGGCCACGCGCGTCTTCGAGATCGGCGACGGCAAAGTCGAGATTTTCCCCGGCAACTACGAGGACTATCTCTGGCGCAAGCAGGGTGGGGACAAAACGGCGCCCACACTCGACGACGTGCCCGGAAAGAAAACCAGGAAATCATCGGGTGCCCCACCCTTCGACAAGCTCAGGGCAGGCGTTCCCGCTGTCGCAGGAAGTGGGTCTCCGCCGGTGGCAACACCTCAGCCGGCAAACGGGAACAGGACCGCCGAATCCGAGACGCCGGCCAAACGCGTCAATCCCATCAAACGCAAACAGATCGAAGACCGCGTCCGCGAACTGGAAGATTCCATCACCCGCGCTGAAGCCGCCATCGCCGCCTGCGAAACGTCGCTGCAGAATTTCGTGAGCGCCGAAGAAAGCCAGCGTCAGTCGCAGGCGCTTGATCAACACAAGGCCAGCCACGCCGCATTGATCGAAGAGTGGGAGGGCCTCTCCCGAGCCCTGCAGGAATCGGATTGACTCGTACCTCAACCCTCGATCGTGTGGAGTCGGTACTTTTTCCCCGCTGGCTTTGTGGTGCCGCAGCCAAAGCGGACAAGAGTGCCCGCTCAACCCCCACGGTCGGACACGTTCTTCCGTAATCTCGGTAATCTGCTTACCTGTGTGCGATAGTCAGATTGGCCGAACGGGCAGCAACTCCCGCCAGCCACAAATTTCAGAGCAACCGCATAAAAGCAGGCGCAGGGCCAGCCGCCGAGGCGCCGCGCGGGAACCCAAGGAAGGTCGCAATGCTCCAGTCGTCAGAGAATTCTTTCCTGAAGTCCAACACACCAGCTTCCAACCCCAACTCGTTCAACCCAATCAAAACCGTCACCGCTCCCGTGGACCAGGCCACTATCGGCCGCACTCTGGTAATCAAGGGTGAAATTACCGGCTCGGAAGCGCTCTACATCGATGGCCGCATCGAAGGCAAAATCACTATGCCCGAGAGCCGCGTCACCATCGGCCGCAATGGCAAGGTCGATGCCAGCATCATTGCCCGCGAAGTCGTGGTGATGGGCAAGGTCAACGGCAACCTCGAATGCGCCGATCGCGTCGATATTCGCAGCGAAGGCTCCGTCATTGGGGACGTAACCACCGCACGCATCAGCGTGGAAGATGGCGCCGTGCTCAAGGGTGGCATCCAGGTGCGCAGCTCCGACACAAAGAACCAGCAGTCGAAGCCCGCGGAATCGGCGAAAGCGCCTGAAATGCCGAAGGCTTTGTCCGCAACCGCCAACGCGTAAGTATCGGAAGATATGTCCAGGAACGAACCAAGGGCACGCGCGAGCGTGCCCTTGTTCTTTTCTCAGCCAGATTTCTCTCGGCGTCCTCCGCGCCCGTCCTCCGCGCCCTCGGCGATCAGGCCTTACTTTTTTCCGGCTTGAAATCGAGCGCCGCCGAATTCATGCAATACCGCAGCCCTGTTGGCGCCGGACCATCTTCGAACACGTGCCCCAGGTGCGCGTCGCAAGTGGCGCAACGAACCTCCGTCCGCACCATGCCATAAGCGGAATCTTTGTGCTCGACTACGCCGCTGCCCTCGGCCGGCTTATAGAAACTGGGCCAGCCTGTGCCTGAATCAAACTTCGCCTTCGAATCAAACAGCGGAGCCCCGCAGCACACGCACTGGTAAACCCCCGGTTCTTTCGTCTTCCAGTACGCGCCGGTAAAGGCACACTCCGTACCCGCCTCTTGCGTCACGTGATACTGCTCGGGCGTGAGTTTCCGCTTCAACTCCGTCGCATCCTTCACGATTTTCTCAGCCATGAACAAATTGCTCCATTTCCAATGATTTATTTCTACGCCAGTTAGATGCTCCAGCTCGCGGAAAGCGGCATAAGCCCGGAGCAGACGCCGCCGCTACCCGCTCACTTCCCCACCCACGCCCCAGTACTTTCCCCGAAAGAACAGCAGCGGCTCTCCCGCCCGCACCACCACGTCCTCAACTTCCGCAATGAAAACAGTATGGTCGCCAGCCTCCTGCGAAGAATGCAGACGGCACTCCAGATAGGCCAGCGCCCCGTGCAGCATCGGAGTGCCAAGCACCGTGCGCTCAAACCGCGCCTCGGCCTCGGTTTCCGCGTGCTCGTGGGTACGGTCCGGGCGAGCGTAGTACTCCGAAATTGCCCGCTGATCTTCGCGCAGCACGTTGATGCCGAATCGCTTCTTGGCGTGCAGGTGCGCGTGCGTGCGGGTGTTGTGGTCCACACAAACCAGCACCAGCAGCGGATCGAGCGACACCGAGGCGAACGCGTTGGCGGTCATGCCATGAACTTCGCCGTCCAAATCGACGGTGATGATCGTCACCCCGGTGGCGAATGCCCCCATCGCTTTTCGGAATTCAGAAGAACTCAGGCTCATGCTCTTCGCGACTGTACCAGGAACTATCGAACTATCGTAAAACAGAGACGTTGCTTGCAACGTCTCTCGAACCACATCCGCGGAGCCGCCGGCGGAGACGTAGCAAGCTACGTCTCTACGAACGATTCCACGCGCAACCGGTTACATTACCACGGCTTGCTATTGATGTATGATTCGGTTCATCCGAACGCCGTGCCCCTGACCGCAATCACGCCTGTCGCACCCATCTCACGCGATGCCGCTCTGCGCCTCATCCGCTGCTCCGACGCCGACCTTCCCGAACTTCTCGCTGCCGCCCGCACCGCCAAAGAACGATTCAAGCCCGGCATCGTCACCTACTCGCGCAAGGTCTTCCTTCCGCTGACCAATCTCTGCCGCGATTATTGCGGATATTGCACCTTCCGCCGCGATCCCGGAGACCCAGGCGCGCACACCATGACTCCCGACGAGGTTCTCGCGGTCGCCCGCGCCGGAGAAAAACTTGGCTGCACCGAAGCTCTCTTTAGTTTAGGCGACAAGCCGGAACTACTCTTCCCGGAGATGCGCGAAACCCTGCGCCATCTCGGCTACAAATCCACGTTGCATTATCTCGAGGCTATGTGCGAACTGGTGCTGCGCGAGACCACCTTACTGCCACATCCGAATCCCGGCTTGCTCAGCGCAGCATGGATCGCGCGTCTGGCCGCCGTTTCTCCCAGCATGGGCCTGA
This sequence comes from Candidatus Sulfotelmatobacter sp., assembly GCA_049675725.1. Taxonomy (GTDB): domain Bacteria; phylum Acidobacteriota; class Terriglobia; order Terriglobales; family Acidobacteriaceae; genus Sulfotelmatobacter. The sequence goes on along the minus strand of JBAUAN010000164.1, from coordinate 32,741 downwards.
TGCTGGAGACGACAAGCGCAAACCTCCTCGCTTCCGGCGCGGCCCACGACAACGCTCCCGACAAAGTTCCCGCCAAGCGCCTTCGCACTATCGAAGACGCTGGCCGGCAAAACGTTCCCTTCACCACGGGCTTGCTCATCGGCATCGGCGAATCAGTCGAAGATCGCGTCGATACCCTGCTCGCGATCCGCGATTTGCACGAACTCTACGGTCACATCCAGGAAGTGATCGTGCAAAATTTCCGCGTGAAGCCCGCCATCCCCATGGCCGGCTGGCCCGAGCCCAGCCTCGGCGAGATGTTGCGCACCGTGGCGGTAGCTCGCTTGTTACTCCCGGACGTGAATATTCAGGCGCCACCCAATCTCTCCGCACCTTACTATGACTATGAAGAGTTGCTGGACGCTGGCATCAATGACTGGGGAGGAATCTCGCCTTTGACCCCCGACTACATCAACCCGGAAAAGCCCTGGCCTCATCTTGAGCAGCTTCGCCTGCGCACCCAGGCCAAAGGGTTTGAGTTGCGCCAGCGTCTGCCGGTGTATCCGGAATTTCTCCCGACGCTAATATCCAAGCCGGGACTGCTTTCTGAAAAACTTTCCGCCGCCACCGGCCCCTCAGGCCTGGCCCGGAGGGCGGCATGATTTGTGTTCTCAGCGGCGGCACCGGCGGCGCCAAGTTTGTCGATGGCCTGCGCCAGGTGATGCCTGCGGAAGAGATCACGCTCATCGTCAACACCGGCGACGATCTTCTCTGGTGGGGGCTTTACGTTTCACCTGACATCGATTCCATCACCTATGTTCTCTCCGGTATGTTAAGCCGCGAACGCGGCTGGGGAGTGAAAGGCGATACCTTCCTCTGCCTGCAAGCGATGGGGCAGCTCGGTGAGCCCACGTGGTTCCATACCGGTGATCGCGACCTGGCCGTGCACCTGCTGCGGTCACGCCATCTCGCCGAAGGCAAGACTCTTTCCGAGGCTACCGCCATCGTCTGCGACAAACTCGGAGTGAAAGCTCGCATCCTGCCCATGAGCGACTCGCGCGTGGAAACGCGAATTGACACTCCCGTGGGCGAAATGAGCTTTGAAGAATACTTCGTACAGCGCTGGTATCAGGATCCAGTGAACTCCGTGCGCTTCGCCGGGGCCTCTGACGCCGAGCCCGCGCCCGGCGTGATCGAAGCCATCGAAGCCGCCGACGCAATCCTGATCGCGCCGAGCAATCCCATTACCAGCATCGGCCCCATCCTCGCCGTGCCCGGCATTCGTGAAGCTCTGTGCCGCGCCAAGAGCAAGATTGGCGCGATCAGCCCCATCATCAACGGCGCCGCGGTGAACGGGCCCGCAGGAATTCTCATGGCCGCGCAAGGTCTGCCCAGTTCCATCGCCGGCGTGGCCCAGGCCTATGAAGATTTTCTGGACGTCCTGATCTGCGACACGCGCGATGCCCGGCCCGCCGAAGCCTTGCGCAAGACCGGCGTGCGCGTGCAGTGCGCGCAAACCATCATGCGTTCTCCGGAAGACAAGGCTGAGCTTGCGCGCAAGGCGCTGTCGCTGGTCTCTGGTTCGACAGTTTCCGAGCAGGGTGCTGCCGGGCAGGCTTCCTCGGATCAAACTTCTTCGGGTGGAGCTTCTTCCGGCCAGTCTTCCTTAGGCCAGTCTTTTTCCGACAAAACTGCCTCCGATAAAGCTTCCTCCGACGAAACTCCCACCGAACAAGCTCCCGCCAGCCGCCCTTTCACCCGCTTCCGCCCGGTGGACGATCCGTCGTGATCCTGGTTCCGGTCAAGAATCTTTCCGGCGCGAAACAGCGTCTGGCCTCGCTGCTCGATCAGAAGTCACGCACAGAATTGGCGCAGGCCATGCTTCACGACGTGCTTTCCACTCTCGCCGCGTGGAACGACGCTCATCGCCTCGGAGTGGCTATTGTCAGCAGCGATCCATTCGCGATCGAACTCGCTCGCCAGTATCAGTTCGAAATCATTCCTGATCCCGCGAACCCCGGCGAGACCGGCGCCATCGAAATGGCCACACAAATCTGCGTGGATCGCGGCGTCGCGAACACACTGGTGATTCCCGCCGATATTCCGCTGATTCAATCGTGGGAGCTCGAAGAAATTCTGAAACAGGCTCCCGCGGAAGGCAGCGTCCTTGTCCCCGCCGCCGATGGACGCGGCACCAACGCCGCTTACCGCAGTCCCGCCGCGCTGTTTCCGCTGCGCTTCGGCAACGACAGCTTCAAGCCACATCACGACGCCGCCCAAGCCACAAACAAACCGTGTATAGTGCTGCGCCTCCCCGGCATCGCCGTCGATGTCGACAGCCCCGAAGATCTCCAGCATCTTCTGTCGCTCCCCGGCGAAACCCGCGCCCAGCACCTGGCCCGCAAGTGGACCGTCACAACTCGTGTGGAGACGGGCGACTCGCCCGTCGGGCCGCGCAGCGGCGATTTATGAAAGCCGCCGCCAGCAACGAAATCCGCTTAGTTCCCATCGTTCTTTCAGGAGAAGTCCGACCCGGCGACAATATCCTGGAAAAACTTCTCGCTGCCCTTCGTCGCCAACGCCAGTCGCTCCGCCTCGGCGACATCCTGATCATGAAACACAAAATCGTCTCCAAAGCCGAAGGGCGTCTCGTAGATCTCGCCACCGTAAAGCCCTCAGCCAGTTCTATCTCGTGGGCGAAAAAATACCAGCTCGACGCCCGCGTGATCGAACTCGCCTTGCAAGAAAGCCGAGCGATAATCCGCCGCAAAAACGGAGTGCTCATCACCGAAACTCATCACGGCTTCCTCTGCGCCAACAACGGCATCGACGTGTCCAACGTCAACGGCGGCCGCCACGCGCTGCTGCTTCCGAAAGATCCCGACCGCTCTGCACGCAAGCTTCACCGCGAACTCAAGAAGCTCACCGGCCTCGCAATTCCGGTCATCATCACTGACAGCTTTGGCCGTCCCTGGCGCGAAGGCCTCGCCGACCATTGCATCGGCATCGCAGACATGAAACCTTTGCGCGACGATCGCGGCCGCTGCGATCCCCATGGCTACCAGCTGCACGCAAGCATCGAAGCCGTCGCCGACGAACTGGCCGCCGCCGCCGGCCTGGTCTGCGGCAAACTCAACCGCACGCCAGCATGCCTCGTTCGCGGATTCCCCTATGAACCCGCCCGCGGCCGCACCCGCGACCTGCTTCGCCCTGCAAAAGCCGACCTGTTCCGGTAGACTTCCCCAGTAGAGACGTTGCTTGCAACGTCTTGCCGCCAGCGGCAGGTCTGCGTGTCGTAAGAGGAGACGTAGCCAGCTACGTCTCTACGGAGAGTCCCATGCCCCGCGAACTCACGGTTTCCGAACTCGAAAGTTTCCCCGCGCTCGATTGGTCAGACATCGCGCCGAGACTCACAAATCCCGCCCGCGCCTCGCTCGAGAAAATTCTCGAAACGCAAAACGGCGCCGCGCTTTCTCTCGAAGAATCCTTCGCGCTCGCCCACTCCGACGGCGACGACCTCCTCGGCCTGCTCGTAGCCGCGAATCTCCTCCGCTCCGAACTCGTCGGAAATCTTGTCACCTACGTGGTGAACCGCAACATCAATTTCACCAACATCTGTTTCGTAGGATGCAAGTTCTGCGCCTTCAGCCGCGGCCCGCGCGAGTCTGACACCTACTTCCTCGACCCGGACCAGGTCGCGCAAAAAGCCGTAGAAGCCTGGCAACTCGGCGCCACCGAAGTTTGCATTCAGGGCGGCCTGCCGCACGGTCTGCCTGCGTTCTACTACCGCGATATTCTGCGCGCCGTGAAGAACGCCGTCCCGGGCATGCACATCCACGCTTTCTCGCCCATGGAAATTGTCTACGGCGTCGAGCTCACCGGCATGCCGCTCGCCGATTATCTCGCCATGCTGCGCGATAACGGCCTGGGCACGCTCCCCGGCACCGCCGCCGAAATTCTCGACGACGAAATTCGCCACATCCTCTCCGCCAACAAACTGTCGACGGCGAAGTGGATCGAAATCATCCGCACCGCCCACCGCTGCGGCATCCGCACCACTTCCACGATGATGTACGGCCACACCGAAACTCCGGACCACTGGGTCCGCCAGCTGCTGCTGCTGCGCGAGATTCAGAGCGAAACCGGTGGCTTCACCGAATTCGTCCCGCTCGGCTTTGTCCACCAGAACACGCTGCTCTTCCATCAAGGACTCGCGCGCAGCGGTCCCACCCTGGCCGAGCATCTCAAAGTTCACGCCCTGTCGCGCATCCTGCTTGCAGGCTCGATCAATAACATTCAGGTTTCGTGGGTAAAGTTGAATCGCCGCCTCTCGCAGCTTTGCCTGCACGCGGGCGCCAACGACTACGGCGGCACGCTCATGGAAGAAAACATTTCTCGCGAAGCCGGAGCCACTGCCGGCCAATACACCAGCCCGGAAGATTTCCAGGCCCTGATTCTCGAGATGGGCCGCATTCCCGCCGAGCGCAACACCTCGTACTCGCGCATTCAAATCAAGATGCCGCTGAATGAAGCCGAATTCACCGCGGAGCAGGCGCTGCTAGCGGAGTTCGCATGACCGGCGATCCTGCACCGGCAATGCCGCCGCGTCCGATCGCGATTCTCGGCGGCACCGGCCCCGCCGGAACCGGACTGGCGCTGCGCTGGGCGCGCGCCCAGGAGTCCATCATTATCGGTTCCCGCGACGCGCAGCGCGCCCGCGATGTCGCCGCCGTCGTTCGAGGCAAGGTGGGATTCGGAGCGCTCGTCTCCGGCATGGAAAACAGCGCCGCCTGCGCCGCCGCCGATATTCTGATGCTCACCGTCCCCTTCGATGGCCAGGCTGAGTTGCTCAAACAACTTAAACCTGCAATCACCCCCGGCAGCATTCTGATCGACGCCACCGTCCCGCTCGCCGCCGCAGTCGGCGGACGCGCCTCGCGCACTCTTGGCGTCTGGCAAGGCTCCGCCGCCCAGCAGGCCGCCGAACTCGTGCCCAAAGGGGTGAGCGTGGTCGCAGCCTTCCACAACATTTCCGCCGAACTTCTAAATGGGGAGGCTCCGCTCGATTGCGACGTCATCGTCTGCAGTGACGATCCCGACGCCGCTCAACTTACGCGCGAGTTAGCCGCGAAAATTCCTGGAGTCCGCGCCATCGACGGCGGCAAGCTGGAAAACACCCGCACCGTCGAGCAGATCACGGCGTTACTCATCGGCCTCAACATCCGCCACAAAGGCCACGCCGGAATTCGCATTACTGGCTTGCCGCCGGAAGCCTATCGGTAGAATCTCGACCTCGACAACTCCTGTTCGCGCCAGTTGAGCTTAACGACCCCATACACGGTGCTGGCCGCCGACTCCATCGAACGTTGATTAGCGTAACCCAGATTAGCGGACTATTCCGTTCGCAACGCCTCCGCTGGGTCCACGGAGGCAGCGCGGCGGGCGGGCATGACGGAAGCCACGAGAGCGAGCAGGAGGATAGAGACGGTCGCGAGCCCAAGCACAACCGGGTCCAGGGAGTCGACCTGGAAGAGAAGAGAACGCAGCAAGCGAGTGCTTAGAACGGCAGCAATGGCGCCGATCGCGCAGCCGGCCAGGCCGAGTTTGCCGCCGGAAGCGAGAATCATCCACAAGATGCTGGAGCGCTGCGAACCGAGCGCCAGCCGGATGGCCAGCTCCTGGGTGCGCAATGCAGTGGAAAAAGTGATGACGCTATAGATCCCGAGCAGGGCCAGCAAAATCGCCGCGCCGGCAAACGCGGAGATCAGCGCGGCGTTGAAGCGGCGCGGCGCCTGGCCTTCCGAGACTACGTGATCCATCGATTCCACCTGGGTGAGTGGCAGTTGCGGGTCGAGGGATCGCACCACGGAGCGCAGGGAGTTCGCCATCTGCTCGGGCGGCAGTTGGCTGCGCAGCACGATCGAGCCGCCATTGCCGGTCAGCATGCCGGGAGGCACAAACGATCCCGCATCGGCCTTGGTCTGGCTGGAGGGAACGTAGATCTGCGCTCCGGTTGGCACGTCTGCAACAATTTGCCTCACTTCGCCGATTTCCCCGACTATCGTCAGCCAGGGCAAATCTGCCTCCGTCGGTCCGCGGTGAAGCCGTTTGCCGATAGGGTCCTGCCCCGGCCAGTAATGCTCGGCCAGCGTGCGGTTAACAATGACCACCAGCGGGGCACCCTCGCGGTCCGCCCGAGTGAAGTCCCGTCCGCGGATAATCGGAATTCCCTGAGCCTGAAAGTAGCTGCCCATCACCTGCGGTATCCAGGCCAGATTCAACCCGGCTCCCTTCGGCGGAATGTAGCCCTCGGGAGTGAATGTGCCCTGGAACTCCACGCCCGCAGCGGGCAGCATACTCGTGACTCCGACGGCGTCCACTCCCGGCAACTGTTCCAGCCTGGTGCGCATTGCTAAATTGAACTCGTCGATAGCGGCCTGCGTGGAATATTGCCGCCGCGGCAGGCTATACGAAGCAGTCAGCGTATGCTCAGCGTAAAAGCCCACACCGACCGAACGCATCTTCTCAAAGCTGCGCAGCAACAGGCCCGAGGCCATGAGCAGCACCAGGGCGACTGCCAGTTCCGCAACCACCAGGGCCGAGCGCAGCCGTGCATGACCGCCGCCGGCGATGCCGGTGCGTCCACCTTCTTTCAGTGCTTCATTCACTCCCGTCCGGGCCGCGGCAAAGGCGGGAATCAGCCCGCAGAGCAGTCCGGTGAGCACCGCCAACCCGAGCGCAAAGGCCACCACCTGCCAATTAAGATTGATGGAGTCGACCCGGGGAAGCGTCTCAGGAAGGAAGCTGACGCCCACCCGAAGTGCAACCGACGCCAGTGCGAGTCCCAGCAACCCGCCGCACATGCTGAGCAACAGCGCCTCGACCAAGGATTGCCGCAGAAGTGCCGCCCCGCTCGCGCCCAGCGCGATGCGCACGGAGATTTCGCGCCGGCGACGGATCACTCGAACCAGCAACAGCCCAGCCAGATTGGCGCAGGCAATAAAGAGAACCACGATCACCGCAAGAAAGAGCGTGCGCACCAACGGCCGAGCCTGCGCCACCGTGATCTCATCCAGCGGCTGCACCGCTGGATGAATGCGGCGGCTGGAGAGCGCCGGCGGAAAGTTGCGCATGATCTCTCGCGCGGCGCCCACTGCATCCTGCTGCGCCTGCGCCGGGGTCACACCGGGCTTCAGCCGTCCCACCATGTAGTAGCCCCAGTTTCCCGCACCCTGGATCAGTTCAGGCTGGGTGAAGCTCATCGGCACCCAAAGCTCGCTGCGATTCAACTGCCCGGGAACCAGCGGAAACTCAAATTCGCGCGGCATGACGCCGATAATCTCGTAGGGCTTGCGGTCGAGCAGAATCTTGCGCCCCAATATGCTGACATCGCCGTGGAAGCGGCTCTGCCAGGTCTGGTAGCTGAGCAGGACGACCTGCTGGCTGTCTTCATCTTCCTGCTGGCTAAACGCGCGCCCCATCCAGGGTGAGACGCCGAGCACGGTAAACATACTTCCGGTAAGCCGTGCGGCATTGATCTCTGCCGGATCCCCCACGCCAGAAAGTTCATACGTGGACGACCGGTACGCGCCGAGGCTCGAGAAGGCCCGCGTGTCTCGCATGTAAGTGCGAGCGCCGGGTGCCGTAACCCCAGGGGCGTCGGCGCCGTATTGCACGCCTTCCAGGAGATCGCCGAGCGTCACCAGCCGGGACTGATCGGGAAAGGGGAGCGGCCGCAACAGCACGCCCTCGACGATCGAAAAGATTGCGGTCGTGGCGCCGATGGCGAAGGCCAGCGTGAGCACCGCGGTCAGTGTGAACCCTGCCGACTTGCTCAATTGACGCAGTGCAAAACGCAAGTCTTGAAGTAAGGATTCCATAAAAAATCTCCACACAGCAGCGGGCGTTCAGCTGCCTAGTCCTCCACAACCCTGATCGTCATTTCCTCCGCCGGCTCGCCGCCCGCCATGGCTTGTGCCACGATGAGCCGCCGCGCTTCCACGCGAATCTTGGGCAATTGCACGCCGAACCACCATGCTCCGGCAACCGCCGCCAATCCGCCCATCGCCACCGTCACGGGCGCACCCAGGCGGTCTGAAAGCGCGCCGCCCAGCAGCGCTCCAATCGGGGCCATCCCCATGAACATCATCGAATACACCGCCATCACCCGCCCGCGCAACGCATCCGGCACCATAACTTGAATCAGCGTGTTCGACGCCGCCATCTGCAGCATGATGAAATAACCCACCGGCAGCAGCAGCGCCACCGACAGCCAGAACGATTTCGAAGCTGCGAACAGCATCAGGCTCACGCCAAATCCGGCGCAGCACACCGTAACCCAACGTCCCAGACCTTTTACTCCCGAGCGCATCGCCAGAGTCAGCGCGCCCAGCAGCGCTCCCACGCCGGCTGCACCCATCAGGATGCCCAGGCGAACGGCTCCAAGATCGTGAGCGCCGATCAGTGACGCAAGATGCTCACCGCCGCCGTGCAGGACGCGGTCGGCAAAAATTGGCATCAGCACTACATAGGGCATGCCCGTGACGCTGACCACGCCCAGCAACAGGAGCAGAGTGCGAATCGGAGCGGTATGCTCGACAAACTGGAAGCCTTCCCGGATATGTTCGAACGGCGAAGTCTTGCTCGATACTCTCGCTGCTGCCTGCACATTCATCAGCAGCAATCCCACAATCACGGCGATATAGCTGACGCCATTCGCAAAAAAACACCAACCCTCGCCCAGCCTCGCCACCAGCACTCCAGCAATGGCCGGCCCGATCACGCGCGCTCCGTTGAACATCGAGGAGTTCAGCGCGATCGCGTTCATCAGGTCTTCCTTGCCCACCATATCTACGAGAAACGATTGCCGACCCGGGATGTCGAACGCGTTCACTACCCCGAGCAACGCGGCCAGCACAAACACGTGCCACACCTGAACTTTTCCGCTGAGCGTGAGCGCAGCCAATACAAATGCCAACAACATGGAGACCGTCTGGGTCGCAATCACGATACGCTGCCGGTTCATCCGGTCGGCGGTAATTCCTCCGATTGGCGCGATGAGAAACACTGGAATCTGACTGGAGAACCCTACCGCCCCTAACAACAGTCCCGATCCCGTCAGCCGATAGACGAGCCACGACTGGGCCACGGTCTGCATCCAGGTGCCGATCAGAGAAATCAATTGTCCGCTGAAGAACAGCTGGAAGTTACGATGGCGCAGGGCTCGTCCGGCTGCCTGCCAGCGCAAACCAGGCTCGGAAGCGGCTGCGGCCGGCGTTGCCACCGCATTTTCTGAAATGGGAGTCTTCGGTTCAGCCACGTTCGTTTCTTGGATGTTGCCGACGCTGTTCAGGCATCACTATATCGTGAAGTTCCTTCGGAAATTCAGCGCTCCCGGCAATTCGGCAGCCGCAACCGTGACTGATTTAATCACTGTTCAACCGGGCTCAATTGCGTTACAGTTCTTATGCCCCTTACGCTCCCCCCGGCAAGGCGACAGGAAGGAAGTTTGCCCATGAATCCTCCTCCAGTCCGAGTCGAACGCCGCGCCGGACAGCGCTTTCCGTTTCTTCTTCCCGTTTCCGTTCGCGACACCTCCAGCGGGGTCGAGGCTCGGGGATTTACCCAGGACATCAGCTCGCGCGGCGTCTTTTTCTTCGCCGATGCAACTTTCGCGGAGGGAGCGTCGATCGAGCTTACCCTCAACATGCCTTCGGAGATCACGCTGGGCGACGACATGCGAGTCCGTTGCCGCGGCAAAGTGCTGCGGGTAGCCTCGCCTCCGGATCTCGCGCATCCGGATCAATCACAACCCGATCAATCGCAACCGGTTGCATCGCAAGACGTTCTCTCCGCAACTCTTACCCATCCTCGCGCCGAAACCAAAATCGGAGTCGCGGTTTGTCTCCACGGCTACGAGTATCTTCCTGAGGTTGCAGATTCTTCCTCGGCCTTTCAGCGCGTTTCCGCGCTGCACGAACGCCGCTATGCACTGGACCAAGACGAGGCAGTCGTGGCTGGCGGCCTGGCGCCGCGCTCCTCGCGCTAAATTGAGTCCAAAGTGGCTGCGGACAACACGGATACAGGGTCAACAAAATGGAGAAGTGTTCCTTCAGGAACATATTGTGCTGACTATTTTGTATGTACATTTTGAGATGTTGCTGATTCTGCGGCACTTACGGCACGACTGAAAACACGCCTTTCCGAACGGTGCCGCAGACCGAGTTCCCGCCAGCCTTGCGAACCTCTTCCCCCGAGGACTCACTCGGGGCCTCTCAACTCCCCGCGCTTGACACAGGTTTGTCAATATCTGGCACGATCGTTATCTGACACGATCGTTGTCTGGCATGATCGTTGTCTGGCACGATCGTTGTCTGGCACGATCGTTCGCACCGTTGGCACTTTAGAGCCCTTTCCAACTCAAGGGCCTTCGCTTACAATTGCTGCACTGGACCGAATCTCCTCGAAGTCTTCCGCACCAGCAACTTTCGTTGGGATATTGTGTTTCCACAACGTTCGTGGCGGAACTCTTGCGGCGAGGTACATTCGTCCCGGTATGGCCTATTACTTAAGTCACTTGGCGGGGTGTGCGTTCTCTTTCTAACATGCAAACACCAAGAGAAATCAGCGAGAACCGCACCATGCATGGGATCGCCGTCGCGCTCCTGACCGAGGACCGGGAACATTTATCCGCGCTGCAGGAGCGTCTGGAAGCGACGCGGCTGGGTCGCGCCGTGTTCAGCCAGATCGGCTTTCCCGTAGGGCCTACCGATTCCATCCTTCGCCAGATTCAGGACTCAGGCGCGGAAGTTGTGATCGTCGATATTCCCACGCGAGATTCGCAACGCGCCGTTCACGCGGTCGAACTGATTCACGCCACCACACAACAGATTGCCATTTTTGCCAACGGGGAGATGACGCAGCCTCCGAACATTGTGGCCAGCATGCGCGCCGGGGCTTGCGAATATCTCGACGACTCCGCAGGCTCAGAGGCTTGGCTCGAAGCGCTCACGCGCTACAGTTCAAGCCGTACACGGGTTCGGGGAGGGGCTGGCAAGGCGCCCATTTTCACCTTCCTCAGCGCCAAGGGAGGCGCGGGAGCCACCACCGCCGCCGTCAATACCGCCATGGCTTTGCAACAGACTCATGGGGATGTGGTGCTGGTGGATTTCGCTCCGATCGGCCACGCGGCGCTGCACCTGAATCTGCGACCGCAGTTTGGGGTGTCGGATGCGTTGCAGAATCTTCACCGCCTGGATGTTTCCCTGCTCGACGGCCTGATGAGCACCACCAAAGAGGGATTACACCTGCTCGCGGGCCAACAGCGGCCGGATGACACGATGGCCACCACCGCCGAACTGACGCGCCTTTTCGACCTTCTCGTGAATCACTACCGTTACGTGATCATCGACGGGTCCAGCCGGCTGGATGCCACCACCCACCTGCTCTCTGACCTTTCCAATGCCGTTCTGGTGGTCGCCCAAACCGATGTGGTTTCGCTGTGGAGCGCCGGCCGCATTCATTCGTTCCTCGGGGAAGGAACCGGGCGCGATCACATGCGCATGGTGCTGAACCGCTACAAAAAAATTCCTGGTTTTACCGATGCAGATGTGGAGCAGGCCACGCACTGCAAGGTTTGGTGGAAAGTTCCGAACGCGTTTCATTCCGTTTCGCCCGCCATCGATCACGGCACGCCCGTGGTTCTGCAGGAAGGCCTGGACATCAGCCGCTCGTACCGCGCTCTGGCCAAGGCTCTCTCCGAGGCCAGCAGCAATTCCGATGGCAGCGCCGATCTGGCTTATGATCGCGAGACGGCCGACGTCAAGAGCAAAGCCTATCCGCGTCCCAGCCTCTCACCAGTTCGTGCCGGCCACTAGCTGAAATCCGGTGGTTAATTTTTAAAACTCTCAATTCTTAATTCTTTTCCGCGGGCGCCGACTCGGCTTCCTGCGGAAACATTTTGAAGATCACTTCCTGCGCGCGCGAAGTTACTTTCTTGTCTGGGCCGGTGGTATTTTCCGTAAGAGTTCCCTTCAACAGGTAATAGGCTTCGTCGCCGGGATTCTGGCCTTCGCCGCGTTGCACCGCTCCATTAAACTCAAACCACAGGTCGTTCGAGGGCTTGGTGGTGAAGCTCATTTTGCCGCCGTCGAGTTTGCCGGTCTTGAAGAACTGCTCGACGAACGTACCTTTTTCGTGCGCGCTATCGTCGAAGCGTGAAATGAGGCCCGTGACCTGCCCGGCGTCTTCCACGGTGATCTGCACGTATTCGCCTTCTTTCAGGAACGTGTACATGCCCGAGTATTGTTTCCCATCGTTTGAATCCTTCGCCGGCAGCGCGGGCGCTGGGGAAGGTGTTTTCGAGGCCGAAGCGTCGCCAGGCTTCGGCGAGGGCTTCTCCGCTTGCTGCGCTGCGAACGCTGGCAGCGACAATAACGACAGCGGCACGGCGAACAACGCAACTGCGACGACAACAACTTTGCACATGTCTTTCACGGTCATGATGGCTCTCCTGCCGATTCCATCCTACTCTGGGCGTGAAAAGCGTGGGCGCGATCAGACTTGGCTCAACCACTTTTTTGGATGTCCTACCGGCTTCCCTGAAACGTCCTGGCGCGGCTAACATAGTTCGATGATGGGATCAGTAACTGAAGTCGAAGTCCAGCCGGCCGCCACAAGCCCGCCATCTGCGGCTGTTCCGAGCTTTCTGGTCGAGCTTGATTCCTGGCCTCGCGTTTTCTTCGGCAATGTTTGGGACCTGATTTTTCGACGGCGGCCTGCGCTCCATCTAGAATCCGCTCCCGCGGCATTCTGGCCTGATGTTTTTGTGCAGCGCCGGTTGCCCTGGTGGCGCTTTCTCGAATCCCTCGGGTATCACGCTCTCGCCTTGGCGTTGCTGGTTTCGTTTTCGCATTTTTCGTGGCTGCATCCTCTGCCCCAGCCTCGCCCGGCTTTCGACCGCGCCCAGGTCATTTCTTATGAGCCGGTCGAATACCTGCCTCCGGTCGACACCCGGCGTCCGGAAGCCGCTCGCCCACGGAAAGCGGATCCTGAGCTTGCGCAGCAGCCGATTATCTCCCTGCCTCCGGAGGCGGACAACCGTTTGCAAACCATCGTGACTGCGCCGGTGGTAAAGCTGAAGCGCGACGTGGCTTTGCCAAATATTGTCGCGTGGCCCAACCAGGATTCGTCGCGACCGCAGCTCGCCATCGCGCCTCCTCCAGTGGTTCTGGCTTCGAGCATTACGCGCATCGCGCCGAAGGTTACGAACTCGGTGGTCGCGCCGCCGCCCGACCTCCGCGCAGCGCCGCGGAACGCGAGTCCGCAAGCACCGCAAGCTGCCATCATCGAGCCGCCGCCCGAAATAGAACGATCTTCCGTGCGCACCGCCGGCGCGCTTAACATCGCCCACGCCGCCGTCATCGCGCCCGCGCCGCAGCTTTCAGTCAGCGAGCAGCGCGCGTATTCGGGGACTGCCGTGACTGGCGCAGTCGCGCAGGTAGTGCCACCTCCGCCCGCCTGGGCGGCATCGGGATACTCCGCCGCGGGCTCGCGCGTAATCGCGCTCAATCTGCATCCCGCTGTGGGAGCGCCGCCGGACCCGCCTTCCGGCAACCGGCGCGGAACTTTCGCGGCCACTCCGGAAGGGCATCGTGGAGCGTCGGGCAGTCCTGGCGTTTCCGGAAACGTCGGAAATGCCGCTGATCACGGAAGCGGAAATAAAGAAAACGGCAAGAGCGCGCTTCCCGCGGAGCTCTATGTAGGGAAGGCAACGAATGCGAAAACGTCCTCGGTAGCGGGCAATCCGGCTGGAAGGAATTCTTTCCCGGCAAACTCCGTGAACCCTCGCCTGCTGGCCAGGCTTTCTCCGCCGAGCGCGAATGTTTCGCCGCATTCGGCTCAACCCGAAAGCGCGAAACTCTCGGAAGCGGAGCGCGCCGTGTTCGGCGACCGCAAATTTTATTCGCTCGCGCTCAACATGCCGAACCTGAACTCCGCGGGCGGCAGCTGGATCGTGCGCTTCGCCGAGATCAATCAGGATTCGAGTGCGGATTCCGCCGGCCTCGCCGCGCCAACGGCCATCCGCAAGGTGGACCCGGCATATCCGCTGCAGCTCATGCGCGAGAACGTCGAGGGCACGGTGATTGTTTATGCCGTCATCCACGCCGACGGGAGTGTGGGCGCGGTTCGCATCCTGCGCGGCATCGACGACCGCATCGACCCGTTTGCCAGCCAGGCAATCTCGCAGTGGCAATTCCGGCCGGCGACAAAAAATGGCGCGCCCGTTGCCGTGGAAGCAACTTTTCTGATTCCGTTTCGATCGGGGCGGGTGGGATCGAGCTTCTAGAAACTATCGAGCTATCATGGTCGGCGGCTGCTGAACGCTGGCGAAACCTCAGAGGCTGAAGCCCGCGTCACTTGTGCTGCCAATCGGCACGATTAGAGTCGTGCCCTTCTCGAACTCATTCACAAGATCGCTACCGCGCGGCGCCTTTTTTCTTCTCCAGCGCGGCGTAGATCGCGGGATCGGTGCAGATTTCGTAATAGGAGCGCTCGGTCCAGCCCTTTACCGAGAAGTCGCGCGGATCGATGCGCGGGACGCGGCTCTCGCGGACCACAATTTTGCGGAAGATATCGCGATCGACTGGGACCATGCCGCTGGAAAGTTTGTATTCGCCTTTGTCGGACGAGGCCATGGACGCAGGCAGTTTCACGTTGAGCGGCTGCAGAGAAATTTCCTGCTGCAACTTGCGGAACGCAGCTTCGTTCATGCGAATGCCGCCCAGGTTGAAACTGATAATCGTGTCTTCGCTATTTCCGCCGGCTTCCGGCTCCGCCGACTGGAACGCATAGACGTGAAACGGACCGGCCTGCGATTCCATCACCTTGCGCGCGTGCTTGTTGCAGGAGGAAAGGCGGTCGCTCTCGTTGAGCGCTTCTGAAATCATGATCTGGTGCTCGCCGTCCATCAGATAGAGAGGCGCCGATTCCTGCAGCGTGATGCCCACGCCAAGTTCGAGGCCGGGCATTCCAGAGCGCTGCACGAGTTGGTTGTAACCGCGCACAATTTCGATAATTTCCCGCGCCAGCACGCACATGCGGCTCACCGCGAGCCCCGGTTCGCCTTCTCGTTCCAGAATCGCGAGAATGATCGCATCGCCTTCCAGAAAGACTTTCTGTGCGCCGTATTTGGCGAGAAGTTTGTTCACCGGATCGTAGAAATTCAGGCTGAAATAGGAAGCGGGATTCAATCCCTGGTCCATTAAAGTTCGCGTCAGGCGGGTGGAATCGCGCACGTCGGCCTTCAGCACGACGTGGCGAGTTACCTTGTCTTCGTCGGGCTGGCCTTGCTCTTCCGGCAGGAGGAATTCGTAGAGCGTGCCATTGACTCGCGACAGCTCGCGCATGCGGTCGTTGGCGACGAGATTTACGGTGTCGAGCGCGGAGTTCAGCGTTTCCAGCCGGCGCAGGTCGCGGTGATAGTGAAAAAAATCCTGCAGGAAGCGCGCCGCCACTTTCGCGCGTTCCGCTCCCCGGCAACTGGCTACCTTGGCTACGGCGGCATACAGGCTGTTGGGAGAAAGCTTGCCGTGCTCCTGGATCATCCGCTCGACACGGTCGCACTCGGTACGGACGGTGAGCGCGGTCTTGAGCTGCTGCGGATTGATGCGCGGCGCATATTCGCCGAGCAGCGGCACCACGCAGTAGGACGCGATGACGTGCTCCATGATGCCTTCGTCTTCCAGCAGCCGCACCCAAGCGGCCAGCCGTTCTTCCTGGGCCTGACCTTCGTCCGTGGATTCGTCAGGCGTTCCGCTGCCCACCAGCGCGTGAGCATTCTCGCGAACGTTCATCCAGGAGTCGATGGTCTCTCCGGTGGTTTCCTGTCCGTACAGGGACCGCAGAAACACTGAAACCACTTCGCGAAGGCGCCCGTAGCGGTCGGGGTCGCGGTCCCAGTTACCCATCATCACGTAGTGTTCGGCGCACAAGAAGTCGTCGCGCCCGTCTTCGGAGAATGCCAGCCGGTTTACGAATAACAGGTAGCTATCGGCGTCCTGGCCGAAGAGCGAGCGCCGGGTGCGGGCCAGCGTTCCTTTTTCCACTTCGCGGACGGTCTCAAACAATTCCTGCCCGGTCTTGCGGAGGATGATCTTTTTGCGGACCTGGAATCCGTTCACGCGCTCGCGGTATTCCATTGCCTTTTGTTGCCGCATCCCATCGTAGTTCTTCAGCAGGACGCGGCAGCGTTCCAGCACTTGCGCGAACTGCAGGTTCATTTCCGTGCGCAGGAATTTCGTCACGGCGAGGCGGGCGAGCAAGTCGACCGGAATCTTGCCTTCTTTTTTCGCGCGATTCAAAGCCGCGACGTGCAACTCCGCCAGAATCGCCTTCCATTCGCCGGACTCCGTTTTTGCCCGAGTCTCGCCGGCGCGCACCTGGCTGCGCAACCACGAAGGTCCCTGCGCCGATTGCGCCGCCTCGGCCGAGAGCAGTCCCTCGACTTCTCCGTGCCGCGCAATCTGGCGAGCGATCTGGGCGCGAGTGGCTTCCGCAAACTTCGCGCTCAACACAACGTCGTGCCGCAGGTTGTCCACGCCCACCGCAAGACCTGTGAGCGAGACTGCGGGCACGGACGTGGCCAGCGCGGGCAGCTCCGGTTTCTCCGGCGCGGCGCCTAGGCGAAAAAATGGAATTCTCGGCATCGCTCCCTGGTAGGCTCTGTTCGGAAGTTGCTGATTACACAACTACATACCGAGGCTACCACGCCTCTGGCGGGGGGCTAAAGTTACCTAGGTTACGGGCTTAACCTGTGGGTTTTATTGGGCTTAGCGGGCAGCAGCGAGTCGCGAGTCCCGAGTCTCGAGTGGGACCTCTCAAGGAGATTTTCGACAGCTTGAACTAATCTTCGAACAGTTGGGGCTCGGTGCTCGGGACCCGCTGCTCGGGACTCGGGACTCGCTACTGACTTTTCAACCGCGCCGCCTCGAACTCGTCGCCCTTTTGCCATCCGATCAACTGATTGAAGTTCGCGGCTTCCCAACCCAGGGCGAAACCGAAGCGCGCCATCGCTGCGTCGGCGACGAAGTCCATTTCCGAATGGTACTCATCACTGGGCTGGTGATAGTGCTTCTCGTTAAACTCGCGGGCCTGCTGGAGACCCCAAGCCTCATCGTGGCCTTTGAACTTCATGCCTTCGTTGATGGAAAAAGACGGAACCCCCACACGCGCGAGGCTGAAATGATCGGAGCGGTAATAATGCCCCGCTTCCGGCCGCGAATCCGGACGGAGCGCCAGACGAAACTCTTTCGCCATCGCTTCTACCCAGGGATAAAACGTAGTACGCTCGGCGCCTGACACTTCCACTTCCTGCGGTGCGCCCAGCGGCGGCACGTCGTCATAATTCAGGTCGAGCGCAATCTTTCCCGCAGGCACCGGCGGGTGCTTGCCCAAATACTCCGACCCAAGCAGTCCCTGCTCCTCCGCTGTGACGGAGGCAAAAAGGATCGACCGCCGCGGCCGCTGCGTGGAGAGGCTGTAGGCGCGCGCCACTTCCAGCAGAATGCCGCATCCGGTGGCGTTATCGTTTGCGCCGTTGTAGATGTTGTCTCCCGCCATCTCCGGACGAACGCCGAGATGGTCGTAATGCGCCGTGTACATTACCGCTTCGCTCTTCAACTTGCTATCCGACCCTGGCAGCATGGCCAGTACGTTGTTCGATTCGAAACTTCGCACCTTGCTGACCATGTGTGCCTTCAGCTTCGCGCCCAGATTCACGGGACGAAACTCCCGCGCCCGCGCGTCGAGCAACATCTGATCGAGATTCATTCCCGACGCCGACGCCAATTTCCTCGCCACGTCGGACTGCACCCACGAAGCAACCTTGAGTGCCGGACCTTCGAGCTTCAGGAACGACTTCTCTCCCGAGTTGGAGTTTCGCACCACTTCCCAGGGATAGCTTGCCATTTCCTCGACGTGAATCAGAATCACGCCCACCGCGCCTTTGCGCGCGGCTTCTTCATACTTGTAAGTCCAGCGCCCGTAGTACGTAAGAGCCTTGCCTTTGAAGAATTTAGGATCGTCCGAGGGCGGCTCGTTCACCAGCATCAACAAAACTTTGCCCTTCACGTCGACATCTTTGTAGTCGTTCCAGTTATATTCGGGCGCTTCAATGCCGTAGCCCACGTAGACGATGTCGGCATCCACGTCCGACTGCGGCTGCTGCGTCTGGTCGTAGGCTACGTAATCGTCGAGCGGCTTCAGGTCCATGGGCTCGCCGCGTTTCGGGACCAAAGAAAATTTTGTTTCTGGCAGAGTGGTGATGCCGATCAGCGGCACTTTCTGCAGATAGCTTCCGTTGTCGCCGGCCGGCTTGAGGCCATACTCGGCGAATTGCGTAGCCATGTATTCCGCGGCGATATCTCCACCGCGCTGCCCGGTGCCGCGGCCTTCGAGCAGGTCGTGCGAAAGGAAACGGACGTGCCAGCGAATGTGCTCCGGATTGATCGTCTCCAGCGCATTGAACGCCGTGCCCGGCAACTTTACCGAGACGGGCTCGCGCGCTCCCGCCGGAGCCGGGTTTGCGCCGCCCTCGGCCCATACCAGAAGGCTGAGCGTGGCGGTGGCAACGGCAACTACGCTTCTCTTGAAAATGGCTTGCATAGATCGGCTTTCTCCCCACCCAAGCGCCGGACATCTGGGAAAGCGCGGAATCCTGAAATTTGTGCTTAAGACTGAGGGAATTGTAACGGACGGAAGGAAATTTGATGACCAGGGAAACCGAGTAATCACCCACACGGGAGTGCAAGCACTCCCGCGGCTTTGCCTGCTCTGCGGCGCGATTCCAGGCCTCTCTTGCCCACTAATTTTAGAGATCTGCAGCCCGCGCCCGGCGGGATCAGTTCTTCGAGCTTCAACCCGCGCGGAAGTCGCGGACCTCTTCGCCCGGCCTGAACATCGCGGCGGGGCCTATCTTTCCCGCCTCCGCCATCTTGCGGTTGATCTCTTCGAACTCCGCTTTCACCCAGCCTACGCTGGAGACTTCAATCTCGCCGTCCTGTGCGATCCAGAAGATGGTGGGGACGTTGGTCAGGCCGTAGGCGTTCGACACGGGATACTTTTCGGTATCGTCAAGCAGCACGGGAAACGTCACGCCAAACTCTTTGGCGAACGCAGCGGTGTCTTTGGCGTTGTTCTGAGAAACTCCCAACAGTTTCACGCCCTTCTGTCCGTAGGCCTTGTGCAGCCGCTCCAGAAAGGGGAACGTATATTGGCAGGTGGGGCAGGAAACCTTGAAAAACGCGAGCGCGACTGGCCCGGACCCGAGCGCTTCCTGCAGCGAGAAACGCTGCCCGTCGATCGCCTTCAACTCAAAATCCGGAGCCTTGGTCCCCACGGTTAATGCAGCCATTGGTGGTCCTCCCGTTCGTCTTTTCAGGATATTTCGCAGCCAGCGCATATTCATCTGTAGCTTAGTTACCTTATTTTAGATGATGCTTTCCTCCCAGCGATTCTGCTCAGAGCAACTCCGCCTTCCCCAGAATCTTCCGTGCGAGTCCCGTCAGTGCAACTCGTTCCAGCCGTTTCGATGCAATCCATTTTCCGTCAACGTGCGGCTGCGCGGCTGGGCGCCAGACACGCACCGTATAATCGGTCACCGTGATTGAGTGCCTGAGCGTGAACAGCGGCTTCGCCGGGCTATGCCCGTTGGTCAACTCCGGCAACTCCCACATGCCGGCCATCAACGACGCATCCCGCGAGCGCTGCACCAGAAACACCTCGCCGCCTCCGCCGTTTCTATTTCGATAATCCAGCGCGTAGTGAATCTCGCGCTTCTTCTGCCGCGCCGCCTTCACACCCGCAGGCAATTCTCCACGCGTGGCGCACAGATTGACCACCGGACACACCAAACACGCCGGCGCCCGCGGCGTGCACACGGTCGCCCCCAGTTCCATCATGGCCTGATTGAAGTCACCGGGCCGCTTGCGATCGAGCAAGTCCTCGGCGGCCTGCCATAACTCTTCGCCCGCGAGACGACGGCCCGAGACTCGCTGCAGAACGCGCTCCACGTTGCCATCGACCACGGCGACCGGCTCGCCGAACGCAATGCTGGCAATCGCGGCCGCCGTGTAGCGACCAATCCCCGGCAGCGCTCGCCAGTCTTCAGCAGTCGCCGGAAACTTCCCGCACAACTCTCGCGCCACTACTCTTGCCGCGGCATGCAGCATGCGCGCGCGGCGGTAGTATCCCAGGCCGCTCCAGGCCGCGAGCACGCTGGCCTCACGGGCTGCGGCCAGCTTCTCCACAGTCGGGAAGCGGCGCAGAAATTCCTCATAGTGCCCAATCACCGCCGCCACGCGCGTCTGCTGCAGCATGATTTCCGACAGCCACACCCGGTAGGGATCGCGGCTCTCCCGCCAGGGCAGCGTGCGCCGACTCTTCTCATACCAGGCGAGCAGCCGATGTTGAAAGCTCGCCGTCTGGTTATGCGGCAAGGCACGCAGTGATTTCTTTGGCTTCATAGTTCGAAGAAACGCATTCTACCTTGGCGCTAGCCTCGACACAGGACACGAGCCTGACTAGACTCCACGTCACGGGTTTGGCTTATCCCCGAGAACCAGCGAAATCAGCGGACCGCCATTGACCCGGCGATCCAAGCACGAAATAATAGCCGTGCCTGGCATCCGCAACATTTGCGTGAGTTGGCTCACGCCTCATTACGAGGAGAACCATGAACGACTTTAACCGCAAGGTGGAAGACGCGTCGGCGCGCGTTGGCAAGACCATCAACGAAGCCGCCGAACGTCTGGAACAGGAAATCCCGGAATTCATCAAGTACCTGAACGACGAGGTGGTGCCCGCGGTTCGCACGCGCTCGACCAAGGCGCTGCGCGTGGCCTCGGAGAAGCTGACCGCGTTCGCCGACTACATGGAAAAACACCCGGGGACCACGGCCAAGTAGTTTTCACTGGCGCGGTTGCGCGCGCGGTAAGGCCACGGCCGGTGACCATTGTTGTTGCAGACTTCGTAGCCCGGAGCCTTGCGGTTGCGAACTTCGTCCTTGCGAACTTCGTCCTTGCGAGCTTTGTCCTTGCGAACCGGGTCGTGCGCTTCGCGTCCCGTCGCGTCGTTTACTCGATCATGACTGTCGTTCTCCTGATCACGCTTCTGCTGCTCGCCGCTTGCGGCCATCCCAAGCAGGCGCGGGTAGAAGTGCAGCCGGCTCCTGCGCCCACTAGCGTGCCCGCTGCTCGGGAACCGGCACCGTCATCATCATCATCACCATCATCATCTTTGCCCGCTGCGACGCCTCAACCGCACCGCAACGACAGCGACGAAAACGACGCCACCGATCCCGACCTCGCGGAGCCTTCGATTCCCGCGGGCACCACTCCGATCGCCACCGAAACCGGAATGGCCAGCTGGTATGGACCTCCTTACCACAACCGGCGCGGATCGAATGGCGAAGTCTATAACATGCACGCCATGACCGCGGCGCACCGCACTCTGCCGCTCGGCTCCATCGTTCGCGTCACCAACCTCAAGACCTCACGTTCGGCGCTGGTTCGCATCACCGACCGCGGGCCGTTCATTCCTGGCCGCGTTCTCGATCTTTCGCTCGCCGCCGCGCGCAAGCTCGACGTGTATGGGCCAGGCACCGCCGAAGTGAAAGTGGAAGTGCTGCAGACGCCCGCGCCGCTCGATTCCGGCGGAAAGTGGGCGGTGCAAATCGGCAGCTTTCCTGACGAAGGCGTTGCCATCGAGTTCGCCGACCACCTCACCCGCCGCTATCGCACCGCCAAGGTGCTGCGCTTCGCCAGCCCCGCCGGAGGTTGGTGGATTCGCATCCGCGTCCTCGACGACGACCACGACCGCGCCCAGCAGATGGTTGCCGAGACTCGTACGAGCGAAGGGGCCGTGTTTCTGGTGAGGCTCGACTAGCGGTTATAGTATTGGGGAAGTCATGAGCGAAGCTACCAGCAGTTGCCTTTTCTGCCGCATTATCCGCGGAGAGATTCCCGCCAGGAAGGTTTACGAAGATGACCACGTCTTTGCTTTCGAAGACATCAGTCCGAAAGCGCCGACGCATGTGCTCATCATTCCTAAGAAGCATTTCGCCGGACTGAAAGAGGCCGAGGCTGCCGACACCGAAGTGATTGGACGCTGCCATCTGGCCGCCGCGCAGATCGCCCGCGAGCGCAACATCGAGAGCGGATACCGCACCGTGCTCAACGTTGGTCCCGGAGCGGGGCAGTCGGTATTTCATCTGCATGTGCATCTGCTCGGGGGGCGGCCACTGGCGTGGCCTCCAGGGTAAGAGCCGGGCTTCGGCTATCGGGCTTCGGTTCTCCACTCTTGGCTTCTGGCTTTCGGGCTCCGGGCCCGCCGCAGACGTCTTCGGAGCTTGCCTTGAAGGCCGGGGTGGTCTTGACCACATCCCGTCGTGTAGTTACAATGTAATTACGAAGGGAACACCCTATGAAAGCGGAACTCACTCGCATCGGCAACTCGCGCGGCATTCGCATCCCTAAACCGCTGATCGCCCAATGTGGCCTTGGTGATGTAGTGGAACTCCGCGTGACCCCAGAGGGCTTGGTGATTGCACCTCATCGCGCGCCCCGCAGCGGATGGAAGCAGGCCTTCGCCGCTGCCGGTTCGGCGGATGACCGCCTGCTGCTCGCCGAAGGTCCCACGAACCTGTTTGACAGCGAGGACTGGAAATGGTGAGCTATCCGCGGCGCGACGAGGTTTGGCTGATTGCGCTCGACCCCTCGAAGGGTTCTGAAATTAAGAAGACTCGCCCTTGCCTGGTAGTCTCGCCCGACGAAATGAATGAATCCCTTCAAACAGCGCTGGTGGCTCCCATGACCACCACGCTGCGCAACTATCCCACGCGCGTAAACATGGTCTTCCGAGGGAAACCCGGGCAGGTCGCTCTGGATCAACTGCGTGCCATCGACCGCCAACGGCTAGTTCGCAGACTCGGCGTTATCACTTCCAGAGCCGGTCACGAGGTTGCGAACGTATTGGTGGAGATGTTCGTCCGCTAAATGCGGCCTGAAGCCCGCCCTACTACTGCACGGTGGGATTTTCTTCTTCCGGCGCGCCGTGCCGGCGCAGCAACTGCGGCAGGTTCTGCGAGAACGCCGAGCGCGGCAACACCATATCGCAGCCCACTTCGTGCGCCTTCTGCTTGAGGTCTCCCTGCACGTGCGAGAGGAAGCCGATTATCGACGTTCCCTTCTTCAGTTTGGTCTTGAGTTTGGGAATCAGCGTGAGCGGTTTTACGTTGTTGTTATTCAGGTCGAAGATAATCAGCGACGGCTTTTCTTCGCCGTTCTGCTCCATGCGGTCCATCAGATCTTTGTCGGTCTTCACGAACTCGACCTTGACGTTCATCTTGCGCGCGGTCTCCTGGATCTTGGCCAGGAAAAACAAATCGTCGACGAAGGCAAAAATCCGCGAGTTCGCGTCTTCGCGCATGGGTAAAGGCTCCGGCTCGACCACCGGATAGGTCGACCCGAAACCCGGCCTCTGCCGCGGCTTTTGCCCGTTGTTGCCACCGGCCTGCGCGGCCCGGTAGCTGTGATCCATGGGAGCGGTGTAAATGCCGTCCGGATTTTGGCCGCGCGCCTGACCCTGTCCCGGCCGCTGTCCTCGTTGATTGTTGGGACGGCGTCCGCGCCGCCTTCTGTTTCTCCCTCCGCCACCGGAGGGCTTGCCTGGTCCTGCGTTCATATTCCTCTCAAGTTCTACCGCGTCATGATTCGATTTTCTGGATTTCTACCGCCGCAAAGCTCTGCAACCGGACTGCCGCGCCAGAGCGAACCGCAGATACCGTGACGCACATTTCGCGACAAGCCAGCTCGCGCATAAGCGCAAACCCAAAGGTTCTGCGCACCCCTCGTGTGGACCTCCGAGTTTCGGCCGGACGCGTTTGCGGAATAAACCTCTAGCCTTTGTAACGAGTACTGCTCGCAAACGAAAACTTAAGTTTTATGCGTCGGTTTTTGCCGTTTTCGGATCCGTCGCGCCGACTCGGAATTTCTGGGGCGCGGAAGGCCTGCGCGGGAACGAGGCCAAATGAGAACACGATCATCGTACTCGCCTCTGCCGCGTCGCGCAAGGGGGCCCAGCGCCATCTTTTGCACAGGAGGACATGCCTTGCCGTTCCACAGCAGTCGCCGGCGTTCGCCCGCGTTTGATCCGGGCAGCATCCTTCGGCCGCGCACACCCAGGCTTTCCGGACTGAATTCAAGGAAAAACCCAATCCCGCCGATGAAAAACTTGCATTCCTTTTATCGGCCTTTCGCAGGCAGATCATCGCGGGCAGACCCGGAGGACCATGAGACACCTCGGATTGAAAGCGAAGTTGGCGGCAGGCTTCGGCGCATTAGTGGCCATGATCATTTTCACCGGAGCGGTGGGCTACTACTCCACCGAACGGCTGATCGGCGCATCCTCAGACGTCACGTTCTCTCTGAAACAGCGGGCCGCGGCAACCTCCATCGAGATGGGAATCCGGAAGCAAATTAGGGGAGCGGTGGACTTCGTATTCAACGGCAACCAGGCATCGTTGCAACAATACCAACAGGACAAGCAGGAAGTCTCTCGGCGACTGGAGGAACTGGGCAGAGTCCTCAGCAGCGAACAAGACAAAAACTTACTCGCTAATCTCCGCGCCAGTACAGATCGAATCAGCGCGCTTACCGAAAAGGAGATAAGTCTGCGCCGTCAGAGCAGAAGCTACGAGGCCAATACCATGGCCTTCGGGCCCGAGATCACTGAAGCGGTGAAGAAGATGGTCGCCGAATGCAATGAGCTCGAGACCCGGGAAGACAGGCTCGTCCAGGAGCGGATCAATGTCGAATATCAAACCGAATCTCAGGCCAACAAAATTACTCTGTTACTCGTGGCCAGCGGCGTGTTTCTCGGAATCTTCACTTCTTTGCTCATCGTCCGATCAATCAGCCGCGGCGTGGCTGGCATGCTCAGGATGATCCAAGAGGTTTCCGCCAAGAATCTCGCAGTGGAAGACGTGGAAGTCGAGTCTGGGGACGAAATCGGCGAAGCTGGAATCGCACTCAACGGCATGCGGGATGCCCTCCGGGAGATGGTGCGCAGCATCGCGGCCACAGCCGAACAGTTGGCCGCCACCAGCGAAGAAATCTCCACCGGAGCCGGACAATCTGCGGAAAGCGCCAGGTTACAGGCGGATCAAACGCGGCAAGTGGCCACCGCCATGACCGAGATGGCTGCCACGGTCGAGCAGGTTTCGGAAAACTCGCAAACCGCTTCCGATTCTTCCCACAAAGCCGCCCAGGCTGCACAGCAGGGCGGCCAGGTGGTAACGGAAGCGCTGGACACCATGCGGCGCATTGCGGATTCTTCCAGCACCGTCAGCGCACGCATCACGAAACTCGGCAAGAGCTCCGAGCAGATCGGAAAAATAGTGGCCGTCATCGACGAAATCGCTGACCAGACGAACTTGCTGGCCCTGAATGCCGCCATTGAAGCGGCTCGGGCCGGCGAACAGGGCCGGGGCTTTGCCGTGGTGGCGGATGAAGTGCGGAAGCTCGCCGAACGCACCAGCAAGGCCACGAAAGAAATCGCCGCCATGATCGAGTCGATCCAGGTGGAAGCCAAGAGCGCGATCGAAGCCATCGAATCGGGTGCGCACGACGTCGGCATTGGAGTGGAAAAGACCGCAGCGTCCGGCTCGGCCCTGCAGGAAATCATCCGCATGTCCGAGCAGGTAGGCGATATGATTTCGCACATCGCGACCGCGGCCACGGAGCAATCAAGCGCCACGGTGGAAATCAATTCCAGTATCGGCCAGATCTCCAACCTCACCGACGACTCGTCGCTCGCTGCGGAGCAGACCGCAAAGTCTTGCGCGGGCCTTTCGAGAATGGCGCTCGACCTGCAAACCCTGGTAAATCAGTTTCGCCTGGATGCTCGCTCCGGTCCGGCTGACAAGCCTCCTCTGCACAGTCACCGAGACGATCTCCGCAGCCCGCATGACGGAAACAACGCTGCAAGCGAGCAAGTCGGGACGCGAGCCGCCAGCGCCGCCGCTGGCCGTTAACCCTCAGAAAAGTTGCTGGCATCTATTTACAATCACCGGGCGTCTTACAAACACCGGGCGCCACTCAGCGGATTTGTCATGCTCCAGTTGAGACTTCCCGCGCCCACTGCTGGGCCTGCCAGTAGAGGCCGGCCACTTCTTCGGCATTGAGGTGGAGGCTGTCGCTCACCAGGGCCGCGGCTGACCACTCCCCGCTCTCGTGCGCCAGCATCAACTGGTAGATGGGCCGAAGCACACTGGGCTTGCCCAGCAACACGGCCTTGGTCTCATGGTCGAGCGGAATCTGTTCCAGCACTTCCGCGATCGGCATCTCAAGCATGGCATCGATCAAAGAGAGCAGCCCCAACAGAAAAAGATCCGACTCTCCGTGCGGCACTCTTGACGAGAGTAGTTCCCCAAATCGGGCTCGCACCAGCGCCGACAGCACCAGATCGCTGGTTTTGTCTTGTCCTGCGCCTACCGCCGCGACCAGCCGCACCCAGCGCCGCACTTCCCGCTCGCCCAGAATCGAGAGCGCATGACGAACCGAGTGAATCTCGCTCTTGAAGCCGAATACTGCCGAGTTCAGGTAGCGCAACAGCCGGTAACAAATCGACGCCTCGCCCTTGATCAAGCGCTCGATCGCCGGCACGTCCAGATCGGGGCGCGACACTGCTTGCAACATGCGTATGTAATTGATTTGATTTGCCGGCATGTCGCGCGTGGCCAGCATTTCCGGTTTGCGAAAAAAATATCCCTGGAAATACACGAAGCCCTGGTCTCGTGCCTCGGTGAACTCTTCTTGCGTCTCCACTTTTTCCGCGAGCATGCGGCGGTGACCCAGCCCGTAGCGCTTCATTAAGCCCGCACGCTGTTCGACCGTCGTGAGTCTTAGATCGACCTTAATGATGTCCGCCATTTCGGCCAGCGGTTCGCGCGGATCGTCGACCACAAAATCGTCGAGCGCGATCAGATATCCGGCTTCCTTCAAGCGCCGGCAGGCGCTCATCACATCCGGGTCTGGCGGAACATTCTCAAGAATCTCCACCACCGTGGACTGGGAGGGCAGCAAGGTGACCAGGCTTTTGATGAGCGTGTCTTTCGTGCAGTTCACGAACGCACGCTTGCCGTCGCAGAGCACGTCCAGCCCCATCAACAGAGAACTGTCGAGCGTAGCCCGCGACGCGGTATCCGCGGCGTCAGCGTCTGCTGAGAAGAATGAATTTTCCAGTCCGTTGCGAAACAGCAACTCGTAGCCGAAAACTTTCTCCTCGCGGTCGAAGATCGGCTGCCGGGCGACAAACCGCAGGTGCTTGGAGTCGACAAAATCGTTGGGACCTTTGGGAACAGCGCGGACGCGAGCGGGCGTAGCGGAGTGATGTGGCACTTACAGGTTATCGGCAGAGGAAGAAAAAACTGGAGCGGTAGTTCTTACCGTCATTCCGCAACCGGCCAACCAGGTTCCGCAAGCGGCAACATTGGATAACGCTAACGAAGCGAGCTGAAGCCTGAAGGGCGACAGCCGAAGCCCGGTTCTACGCTCGCTGCGTTCCACCTAGTCCTTGCAGCGCCGCCACGATTCTCGCCGACCACTGCGCCACTTCCTCTTCGCGCAGCGTCCGCTCGCTCGATTGAAACTTCGCGCGCAGCAAAATCGAATATTTTCCAGCGCCAATCGATCCACTGCGAAACAGCTCAACCGGCTTGAACTCGCGTAGTTCAGCGATGTCCAGATTGGCTATGGCTTTCTGCATCTCCAAGAACGAAACTGTATCCGCAAAAATGAATGAGAAATCTCGCTCTACCGTTGGATACTTGTCGAGCGGCCGAAATCGAATTGGTCGCGGCCCGCTCTCGTACAGACGTTCCAGATCAAGCTCCGCAAGAAAGACATCCTGCCGCAGCTTGCGAGCCGCGGCCACGTCCGGATGAATCTGCCCAAACTGCGCCACTACATCGGCATTCACCAGTGCCCGCGCTGACCTGCCGGGATGAAAATATTCCGCCGTCTTCCGGTCGTAGCTCACGTAGCTGGCAAACGGCGCCAGCAGATTCTCCACGTCACCCTTAAAGGCGCGAAACGACTCTGCCGCTGCTGCCTGGTCGCCCTTGCTCACATCCAGGATCTCGCTCGCGGGCAATGACCCCTTCACCGCCGCCAGGGTTGCGCCCAGGCACGCTCGCTTCGGCTCAGCGCGCACACCATCCACTAGTTCGTAGACCTGAGCCATCTCAAACAGCCGCACGCTTTCCGAGTCGCGGTTCAGATTCCACGCGAGCATATCGAGCATTCCCGGCGCCAGCGAAGTGCGCATAACCGACGCTTCCTCGCTCTGCGGATTCTCCAACTCCAGCACCTTCGCCTCCGCCGCCGAAGACGAAAACTTCTCTGCATCCGCGTGCGAAATAAAGGTCAGCGAGATCGCCTCGTTGTAACCCAGCGCCAGCGCCCGTTTCCGCACGACGGCATCGGCTGCCGCATGCGGCAGTTCCACCACCGCACCGCTGTAGGCTGGCAGCGTATTCTCAAACTTGTCGTAGCCATGCAAGCGGGCAATCTCTTCGATCAGGTCAATCTCGCGCTCCACGTCGAGCCGCCAGCTGGGTACTTTCACGTCGAACTGCCCGCCTGTTAATCCCGCGGGAACGCATTCAAAGCCCAGCTTCTTCAGAATGCGGAGCATCTCCGCCTCTTTCAGCTTGCTCCCCAGAATCCTCCAAACCTCCGCCACGCGCAGCACGATCAGCGCCTGATCCATTTTTCTCGCGACAACGTCGACCAGGCCGCCCGCCAGCTCGCCGCCGCCCGATTGCAGAATCATCTCGGCCACCAGATCGCACGACACCACGGTCGACTCGAAATCCGCTCCCCGCTCGAAGCGGTGCGAAGCGTCGGTGTGCAGGCCGTGCCGACGCGACATTTTCCGCACGGTCACCGGATCCCACCACGCCGACTCGATCACAATATTCCGGGTTTTTTCCGTGATCATCGTGTCGTAGCCGCCCATCACTCCGGCGAGCCCGACTGGCTTCTTCGCGTCGGCTACCACCAGGTCTTCCGGAGTCAGCGTCCGTTCTACGCCGTCGAGAGTCTTCAGTTTCTCGCCGTCTCTCGCCTTGCGCACGACCAACCGCCCGCCTTCGAGCAAATCCTGATCGTAGACGTGCGTCGGCTTGCCGATTTCCCAGAGAACATAATTCGTCGCATCCACCGCATTGCTTATCGGTCGCTGATCGAGCAGCTGTAAGCGCTTCGCAATTTTCTCCGGAGAAGGCTTGATGCGCGTCCCCCGAATCACCCGCGCCGTAAACCGCGGACAAAGTTCCGGCTCTTCCAAAATTATGGGGAAGGGCACGACTTCAGTCGTGCCGCCGGGTGCCCCATTTCTCGCGTCCTTTGCGAGAAGTGGGGATTTCTCGCTAAGTGCCGAAATCTGCTTGAGCGGCAACCCGTAGATCGCCGCCGCCTCCCGCGCGACGCCATAGTGATTCATCGCGTCGGGACGATTCGTGCCGATCTCCATTTCGAACACGGTGTCGGCACCCGATCCGATTACGCCATCCGCGGCAATGCCAACGGCGGTCAGGTCTTCAGCCAGTCGATGGTCATCGACGTGAAGGTCGACGAACTCGCGGATCCATTGTGGTGAAAGTTTCATGGAGATTGGCTCTTGGCTTTTCAACCCTAGCCGTTCGCTGTTTCGTAGTCGCTACATTGAGGCGCGGTAGCCAAAAGCTAAGAGCTAAAGGCCAAGAGCTGCCTTATCCAAACTGCTGCAAAAACCTGACGTCTCCCTGAAAGAACATCTGCAGATCATCGACCCCATACTTCAGCAGCGCGATGCGGTCCGCGCCCATGCCGAAGGCAAAGCCCGAAATTTTCTTCGGGTCGTATCCGTTATCTTTCACAAACTCGAACACGTTGGGATCGACCATGCCGCAGCCGAGAATCTCAATCCACCCCGACTGCTTGCAGGGACGGCACGGAGCGTTGTCACTGCCGCGACGGCCACTGCCGCCACAGATGAAGCACGAAACGAACATCTCCGCGCTCGGCTCGGTGAACGGAAAGAACGACGGCCGGAAACTCGTCTTCACGCTCGATCCGAAAAATTCCTTCATGGCATGGTCGAGCGTGCCCTTCAAATCACCGAATGTGATGTTGGTATCGACCGCCAGCCCCTCGATCTGATGGAACATGGGCGAGTGGCTGGCATCCGGCGGATCGTTGCGGTGCACGGTTCCGGGAATCACAATGCGAATCGGCGGCCGCATCTTCTCCATCGTACGAATCTGCACCGGAGAAGTGTGCGTGCGCAGCAGCAATCGCTCGCGCAACGGCTTGGCCTGCTGCCCGGCGATGAACAAGGTATCCTGCGTGTCGCGCGCCGGATGGTTCGGCGGAAAATTCAGCGACTCGAAATTGTAGTAGTCGGTCTCAATCACCGGCCCGTCGGCGACCGAGTACCCCAGCTTCTGGAAGACTGCGACCATCTCGCGCGAAGTGCGTAGGATGGGATGCTCGGCTCCGATGGGACGGCGGATGCCGGGGAGAGTGATATCGACCGATTCTGACAACTCTGCATCGCGTCTCGCGGCGTCAATTGCGACATCGAGTCCGCTTTCGCGAGCCTTCTGCAGAATGGCCAGACTCTTAACATGGTCGTGCCGTTCCCGCAGCGCCGCATCGACCTGCGAAATTATGACTTCGTTCACTCTCTGACCAACATCACGCTTGGCTTCTCTCGGTGCAGGCTTCAGCCAAAGTTCATTGACTTGAGTCAGGATGCCGTCTTTCCGAGCACGCCACCGGATGCGGAGAGCTTCGTATTCAGATTCGGCCCTCACTGCCGCACATTCTTGCTCGAGTGCGGCGAGTAGGTCGCGTGTCGCGGCGTCCAGCCTCGCTGCCGAGTAGTCGGTCAATTTAGGAACGGTGTATGCCATTTTGCGGACTTCAAGACTTGTCATTCCGAACCGCTTTAGCGGTGAGGAATCCGCTGTTCTCTCGCCACGAGCAGAAAAGCAGATTCCTCGCTCGCTCTCGCCGCGCGTTGCGCGGATACGAGCGGTTCGGAATGACAACGACTAATTCTGAAGCTGAGAGCTAGGCTTTGACTTCCACTGCCGCACTCTTGCTTGCGTCCTTGGCCTGTTGCGCCAGGCTCGCGAATCCGCCCGGATCTTTCACCGCCAGATCGGCAAGAATCTTCCGGTCGAGCTCAACGGCCGCCAACTTCAAGCCGTGGATGAACTGGTTGTAGCTCATCCCGTTCAACTTGGCGGCGGCGCCGATGCGCACGATCCACAGCGAGCGGTATTGCCGCTTGCGCTGCTTGCGCCCGGAATAGGCGAACTTTAGGCCGCGTTCGACGGCTTCTTTCGCCGAGCGGTAGAGTTTTGATTTAGTAAGAAAATATCCGCTGGCGCGGTCTAATATCTTTTTGCGCTTCGCGCGGCGTTTGGTTCCGCGTTTTACACGTGGCATGGAATTCTCCTTTTTTGCTTTCTATGTAACGGCGGCTGGAGGTAAGGAAGATTCGCTGTGCGGCGATCTCTGACCTCTTCGCGCGCCTGAAGCACCGAATTGTAGATTGATGATTTTAGATTTCAGATTGAAGCCCCCACTTGCACAGGCCTTTCAATCGAAAAATCTGAAATCTACAATCTGCAATGCTCACTGGTACGGGATCATGCGCAATACTTTGGCGAGATCTCCGTCACTCACCAGGCCACCGTGACGCAGCTTGCGCTTGCGCTTGGTGCCCTTGGAAGTCAGGATGTGGCGCAGGTGCGAACGCCCCCGCTTCACCTTCCCGGTTGCAGTTTTCTTGAAGCGCTTGGCGGCGCCTTTGTGGGTTTTCAATTTCGGCATAAGTCCTCAAAATCAGCTGTCAGCTTTCCGCCGTCAGCTCTCAGAAATTCAAAATCTGAAATTCACTCTGGTGTTCACACTTTGGAGTATCGCGAAAAGCTTGCGCCACTACGCTTGCGGAGTGGGATTGGGAGCCACCGCCGCGGGTGCGGCCGGCGCCGGCTGTTTGGCTTTCTCCTGCTCCTGCAGCAGTTGCTTTTCCTGCTTCGCCTTTTGCTTGGCTTCTTTCTCTCGTTCCTTCTCCCGTTCGACCGCCGTTTTCTTCGGCGCCAGAATCGCGTGCAGCGTATTTCCTTCTTGCCGCGGACGGAATTCCACGATGCTTTGCGGCTCCACGTCCTTGATCAGCCGCTCCAGAATCTGCCGTCCCAGGCCGGTGCGCGTCATCTCCCGGCCCCGGAAAAAGATCGTCGCCTTTACCTTGTCGCCTTCATCCAGAAAACGCAGTACGTGGTTTTTCTTGGTCTCGTAGTCATGGTCGTCCACATTGATGCGGAACTTGACCTCTTTCACGGTGATCGTCTTCTGGTGCTTCTTGGCCTCGCGCTCTTTCTTTTCCTGCTGATACAGATACTTCCCGTAGTCCATAATCCGGCACACGGGAGGCTGCGCAGTAGGTGAAATCTCAACCAGGTCCAGATTCTTGGCTCGGGCCATCTTGAGCGCTTCGAAGGGCGGCAAGATTCCGATCTGCGCCCCTTCGTCGTCAATCACGCGGATTTCGCGCGCCCGGATGCGATCGTTGGTGCGGATAAAACGCTTATCGATACAGCCCTCCTGCTAAGCGACTGAGAATAAAAGATTATAACATGGCAAATC
>JBAUAN010000163.1:0-2347 GCA_049675725.1 Candidatus Sulfotelmatobacter sp. | reverse complement strand
GGGCATTACCGAGTGCTGATTCCATGAGACGTGCTGCCCATGATCTCGTAAGCCCCGAGACCTCAAATCATCCGTCAGCGATCGCAGAAGTATTAGAAAAGATGGGGGTATTGGCGCTCTGTCCAAGCCCTCCACAGCAATTCTCCAGAATGCGTCTGGTCGCAGACTGTATGACTAGCTGTACGCGAGTGTCTGCACTGGTAGAGTTAGCGCTATTCGCTTCAGATGTTGAGAATTACGATCGTGCAAGCGAATTTGCGACCGAGGCTCGCTCTTTCGGCCCGGGTGAGTCTGAACTCTACAGTATCTGCATGGTAGAGGGTCTGGTTGCTTTCAGCAAAGGCATGTATGGCGAGGCGGCACGTTTGATGTCCCAGTCGGTCACATCTTGCCAGTGTGATGAGTACGCTTCGCTCGCTTGCGGTGTCCGGTCCCTCAACCTTAGCCTTCCCGAAAGACTTCTAAGCGTTGGGCTTCGTGATGAGGTCACAAACTACCTCCTCAATTGCAGAGATATTTGGCAATCCGTTCGTCCTCAGATCGACGTGTGGATCAGCCTTTTGTCAAATGGCGAGAGGCCAGACTTTGGTGCTTCAAAGGTTATCAGGCTGATGAGCACGCCATCCTTCAGGCTCATGATGCAATTGGACCGGATAATCTTTCTTGAAGAAAATTCAGTCAGTTCATTCGATCCGCTGCAGATTCGAAAATCACGGGAAGAGATTTTGGCCGGCAGAGAGAGGCTGCGACGAGAGCGCAAGCGAGCTAGAGGAACTTCGGCAGATGATGGGATAGGTACGACTGGCGGATAATGGGCGCACGACTGGCAGATAGTCAGCGCACTCAGTCGCTAGAAATTGTGCCACCGCTCAGGGCAACGTTTTTCGCAGGTCACGGACGAAGTGGTTAGCGGAGCGGCGACGAAGACCTACACGTATGGCCTGCGGCGGATCAGCGAGAATCAGCTTTCCGGCAGCACTTGGACACCCATCTTCTACGGCTACGACGGCCACGGCAACGTCCGCTTCACCACCAGCACCGCGGGCACGGTGGGCAACACCTACCAGTTCGACGCGTTCGGCATGCCCATCGCGAGCGCGGGGACCACGGCGAATACCTACCTGTACAGCGGCGAGCGCTTCGACAGCGCTCTGAATCTCTACCACCTGCGCGCCCGCTACTACAACATGCTCACCGGACGGTTCATGACGATGGAGCATAGGTCCTGTTGTAAGGCGCGAAGTTGTTCGTTACGGTGGTCCAACTCGTTCGCGTATGCTGACGATGATCCGGTTGATCGAATTGACCCAACGGGGCGCGATGCCATCGCCGAGTACGTCGTTGACTTGAGGCCGCTAGTGATTGCCGCTACGGGGGTGTACCTTCTCGCCAAGGCCATTGAAACCTTCGACGAGGAATGCGAACTTTTCGCCTATGAGTTTGATGGCTCACGGACCAAATGCCACTATAATTGCCCGAAGTTCGGTCACCTGTGCAGCTATGTTGATGGGTCCTGTCCGGACCCAGAGCTTTCCATATTCTTGAGCGAGTGCGATTAGGCCGTGTGCATTCTAAAGATCACGGAAAGGGAAGGTTTATGAAGGAGGTTGGGAGTGAGTGGTTTGAGACTGGCGAATTTGCAGGAAGGACTGCCCGCCATGTTTCCAAATTTCTGCGGAGGGACTTCAATGTTCCTGTCAAGGTCGTCGAAGAACGGTGGCCTTCGTGGACTGCGGAGGAGAGGCTTATCTTCGCAGGTGCTTTTTCAGCAAGGTTTCCACATAGCGATAACGACCAGCGCATACTAGACTTTCTGATGCAGAGCGGAGACACGCGTATCTGGCGGAAAATTGCATTGCCAGTGGCGCGGCATCGAGATCGGAGTTGTGCGCTCAGATTCCTGCTGGCACGAATAGCCGAAGCTGCTCCACCCCTCTCCAACTACTATCAGGCAATCCAGACCTTGTCGGCGTCAGAGTGCGTCCCGGCCCTTCTGGACGCCCTGTCAAGACACCGCCAAGAGGTCGAACTTCATCCTTCCGTCCAAACCTCGACGGAAAAACTCATTTATTCAGACTACTTATACTGTTCAGCAACCCTGTTCAAAATTACGGGACAGGAGGTTTACCGGGCCAATATTACGAGGATGCTGGAGCACGGCGAGGAAGTTGTCAGACAAAGGGCTACTTTCATCGCGAGAAGCGCAGGGATCGCCGTTTAGGGCTGATGGGATAACCGTGTCGGCTCCTCGCGGGCGAGTAGACTTGGGAGCGCTCAAGCAACCAAGGCTCGAAGGAAAGGAGCCGAGCGATGATGATTATAGGTTGTGATTTGCACACGCGCTACC
>JBAUAN010000162.1:0-6744 GCA_049675725.1 Candidatus Sulfotelmatobacter sp. | reverse complement strand
TCATCGCCCTCTCCACTGCGGCCCTCGTGTAGGATTCCATGCTCCGCATGGTCTCCTACCCTCGCCGCCCGCTAAGCGGACATTTCACTTGCTATCTCAACCGGACATATCATGTGCTACCGACACGCCACACATAAGCGGTTGACAGAACACCCGAACAGGAACAAAATGTTTTCCGTCAAAGCGGAATCATACGAAATCAATCGATGTAGTACGAAATAAAGAAGGTAAACAAACGAAGCATCCGGCCCTGATTCAAATTTCACCAAAAAGTCCGGTCTAGGAGGCCTTCCCCATGATTCAACGCTTTCACCGCGGCACACTCCCCATGCTGAAGCCCGCTCGCGCTCTGTTTCTCTTCCTGTCCAGTTGCCTCGTGTTTTGCTGTTGCGCTCAGGCACAAACCTATTACGTTGCCAAGACTGGCAGCGACTCGAACAGCGGCAGTGCGAGCGCGCCGTGGCTCACCATCGGACACGCCGCTCTGGAAGCGCAGGCGGGTTCCACCGTCTACGTAGAAGCGGGCACGTATAACGAAAGCGTGACGTTCGCCAACTCGGGAACGTCCTCGGCCCCAATCGTCTTTAACGGACAGGGTGCAGCCATCGTGGATGGCACTGGCGTCTCCTGCTGCGTCTCACCCAGCTTCGCTCAAAGCAACGGGTTCATCGGTACCAACACGCAGGGGCTGTTCAACATAGGTGCAGCGAGTGGCGTGAACTATCTGACCATCGAGGGGTTCACCATCCAGAACTATAAGGTTTCGACCGCCTCGAAAGTTCCCGTCGGAGTCCTTATTCTTGGCAGCGGCACCGGGATCAACTTCCTCAGCAACACCGTTAAGAATATCCAAACCACGGCAGGCAAGAGGGGCAACGCATACGGGATCGGCGTTTTCGGCATCAGCGCCACTCCCCTCAGCGTGAACGTCAGCGGCAACACGGTCACCGGATGCCTGACCGGGGAAAGTGAGACGACCACCTACAATGGCAACGTGCAAAACTTCGTCGTGTCCAACAACACCATTTATGACAATGACAACATTGGCATGGATGCGATTGGTTTCGAGGGCGTCGGCCCGA
Source organism: Candidatus Sulfotelmatobacter sp. (assembly GCA_049675725.1). Classification (GTDB taxonomy): domain Bacteria; phylum Acidobacteriota; class Terriglobia; order Terriglobales; family Acidobacteriaceae; genus Sulfotelmatobacter. Next base: position 5,662 of record JBAUAN010000162.1, on the reverse strand, counting down.
CGGGCTTCGACCAGGCCAAGAACGGAGACGTCGATGGCAACCTCATTTACAACAACAGCGCCAAAGCCAATCCTGGAGAAGGCAATGAGTACGATGAGGATGGCCTGTACTGCGATGGCTGCACGGATGTGACCTTCGAGCGCAACACGCTTTACGGCAACGACCTGAATTTCGAAGCTGCCAGCGAAAACGCGGGTGAAGTCTCGAGCAATGTGATCTTCCGCAACAACCTTGCCTACGCCGCAAATTCCTGCGGCGTCTCAGTGGGCGGCTATGCCAAGTCTGGGACGGGTGGAAGCACCAACATCACGATTGTCAACAATAGCCTTTACGATAACGACACGCAGAAGACGGGCAGCGGCGAGTTCCAGATCCAATACCGCGCCACCGGTATCGTCTTCGAGAACAACATTGTCTATGCCGGCGCGCAGGGGCTGTTCATCCACGGCTTCACGTCGGGCAGCGCTGTAACCGCCAACTACAACGATTACTACACGACCAGCTCGACCACCACGTTTGAGTTGAACGACAAAAGCTACACCTCGTTCGCGTCCTACCAGTCCGCAACTGGACAGGATAAGAATTCGGTCTTTGCGAATCCCGACTACCTCACTCTCCCCACTTGCACGTCGACGAAGGAGAGCGGGCCGCCAACTCCGATCACCGCGTGCACACCAACGCCGAATCTCGACATTCCGACCAGTTCTCCGGCCCAGAACACCGGCAACGCCAGCCTGGGTTCGGCCGATTTCGGAACCGTGGACTTCAACGGCAATCCGCGCGTCAATGCCGACGGACAAATCAACATGGGAGCCTATGAACAATGACCCGTGTGGGCCATGACCCGCATAATGTAAGCAATGACTTGTAACTTCAACCCGGGCACGCAGCTCCCACCTGCGCGCCCGCCTTGTTTACCTCGCAACTTTGGCACTGAGGGTACGAATCGATGCGCTTCCAATGTGTGGCGTGTCTGCTGCTCGCCACTTTAGCCGGCGCGCAAGCTGCACCACCAACTACGCCTTCCGCCGACGGATCAATGGCAGAAAAAAAACCTTCCGCCACGACCGACACTCCTCCCGAAGTAAAAGTTGGGCCCGACGATCCAGTGATTACGGTGACTGGTTTCTGCCCCGGCTCGACTCCATCGGGCTACGACTGCAAAACCGTCATCACTCGCGCGCAGTTTGAGAAGCTCGCCGAAGCGCTGCAGCCGGGCATGTCGCTGTCTCTTCGTCTCAATGTGGCAAACGCTTATGCGCGAAACCTGAGGATGTCCGCCGCGGCGGAGAAACGCGGTCTCGACAAAACGCCCGCTTTCGCGGAAGAAATGCGCTTTGCCCGCATGCAACTTCTTTCCCAGGACTTGAACCGCGCGCTGCAGGCGGAGGCCCCCAGTATCAGCGACGCCGATATCGAGAACTATTACAAGAAGAACGAGTCATCCTACACACAAGCTACTCTTGCGCGGATTTTTGTTCCCCACGCCAGGCAAATCCCGCCCGCGAACGGGAAGCACGAAGGCGTCGCCGCCGCCGGCACCAAGTTCGCCCAGGCAGATGCCAAAACGGCTGCCACGCAGCCGGCTGAGGCGCAGGAAGGAACTGACGAAGCGGCACAGAAAAGAGCCTCCGAAGAAGCAATGACGAGCGTCGCCGCCGATCTCCGCGCGCGCGCCGTTCAGGGCGAGGACCCCGACACATTGCAAATCGCGGCCTACGCTGCCGCCGGGATTCCGCGAACCACCTCCAACACGAAGATGGAAAAGGTCCGCCGCAGCACGCTGCCTCCCCGCCATGAGACCGTTATGGACCTGAAGCCCGGAGAAGTTTCCGAAATATTCTCCGATCCCGAAGGCGCCCACTTCATCTACAAAATGATCAGCAAGCAGACCTTGACGCTGGAAGATGCAAAAACGGAGATCCGTGCCCAAATTTCCAGCCAGCGCTATCGCGATAGCATGAAGAGTTTTCAGGGCGATGTTGTCTTTAGCGACGCCTACTTCAACCCTCCCGGAAAACCTGCGACACCACCGCAGCGAAATCGAATGTCCACCAGACACAAGCCACCTGCCCAGCCCGACCAAGACGGCCAACAAGACGACCACTAATTTACAAATGCGTGACCGCGAACTTACATCATGCAGGTCTGCAACCACCCAACCACCAATCCCTCCCACCCACCCCTCCAATTCCGCTATTAGATTCAATCTGTTACAGTTAGCATCAAAATCGTTGCGCGGAGCGAAGCCCTCTGATAGCCTGTTTCTAGGGCCATCCCTCGATGCTATTGCCCTTTTGCGACCGCGTAGAGTTCCGCAGGTCCCGCCCCAGATAAAGTCCAGAACTGGCTTAATAGAGCCGCAAGGAGACATATAACTTGGCAGCAAACCGCTATTTATTCACTTCCGAATCGGTTACGGAAGGCCATCCCGACAAGATCGCCGACCAGATTTCTGACGCCATCCTCGACGCCTGCCTTTCCGAAGACACCTTCAGCCGCGTCGCCTGCGAAACTCTTACTGCAACCGGTCTGGTCGTAATCGCCGGTGAAATCACCACCAAAGCCTATGTCGATTTCCAAAGCGTGGTCCGCGGCACCGTCGGCGCCATCGGCTACGACAACGCCGTCTATGGCTTCGACTGCAACACCTGCGCCGTGATCTCCAGCATCAACAAGCAATCCGGCGACATCGCCATGGGCGTAGACACTGGCGGCGCCGGCGACCAGGGCATGATGTTTGGATACGCGTGCAACGAGAACGAGGAGTTGATGCCTACTCCCATCTCGCTGGCCCACAAGCTCACCATGCGGCTCTCGCAGGTGCGCAAGAACGGAACACTTCCCTTCCTTCGTCCCGACGGCAAATCCCAGGTCACAGTCGAATATGACGCGAACGGCAAGGTGCTGCGCATCGACGCAGTCGTCATCTCCACGCAGCATTCCGAAACCGTCGCCAACGACGAGTTGCGCGCCGGCATTCTGAAGCATGTGATTCAAGCCGTGCTTCCCGCTCACCTGCTGAACGAAGACACCAAGTACCACATCAATCCCACGGGACGTTTCGTCATCGGCGGCCCCATGGGCGATACCGGACTGACCGGACGCAAGATCATCGTCGACACCTACGGCGGCATGGGACGCCACGGCGGCGGCGCCTTCAGCGGCAAAGATCCGACCAAGGTCGACCGTTCTGCCGCCTACATGGCGCGGCACATCGCCAAGAACGTCGTTGCCGCGAAACTGGCCGACCGTTGCGAAGTGCAGCTGGCCTATGCGATCGGTGTCGCCGATCCGGTCAGCGTGCTGGTGGAAACGTTTGGCACAGCGAAAGTCGATCCCACGATTATTCCGGACCTGGTGCGGGCGCACTTCACGCTCACTCCGCGCGGAATCATTGATGCGCTGAACCTGCGGCGGCCGATCTACAAAAAGACCGCAGCCTACGGACATTTCGGACGCAGCGACGCCGACTTTACCTGGGAAGCAACCGACAAAGCGGCCAAGCTGGCCAGCGATGCCGGCGTGGGTCAGCCAGTCGCGGCGCGCAAGTAGGGCTTCAGCTGTCGGGCTTCGGCGAATCCCCACTTCTCGCAAACTGCGTGAGAAATGGCGCACCCGGGTAAGGAGTTTTTCTTTGCGGTCTCTGCGGATTTTCTTCGCGGCCTCTGCGGTCAAAAGCTTCTCTGCCGAAAGATGGAAAAGCGTAGCCGCAGAGTCGCAGAGAAGTTTCGCAAAGAACGCTAAGAACAACGGACCAAAGTGCCACTTTGGCAGGCCGGAAGGCGCATGACCGAAAGAGCATTTCGTTTTCCTGACCGGGCCCCGGAGATTGTGTATTCTGCAAAGTAGTGAAGCAAGCAACTAAACATTCTCATTGCCGTCGTCATTCTGGTAATCAGCTGGAAATCAGAATCAGGTAATCAGAATTTTTCCGCGCATGAAGCGCCACCGAGGAGAAGCATGTCAACCGCAGCAATCAATGGCGACATCAAGAACGTAGAACTGGCCGACTTAGGAAAGAAGCGCATCGAGTGGGCGAACCAGTCCATGAAGGTGCTGCAGATTATCCGCAAAGAGTTCATCAAGAACCAGCCGCTGAAGGGCATTCGCATTTCCGCCTGCCTGCACGTCACGGCCGAAACCGCCAACCTGGCCATCTGCCTGCGCGATGGCGGAGCCGACGTAGTGCTCTGCGCCTCCAACCCGCTCTCTACTCAGGATGACGTTGCCGCGAGCCTGGTGCGCGATTCGAACATTCCCGTCTACGCCATCAAGGGCGAAGACAACGACACCTATTACAACCACATTCTCGCCGCCATCGACCACAAGCCGCACATCACCATGGATGATGGCGCCGACCTGGTCACCATCCTGCACACCAAGCGCACCGACGCGCTCGAAGGCGTGATCGGCGGAACGGAAGAAACCACCACCGGCGTGATCCGTCTGCGCGCCATGGCGAAAGAAGGCGTGTTGAAGTTCCCCATCATTGCCGTGAACGACGCCGACACCAAGCATTTATTCGACAACCGTTACGGCACCGGGCAGTCGACGATTGACGGCATTATCCGCGCCACGAATTTTCTGCTGGCCGGGTCGAAGTTCGTGGTCGCCGGCTACGGCTGGTGCGGCCGCGGACTGGCCAGCCGCGCCCGCGGCGCCGGCGCGGAAGTCATCGTCACCGAAGTCGATCCCACCAAGGCGCTCGAAGCCGTGATGGACGGTTTCCGCGTGATGTCGATGACCGAAGCCGCCAAATTAGGCGACGTGTTCTGCACCGTGACCGGCAACAAGAGCGTGCTCACCAAAGAACATTTCGCATTGATGAAAGATGGCGCAATCATCTCCAACTCCGGCCACTTCAACGTGGAAATCGATATTCCGGCGCTCGACAACATGTCATCGTCGAAGCGCACCACGCGCGCCTTCGTCGACGAATATTCCCTGAAAGATGGACGCAAAATCAATCTCCTGGGCGAGGGCCGGCTCATCAACCTGGCCGCAGCCGAAGGCCATCCCGCATCCGTGATGGATATGTCGTTCGCCGACCAGTCGCTCTCGGTCGAGCACATGGTCAAGAACCACAAGAAGCTGGAAAAGACGGTCTACAAAGTCCCCGACGAACTCGACAAGCGCGTAGCCAAGCTGAAGCTGGAGTCGGTGGGAATCAAGATCGACAAGCTTACGCCCGAGCAGGAAGAGTATCTGGCAGGCTGGTCGGAAGGAACCTAGTAGTCGTGGAAGAGCGGCGCTTCAGCGCCGCGTATGGCGATCACAAAAGGAACATTGTGGGAACGGCAGGTGCCCCATCCTAGTCGCGTCCTTTGCGACTAGGGTGGGGATTTTGATTTTTAGGGTCCCCCAGTTCTCGCCCCCTTTGCGAGAGCGGGGTTTTTGACTTTGGGTGCCCCATTTCTCGCGTCTTTTGCGAGAAGTGGGGATTCTTTGGAGTAAGGATTTTTCATGTGGGACAGCCGCCGTCGGCTGTCCGGCGGCCCGGAAGTATCGGGCCGCGCGCTGTTTTCATCACGATCCCTGTTTTGGCTCAGCGTGAAATGGAGAAGGGGCGTTCTCCGTTAGTGTAGATTCCGCCCCTTCGGGGCGGGGATTTTCAAGGCATGGGGGTCTATCGTCCGATGACTCTTGCCTCGCAATGCAC
>JBAUAN010000161.1:0-1991 GCA_049675725.1 Candidatus Sulfotelmatobacter sp. | reverse complement strand
AAGGTTATGAGCCGCAGTTCCTCGGCTCTACCGACCAGGTTCGAGCAATTCCCAACGAGCCGCAGTTGAAAGCAATTGTGCTGGGGCGAGTTGTTGATGGCTGATGCGAGAGCAGCCAAACAGTTTGTCTGAAGTCTGGAATCAGCATCCACGAATAGCAGCACAGCGCCTTTGGAATTCCGAATCCCCCTATTTCTAGCAGCCGGAATCCCCGAGTGAGGCTGTGGGACCAGCATCAAGGGGTAAGAGACGCTGGAGCTGCGAACAAAGTCTGGGGCAGGTTCGGTGCTGCCGTCGTCCACAATGATGACTTCGAACTTGGGCCCGTTCGTTTGAAGTGCCAGGGACTGCAGGCATGCTTCCAGCACCGCCCAGTCGTCATAAACGGCGATAATAATGCTGTATGGGGGCGCTTGCTTCGAAAAAGGATCGGGCATGCTGGACCGTGCGAGCCCCAATGCTCTCCCGAGGCTTCACAAATAATAGAATTGCACACTTGGGGATGAAATCAAAACTCGCCCGTCGGAACTTAGGTGACTGAGATGAATTGATGACTGAGTGCAACCATGAACATCAAATCGTGATCCCGGCGGCTTCGGATTTGTGCGATTCGGCGCAAGCCGGGATAAGGGCTAGCAACGAACGATCCTGGCGTTCCTGATGCCTCGCGCGGCGTTGCGGGTGTCGACCACTAACTGTGCTTCCTGAACGATCTGTTTGTAGTCGTAGTCGGAGTGGTCGGTCACGATGAGCACACAATCGTACTGGCCCAGGTCTTTGAGTTCCACGCGCTTCATCTGCAGATCGTATTTTCTTCCCTTGCCGATGAAAGGGAAGTAAGGGTCGTGATAACTCACGACCGCGCCATCTTTTTGCAGCAGTTCGATGATGGTCAACGCGGGCGATTCGCGCAGGTCGTCAATGTCTTTTTTGTAGGCTACGCCCAGCACCAGCACCTTTGCGCCGTTGATGGCCTTCTTGTGGCGATTCAGCACGGCACCCACCGAGGACAGAACGTGGTACGGCATGTTGGTGTTGATTTCTCCCGAGTTCGTGAAGCGGGTGCGGAAGTCCCATTCTTTGGCCTTCCATGACAAATAGAACGGGTCGACGGGAATGCAGTGTCCGCCGAGGCCGGGGCCCGGATAGAAGGGATGAAAGCCGAAGGGCTTGGTGGAAGCGGCGCCGATCACTTCCCAGATATCGATTCCCATGCGCAGGCTGAGCAACTTGAGTTCGTTGACCAGCGCGATGTTCACGCAGCGATAAATGTTTTCGAGGAGCTTGGTCATCTCCGCGGCAGCAGGCGATGAAACCGGAACCGTGCGATTGAAAATGGCTCCGTAGAGAGCGCCGGCGAGTTCGGCAGGAAGACTCCGTCCAGTACCTGGTCGGCGGCACAGCGATCGGCGGCGTGCAGGCCGGTGATCTGGCGTTTCATGCGGCACCTTCTTTCTCTCTGGGATAGCTGTTGAGCTGGCGGAGCAGGGCGTTGCGATCTTTTTCAGCCCAGTCGGCAGAAAATTTCTGCCCACCTCGTGCCATAACCGCCACGAGGTCGCCATTCAGCTTAACTACGCGCAGCTTCCTACGAAGGACTTCTTTTTGCGAGAGAAAGCTCGTCTTGTCCCATAGTCGCGCTAGGATTCATTCCACCACACGCGCAAAAACTGTGCACGACATCGACTAGCCGGCGACCGAGTTTCCAGCGAGGCTCTGAATCAAGATCGAAATTCATCGCCTTGTTTTCCATTCAGCAGGTCTTTCAGCAGATTCTGCACCTCTTGAGGCGAAAGCTTCTGCAATTGATTTAGCAGCGCCTCCTGACTCCCGTTTGCCGGTGCCGCACGCGGGCGGCGTTGCGGAATTGGGGTGCTTGCCTTCAGGCCCATCGCCTGTGCCTTCTCCACTTCCTTCGCCAGTCCCGCAATCGTCGGCGCCTCAAATACAGTCCGCACCGCCAACTCCACTTCAAACATCCGCCGGATTCG
>JBAUAN010000160.1:0-52552 GCA_049675725.1 Candidatus Sulfotelmatobacter sp. | reverse complement strand
ACCTTGGTCTGGGAGTCAAAGACTTTCTACGAGAGCGAAATGGCGCTGCCTCCGGCGTCGGAGCCGAAGTGTCGCCACAAGACCCTTGACAGGGTGCAGCGTCGTTAGAGACAGGATGACAAGCTTTGTGAGTTTGATTGACTCCCGCGCGCTACCCCTCACCATTCATTTTGTGTTTCTGCTCGGCTTCTGTGGTTAAATTCCTTCCGTGAAGATTGCCATCGACATCCGGCGGATGACGGAATTTGGCGTGGGCACTTACATCCGCAACGTGGTGCGAACGCTGGGGCGTCTGGACCGTGAGAATAAATATCTGCTGATCGGTCCCTCCGCCAAGGTCGAAGAAATTGGTCCGCTGCCGCCTAATTTTCATGCGGTTCCGCTGCTCGGGCCGGAGCGGTCGCTGAAGGGATACTGGGAATTTCGAACGATTCTGCAGCGGCTCGACTGTGACCTGCTGCATGTGCCCAATGTTTTTTCGGTGCCGCGCGCTCTGCCTTGTCCTTATGTGTTGACGGTGCACGACATGCTGGAACACATGTCACTCAGCCGAGAGCGAAACAGCCTGTGGCGATCGGTTCACTTTCAGCTAACCAAACGCGTGCTGAGGGGCGCGGCGCGCATTTTCGCGGTCTCGAATTTCACCAAGACGGAAATGGAGAAATTGTTTGGAATTTCGCCGGAGCGCATCGATGTGGTCTACAACGCCATTGATGAGCGCTTTCTGCATGGGCACGCCAGCGCCGCGGACCGAGAGTTGATCGCCAAGCGGTATCAGGTAACGTATCCTTTTTTGCTATACGCGGGTCGCGTAAGCGCGCACAAGAATGTTGTGCGCATGATAGAAGCGTTCTCGGCGCTGAAGAGCGAACTGGAAAAGGAAGGGGCGTTTCCCGACCTCAAGCTGATCATCATCGGGGACGATCTTTCCGGCAATCCGGATTTGCGGCGCACGGTGGTACGCAGCGGAGTGCAGAATGATGTGCGCTTTCTGGGCTTCGTGCCGATCGAGGTGCTGCGAATTTTTTATGACGAGGCGAAGATATTTGTGTTCCCGTCGCTGTATGAAGGATTCGGGCTGCCGCCGCTGGAGGCGATGGCGCACGGGACGCCGGTGGTGACGTCGAACGTGTCGTCGCTGCCTGAAGTGGTGGGGGACGCGGCGGTGCTAGTGAATCCGGAGAACGTGTTTGAGATCATGCGGGCGTTGCGACGCGTGCTGCTCGATCAAGGATTGCGTGAGCGGATGAAAGAACGCAGCTACCTGCAGGCGGGAAAGTTTTCATGGGAAAAATCGGTGCGGCGGATTCTGGAGGTTTACGGGCAGGTGGGCCGCGGGGGCATCCAGCGACCGGACGCGAAGATTCCTTCTGACAACGTAGAGAAGCTGAGCAGCGGGGTGGCCTAGCTGGTTGAAGAACTCGCTGCGGACACGGCAGCAAACTGCTGGGGCTGAAGCCCGCTTGACTCTGGAGGCTCGACGCGGCGCTAAAGCGCCGCTCTTCCACGGTACTGCGCTCGCTCGTGACGCAAAGGAAATCCTTACGACGCGAGGCGCAGACGGACAATCCTACTGCGACACTACTTGAGCAGCGGCTGGCCGGGGGAACCGACGGCGAGTTTGTGCAGCTTGGCGGTGTAGCGGTCGCGATCGGCGTCGGTTTTTGCGGCGGCCAGGCGCTTGCGCAGGTGGACGATTTTCTCGTTGCGGGTACGGCGCCGACGAATTTCGGGACGGCGGCTGGGTGCGGACATGTGCGAGCTCCTGAGTTAGATTTGCGTTTTCTTGAGTTTCGTGGCAGGCGGACGGCAAATGCTACCGGATCGCTGCTCTACGATTCACTGACCAGAAGAGAACGATCCATGATATCAAGTCTGAGCGGGCTGCGCTGGATTCGTGCCGTTAAATATAGCCGGAGCGGTTTTTGATTGCACAGCTCTCGGATGGTATCGTGGGTGCCCGTGCGCGGACCTCTTGTTATGTGAACCGACCGCGGGACATGATCGCCGATGAACATTCTTGATCTCGTAGTTGGGAAACCGATCTCGACCAGCGACGAACGCGCCGAGCAGATCAGTCCGGTGCAGGGGATTCCGATTTTTGGCCTCGACGCGCTGAGTTCGGCCGCGTACGGGCCGGAAGCGGCGCTCAGCCTTCTGATTCCTCTGGGGCTGCTGGGCGTTCACTATATCGTCCCGATTAGCGCGGCCATTATCACGTTGCTGGTGATCGTATATTTTTCCTACCGGCAGACCATCGCCGCGTATCCCTCGGGTGGCGGCTCCTATACGGTGGCGCGGTTTAACCTGGGCGCGCCGGCGGGACTGCTGGCGGCCGCGGCGCTGCTCGCGGATTACATCCTGACGGCCGCGGTGGGTATTTCCGCGGGAGTGGGCGCGTTGATTTCGGCGGTTCCGTCTTTGCTGCCGCACACGGTTTCTCTGTGCGTGGGAATTCTGATCGTGATTACCATTCTCAATCTTCGCGGCGTGCGCGAGGCGGGGACGGCATTCGCAATTCCTACGTATCTTTTTGTGGGCACGCTGCTCATCACGATCACCGGAGGGATTGTGCGGGTGGTGATGAGCGGCGGCCATCCGACGCCAGTCGTGGCATTGCCGCCTGCGCCGCCTGTGACGGCGGTTGTGAGCTACTGGCTGCTGCTCAAGGTTTTCGCCAGCGGATGCACGGCGCTGACGGGAGTGGAAGCGGTGAGCAACGGCGTGAAAGCATTCAAGGAACCAACGGTGAAGAATGCGCAGCGCACGCTTACCGTGATTATTTTTCTGCTGGCGGTGATGCTGGCGGGAATTTCTTATCTGGTCAGAGTGTACGGAATTGCGGCCACCGATCCGGGCGCGCCCGGCTACCAGAGCGTGCTTTCACTGCTTACGAGCGCGGTTTTCGGCAAAGGCATTTTTTATTATCTGAGCATGGGATCGATTCTCGTGGTTCTGTCTCTCTCGGCGAACACGGCATTCGCCGATTTTCCGCGCCTCTGCCGCGCGATTGCGCAGAACAATTATCTGCCACATGTTTTTGGCTACCGCGGAAGGCGGCTGGTCTACACCTACGGCATCGTTATCCTCGCGCTGCTCTGCGGCGGCGTGCTCATTCTTTTCGGCGGGGTTACGGACCGGCTGATCCCGCTGTATGCGGTTGGCGCGTTTCTGGCTTTCACGCTTTCGCAATCAGGCATGGTGATGCACTGGTGGAGGCGCCGGGGCGCGCATTGGATAAAGAGCGCGCTGGTGAATGGACTGGGCGGGCTGGTCACTGGAGTGACCACCGGCGTGGTGCTGGTTGCGAAGTTTGTGGAAGGGGCGTGGATCACGCTGCTCTTCATCCCGGCGACGATCACGCTTTTCACCGTTGTCCGCCGTCATTATCACGCGGTGAAGATGATGACGACCTGCAAGGTTCCGGTCGACGCGGAGGGGCTCAGCCAGCCTCCCATTGCGGTGATTGCCATTGATCGCTGGAGCAACATCTCGCGGCAGGGAATTGAATTTGCGGCGCGGCTTTCTCCGGAAGTGATCGCCTTGCATGTGGAGCCCAACGAACATTCTGAATTGCTGCAGGAAGACTGGGAACATTATGTGGAGCAGCCTTTCCGCGCGGCGGGCAAAGAGCCGCCTAAGCTGCATATTCTGCCGTCGCCGTTCCGCTTCGTCATTATTCCGGTGGTGCAATTCGTTCTCGATGTTTCGAAACAGAATCCTACTCGCAGCATCGTGGTGGTGATTCCGGAACTGGTGGAGGACCGGTGGTACGAATACTTCCTTCACAATCAGCGCGGTCGGCTACTGGAATGGGTGCTGCTGGCGCGTGGGAACGAACGGATTTTTACGGTGAGTGCGCCGTGGTATGTGGGGCGGCAACATTAGAAGTCTTCTCACAAATTCTTTGTGGCTCGATGCGAGCGAACCGCGGAGGACTGCTCAGGCGAGCGCCCGAGAATTCTCAAGTGACAACGGGAACGTTACTCATTCCCTGTGAGCCGAAAACTCGCCGGTAGCGCTCCACTTCGAAAGGCGTGCCAAGCGCCTTGGCGTAGTTATCGGAAAGCTTCACCGCCGGGCGGCCGTCTGCGCTCGACACTTTGCAGATGAGGCTGATCGGGTCAAATCCACTGCCTTCCTGCGGATCGCAGCCGCGGAAATCGTTGGTCAACAGCGTACCCCAACCAGCGCTGAATCGAATGCGTTTTGCGGGAGTCCACTTGCGGCGATCCAGAAAATCTGCCGCACCGCGAAACTCGGCGGCGGTTGCGCCCTTCGCCAGGACACCTCCGAAATAGGCATGCAGGCCAAGTATGTCGTCGACATCGAGCGCGTCGGAGGCAATGATGAGCTTGCTCTCCGGTTCGCGACCACGGGCCTTCAGCCACGCGATGTATTCGTCGCCGGCCGCAAAAGGATTCTTGCTGTCGATGCGCTGGCCGGTCCAGTCTGCCGTCCATTCCGGCGCGCCTTTCAGAAACTGGGTGGTGCCAAAGGTATCGGGAAGCATGATCCGCAGTTCGCCTTCGTACGTTCTCTGCCACATATCGAGCACGTGATATTGTGAAGCCTTCAGCGATTCGTCGTCGGGCGCGAGGGCGGCCACTACCATCGGAATCTCGTGGGCGTTCGTGCCGATCGCTTCCAGGTCGTGCTTGTGGGCGAGAAACGCATTCGAGGTACCTACAAAATTCTGGCCGAGATTCGAGGCCATGGCTTCGACCACATATTCCTGCCAGAGAAAACTGTGGCGGCGCCGTGTGCCAAAATCAGCGAGCTTGAGATCGGGCACGCCGCGCAGCCGTTCGATCTTGCTCCACAGCTTGGTCTTGGCGCGGGCATACAAGACGTCGAGACCGAACTCACTAAGCTTTTTCAGATGCGCGCGGGTTTTCAGCTCATCGAGGATGGAGAGCGAATACAGCTCCCACATGGTGGTTTCAGTCCAGAGGCCATCAAACGTGAGATGAAACTGGTCGCCGTTGATTTTCAGTTCGTAGTCCGACAATCTGAAATCGCGCTCCAGCCATTCCAGGAAGGCCGGCTCGAAAATTCCGCGGCGGCCATAGAACGTATTGCCGGCCAGCCAGACCAGTTCCGATTTTCGGAATCGCAGCTTCCTTACATGCTCGAGCTGCTGGGTAAATTCTTCGGTAGTCAGCAGATCGGCGAGGCGCACTGACGAGGTGCGGTTGAAGAGCGCGAACGATACCCGCGTCTTCGGATAGTGCTTCCAGATGAACTGCAGCATCAGCAACTTGTAGAAATCGGTATCGAGCAGGGAGCGGGTAACCGGGTCGAGTGCCCAGTTGTGGTTGTGCGCGCGTTCTGCGAAATTGACAATCATCGGGTTGTGTCAGCGAATATGAAGTGCAGGGCGCCGTGCTGGAACCGCTTGTTCGGGAGCCGGATCGGGAGTTGGATTCGGCGAGGAAAACCGCAACCACTGCAAATGATTGAAAAAAAATGGTAGGCACGAGGAGACTCGAACTCCTGACCTCTACCGTGTCAAGGTAGCGCTCTAACCAACTGAGCTACGCGCCTACAACAACTTAAAGATTATCATGGGAACATTTGGGAACGGAAGCCGCCAAAACGCTCCCAATTAATCGTCGATTGCGCCGCCCGCCGATCTGCCGGAATGCTCTGCGCATGCAGGCGCATCGTCAGTCTGCTACCCGCATGCCGGAGCGTGTCCTTAGGCGCTTTGGCGGACATCCCGTTCGCCTGCAGCAGTGTTGCCAGGTCCTACGGAACGAAAGTCAGGCTTTGCTGCGAGAGCGAGTCGGCAGCTGTGTGGATGCGGACGATGGTGGTGTTCGGGTAGTAGTGGCTCAGAATCTGGCGGAAATCCGCTCCGTCGGTGGCCATGGCTCTGGCGCCCGACTGGCATAGGCCGATGCCGTGGCCCTGTCCGGTCCCTTCCACCAGGATCTGACCGCCTTCTTTCTTCATGATGAAATCGCTGCTCGGAATCATGCTCCATCCCAGATGGCGTGCGGCGCGAAGGCGAGCGGGCTCGTTGGAACTGCGGAGCGTCGCGGCATCTTCGGCAGAGATTCGACTCGACCAGCGCACAGGATGCGCGCGGCAATACTTGCATTCGACAGAGTAATAGGGATAGGTTGCCGCGGGGAGCCCCAGTTCCGCGGGGGTGCGAGTGCGTCCGCTACAGCTGCGCGTGTACATGGCAGCGAACGGCTCGGATTCGTATGCGAGCACCAAGAAGCGCGTAGCCGCGACGGCTTGTGCCACCGGTGTGCCCGGCGCAGGCGGCTCGCGCAGGAACTGGCAATGGGTGGTGTCGCAGAAGTCGAATTCGCGGTGACGTCCGCGACCGGCGGCCAAATACGAGCGAGTCGCGACCGCCTGCGCTTTGAGTGCCTCGAATGGCGTTTCGGGCGTGTTTTCGGCGGCCACGATGGAGGCGACAGCAGTTTCACGATCCATCGTAACCACGGCCAGCAGATATCCGGCTGACGCGCGAATTTCGAGCGTGCCGCGGTAGTGACGAGCGACCGTCCCTGGAACAGCGAGAACGAAGTTGGCGGGGTCGCTCTCGCGTCCCGCGACGGTGAGAGCCGATGTGTGCACAGTCCGCGTTCCCGGTTGCAGAATAATCTCGCTTCCGGAGAGCTGGACGCTGGCGGTGTCCACGCCGGAGCTGCGCTCCAGCACAATGCGTTCGTCGCCAGCGTGCACAACCAACGCCTGCCCCTGAGACGCGCTGACCGTGAGTTGGTGCGGATGAAAGAGGCCTAGAACGCCGATGCGGACGTTCGCAACTGCCGAGCCGGGAAGCGCAGTTTGCGTGAAACCGAGTGAGCAAGATGAGATGAAAACGAAAGCGGTGACAAACGCGAACACAGGCTCGCGGAATCCGCGTGGAGCTGATTCGCGAGCGAGATTGACGGCGGTGTTCATGCGCATCAGCGGTTGGTGATCGGTCATCATTGGCCAGGATCAGTGATCAGTGATCGGTGACCAGCGATCGGTGACTTGTGATCAGTGATCGTTCCTGAATCTGCCCTCGATCCGGCGCAGCATCTGGCCTGCAGTTTTCGCGGCCTGCGCGCCGGGGACTCCGTGGACGCGGACCATCAGCAGGATTTGGGGTTGATCGGCAGGAGCAAGGACCACGACGAACCCGTCACCTGGCGCGCGGGGCGAGTGCGTACAGGGCGCCGTACCGGTTTTTGCGAGCGCGTCGGGGAACGGGAGAGCACGGTCAACTTCCGCGCCGGTTCCGTGCCGTGCCGACTGCGCCATTCCCGCGAGGATTTCGCGAACACCGAGCTGCTCGCGGCGCCGGATGAGTTCAACGTATGCCCGCGCCATGCGAAGTGGAGAGATTTGCCAGCGGCTGCCAATTCCCGCAAGGGCGGGACCGCTTGCATCACGGTCGGGGGACTCGATTCCGAAGCGTGCCGCAATCGGCGCGACATCTGCACCCGTCAAGTTTGCGGTGAGCATGCGGAAATACGAGTTGCAGGAGTAGGCGATCGCCGCGGTAAGGCCGATTTCGCCGTGCCCGCGAGGAAGCCAGCATCCGGTGGCGGTGCCGAGGCAGGTGTGGGCAGGATAGCGGAAATCGTGCTGCTCGCCGTAGGCCAGCGCGGTGAAAGGCTTCACGAGCGAGCCCAAGGGATGGGGCGAGTCGACGTGATCCCAGCGCGCGGCGAGCACATCGCCGGTGCGGGCATCGAGAAGCAGAAAGGAAATGTCGCGGCTGGAGAAGTTTCGATTGAGGGCCTCGGCGGCAGATTGCGCGAACAGGGACTGGTGGGGGGCGTAGGCGGGTTCGCCGATTTGTTCTTTGGTTTGTTCTTGCGTTCGCGCTCCGGCGCGGCCGTTCGAGGGCGACAGCACGATCGGCACAAGCGCCAACAGAAGAGCGAAGTGTCGTATTGCTACCATTCGTAAGTGACTGATTGTCGCATCTTGCCTGCGTCCTCGCGAACTTCGATTCTTTCGGAGGAAACGGCGGCCAGAGTTGTGCTCAGGCTCGCCATATTGCCCGAGAAGAACTGCGGTTGACGTTCGGAGTTCTGCATGCTGTCGCTAATCATGTTTGGGCGGTCAATGAGACCGGTCAAGCGGATGAAGTTGGTGCGCTCGCGATGATGATTGAAGCCGGCGATGAACGCGGCGGGCTCGCGGGCGGATCTGCGGTTGAAGTTGGCGAGCAGAGGTTCCATGAGCGCGGGATCGCCACTTACCAGCAGGTACTTTCCGTGGGCTGAGACTGCCAAAGGCCACAGGCCGTCGAGCTGCTGATAGCCCGTTCTTGGCAGCCAGGCAACGCCGAGCTGGCTGGCGGTGAGGCTGGAACGTACGAAATCCGCGAGCGCGGATTGCACGCTCGATTCGTTCCAATCGGAAGCCGCGGCCAGAACTACGGCGGAATGAATTCTGATGAAGACGCCGGCCGGGTCCCGCGCGGTGGATTGGACCTGGAGCGAAGCGAGGAGGGGAGTCTTGCCCAGCAACGCTTTCAATGCTGATGTGGATTGCGGTGCGGTGGGGTGCTCGGCTGGGGCTTGATCGATGCGCGTTTCGAGATCGGAGGCTCCGCCTTGTTCGCCTGAGGTAAGCTGCACGTCTGGGGCGATCTGCGACGGAGGCGCGGAGCCCAAATGCGGCGCCAGGAGCTTGGTTTCGAGCAATGCAAAAGAGGCGTCGGCGGAGGGATTGGCTGCAACTTGGTAGACGCCGGCGTCGTCAGGAACGAGACGCGCCAGGTCAGCGGCAGCGGCAAATCCGGCGGCAGCGGCAGGTTGCTCGGGTTCCTTCTTTCGGATCAGAACGCGTTCTTCGCGATATTCCTTGCTGGAGCGGAACAGATCTGAGACTGCGGCTGAGTACTGCGAGAGGTCAGTGATGTTTTGCTGCACCCAGTAGGTGCGGAAATAGCCGTTGGGGACGAGCTTCTCGAGGTCGAGGACGAGGCGGAGATCGCCGGCCTTGCCGGCAGTCGCGGTCGATTGCGCCCACCACGGTTCGCTTTCGACGGTTCGATCCTGCTTTCCAGACATGAGTTGCAGTGCGCCGGCCATCAGATCTTCCCGCGTCGAGAGCAGCAGGTAATCTCCCGAGACCGCGAAGGCGACTTCGCGCTTCGATTCGGGATCGCGACGGAAATAGAAGTTGACTCCGCCCGCGTTTCGCGGCTCAAACTTGGAGCGCGACTGCCAAAGCGTGGTCTGCATGGCCTTAGCGGAGGGGAGATAGGTGATGTAGAGGAACTCCAGGTTGCCGATATCGTAGAGGGCGAGAGCGCTGTGCTCGCCGGAAACCTGAGAGAGAAAATTCGTGTCGGGCGGAAGTCCGGCCACCGCGGCGAATTGATCGCTGGCACCGTTCAGGCGGAGGAAGAGGCGGGAACGCGAGAAGACTTCGTAGCTGTCGCTTTGAGTCCACTGTCGTTTCTGAGAAGAGGAATTCCAGTCGTTGAGCAGCGAGGTGAAATCCTTCGCCTCGAGATAGAGGAGCGGACCGGCGGGAACATACTTCGAGAGCGGCGTGGATGGCGCGGAGCTCTGGTACGCGGCCCAGAGCATTCCAGCACAGGCGAGGGCGACGCAAGCGACGATGACGGAGCGTTTCATTGTTTCACGCCTCCTTTCGCAGTGGGGATTTTAGGCGCGGGAGTGACGCCGGCGAGGAGGCGAGGTCTGACCACGCGATCCTGCTCCAGCGGTTCGTGCAGAAGCGGCTGGCGAGCGGCGTTGCTCAGTTGGACGCGAAGTGCGGCTCTCGCGTCAGTAAGTTTGCGGAGCAGCGTTTTTCGGACTGCGGGCGCACTTTCCAAGCTGCGCGAGTTTTCGTAATAAGAGACTGCTTCAGGCATGCGGTTGAGGCGGACCATGGTGTCGCCGATCATGTGCGCGATTTGCGCCTGCCCGGCGCGAGTGAGCTTGATGGCCGGGTTGGCTTGGGCGTTTGACTCGTTGTCGGTGGCTTCGTCTTCGTCGGAGGAGCTGACGATTTGTTCTTCATCATTCGCGGTTTCCGGGTGGAACGCGCGCAGGAACTGAGACTGGAAGAGAGGTCCCATAATTCCGAGCGCGAATTCGTCGGACTGCGCCGTCGTGGCGGCTTGGAAGAGAGGGATGCGAGCTTCGTCGCGTCGCGGGAAGTCGACGATGCAGTGGCTGAGAAGCTGGATCTTGGTTTGCGCGTCGGACGCATTCTGCGCGGCTTTGATGCGAGCTTCGTAGAAGTAGAACTTGTCGGCGTCAGCGACGGTGATTGCCGTGGGCGGACCGGCGAGCAGATCCATTTCACCGCTGCCGAGATTGGGATGCGTGTGTCCGGCAAGCCCGGTCGCGGCTTTGAGGCGCAGGTCATAGAGAGTCGTCGGCGAGGCGGCGATGGCGGCGAGAGCTTGCTCAGAGGCGGCGTACCCGCTGGCGGCGAGTTTCGCTTTCGCGAGGCGCAGGCGGTAGGAAGAATCCCAGGGTGCGGACTTGACGAGTTGATCGAGGAACTCGACGGCTTCCGCATGGTGGCCGGTTTTCTCGAGTAATGCGGCGGCGGGATCGAGATTCTCGAAGGGGTTGCCGACCACGACGACCAGGCGACGCAGAAGGTCGAGGGCTCCCTGGGTGTCGTCTGAGGCGAGGCGGATTTCGGCGAGGCCGAGGAAATTGGCGGCGACAAGTTTGTGCTCGGAGATTTCGTGGGCGAAGACAAGTTCGAGAATCTTGCGAGCGGATTGCTTGTCCCCGACCTCAAAGAGCTTGCGTGCGGCGCTGCGGAGAATTTCCGGAGAAGGCGCGCTTTGCGGGTCCGTACGGTAGGCAGTGAGGGTCGAGTCGAGCGTCCCGAGTTGGGCGGCCACCTGCAGGGCAAGGGGAACGAGCGTGGCGGCCTGCGAGTCGCGAGTTTCTTGGGGGAGCGCGGCGACAGCTGCTGCGGCGGCAGAGTACTGCTTGGTGCGAACGAGGTATTGGATCCAGCGCACCTGCCAGGAGGCCAGGTCTTGGTCGGCGTACTGGCGCTCGAGACCGGTCAACACAGTGTTGGCCGTCTGCGTCGATTCGAGAATGCGCTGGTAGATGGGAGCACGCAGGGCGAGGGGAATCCAGGAGGCGTCGGCGATGTCGGCGAGGACGCTTGTGGGATCGTGCGCCGCGGAGGAGAGATCAATGATCCATGTGGTAGCGGCGGGATCGCCGGAGGCGGCGAAGGCCGAGTGCAGAATGGCGTTCGAGCGGTAGTTGCCGTTACGGCGAAGGTAGGTGCGGATAAGGGAGTCGGCGTCAGGCTTGAGATCGGCGAAGAGACGGCGCGCGGCAAGCTGGTCGCAGGTGCGTCCGAAATCGGCCCAGAAAGTTTCGGGGACGTGGGCGCTGTTGATCTGTGTCGCGAGTGAGCTGAAGGCTTGCTTCCAGTCGGCGAGGGCGGCGACATGATCGCCCTGCTTGTAGTAGGCGACGGCGAGACTGTCGTAGACGTCGGGACGGTTGGGTGAGAGTTCGAGCGTGTGATTGTAATCGTCGATGGCGCGTTTGGTATCGCCCGCACCGGCGTAGTAGTCGGCGAGAGTGAGATACCCGGACGAACTGGCCGGGCTTCGCTCGAGGATAGCCGGCAGAAAATCTTCCGCATGGCCGAGCTTCGTGGCGCCGAGGTACTCGCCGTAGCGGGAGCCGTAGTAGAACCAGATGTTGCCCGCGAGTTGCTGGTTGCGATCGACAGGCTTGGCGAGACGAGTGGCGATGGAGTCGTCCCCGAGAGCGGCGAGGAAGGCGTTGTTGACGTCGAGCGTGGGCTCAGAGAAATAAAGTCCGACGAGCGCGGTGTAAGCCTTGTGCCACACAGGCGGACGAGCCTTGGCGCGGGACTGAACGACGGTATGGGAAAGTGCGGCGCTGCCGTGAGCGACGACGTAGTTCGCAGCCTTTTCGGCGGATGCGTTCGGCCAGGCTGAGGCGATGCTCACGAGTTGCTCCGGCGTGCGGGCGAGCAGCAATTGGAAGAAGCGCTGGAGGCGCGCGTCGTCGAGACCGTTTCTGGAGAAGACGGCGGAGAGAACGCGCAGTTCGTTTTGTTCGTCACCGGAGGAACGATAGGCGTCCGCTGCGGCAAGCAAGGGTTGAATACTCTGCATCGTGGGGAGAGCTGCGGCGAATTGCTCCATCTGGGGGCCGAGTTCAGCAAAGCGTCCGCGGCGGCACTGCAGGTCAATGAACGAAGTTGTGTTGAAATTGTAGTTGGGCAATCGTGCGCTCTGCAGCATCCACTCGAAGCGCCAGCGTGATTCCTGGTCGGCGAGCGAGGCGCTTTCTGCTAACGGAATGGCGAATGCTTCGAGATCATTGCGATTCATGCCGGCGCGTTTCGACTCAGCGAAGTGAGCGAATGCGAGGCGCTCTTCGGGCGTGAAGTATGCGTTCACTGTGCTGCCCATTTCCTGCAGAGCCGCGGTCATCCCGCTGCGTGCGGTTTCGATGCGGTTCAGGCGGATGTGCTCGCGCCATTGGGCATCGGTGAGGCCGGTGATGCCCTGCTTCTGCACTTGTTGCTCAACGAGCGGCAGGGTCGCGTCGGAGTCGTCCAGGGCTCTCTGCAGCGTGGCGAAGGCGGGTTCGTGCCGGCGCAGACGCGTCATGATGCGGACATAGGTTTTCACGCCGATGCGGTGATCGGCGCTGGCCAGCAGGTTTGGGCCAGCTTTGTTTACGCCTTCCTCGGCATAGGTGCGGGCCTGATCGAGCATTCCCCAGGATTCGAGACGGCGTGCTACTTCGAAATAATTGCCGGCGTTTTCGGGGCGGCCGTCGATCAAAGCAGTTTGTAGCGCGGCCACGACTTCTTTCGTCTTGCCCTGACGGGCGCGAACCGTGGCGACTTGTTCCATCCACTGCGGGTCTTGGTAAGCGAGTTGATAGATGTGTTCGTAGTCGGCGGCGGCTTCATCGAAACGCATGAGGCGCTCTTCGAGTCCGGCTCGGGCGATGTAGAGATCGGTGCGGTCAGGGCGGATGGCGATCGACTTGGCATAAGTGTCGATAGCGGCGGGATAGTTTTCAAGATTGGTCTGGGTGCGCGCCAGCACCATAGACCACCGGTAATCATGCGGAGACTGGGCGACGGTCTTGGCGTAGAAGTCGACGAGTTGCTGCTGGCGCTGGTAGCGCATCGCGTAGAGAGCGGCTTCGGTGACGAGCGTGTCATCTTCGGGGAAGTTGTTGATGAGTTCGATGTATTGATCGACCGCGCCGGAATAATTCTTCATACGAGTGAGCGCGGGAATGAGTCCGCGGCGCAGGGTGGCGATTTGCGATTTGCGCGCGTCAGCGGGCAGTGGAGCGGTGCGGAACAGGGAGATTTTCTCGTTGTAGAACTGCTCCAGGCCGTGGTCGTCGCCGGCTTGTGCGTAGGCGTCGGCCATGGCCGCAATGTACTCGCCGTTGTAAGGAGAGTCTTTCAGCAGGCCGGTGAGGAGGTCGCGGGCCTGCTGGAATTGTTTGGCGTCGGTTTCTTTGCGCGCGGCTTCGTAGGTGAATTGGGCGCTCAGAGCAGGATAGGCATCTTTCGCCGCCTGGAGCAGCACGGAGATGGCCGGTTGTTGCATCTTCATGCGCCAGTAGAAATCGACTGTGGCGCGGACGACTCCAAGAATCTTCGGGTTTTCGCGATAGAGCGCTTCGACATTTTTCTGGGCCGCGGCAAAATCTTTGCGGCTCTCGTAGAGGCGGATCAGGGCGTAGCGCAGTTCGAGGCGGGTGACGGGATCAGTAGTGAGGGCGGCCTGTTTTTCGAGAGCGCGCTGTCGGACGGTTTCGAGAGATTTCTGTTGCGCGAGAGTCTCGATCTCTTCAGCTTGCTCGATGGAAGTAGTGCTGCTGATGATGGAATCGAGGAAGGTTTCAGTCTCCGGCTTGCGGCTCTGGGTTTCGAGAACCTTTACGCGGAGGTTGACTGCAGGCATCGATGGATTGGGCAGCGGGGCGAGATTCGCTGTGGCCTGGTCGACAAGGTCGCGGAACTTGGGACGGCGTGCTAATTCAAGAAGCCGAAGTTCGGCGGAGGAATTGGGAGCGGCGAGGGCTCCTTTTACGTATTCGTTGATGGCGTGCGGGTAATCGCGCTGGTTTTCAAAGATGGCGCCGAGTTCGTAGGAATAGAGGTTGGGATTGGACAAGTGCTCCCGGCCTTTGCTGAGAAGGCGAACGGCGTTCGGAAAATCGAAGTAATCCCAGTAAATGGTGGCGGCGTCGAGATAACCGGAGGGCTGGCCGGGGGCGACTTGCGGGATGCGCTCCCAGTAGGGCGCAGCTTGCCCGAACTGTTCGTGATCGGCATAGATGTCGCCGATGCGAGCCATGATTTCGGTGTCGGTAGGAGTGGCCTGCAGGAGATTGTCTTCGATTTTAGCGGCGACGGCAGTGTCGCCGGGCTCGAAGTAAGCGAGGGAACGATAAACGGATGACGCCGTGTGGCCGAGTTCTACTTCCGCGGGGTATTGCGCGGCGAGCGACTGCAGCAGCGGCGCGCTTTCTTCGTAGTGCGAGCGCCAGAGGCTCGCGTTGGCGAGAAAATCGGCGGCGGCAGGATTTTTCTCCCAGTTGGCGAGGTCGGGCGCACTCTGGCGGAGGGCCGCGAGTTCGGAATCGAGCTTGCCGCTGCGCGAGAGGAATTCGAAGAACTGGTTGCGCAGATCAGTTTCCTCGAACCAGTGCTGGCGCAGCAGGGCTTCCCAAGCGGCGAGGTCGCGAGTTTCGGGCGCCATGTAGGCGGAAAGAAGATGGCGAACAAAGACTGGGTTGTGCGGGAAACGCTGGTGAGCATATTGGTTCAAGCGCAGGTAGAGCACGGGACTTCCGTAAACGACGTGGGTGAAGTATTGCTCGAGGTCGCTGCCCTGAAAGCTGGCGACCGCGTCACGAGTAAGTTGCTCGAAGTCGGAGTTGCGTTTGTAGCGCAGGTAGAAGCGGGCAAGCTTGTCATACCACGATTTGTCGGAGAAGCGTGCGATGGCGCGACGGTAGATTTCCACCTGCTGCGATCCAAGGCGGTTCTGATCGAGAAACACCGCGAGACGCTCGTAGAGGCCGGGATCGTCGGGGTTGCGATCGATCTCGCGACTGAGGACTGATAGCGCCGTGGGAATCTGTTTCATTTGCGCCAGGCGGCCGAGATAGCGCTCCAGGACGCGCGAATACTCGGGCGACCGGGTGCCCGTCTGGCGCGCAGTCTGAGTCGAAGCGCTTAGTTGGAAGGACTGGCTGGCTCTGTGGCGGACGCCGCCATTTTCTTCGGAAGCCGGGACTTGTTGGACATCGCCGCCTTCTTCTCCAATCCCTTCTCCTTCCGACCCGGCGGTGTCTGAGGTGTTCGCGTACGACGGACGCCTCATGTCGCTGGCGGAGTTGTAGGCCTCTCCTGCCGAGCCCAGCGGAACATTTTGCGCCTGAGCAGCGAGTTCCTGAAGGACGGAATCGTAAATTGCAAATTCGTTCTGGGTGTCGTTCTTCCGGGCGTAGGCATCGGCCATCAGCAATGCGACAGAGGTGCGCTCGGACGCTTTGGGGTAATCTGCAAGAAACTCGCGTCCACCCTCAATGACGGCATCGCTTTCGCCAGAGTTGGAATAGAAGTCGATCAGTTTGGCGTGCAACTCCGGGCGACGCGCGGAGTTCGGGAACTTCGTGTCCAGCAGCGTCAGCAGCTCGGCGGCGCGAGACCGGTGGAAGTAGGGAACGGCGCGCTGCTCTTCTTCCGAATATTGCGACGCAGGTGCGGTGGTATTGAGGATCAGCGAAAGAATTCCGTTCAGATAACCCGGTCCCTGATCCATCGTTCCGATGTCGCGATACATGGAGAGTTCGCTGGCTCCGAGGTAAATGGGAGTCTCCGGCGCGGTGAGCAGGAGATTGGTGAGCGCTGCGATTGCTCGCTCCTGCGCGTCTGGTAGGTCTTTACTGTTGTAGAGAGCGAAGTAGTAGCGCGCAGATTCTGGGTAAGAGTGGATGTCTTCCAAGAGGCGCGCGCAGACGTAAAGTTCCTGGGAAGTCCACGGCGACTTGGCGGCTTCTTTGTGCAGGCGAAAACCAGTGATGGTTTGCTGAGCGGCGTCGGTCTTGCCCTGCTGTTGGTAGTAGTAGAAGGTGCGGGCAGTGGCGTCGAGATCTTCGGGATTCGCGAGGAGCGCGACGTGGGCGTCGTCGCGAAATTTGCGCAGGTTCTGCGTCTCGCGGAGGAGATCGAAATAACTCTTTACCAGTTGCGGGTCCCAAAGCGGTTGAAAACTCTGTTCGTAGACGGAGAGACCTTCGCGAACCGAACCGCGGCGATACTCCAGCACGGCTTTGGCTTTCACGGGAAAAATCTGGTCGCTGGGAAATTGCTTGCGGTAGTCGGTGATGAGTTGTCCGGCGGCGGAATATTCTTTTTCGGCGACGAGGAATTGCAGGAACTGCGCGTAGAGAGATTGCTCCTGAGGAAAGCGGGCGATCCAGGCGCGATATTGTGTGATCGAGATGTTTTTCGGCAGGCCCTGAGCCTCGATTACGCCGAAGATGCGCTCGAAAGCTTGCCATGAGCGCTGCTGCGCGGGTGGAGTCAGCTTTTCAGCGGCGATGGGCGGAGCGTTCGCGACCAGCGAGAGAGTATTGATTTCGTCGGCGGGGCGAAGGCGGTGAAGGTAAAAATCGGCGAGCGCGAGTTGAGCGTTGATTTTATCGGAAGAATTGTCGACATAGGCTTTCCAGTCGGATTCGGCCGCGGTGAAGTCGAGTTGCTGCTCGTCTTCGAGCGCGCGTAAGGAGTAGAGATCGGCGTTGCGCGGTTGCGTCTTGATCAGTTCCGTGAGCGCGGGGCGGGTCTCGCGTGGAGGCCGGCGGAAAGTCACTGCGCCGTCGGGCAACGACATCATGCGAAAGAAGACGCCTTCGAGCGCAGTGCTGGCGTCGATGTTACGAATCCACGAGGGCAGTTCACCGAACGCGGAGATAGAGGCTCCGATCGCAGCGACGAAGACAGCGAGCGCGAGCAACCGAATGCGTCGCGCCGGAGAATCAAGGAAGTACTTCAATCTGCACCTCCTGTGTACCAATGTTGTGGGCAATGTCCTCGGCGGTAACGGTCAGTTTGTAAATGCCGGGAATGGCTTGCTCGGGAATTGTGAGCGCTCCAGTATTGGCGGCGGTCCTAGCGTCCCAGTGCAACGCGACAGGCACGGCACCGTCGATGCGCGCGACCAGAGTGCGGGTGTTTTCCGACGCGCTGACTTTCAAATCGATGGTCTGACCGCGCTGGAAGCGCTTGCGGTCGAGCTTCACCTGCACAACCGGCGGCTTGCTGGCGATAACGAACGTCTTGGCCTCGCGATAAGTGTGGCCGACTTTATCGCGCAGGATGAGGCGAACGGTGTAGGTTCCATCCTGCATATCGGTGGGCGCGAGGAACCGAGTTTGCCAGATATCTTCCGAAGAGAGGTAGCGCAGGGGCTGGACCAATCCAAACGGAAATAGCGCGATGACGGAGATGATGGATTCGTCCGTCTTAACGCGAAGGACCGGGTCGCCGGGGCGGATGACGCGGGGGCGTAGGAGCGCGCGCGGTACAGCAAGAAACGATGTGTAGGGCGTGACAAATTTGTATTGGCGCGCGAGGCGAATGATTTCGTCGATGGTGGCCTGGTCTTCACCATCGCGTTCAATTTTTTCGAGCAACGCGTCGACGCGGGCCCGGGCCCAGAGGCGCGGCAGTTGCGGGTGGTCGAAGGATTCGCGGGGCAGGCTGGTCTTGCCAGTCATTTGCACCGGGGCGCCGTCGCGCACGCCGCGAACGGAGAAAGTCACATTCTCCTGCGGCTTCTGGTAGCGCCCGACCCAGGAGGCGAGCGAACCGGAGAAGGTTGTGGCTTGCAGCGGGTAGACGGTGTCGACCGCGGCATCCGGGGTGACGGAGAGATCGAGTTGGCCGACCGGGCTGCGTCCGATTTTCGAGAGAAATGAGTTCAGCTTGAATTCCATCGGCTCGGTGGAGAGCACTTGTTCCAGCAGACCGTCCTGCCGGGCGAGCATGCGAAATAGTGGGAGGTTGGCGTCGTCGCCGATCGCGAGAATGTAGGTGCGGGGGCGTTGCGTGTCAGGGAGTTGCTTCCACGCCGAGGCGTACCAGGCGGCTAGTTTGCCGTTCTGGATGGAACCGCGAGTGGCGCCGCCGTCGCTGAGAATTACCAGATAAGTGTTGCTTGCGACATGCGCAGACGATTGCTGCAGGCCCGTTTGGAGCGCGAGGTGAAGATCGGTGCCGCCACGCAGCCGGCTGGAGCGCACGGAATCGATGGCGCGCTGAATGTTGGCGGGATCCGCCGAGCTAACTGGGACAACTTGCGTTTCCGTGTTGAAAAGGACAAGGCCGAAGTGGTCGGCGGGACGCAGCGTATGCAGCAGCGTTTCGAGAGCCTGATAGCTGTGCTCGAGCTTTTCCCATTGCATGGAAAGCGATATGTCGAAGAGCACGATGACGGTTCTTGGCGCGCCGCTGGGTGTGCCTACTTGCGGAGTGGGAGCGCTGCCAAAGCCAAGGAGGGCCTCCGCTTCGAAGAAGCCCGGTTCATTCGTGCTGCGGATTGGAGTGGTCTCGGCCGGTGAAGGTTGACCACTGTTCGGATTTCGGTAGGTCAGGAGTTCGAGCGTGTCGGAGGCAGCCGGGTCGAGGTCGTAGGTGGCAACAAAGTCTTCGCTGAGATTGACGTTCTGTCCTTCGAAGTGGCCTCGGACCAGGTGGGGCGTGTTCTGGTCCAACTGCAACGGAAACGTCTTTGCCGGTGCTTGAAAGTTGCGAATGGCGTGCGCGGTGTGCAATTCCAGGTTGATGCGGAGATGAGCGGCAGCTTGCGCCTGATAGGCGTCGGGACGCAGGGGGATCGCGAAATAGGGCTTGAGGTTTTCGACAGGGATCGACTCGTGATACTCGATCTCCAATCGCTTCGTACCCCAGGCTGGGATTGGGACGATCCGAGCGCTGAAGACCGAACTGCGTTTGGCTTCTTCGGGGCCGCGCTCGCCCATCTGGAGTAGTCCGGGATCAATCGATTGCTGCTTGAGCTGGTTGTAGAGTTCCTCGGCGCGCTTGCGCTCGAGGATCACGGCGGGCAGGCGTACTGGGCCGTCCCAGGTGGCGAAGTCGGAAATGGTGGCGTGGCTGGGCAGAGCAAAAATGTAGTTGCCTTCTTCGATGGCGCCCGTGTGGTTGGCAAACACTTGACGCACGAAGACGCGGGCGTCGCCGTTGTCGATGTGGATGGTGATTTCCATTTCTTCGAGCGAGAGGATCGCGGGATTCGGCTGCTGCTTGTCGCGGGGGATGAGGACTCCCGCGTCGCCCAGAAGAGGCGCCGATGTGAGTAGAGCGATGAGAACCGCCAGGACTGCGTTTTTCATGAGTGCAGCTTCTGCTCTGGAATGCGGACCAGGCCGTTATCTGTACCGATGTAGATGTATCCGTTGGCGGAGGCCAGCGCGGTGACGTTGAGGGACGGCAAACCTTCGCGAATCACCGACCAGCGTTCCGATTGGCGATCGTAGAGATACAACCCTTCGCCGAGAGTTCCGGCCAGCACGTAGTTGGCGGTCACCAGCATGGCGTTGGGATTGACTTCAAATTGGCCGGAGCCGACTTCGAAAGACCGGAAGCGTCCGGAGCGGTCGAGGGCGAGAACACCTGCGCCATAGGTACCGACCATCCACTCTGAGCCGACGGGGACAACGGCGGTGATCCAGTTGTGCTTCAGGTTGGACGATGTGGTGGTGTAGTTCGCGGTGATGTCGCCTTTGTTCAGGACTGACAGGCCGCCGAGCGTGCCGGCCATGAGTTCGTCCCCGGAAACGCCGAGCGCGTAGACGTGGTTGCTAACCAGTCCGTGAAACGCGTACATGCTGCGCGCGCCGCTGGTGTCGAGAAAAGTAAGGCCAGCTGGAGTCGCGAGCGCGAGGCCATCACGGTAAGCGGCAACGTCGGTAACGTGGTCGGCGATTAGGCCGTCAGCGCGCGTCAGTACCTGCTGCTCGCTTCCGGAATTGTCGAAACGAACTAGGCCGTTAGCGGTGGCAACATCGATGCCGCCGGTCTTCGTGTCAGAAAGGATCCGGTTCACGCAGAAGACGTGCTCATCTTCTATATGAACAACGCGGCCGTTGTTGGGAAGAAGGTCGAGGCCGCGATCGAAGTAGCCGATCCAAATGCGGCCAGTCGGGTCTGCGGCGAGCGCAGAGATATTGCGGTCGCTGAGCACCGCCTCGCTGCTTTCGAGCACGCGTTGCCAACCGAAGGCGTGAGCGGGCATGCGGTAAAGGCCATTGCCAGTGACTGCGAATACGGCATCGTCAGAAGCGAACAGTTGGCGCACTTCTGGCAACTGCGCTCCTGCTCCCAGGTTCGGGTTGGGATGGCGGCCTTCCAGCGGAATAGTGATCACACCTTGATCTTCTGACCCGACATAGAGCTGCGTCGGGGTTGCCAGCAGTGCGGTGGCGAGAACTCCGGGAGCGAGTACGCGGGAGAATCGTCCGGCGGAGAAAACTGCGACCCCAGTTGCGGTGCCGACGTACGTTATGTCGCCGACGATGGCGAGCGATAGGACCTGGGGATCGGGCAGGTCCTCGGCTTCGGAGAAACTATCGGTTTGCCCGGCATGAAGGTGGAGGACGCCGCGGTTGAGAGTGCCAACCCATGCGTCAGACTCGTTGCCCGCGAGGGCAGTCACGTAGATTCCATCGAGCGTGGGATGGAGAACGGTGATTCGCTTTCCGTCGTAGACGAGTACACCGCGCTTTTTGGTTCCGACGAGGAGATGTCCCGATGGGACAGGCAGGATCGCGGTGATGGCACGAGCTTCAGGGGTGGCGGGCAAGATCTGGCGGAAGGCGCGGCCGTTGAAGGCGAGGACTCCGTCGTTGGCGGTGGCGACGAGCAGCTCCGACCCTTGAGAGTCGGAGAGGACTGCCGAAGCGAGTGCTATCAGGGGTGACCCGGGGAGTTCACTGCCAACGGAATATTGGTGCAGCAGAGTACCGGCGGTGTCATATTCCTGCAATCCGGCGGGGCCGGCAAAATAAAGATGATCCTGAAAGCGCGCGGCTTGCAGAAAGGCTGCCGGTGAGCTGACAGTTTCGAAGCCCGTATTGGCCGCTGGAGCCAGCGCGCGAACCACGAAGCGAAACTCGTGCTCGGCGCAGACATCTTCGGTGGCGGAGCGCAGCGCTCGCGAGCTGCGCCAGATTACAAGCGTTGCGAACGCGACGGCGAGGGTCAGGCTTGCCGTGACTACGAATCGAACAGAGAGGATAGAGACCCGCGTCATGATTCCTCTGGTTGGGACAGAGAACTATAAATCGTCAACCCCACCCCGCAAAGTTAAGAAGCAAGACACGGACCATTCCTGCGTTCGCAATATCGAAGCGAATTTCATGGGAAGACTGCGTGCAGATGTGTGTGTCGGGGCAGACACTGTCTCAAGCGGGACACGCCGGCGGAAAGTGTAGGAAGAGGATAAGTGCGGACTCAAGAAGAATCAGCTCAGCGACAACAATTCCTGCACCGCCCGGAAGCCCTGATCGATGGCTTGATCCGTGTAAGCGGCTGCGGCCGCGTCGGAGTTGGCAATGGTAATTCTTCCGTGACGCTGACGGGCGATATCGCAGGGGCGCTGGCCCTCCGGCCAATCCGGGTCCCAGAGCGGGTTGTACTCGTAGGCATAGCCATGGGGCCAGCGGTTCACCGTAATGGCCTCGATATCGCGAGCGGAATTGAACCCACCACTTGAGAGCACACGTTCCAGCTGGCCACGGACATTACGTTCGAAAGTCTCAAAGGGAGTAGCTAGCAACTCATAATGTCCGGCTCGCTGCTGGTCACGAGCGGACAAGCCGGGCTGGCAGGGAGTGCGTAACATGCGCACCAGGATCGGCTCTTCCGGCGAATGCGAACACTTGTAATCGCCGATACTCACGGGCTGATCGAGGTTCACCGAGGAGTGATACATGCCGGGACAGGATGCGCCGCGAATGCCTAGTTTGTGGAAAGAGGTCCAGTTCTTGATGGCCACGACCGTGTAGACCAGCGGCACCTTCACACCGTAATGCAACGCTTCTTTCTGTTTTGCCGGCAGTTCCTCGCACAGGTAAGGAATCGCCATGTTCCAGCAGGCGAGGACAACGCCTTTACCGCGCACGGTGTAAGCCTTGCCCTCACGGCCGTAGGTCACCTCCACTTCCTTCGCTGACGCAGGATCGCCGATGTGTTTTACTGCGACCGCTGTACTGCTGAGACGCATACGAACAGGTGCACCGTCGCCGTCGAGTCGGGCGTAATCCGCCTTAGCTGTGACGATGTCCTCGGCGGTTCTGCCTGGAATCGAGCCCGGAATCAGCGACCGCACCAGCATGCGGGCGATGGAGGCGTTGCCATCTGGAAAGTGGAAGTGATAACGCTCTTGGGGCGTAACCTCACCGAGCGCTGTGAACGTCAGGCCTTTCGATGGTACACGATCAAGACCCAGGCCCTGGAATCCGGGGAAGTTGATCGCCCAGCAATCGAGTGCCGGCACGGCGTCGATTCCGATGCCGTAAAGACCGTGCGTTCGCGTCTGGTAGAAGGGGACCACGTCGGGATGGGCTTTGACGATGTTCAGGAGAAAGTCCTTGTAGCTCGTGTGTGCAAGGCGGCCCTTCTTTTCCGCCTGGGGAACGCCCGGCATGTAATCAACTTTTTCTTCCTGAATGCGTGCGATGTCGCGCTGGGCTTCGGTGGAGAGTGGAGTCTTGGCTAGAAATTCATGCCAGGTGTTGGTCCCGGCGGGAGCGGGCGAACCATAGAAACCGCCGGGAGCGCCGGTGACCAGGCGGTCGACGCCGAAGCTTTCCTTATCGAAAAAATAACCGGATCCGAGCCCACGATAGACGTCGCGGTCCACGCACTGTTTTTCCAGCGCGGGAGGATCGATGCCAAGTTCGGTGAGCAGGCCACGCGCTTCGTGGCTATAAGGGAAAGGAGATTCGATGGCGACGGTTCCGCCGTTGGCCAGCAGCAGACGGCCGCCGGGACGAAACTCGTTGCGCTTGGCGTGGCCGCCAAAGTCGTCGTGATTATCGAGAATAAGAATGCGGGCTGAGGTGCCACCCTCCTTGCGGTAGAAGTAAGCCGCGGCGAGGCCGCTCATGCCCGCACCCACAATGATCAGATCGTAAGTTTCGTGAGTGTTGATGGGTGTTCCTGCGGTCTCCCAGAAAGTGCCATCGCGCAGGGCATGCGCAACCTCAAACGATCCCGGATGGCTTCCGCGCATGCCGGTGAGGGCGGGAGGGTTGTATCCGGGCGCTTCTCGATGAAGCCAATCAAGCGATGGCGCTACGCCCCGGCCCCGTCCGAAGAAACTCTAACCGTCAAAATCGAATTTGATTCCCACCGTTGAACAGTCTTTGTCAGGCAGAGAAACGTTCTCCCGCTTCGTCGAACGCGAAGCTGCGATGGGCGTTGTCTGGGAGAATCCTTCCGTCCTATTCAGCCCTCTGGCCGTCAGCGGATCGATTTGCGTTGGATAGTATCGGGGGGTCACGCGATGCCTGCGCCCAGAACGCCTTCCCAACAAAGGCGCGCGCGCACTCCATAGGGCTGTTCAAAGCACTTACTACTGAACCAAACCGGCGGTTGCAAACCGTGGCGGGTACAGCGACAATCAGGGCGTCGTGAAAAGAATAACGTCTTCCCGCGATAAGGCATTGGTTCGCACGGAGTGCGTCCCTTTTTCGGCGGGCGCGCTTGTGGTGGTAACGCTTGGCAACCCCAGAGACAAATTCTGGGGAATGATTCAGGCGCTTGCTCCAGAGGGTCTTAGTGTCAGCGGCATCGACCTCGCATCGTTTGATGATCTCGCCGTCATGGTCAAAGGCGGCGAAGCGTTTACTCCAACCATTGTTTTCTTCCCCATGCACCGGGTTGAGCGCGTTGAACTCGACCTGCCAGCTGGAGACGTGCCCTCGCTGTCGCAACGTTTTCAGCAGAAGACGGGCCAAGAGGCTTCCGCGGTGCTGGGCCCGAGTGGCGGAGGGGCGACGAAAGCCGCCGCAGAGGGTCACTCTGCTCCCCAATCGCGTGTCGGGCGGGGGAATGCGTGAAGGTTTCACAGATTTTAACGGCGCCGAACCAGCTCACATTGCTGCGGATGATTTTTGTTCCGTTCATCGTGATTCATCTGGTGGAAGGCCGCTATCTCTGGGCGCTGGTAGTTTTTGTAATTGCCGGTTTCAGCGATGGACTGGATGGACTGCTGGCTCGCACCCTTCATCAGCAAACTTTGCTCGGGCAATACCTTGATCCCATTGCCGACAAACTCCTGCTGAGCACCATGTTTCTGGTGCTGGCCATCCTGCACAAGATCCCCTGGAAGTACACGGTGGTGGTGTTCAGCCGCGACATTTCGATTCTGGCTGCGAGCGCCGTGTTGTTTGCCATTGCTGGATTGCGGGATTTCCGGCCCAGCATTTTTGGCAAGGCAAACACTTTCTCGCAGATCGCCGCAGTATTTTTCGTTTTGTTGCGCGAGGTTCGACCCGAGCGTTGGGTCTGGATCGCGCGCACGGTCTCCTTGCGCGCCACGTTTATTTTCACCATCCTTTCCGCACTGCACTACGTGATCCTGGTTCAGAGCCGGTTGCGCGTGCACACCAACGCCCTGCCGGAACAAACCCCATCCTCCGGAACGCCCATTTGACCGCATTTCTAGTGGCACCCTAGAATCGTAGATTCGTCGCTGCTCCCGAAAGTTGCTATGGCGCTCCGCCTCTACAACACTATGTCCGCGCGGGTTGAGGAATTTCGCCCGCTCGTTGATAACGAAGTCCGCATGTACGCCTGCGGGCCCACCGTGTATGACTACGGGCATATCGGCAACTTTCGTACGTTTATTGCGGTGGACTTGTTGCAGCGCTTTTTTCGCCAGAGCGGATACAAAGTCCGCTATGTGATGAACATCACCGACGTGGACGACAAAATCATCCGCAATGCCGCGCGCGATGGCGTAAGCGTCCAGGAATATACCACGAAGTACGAGAAAGCATTCCGCGAAGATGCCGCGATGATTGGCATTGAGGAGCCGGTGCTGGTACACGCTACTGAATTCATTCCTCGGATGGCGGAGTTCGTCGCGAAGCTGGTGGAGAAAGGTTTTGCGTACCGCACCGAGGACGGTTCGTATTATTTCCGGATCGCGAAGTTTCCCCAGTATGGCAAGCTTTCGAAAAAAGATTTTGGCGGGATGCTCGATGGCGCCCGTGTAGATATTGACGAATATGACAAAGACAGCGCCCGCGACTTCGCTTTGTGGAAAGCGCCAAAGCCGGGAGAAGCCTCGTGGGACACGGTGATTGGGCCGGGGCGCCCGGGCTGGCATCTGGAGTGTTCGGTGATGTCGATGCAGAAGCTGGGTGAGAGCTTTGACCTGCATGCCGGGGGCGAAGATCTGATTTTCCCGCACCACGAAAACGAAATCGCGCAGTCCGAATCGCTCACTGGAAAGCCTTTCGCGCATTTCTGGTTTCACGCCCGCTTTCTGCTGGTGGAAGGCGAGAAGATGTCGAAGAGTCTGGGAAATTTCTTTACACTTCGCGATCTGGTGCTGAAAGGGCATAAGCCGTCTTCCATTCGTTATCTGCTGGCATCGGTCCCTTACCGCAATCAGTTGAATTTCACGTTCGACGGGCTAAAACAGGCGGCGGTCTCTGTGGAACGTTTGCGGAATTTCAGTCTGCGACTGCGCGCCGGAAATTTACCCGCTGGTGCCAGTCAGGAAATGCAAACGCTGGCGAGCGAAACCCTCGACCGCATGCGAGCTGCTCTCGAAGACGACCTGAACACCGCACAGGCGCAAGGAGCTATCTTCGAAATGGTGCGCCACGCCAACGGCGCGTTCGATACCGGCGAAATCAAAAAGGACGATGTGGCTCCGCTGCTGGCGGCGATCGGCAAGTTTGACGAAATCTTCGCCGTGCTCAACGATGACGACGGCCCCAAGATGAAGCAGGTCTTCGACTGGGCGCAAACCGAGGGCCGCGGGAAAGATATTGGCGTCGAACTGCGCGACGCTGTCCAGTCCGGCCAGCTCCCGGACGCAGACATCGAAAATAGGATCGACGCGATGAAAGCGGCGCGCAACGCCCGCGACTTCAAAGAGTCAGATGCGATCCGCGCTGAACTGAGCGCCGCGGGGATCGTGATCGAGCAAACCAAAGACGGCATCCGCTGGAGAAGGAAGTGAATTCGGCCCTTGCAGGGCCGGAAGCGTCGGCCACGAGATGTTAGCTGACGCTCATAGCTGAAAGCAGCTTCTATGAAGTCCCTCGACGAATATCTCCGCGACGCGGAACAGGCCCACGGCCACCTTTGCGCCGGGCAGGTGCTGGGCGTGCGCTTGGCGATGCTCGGGTTACAGAAACTCGGCATCGACGACCCACGCGGCAAAGACCGCAAGCGACTGGTCACATTCGTGGAAATCGACCGCTGCGCCACCGACGCAGTCGCCGTGGTCACGGGATGCCGCCTCGGCAAGCGCGCGCTAAAGTTCCGCGACTGGGGAAAAGTTGCGGCTACGTTTGTCGACCTCAGCACCGGCAAAGCCATCCGCGTTGCCGCCAAAGAATCTTCCAAGGCTCTCGCTCGAAAGATGCATCCTGAAATCGAAAATAAAAACCAGCAGCAGATGCTGGCCTATCGCGAGATTTCCGATGATGATCTTTTTGCGCTGCAATGGGTGAAGGTCGATCTGCCCCCCGAAGAGTTCCCCGGGTACAAAGGCGAGCGCGTAGTGTGTGAGGGGTGTGGTGAAGGTATCAACTTCCGCCGGGAAGTGCATCGAGAAGGTAAAGTGCTGTGCCGCAGTTGCGCCGGGGAACGCTACTACAAGGCGCTCTGAGGCGGCAGCAACGCTAAATCACCGCGCCGATGTGTTGGCCTGCTCATACGCGTGCGCCACGCGCAAAATCGTGCTCTCGTCAAAATGTCTGCCAAGAATCTGCAGCCCGATCGGCAGTTTTTCCTTCGTCTCGCCGCAGGGAACCGAAATCCCCGGAATGCCGGCCAAGTCGGCAGTCACGGTGTAGATATCGGCCAAATACATGGCCAGCGGATCGTTCGATTTTTCACCCAGACGAAACGCGGCAGTCGGACTCGTGGGCGTAACAATCGCATCGACTTTGCGAAACGCTTCTTCGAAATCACGGGTCAACAATGTCCGCACTTTTTGCGCCTTCAGATAATAGGCATCGTAGTAGCCCGCGCTCAGCGCATAAGTGCCGAGCATGATGCGACGTTTCACTTCGGCGCCGAACCCTTCATCGCGGCTGCGCCGGTACATCTCCGAGAGCGTCTTTACTCCGTTCGCCCGGCGGCTGTAACGCACGCCGTCGTAACGCGCCAGGTTCGACGAGGCTTCCGCCGTCGCTACCAAGTAATACGTCGGGATCGCGTACGGCGTATGCGGCAGAGAGACGGGAACAATCTCGCAGCCCAGTCCCTTCAACTTGTCGATGGCCGCTTCCACCGCCTGCCGGACTTCTTGATCCAGACCTTCGCCGAAATATTCCTTCGCCACGCCCAGCTTCAGGCCGCGCACGGGTTTGTCGAGTTCCGCAACGTAATCGGGCACGGGCACGTCCGCCGACGTCGAATCCATGGCATCGCGCCCGGCAATCGTCCGCAACACGATCGCTGCATCCTTCACGGTCTTGGCCAGCGGTCCAATATGATCGAGCGACGACGCAAACGCGATCAGCCCGTAGCGCGAGACACGGCCATAGGTGGGCATCAATCCGACCACGCCGCAAAATGAAGCGGGCTGGCGAATCGATCCGCCGGTATCCGAGCCCAGCGCGGCCACTGCCATGTCAGCCGCGACCGCTGCAGCCGAACCGCCGGAAGAGCCCCCCGGCACGCGGTTCAGGTCGCGCGGATTGCGCACGGGATGAAAGCCAGAGTTCTCGTTCGACGAGCCCATGGCGAACTCGTCGCAATTCGTCTTGCCGAGCACCACGGCGCCCGCCGCTTCCAGGCGCGCGACCGCGGTGCAATCGTAGGGCGGAATATATTTGCTGAGGATTTTCGATCCAGCAGTCGTGCGCACGCCGCGCGTGCTCATCACGTCTTTGATTGCGATCGGCACACCACCCAGCGGAGGAAGAATTTTTCCTTCCGCGGCCATTCGGTCGATGCGATCCGCTTGCTCCAGCGCACGCTCTTTCGACAGCGTGAGAAACGCGCCAACCTGGCCGTCTTCTTTCTGGATGTGCGCGTAGTGGGCTTCCGCCAGGGCGAACGCCGTTGTCTTGCGCTCCTGCACGGCGGCGCGGGCGGAGTCGATGGTCAGAGAAGTTAGGTCCACGGGAACAAACTCAGAAGTCGGAAACAAAAGCGAAGATTCAGAATTGCACTCCGTCTCAACTTCTGCATTCTGACTTCTGCATTCTGCACTTATCGTTCAATCACTTTCGGCACCCGGAAAAACGTGCCGTCCGCATCCGGCGCGTTCTCCAGCGCAACTTCCTGCGGCAACGATTTGCGCAGGCCTTCCAGCACATCTTCGCGGATCACATACGCGAAACGCTCGCTGCCCTGGTTGGATTCATCGACGCCGTAGCGATCCGAAACCTGCGCCATCGGCGGGACATCCGACGTATCCAGTTCGTTGAGCAGGTCGACGTAATCCAGAATCGAATTCAGATCGCGCACCATGCCCGCCCGCTCTTCCACCGTGAGTTCCAGATTCGCCAAGTCCGCCACGTAGGCAACGTCTTTTTCAGTGACTTTCATTCATTTTCAGTGACCATCATCGAAGAAATCTCGCGACACAATCTGCTTGCGCAAAAGCACGCTCACTTTGACGGGGAACCGATCACGAACTCAATTCTCTGAACGCTCTCGGTTGTGTACCGATTGATCGTCGCCACGTAGCGCGGAGCCAGAACCTGCAGTTCGCGCCTCCACCCGGCATCGGCCACCTCGACCCGCAGTACTCCATCTATGAAATCGAGCGCGCGTGTGCGCTCCGCAACCGCTGATCCGCACACCAGCGGCCATGCCGTTAAGGTCGCTTCGGCCACCGGCATTCTCCGCAGAGAATCGGCAACCACCTTCTCCAAACCTGCTCCAACCTGCTCCAAGCAGAACTCCAGTTCCATCCGCCGTCCAGCACACTTACGATTGGCGAGGTTTCGATTCTAGCATTCTCTGAAGTCAACCGCGGTGGCGCGAATCCGGTCCCGCCGGAAATTCGCGCCTCACGAATTCCAACGCCGACTCCTTCGAGGTCAAGCGACCTTCGAGCTGCGCATCTTCCACGGCTTCCAGAATCTCTCGGAACCTGGGCCCGGGCACATATCCCGCGGCAATCAGATCATCGCCGCTGACTAGAGGCACCGGTCTCATCTTCTCCGGCGGGATCGCGCCCAGTTTCTCTTTCACGAATTCATATGTGCTGAGGTTGCCGTGGCTGGCCAGAGAATCGGCGCGGTGCAGCGCAAGGTGTTGGTCGAAACGCGGCATGCGCAGAAACTTCTTCAGCGTGGATTCGCTCATGCGCGTGGCCTGGCCAAAACGCATGTGATTGTCCACCAGCGCCAGCACTTGCTGAGTGCCATCGCCCGAAAACCGCAGACGCTGGCAGATCTCCTCTGTCATCTTCACGCCGACTTCTACGTGCCCGTCAAAACGGATGCGGTCAGGGGCCACGCGAAACGTGGGCGGCTTGCCGACATCATGCAGCAGCGCCCCCCAGGCCAGCGCAGGCGCGCAGGGTTGAGGCAGATTCTCCAGAAGCAACAGCGTGTGCACAAACACGTCGCCTTCGGGATGAAACTGCGGCGGCTGTTGCACTCCCTTCATGGCAGAAATCTCCGGCAGCACTTCGCGGAGCAAGCCACTCTCGTCAAGCAGCAGAAATGCGCGGCGGGCGTGGCCTTCGACAAGCATGCGTGTAAGCTCGTCGCGCACACGCTCCCGCGAGACAACCTGAATTTCGCGGGCCAGCTTCTGAATCGCTGAAAACGTTGCCGGCTCGATCGTATATTCGAAACGCGCGGCAAAGCGCACCGCCCGCAGCATACGCAGCTTGTCCTCAGCGAATCGCTTCTCAGGGTCGCCGATCGCCCGGACTATCTTGTCTTCCAGATCTCCGCGTCCACCGACAAAGTCGAGCACCTCCCCGCTTACGGGATCGAGCAGCATCCCGTTGATGGTAAAGTCGCGGCGCGCCACGTCTTCCCGCGGATCCTGACTGAAGCGCACTTCATCAGGATGGCGGCCGTCCGAGTAGCCAATGTCACTGCGGAAGGTGGCGACCTCAACGGAGCGAGCGTGAGTAGAAGCGCCTACGTCCACGCGATCAGAATTTTCCGTACAGACGTTGCTTGCAACTTCTCTTGCCGGCGGCGACTCCGGCATAGGCACGAGCACCACACCAAACTGCGCTCCCACCGCGTAGGTTTCCGGGAAGATCGTCATCACCTGCTCAGGCGTGGCATTCGTGGCCACGTCGTAGTCTTTCGGTTCGCGCCCCAACAGCAGATCGCGCACGCATCCGCCGACCAGGTAGGCCTGATGGCTCCGCTGCCGCAGAGTCTGGACAATCGTCGTCGAAAAGGTGGCAGCCGTAAAACCGGATTCCGCAACGCGTTTCAGCAAATCGGTCATGATGTTTCAACGATGAACTTCTAATAATATAGTTGCATGCCCTCTGCCTACATCCTCGGCATCGAAAGTTCCTGCGACGAGACCGCGGCAGCCGTGGTTCGCTCCGGCGAGCAGGTGATCTCGAATGTCGTGGCGTCGCAGATCGCAATGCACCAGCCCTATGGAGGTGTGGTGCCAGAACTCGCATCGCGCGAGCATCTGCGGGCGATCGTCCCGGTCGTGCGGCAAGCGCTGGCCGAAGCGAAGCACACTTATTCTTCAGTCGACGCCATTGCCGTCACGCAGGGACCGGGACTCGCCGGCGCGCTGATGGTCGGAATCAGCTACGCCAAGGCTCTGGCTTTTGCGCTCGACAAGCCATTGATCGCGGTGAACCATCTCGAAGGCCACATTCATGCGGTCTTGCTCGATCTGCGCCAGAATAATAATAAAGAGCCGCAGAAGGCCAACCACGAGTTGCAGTTTCCAGTTCTGGCCCTGGTCGTATCCGGAGGTCACACGCACCTGTATCTGGCGAAGCAAAATGGCGACAGCTGGACTTACGAAAATGTCGGCCACACCCGTGACGACGCAGCCGGCGAAGCCTTCGACAAAGTTGCCAAGCTGCTGGGCCTGGGTTATCCCGGCGGCCCCATCATCGACCGCCTCGCTCCCCATGGCGATTCCCGGGCGGTAAACTTTCCTCCGGCGCAGATCAAACATCGCGACCGTCGTGCCGGCACTCCCGCCAGCTCACAACAGGAACTGGATCGTCCTCGCTTCGACTTCTCTTACAGTGGCATCAAGACGGCTGTGCTGCGCTACGTCGAGTCGCACCACATGCACAATGAAATCGAACTCCGCCGCAAGGCCGTGGCAAACATCTCCAAGCCCAGGTTCGAGGACTACCTCGCCCACTGCGACAAAAAAACGCTCGACTTGGTGGCGTCCTTCCAGCGCGCGGTCGTGGAGGACCTTGCCGGGAGAACTCTGGCCGCGGCACGCGCTTTCGACGTGGCCACGCTCTTCGTCACCGGCGGAGTGGCCGCCAACAGCGAGCTGCGCCGCACGTTTGAACGCGATGCCGCCGCGCTGGGCCTGCCCGTGTATTTCCCGTCGCTCCGGCTCTCCACCGACAATGCAGCCATGATCGCTGCTGCTGCCTATCCCAAGTTCCTGTCGAAGGATTTCGCCCCTGCGGATTTCTCGGCTGAGGTGGGAATGCGGCTCAAGTGACGACGAGGCTTGTTTCTTGAATTGGCGAATGTCGCGGCAGATGGTTATCTGGTCGCGGAGTGCTTTTTCGCCTTCGCCTTACCGCGCAACGCCTTCAGCGCTTTGTCCAGCTGCTCTTCGATGTCGATGTCCTTATACACGAAGAAGTTGGCGAGCTTCTCAGCTTCCTTCGAGCCGCTGGCGCGGCTGGCGATAATGATAATAGGAATCTGTGCCGTTTCCGGCTTGCTCCTGACGGCAACAATCAGTTCATGGCCTGACATTTTCGGCATCTGCAGATCAGTCACGATCATGTCGGGTTGCACGCGGCTCAGGATTTCGAGCGCCTCAACGCCGTCGCCAGCCGACTCCACCATGAAGCCGTGCTTTTCCAGAAGACGGCTCACCGCATATCGGATCAGCATGGAATCGTCGACAACGAGGGCGACGGCAGGCATATAGAAACGGAGACGAGCAGACACACGCGCACGGCCCCATGGCGGGACAGTAGCAGCCCTCACGCGCGGCAACAACAGGGAAAAGCGTATCGATGGTACCTTGGTCACCTGCCGCTGATGGGAGTCAGATGTCGCTGCTTTGGGTTCGCTCTTCGATCGTCATGTCCTTGAGTTCGCTGTAATCGAAGACTTCGCCGCATTCCAGGCATTCTACGAATTCGGCATCTTCGTCGCGGCTCACAATTTGCACACGTGGATGCTTGCAAGGTGGTTTCTTGTCTAAGCTTTGCGGGGGAGTGGGCGACTTGGAGGTCATAAATCCGGAAGAGTCCTCAAACAAAAGGCGGAGGCACTGAATGCGCCGGAATTTCCGGTATTTTAGACCGGCTTCGCCGCTTGTCAAGCCCCTTTGCTGGCGTTAGCGGTGAATTTTCCGCAATCGGGGTTAAAGATTCGGGCGCCGATGTCCAATTCCACCCTGGGACGCGCCTCACGCAAGCTCTTCAGCCTTCAATAGTTACCGTTCAATCCCGGCCTGCCCAGGTCGCTCCGAACCATTGCCGGGCACCCCGCCCGGCGGTAGACTCATAGCTAGGACTGAATGGCGACCGCAATCGCCGGAATTGCCCAGGAGAGTTATTCATGAGCACGGACGTTAAGGCCCCCCAGGCGCCCGCCCTAACGCAGCATTCTCAGCATTCCGCTCCGCCGGGTGTGAAGCTCCCCATTTACATGGATAACCACGCCACCACCCCCCTGGATCCGCGAGTGTTGGAAGAGATGCTGCCCTATTTCGTGGAAAACTTCGGCAACGCCGCCAGCCGCAACCACTCCTTCGGGTGGGCGGCAGAAAAAGCGGTCGAGACCGCGCGCGAGCGCATTGCGAAGCTTGTAGGAGCCTCGACCAAGGAAATCATCTTCACCTCGGGCGCCACCGAGAGCGACAACCTTGCCATCAAGGGTGTCGCGGAAATGTACCGCGAAAAAGGCAACCACATCATCACCGCGGTCACCGAGCACAAGGCCGTCCTCGACACCTGCAAGCATCTGGAAAAATACGGATACCGCGTCACCTACCTGCCGGTGCAGAAAGACGGCCTGGTCAACCTCGACGGTCTGAAGCGCGCCCTGGACGGCAAGACAATCGACAACCAGACGACCGACGACAAGACCGTCGATAACAGGACCATCGATAACAAGGCCGTCGATAACAGGACGATCCTGGTAACGATCATGTCCGCCAACAACGAAATTGGCGTGTTGCAGCCTATTGAGGAAATCGGAAGACTATGCCGCGAGCGTGGAGTGATTTTTCACACCGACGCGGCGCAATCCATCGGCAAGATGCCCATCAACGTCGACAAGCAGAATATTGATCTGATGTCGATCGCGGGCCACAAAGTCTACGGGCCCAAGGGTGTAGGCGCGTTGTACGTACGCAGCAAGAATCCGCGAGTGCAGCTTTCCGCCCTCATCGATGGCGGCGGCCATGAGCGCGGCCTGCGCTCAGGAACGCTGAATGTCCCCGGCATCGTCGGTCTAGGCAAGGCTTGCGCCATTGCACAAGAAGAAATGCTCAAGGAATCCTGCCACCTTGCCGGCAAGCGCAACCGCTTGCGCGACCGCATCCTGGGACGCCTCGACGAGGCCTATATCAACGGCTCCATGGACCACCGGCTTCCCGGCAATCTCAACCTCAGCTTCGCGGGCGTGGATGGCGAGGCGCTGATGATGTCCCTCAACGACATCGCGGTCTCGAGCGGCTCGGCCTGCACCACCGCAGCGCTTGAGCCCTCTCACGTCCTCAGGGCGATCGGCATCAGCGACGACCTGGCGCAGAGGTCCATCCGCTTCGGCATCGGCCGCTTCAACACCGACGCCGAGATTGACTACGTAGCCGACCGCATCGTCGAAACCGTCACCCACCTGCGCGAGCTGAACGCCGGCAGTTAGCATTTAGCGTGTGAACAAAGTAGCCACGGATTTTCACGGATTCCACGGATAGAACAACCCCGCACCCCGCAACTAGAAGCAAATCGAATTCATATCTGTAACCATGTTCTGGTCCGTGTCAATCCGTGCTCATCCGTGGATAAGCGGTCACGGCCGGCTATACTTTTCAGCGTCGGCTCGCTCCCTGTAAAACTTCTGCAGCGCACCTCACTTGATTTCCGCGCCAGGCGCAATTTTACATTTTCGTGACAAATGCCTTATGGCCGCATCTTAGCCTTTTATGGTCAGACACCCTCACGAACCCATCATGAGGATGCGTGATTGTCTTGGCCTCTCTCTCTCTCCGGCCAAACTAAAAAGGGACGCGGCCACAAGCCGCGCCCCATTTTTATTGTGTTTTTGTCTTCCAAGCGCGGATTTACGAGTTCAGCCGACGCGAACCGCCGCCGGTTCCTCGACGCTCGCTTCCCGCAGAAATTTCGCGGCTTCCTCCGGCGGCGTGGGATTGATGTAGAAACCCGTTCCCCATTCAAATCCCGCCGTCTTGGTGAGCTTCGGCATGAACTCAATGTGCCAGTGATAGTGGTCGTTGGTGGGGTCCTGCGCCGGCGAAGTGTGAATCACCAGATTGTAAGGCGGATTATCGAGCACGCGGTCGGCCTTGGTGAGCAGCGTCTTCAGCGCCCGGGCCAGGTTCTCGAACATGTGCGACGACGAGTTCTCGAACGCCGACTCATGTTGCTTGGGCAAAATCCAGGTCTCGAACGGAAAGCGCGGGGCATAGGGCGCCAGAGTGAGGAAGTCTTCGTTTTCCGCCACTACCCGGACGGCGCTGTCCATCTCCTGCCGGATGATGTCACAGAATACGCAGCGCTCTTTATAGAGGAAATATTGCTTGGCGCCTTCCAGTTCCTGGGTCACATTGATGGGCAGAATCGGCAGCGCGATCAGCTGCGAGTGGGAATGCTCCAGCGACGCTCCTGCAGCTTCTCCGTGGTTCTTGAACAGCAGAATGTATTTGAACCGGCGGTCTTTCTTCAGGTCGAGAATGCGGTCGCGGAAGGTCCACAGAACGTCTTCAATTCGTTTGGGCGGCAGCGTGGCCAGGCTGGCCGCGTGATCGGGAGTTTCGACGATCACCTCATGCGCCCCCACGCCATTCATCCGGTCAAACATGCCTTCGGCCTGGCGGTTCAGGGTGCCTTCGATGCCGAGAGCGGGAAACTTGTTAGGAACCACCCGGACGGTCCATCCCGGGGTATCGCGCTGGGGTGCGGGACCGCCATTCTGATTTGGCCGGTAGGCCTGAATCTCAGGTGGCGTCTTGCTCTCGTTTCCATAGCAAAAGGGGCAAAATCCCCCTTTGATCTTCATGTTTTCGCGGACGAAATCGGTGGGGCGCTTGGCCCGGTCGGTCGAAATAATCACCCAGCGGCCAACAATGGGATCTTTTCTCAGCTCAGGCACTAACTGGATCCTTTCCCTACAACAAAACCGATATTCTACTCCGAGAGGGAGGCATTGCGAAATACTTCGATTTGCGGCTGGCGGGTCGGCGATTGGTCATAGTATACGCTTACTATGTCGAACCTCCACTGGCACGACGGTGGCTGGTGGCACAAGTACTCTCGCGCTACCGCGGCGACTTCGCGACGTTTATGGCGGTCCACGGCTGCCTCCGGAGTCTTCACATCGCGCGACGTTCGTGTCTTAACTTCAATAAAACAAAGCACATCGGCGTCCCAGCCGATTAAGTCGATTTCTCCACGCTGTCGCGGCGTGCGGTAGTTGCGAGCGACAATGACATAACCCAGGCGGCGGAGATGGAAGTAAGCGTCGTGCTCGCCGCGTCTGCCCGTAAGTTGGTGCGCTGGCAGCTTTTGTGGCGGCAGGGTGTGCCGCGCCAGCCAGTCGAGGCTGCGGATGGCAGCGTGAGTGAGGCGGCCGGAGAACAAGGATTGGGGCTCCTGAAGGATGCGGATATGGGATTCGGGTAGTCGAGAAAATCTACCCCACGGGAACGAAAAACGGTTGTGACGGATGTCACAACCGGTTGATTCCAACAAGTGTAAGGTTCGCTTTCGGGAACTGCGAGCCAGCCAGATCTCTCCGGCCCTACGCGTCTTTGCCCACGAGCTTGATGC
Source organism: Candidatus Sulfotelmatobacter sp. (assembly GCA_049675725.1). Lineage (GTDB taxonomy): Bacteria > Acidobacteriota > Terriglobia > Terriglobales > Acidobacteriaceae > Sulfotelmatobacter. The sequence continues at coordinate 16,104 of JBAUAN010000160.1, read as the reverse complement.
ACTCTTCGAGCACTTCGACCGCGACGTCGGCTTCGTCCTTGGTGACGACCAGCGCCGGACAGATGCGGATGGTGCTCGGTCCGCAGCCCAGAAACAGCACGCCGCGCTCAAAGGCCTGTTCGACGATGCGGTCGCGGTCGGCGGCGCCGTATTCTTTCGTGACTTTGTCCTTCACGATCTCGACTCCGATCATCAGGCCGCGCCCGCGCACGTCGCCCACCAGCTTTAGCTTAGAAGGCCAGTCGGCCATGCGCTTACGCATGTGGTCGCCGACTGCGGTCGAGTTCGCGAGCAGGCGCTCGTTTTCGATCACGTCGAGCGTGGCCAGAGCGGAGGCAATACAGACAGGATTGCCGCCAAAGGTTGAAGCGTGGGACCCCGGAACCCAGTCCATTACATCGGCCCGCGACAAGGTGATTCCCAGCGGCATGCCGGAGGCAACGCCCTTAGCCATGCAAACGATATCGGGGTGAACGCCCGAGTGCTCCACCGCAAACCATTTTCCGGTGCGGCCGATGCCACTCTGCACTTCGTCGACGACCAGAAGAATTCCGTGACGGTCGCAGATGCGGCGCAGTTCCTGCATGAAAATGGTTGGGGCCGCAACATATCCGCCTTCGCCCTGCACCGGCTCGACGAAAATTGCCGCAACTTCTTCCGGAGGCAGCGTGGTCTTAAAAAGTTTCTCTTCGATGAAGCGGGCGCAGCCCAGCGCGAACTCGTCGGCCTCCGGCGCACCGCCCACGCACCCGCGGTAGACATCGGGATAGCGCACGTGGGTCACGCCGGGCACGAGCGGGCCGAAACGGCGGTGCTGCTGCGGCTTCGACGCCGTCAGCGAGACGGCGCCCATGGTGCGTCCGTGGAACGCGCCGAAGAAGGCGATGATGTTCTGGCGCTTGGTGTGATAACGCGCCAGCTTGAGCGCGCACTCGACGGCCTCTGCCCCGGAGTTGCCGTAGTAGATGCGATGCGGTCCGGGCATGGGTGCAATCTTCGACAGGCGTTCCGCCAGAGTCACCATGCTTTCGTAGTAGAAGTCGGTACCCGACATGTGGATCAACTCGGCGGCCTGTTTCTGAATGGCGGCGACCACATGGGGATGGCAGTGTCCGGTGGAAGTCACGGCGATGCCGGCGGAAAAATCGAGGAACTCGTTGCCATCCACGTCGGTAACCACGATGCCGTGTCCGCTCTTGGCCACCAGCGGATACGAACGGGTATAGGACGGCGAAATATACTGGTGGTCGCCCTCGAGCACGCGCTTGGCGTTGGGTCCGGGCAGGGCAGTCTTGAGTTTGGGTCCGAGAGTCATCGTCTTAGTGGTCATGTTGGATCCTCCGAAAGGCAGTGGCCAGTGGTTAGTGGCCAGTGGTCAGTACAAGCAACCTCGAAAAATGCAACCTCGAAGCACGCGGCCTGGTTTCAGGCGTACGTAGGCTGAGGCGATTCAGGCGGAGGATGGAACTAGTCGCTACCGAAGAGGCTGGGGCGCAAGCGCGAAGGCAGATTCGCCCGATAGCGCCGCGGGCACACCAGGCAATGCAGCCAGCACTCGGACAGATCTGCATGAACAAGATGCAGATTGGGATGACGCGAATTGAGATGTTTGTGCAGCATCGCAGACGGCGAACATTACTAACCCATTATAGCTGTCTGCGGTGCGCGGCGTAACCCCCTATAAGTAACCAACAGTCATATACTTGCATCTCTGTTTTGAGAGGTGTAGCCGTGCTGAGAAGCCTCTTATCCGCCGCCTGCCTTATTGTGCTGCTCGGTTCCTCGCACGCGCAAAACTGCACTGCGGAAAAAAGCGATTCGCCGAGCGCGCGCGATCGCCGATACGCCGTGTGTTTTTCCATAACGCTGCGTTCTTGTCGTCGCATGCCCGCCATGAGACCATGAGATTAGCGAGGCGCACCAGTTCGATCTCACGCGATATGGCGGGCGTGGCTGAGGAAGCTTCCGAGGGGGTTCGAGCTGCGTACCAGAACGAGGGTTGGTGTCGGAAAGTGCGCAGAAACCCCGGGCGAAACCGGCGGGCCCAGACCTTGGCGCCGATTTTCAGCCGATGCCTCAACGCCTCAATGTCTAAACCGTGTTGGAAGTTTAAAGAGTGTGTTCGGACGGCGAACCACCACTACTCATGCTCACCAACAGATGCCGTCATAATTTCCACTCTTGCCGCTCCCCTCAATGACTCGCACAAAATCTACCAGGATTTGACCTTCATGTAGTCGACCAGGCACTGCCTTGAAATCCGGATCGTTGTTGCCGATCACGACGGTTTGAGCATGATTCAGCACCGCATCAATGTCGGCGACCATAAGTTTGGATATATGCGGTATGTGGTTGAGGATAAAGTCGCGATTCGCTCCGACCAAACTGGCGATGTTCACGTTCTTGTCATAAATGCGCAAATCATACCCCTTCCCGATCAGGCGTTCGATGACTTCGATTAAGGGGCTCTCCCGCAGATCGTCAGTTCCTGTTTTGAAACTGAAACCTAAAATACCGACTCTCGTGTGTCCCTTCTCCGTAATGAGCTGCACTCCTCGAGTGATCTGGATTTCGTTGCTGGGTAGAATGGAACTGAGAATCGGCAATTGCAAATCTTGCATTTTGGCTTGATAGGATAGCGCACGAAGATCTTTGGGCAGGCAGGAGCCTCCGAACGCAAAACCGGGCAACAGGTAAGCGGGAGAAATATTGAGCTTGCGATCCTGGCAAAAAATATTCATCACCACGTGCGCGTCGAGGTCCAAAGACTTGCATAGATTGCCGATTTCATTGGCAAACCCGATCTTGAGGGCATGCCAGCTGTTATCGACGTACTTGACCATCTCCGCAGATTCCAGATTCGTTCTGATTAAGGGCGCATCAAGCTTTTCGTAGAGCGCTGCAAGGATGTCGCCGCTGGCTTGATCCGACTCGCCAATGACAGTCTTAGGTGGCTGGCGGAAATCTTTCACGGCCGAACCTTCCCGTAGGAATTCGGGATTGTTGCAGACACCGAAGTCAATCCCGGCTTTCTTCCCTGAGAACTCTTCCAGCGTGGGAATCACCATCTTGTGCATGGTGCCCGGGAGGATTGTGCTGCGAATGACAACGGTGTGGCGCACACTCTTGCTCTTGAGTGCTTCTCCGATCTGTTCGCAAATCCGTCGAATATATCGCAGGTCGAGATTGCCGTTGGCCTGGCTCGGTGTGCCGACACAAACGAAGGACAGCTCAGTCTCGCGGATCGCTTCGACGGGATCGCTGGTAGCACGCAGCCGGCCCGCCTTGACCGTGGCGGTTATGATCTCCCCGATGGTCGTTTCAATGATGGGAGATTGCCCACGGTTGATCAGGTCGACCTTGGTCGGGACCGGATCGACTCCAACGACTTCATGGCCGTCATCAGCGAGGCACCCCGCCGAAACCGTTCCGACGTAACCCAATCCAAAAACGCTGATCCTCAAGATGTGTTCCTTCCTTTTATGCTATCAGCCCTGGCGCACCATCCGCCCCCACCCCTACACACATCAATGCGTCGATAGACTGCTTTTCCCGCTTCTCATTAACAGCGATAATGTTGAAATTAGGTCAAATCCCACTTTTGACCAGTTTGAGCCTGGCGGTGCATACTAACAGGGCTGGACGTAGTTTTCCTCGGCCGGGAAACCAAATGGAAATTCCGGCTTGGGACCTTCCCCTCTATCTCAAAGAAACGACGGCCTATTAGACAATGACGACTTCTGCCGCGGATACTTCTGTTGAACACCTGAAAAGCAAGATTCAGCAGCGCCAGGCCCGGGTTGGCATCATCGGGCTCGGCTATGTCGGACTCCCCCTCGCGCTGCTCTACAGTGAGCAGAAATTCCAGGTCACCGGCTTTGATATTGACCAGCGCAAGGTGGACGCGCTGGCAAAAGGCGCGTCGTACATTTATCGCATCACCACCGAAGAAATCCAGGCTGCCAAGGCTCACGGCTTTACCGCGACCTCGGATTACGCGCAGATCACCAAAATGGACGCTGTCATCATCTGCGTCCCCACGCCGCTGAACGAATATCACGAACCCGATCTCAGCTTCATCACCGATACTACACACTCCATCGCGCCGCATCTGCGCGCCGGACAACTCGTGGTTCTCGAAAGCACGACCTATCCCGGCACCACCGAAGAGGTCATGGTACCGATTCTCGAAAAAGAGAACAAAGCCGGCCTGAAAGCCGCGCGCGGAACGGAAATTGCGGTCAACGAATTTTTCGTCGCGTTCTCTCCTGAGCGCGAAGATCCGGGAAACACCACGGTGGCTCGCCGCGATATTCCCAAAGTGATCGGCGGATTGAATCCGCGAGCTTCGGAACTTGCCGGCGCGCTCTACGGAGCCATTTTCAATCGCACGGTTCCGGTTTCTTCGCCCGCCGCCGCGGAGATGACCAAGCTTCTTGAAAACATTTACCGCTGCGTGAACATCGCGCTGGTCAATGAACTCAAGCTGCTGTGCCTGCGCATGGGACTCGACATCTGGGAGGTGATCGGCGCCGCTTCCACCAAGCCCTTTGGCTTTCATCCCTTCTATCCGGGCCCCGGCCTCGGCGGACACTGCATTCCCGTGGATCCGTTCTATTTGTCATGGAAAGCCAAGGAATGGGACTTTCGCACCCGCTTCATCGAGCTCGCGGGAGAAATCAACACCAACATGCCCTACCACGTTCTGTCCTCGGTGGGTGGAGCGCTGAATCGCCACAAGAAAGCGATCAATGGAGCGAAGGTGCTGGTGCTGGGCGTGGCCTACAAGAAGGACATTGACGACTTGCGCGAATCCCCCGCGCTCACCATTATCGAACTCCTGCAGAAAGACGGCGCGGCAGTGAGCTACCACGATCCCTACTTCCCGTTTATCGGCAAGGGAAGAAAATATGATTTGCAGATGAAGCGTGCGGAACTCAAAGACCTGGGCCAGTACGACTGCGTGCTCATCGTGACCGACCACTCCGACTACGACTACAAGCAGATCGTGCAGGAAGCGCAATTGGTAGTCGATACGCGAAATGCCACGCGGGGTATCAAGAACGCGAAAATCGTCCACTGTTAGCCCGGATCTTAACTTGGCCCGGTCCCGACTCGGGCATGAATGACACACATCCGATGTCGTCTAGCCAAGCAAAGCCGACTACGGCGGCTACGAAGCAGAAAATTGTCACTGCGTGGCCGCGACAAGACTCCCTGCGCGGCCGTAGCCTTCTTCGACGCTAGTACATTCGCAAACTGAAACCGGGGGACTCGTTGGGTTCGTTTCGTAATCATTCCTGTGTCCCCACCCATCAGATAGGGCTTTTGGCGCCCCGATGCCGTGGTTCGGAATCGGTCCGAGCGTTAACCTCCACCGCGACCAGGCTGTTTCGCTGCACTGGCACTAATCCTGAAAAGGCAGCGTTTTAGCGGACCGAGGCTGCTCAAGGACATGGATGGCGCATCCACTCTGGGGCGCGATCAAAGCACCCGAGGAAATGGTGCTCTGCTCAAAGCCGGCCCGGATCAGGATGGTTCGCGCTTGGGCGGAATTTGGTACCAAGAACACGGTTCCGGAAACCCGGTGGGGGATTGCAGCTTCATAGAGGAGAGCCTGGACATGCTGCACACACCGGTCATGTCCCGTGGTTGTACCCAGCCTTGGCGACCTTGAATGTGGGATGTCAACCTCATCCAGTCGGTCGAACGGCTGAGGTTTTTCTCTGTCAGGTACCTTCGAGAGATCCACCGTGCGAAGAGATTCGCTGCGCGCTGCAAGGACCTTCGCCAAATGCTCGAGCGTCACGGAGCGCCAGGGTGAGCCCTCCTCCCGCATTTCAAGATCGAACCAACTGTGCAAGGGAAACGAGCCTATTTGCGGATCCTTGATAACGACTTGGAATTCGCCTCCGGCGTCGTTCCTGTGGCGGACCTGCGCCGAATGGATGAGTATGCCGTTCACCCTCCGGGATGACATGCTAGCCCTGGCAGTTGTCAAACCGGCGGTTTCTCGATCCTGTTTGACAGGTGCGGCAGGCACTGCGCTCAGATCGCGCAGCCTTCGCGGAAGGCTGCATTTCTTCTGCCTTCACCGAGCACCATTCAGTCGACGTGCGGGCACCGCCATTCTCGCGTTACCCATGGACGAATCCTTTACCTAGGCTTAGTCGAGAATAGGGGGCCCCGCCACCGCCGCATGGCGGCGCTCAGTGTGTTTCCATACCAAGTACTAGATCAAGATTCGCCGTTTCAGCGAACGCTCGGAAGTCCCGGTCTCTCGTGATCAGAGGAATGTCTTGGTCGATACAGATCTGGGCAATTAGTGCGTCGCCGAGACGCGCCTTGCGGCTCTTTGCCAGCACCCTCGCCCGCAACGCTCCGGCGCGTTGCCAATAGCCTGGTCCGATCTCTACCAGAGGCACTTCCGCGAGCGTTTCGGCAACGCTCGACGGAAGCTTCGGGTCGCTCAACAGCTCGGTGAGCACAACCGGCACCATTAAAACCTGCCGGTCCTCCAGAGCCCTATCGAGCAGTTTGGCGTCTTCGCCTCCAGCACCTTCTAGAAAAGCAACCCAAGTGCTCGTATCGGCCGCGATCATCGGTCGGCCTTCAGCTCTGCCAACGTACGCGTGAAGTGGACCTTGCCTCGAAGCTGGCGCAGGCGGGCATAGGTCAGGGATGCCGCGACGAGCTGCAGCCCTGTACGAACCGTCTGGGTGATGCCAGTACCACTGGCTTGCTGCGCCTTTTCAAGGAGCTCTAGCGGCACCTCCACCGTGATCTTGCGCGCTGTCTCCATAATTAACTGCCATTATACCATACTCGAGACCAGCATTGAGTATGGTGTTTTCCGGTCACGAGCCAGTCCACTGCGGCAGACGCATGCAGGACGATCATCGCGCCTCGCGCTCTTCTTCGCACCAGGTGAGCGGTGTCGATCTGAGCTGAAACCGGATTACGTTTGTGCAGCCGCTCCCGCAATTCTGCGAGCGTTGGCCTCTCTGCGATTTCCTTTATCTCTGCTAACAACTGTTTCTTCCAACTGTTCAGAACTTGGCTTCTGTGACGCCCTCGGATTTCACTTTTCCGCACAAGGCATCATTAGTCTGGCTGAACGCTAGCGACCCAAAGGCACTTTGCAAGCGGCGCCCACGTTATAATCGCATTCACTCATGGCCCTCGCTCCCGGGAAAAAGCTCGGCCCGTATGAAATCCAGTCACCGCTGGGTGCGGGCGGCATGGGCGAGGTGTACCGCGCGCGCGATACACGGCTGGAGCGCAGCGTGGCGGTCAAAGTTTTGCCTGCTCATCTGTCGGACCGGCCGGAAGCTGCAGACCGCTTCGAGCGCGAGGCGCGGACGATCTCTTCTCTCAACCATCCCAATATCTGTCATCTGCACGATGTGGGCGAGCAAGATGGCGTGCGTTATCTCGTCATGGAGTTGCTCGAGGGCGAGACGCTGGCCGACCGTCTGCGACGCGGTCCGATGCCTCTCGATCAGGTGCTGCGTTACGGCGCGGAGATTGCGGAAGGCCTGGAGGCCGCTCATCGCCAGGGTGTGGTACATCGGGATCTGAAGCCCGGCAACGTAATGCTCACCAAGACAGGCGCCAGGCTGATGGACTTCGGATTGGCGAAGGAAATCAGCACCGTGAAACCGGTGTCGGCTGAACTGACCGCGACGATGACGAGTTCGTACGCGACTCCGCTGACCCAGCAGGGCACGATCGTCGGCACATTCCAGTACATGGCGCCCGAGCAAGTCGAAGGCAAAGAAGCCGATGCGCGCAGCGACATTTTCAGCCTGGGGGCCGTGTTGTACGAGATGATCGGCGGCAAGCGGGCGTTTGAAGGCAAGACGCTCGTCTCGGTGGCGGCCGCGATTCTCGAAAAAGAGCCGGCGCCGATCCGCACGCTGCAGCCGGTGACTCCGCCGGCGCTAGAGCGTGCGATCAAGAAGTGCCTGGCGAAAGATCCGGATGCGCGTTGGCAAAGCGCGGGCGATCTAGCCAGCGAGCTGAAGTGGATTGCGGAAGGCGGGGCGGCCGCAGATGTACAGACAGCGTCGCCGGATGCTGCTCGGAAGTCGTTGTTTTTGGCCTGGGCATTGGCGGGGGTGGCGTTGGTCGCGACGATTGCGTTGGCGTTCTTCCATTTTGGCGCGCACGAGGCAACGCCGCTGGTACGCACCCAGATCGCCTCATCGGATAAATGGGACTTTAATTTCGTAGGCGACAACGCCGGTCCTCCGGTGATTTCCCCCGACGGCACGCACATTGTTTTTTCGGCTCACGCGCAGGGCAAGCCGCAGCTCTTTTTGCGCTCGATGGATAATTTGACGCCGCAGCCGATTCCGGGTACCGACGACGCAACCTTTCCCTTCTGGTCACCCGATAGCCGCTCCATCGGCTTCTTCGCTGACGCCAAGCTGAAGCGCATGGACATCGGCGGCGGGCCGGCGACTATCATTTGTGACGCTCCCATCGGGCGTGGAGCATCCTGGGGCCCGAACGGGACCATCGTGTTTTCTCCTCAATACAGCTCGCCCATCTACCAGGTATCGGCCACGGGAGGAACGCCTGCGCCCATTACGAAATTCATCAATAACTACACCACGCACCGCTGGCCGGCATTCCTTCCCGATGGAAAGCACTTTCTATATCTCGCGGCAAACCACGCGGCACCTACGGTCGGCGATACCGCCGTGTTTTGGGCATCGCTCGATGGCAAGCAGAACAAGCTGGTTGTATCGACTCCCTCGAGCGCGGTTTATGCCTCGGGTTATCTGCTCTTCGTGCGGCAGAACGCGTTAATGGCGCAGCGTTTTGACCAGTCTTCCGGTGAGTTAATGGGGCAGGCTTCCGTTTTGAACGACGACGTACAGGTGGATAGCTCGGTGTGGCGAGGAACCTTTTCCGCCTCAGACAATGGGACGATGGTCTACCAGCCGGGAATGGCTGGCGGCGCCATGCAATTAACCTGGTTCGATGATCAGGGCAGGGAGATCGGGCACTTGGGCGAACCGGACGACTACTACCAGGTCGAACTCTCACCGGACGGCAAGAAGGCGGCGGCGGCCATAGGCTCCTTCTCTTATGTCATTTGGGTCTACGACGTGAAGCAAAATACGCGCACCCGCCTTACCTTTGGGCCTGACATTTATATCAGCCCAATCTGGTCGCATGATGGGAAGCAAATTGCATATATGCGGGGCGGAGTTCCGACGCAGCAAGCCATTCTAGCCAAAGCGGCGGATGGTTCGGGGGAGGAGAAGAAACTGCTGGACGTTGGCCTATACCAGGGTTTGCAGAACGGATTATGCGATTGGTCTCCGGACGGCCGCTACATCCTCTACGTTGCTGGGACGGCTACGGTAGGAAATGGAACCGACATCTGGGCCCTTCCGCTGTTCGGAGACCGGAAACCGTTCGCATACATGCTGCGCCAGGAAATCAGCTATTCGCGCAGTTTTCTCCCGATGGACGTTGGGTAGCGTATTCGTCGGATGAGGCGGGGACGCTGGAGGTTTATGTAGCGCCGTTTCCCTGGACGGGCGCAAAGTGGCAGGTTTCCAATGGCGGAGGCGTTCTGCCGCGCTGGCGGCGGGATGGAAAGCAAATCTTTTTTCTACGAATGGGGAGCGCCAGTACATTCGGCGCTGACGTTGATGGCCACGGATCGAGTTTCGAAGTGGGCGCGATGCACACTCTGTACAACGTCAACAATCTTTCTCCGAACACGGCAGGACAACAGTACGCGGTCACGGGTGACGGCCAGCGGTTTCTGCAGATCACTACCGGCGACACAGGAAAAGGCAGGCGGCCGTTAAATGTGATTCAGAACTGGACATCGCAGCTACAGGGAAATAGAGGGTAACCGCTTCGGGTTCGATCCCGATCAGTCCGCATGGACTGGGCGACGGCGACAAGGCTGCTGGAGGGTTACTTCTGATCTTCTTTCTTGACTTCCGGAATCTCCAGCCCTGCTTTGCGACGGAGTTTCTACGAGTCGATTCGCGGAAGCCGGTTTATCGCTGACAATCCGGTTAACTTCCTTGACGCCCGTTTCTGGATAACGTCCGTGTTTGCAGGCCACACATCGACGGCAGTCAAAGGAGGAAAGATATAATTCCCCCGAATTGAAACTTCCAGGCTGCACAACGGATTTCAGTCTCTAAATTGGCGGGGTCGCGCTTTCACCATTTGGGAGTTCAAGACAACGGCCCCTCAGAAGAATCTCGCTTTGAATTGTTCGTGTCTTTCGCGCGCCTGCGCCGTGATTTCGGCAAACTCGGGATCTGTGCGGAGATTGTTGAGCAGCGGATCGGATTCGAAATAGGGATAGCAGAAGAAACCGCCTTCAACACTGCGCTGCAGCATTCGCCGTGACGAAGCTCTGTCGCCGAGCACAGCATAAGCTTGCGCCACTTTGTAGATGCCTTCGGCGTCGCTCACTCCGAGCTTCTCGATTTTATCTTCCGTCTGGCGCAAAAGAGTAAGACCAGTCGTATTATCGTTACTTATTCCGTAGCTGAGTGCCTTGCCAATCGCCGCCTGCATCAGAGACGGATCCTGCTCGAAAGCGCGATTAAAGTCTGTTGCGGCCTCGTGCATTCTCCCAGCATAGTATTCGGCCAATCCGCGATAGAACAAGATATACGGGGAGTCGTTCACTGGCAGGCTCTGGAGGAATTTGTCGTACTCACCGAGATAGAGATAAGCGTTCATCGCCGAGCTGTTAATCTTCACATGCGGATCAAGTCTCCGCGCCAGTTCCGATTCCGTGACTGCTTGTTGCAGCATGCCTCCGAAGCGATAGGCGTATCCTAACTCCCAATGCGCTTCGGCATTGTTTGGACTGTTTTGTATGGCCTCTCTGAGCAAAGGAACAGATTGTTCAACCCTTCCGGTATCAGTAAGCAGGTTTGCCATGTAAACCCGCGGAGCGACAAGAGCGGGATCGAGCGCAATTGCTTTTTCAAATGCCGCCTGGGCCATGCCGTAATGCGCGTGTCCTCCGAACTGCAGCGATGCATTGGTCGCATAGGCGCGGCCCAGATATGCCCATGCAGGCGCATAGCCAGGCTCAATCGACGTTGACTTCTCCAGCATCGTGATCGCAGCCACAAAGTCGTTCAAAGAATAGAGATCGACTCCACGCAGGTAGTATTCGTAGGCGGTAGGGTTGATCGGAGCCTGTGGCTTAAGTTTTTTTGCTTCAGCCGGCGAAAGCGTCAGTTGCAATCCCTGGATAATCAGCTCGGAAACACGGTCTTGCACCGTAAGCAGTTTGTCGAATTTGGTGTCGAAGGAATCCTGCCACAGGATCTTGTCAGGCTTAACGTCAATTAGTTGTGTGGTGATTCTCAAGTCATCTCCATCTTTGATGAAGGTGCCTGTGAGCAGGGTCCCTACATTGAGCTCGGCGGCTACCTTTTGCGGATCGATAGTTTGATTGCGGTAGCGTTCAACGGAAGACGATGGGCGGACGGTCAGTGCGCTGATGTAAGCAAGCTTCGTAATCACCGCATCGGCCAAAGAGAAGCCAAGAAAATCAGCTTGTGGATCTTCGCGAAGATTGCGAAATGGAAGAACGGCTAGCGAACGTGGTCCGGCGGTATCAGCCGTAAGTTGATGCGATCTCCGCAATGCCAGGTAATACCCGCCAGCGACGAGTGCCGCGACAATCACAGCTGTCGCCACGGCTGCTGGCAGCCACCGGGAAGGGCGGGAAGGCAAAGCAGGAGCAGCCGTAGTTTCTGAAGCGGTTTCGATGCGAACTGTGCCGCTCCCCGTTTGCGGCGGCAATATAGATTCGATCCCACGTTTACTGCTGGAAGCTGGCCGCGCAGTCTGATTCCCGGTCTGAGTGATGGCTTCTCGAGTGCTGTGCCGGGAATCGCTGATGGGCCGAACAAACGGATCGCTCGCGGAGCTAATCGCAGGATCCGAGCCGGACGATCTTGAGGCAGCGTCATTCCAAGCAACGCGCGGGTGAGTTTCAATCTCCCGCTTCACCCGCTTCAAATCGGCCAGCATCTCGGCTGCACTTTGGTAGCGGAGGTCGCGATCCTTTTCCAAAGCTTTTTCGATGATGGCCTGCATGCTGAGAGGAAGATCAGGATTCAGGCGCGCGGCCGGAACCGGATCGTGCTCAAGAATCGCGCTGAATATTACGGCGGAGCTTTCGCCGCGAAACGGCAAAGAGCCAGTAGTCATCTCATAGAGCACGGCGCCAAAAGAAAACAAATCGGTGCGCGCGTCCAATTCCCGCGCACGGGCCTGCTCCGGAGACATATACGCAACTGTGCCGAGCGCCGACCCCGGGCTGGTGAGGTACTCTTCATCGATCTGAGTCTGGGTCCTGGCGCTTGCCAAGCCGGTTGAGGAAACACTCGACGCAGTCACTTTGGCGAGACCGAAATCCAGAACCTTCGCGTGGCCGCGTTTGGTAATGAAAATGTTTCCAGGTTTGATGTCGCGGTGGATAATGCCTTGCGAGTGTGTTGCATCGAGCGCATCGGCGATTTCGATTGCGATCGAGAGCGCAGTTTCACTATCCAAAGGACGGCCACCGATCCGGTGCTTCAGCGTCAAGCCATCAAGAAATTCCATGGCGATGAAGCGTTTGCCATCGTGCTCGCCAATTTCATAAATCGTGCAGATGCTTGGATGGTTTAGGGCAGAGGCAGCGCGCGCCTCGCGGTTAAAGCGCTCCAAGGATTGAGCATCTCGAGAAACATCGTCAGGAAGGAACTTGAGGGCAACAAACCGGCCTAAAGAAATGTCCTCGGCTTTGTAGACCACCCCCATCCCACCTCTACCGAGTTTTTCAACAACGCGATAGTGTGAGAAGGACTGGTTAATCACGGAGAAGCCTACGTGCCTCAAGAACGGTCGTCAAACGCAAGTCCGCAGCAATGTGCGGTCGAAATCCAGGTATCAAACACAATCATAAGGCTTTTGGGCACCGGCGCGGCTCCGAACTTTACCAGCCTGACCGGGCCCTGCCGGTAAGATCTGGAAGAGTCCCGCCGCATCCCCGGAAAAGCGAAACCGGCGCCAGCGTCAGTCGGGACTACAGAACGAGCGCCTCTGTTTCCTACTTTCCTCTGGCGTTGATCTTTTCGCGTGCCTTTGTGACCAGGGCGTCGAATCGCGGGTCGCTGTGAAGAGACTTCAATTCAGGGTCAGCGGAAAGTTCTCCCGGCGAGATGAGATTGTTTTCGATGGCATGGTTCAGATCCGCGAAAGCTTCGTCCGGCCGACCTCTCGCAGCCTCAGCGCAGGCAAAGTTGTACCAAGCCTCGGCCACTGTGGCCGGCTGACCGGCTTTCTCCGCTGTCTCGATCACGTCGCGAAACATTTTCTCCGACTCAGCATAATGTCCCTCGCGGCTGAGGACCAGCGATTCCATTTCCATGCTCTGCAACGTGGAGGTGTGGGTTGGGCCTAGCACGCGGGTCTTGATCTCGATAATCTGGCTCTGGAGTTTGTCGGCTTCGGCATAATGGCCTTCCTTCATCATGTTGACGGCAAGCATCATCATTGCCCTAAGAGTTTGAGGATGTTCCGGCCCGAGTACGCGACGCTGAGCAGCAATCACCTCGGAATACAGATTTTCCGCTTCCGGAAAGCGGCCCTCCTCCTCGAGATTCTCAGCTGCGTGTGACATCGAAAGCAGGGTCGCTGGATGATCCGGCCCCAAAGTTCTCTTCTGCGCCGCGATCAGTTCGCCATAGATCTGATCTGCTTCCGGATACCGGCCCTGCGGTGTCAGAATCTCCGCAAGCTCGTTCAAAGTGCTCAGGGTTTGCGGATCGTCTGGGCCAAGTACCTTGCGCTCCGTGTTCAGTGTTTGGCGGAACAGGCTTTCAGCCTCGGCGTGACGTGCTTCATTGGCATAAACATAGCCCAGGCGATCCATGGACGCCAAAGTGTCAGGATCATTGGGGCCGAGAACCTGGCGCTGGGCCTCTACCGTGTTTTGCAACAACTTTTCCGCTTCTGGCAAATGCCCTTGGGCGCGGAGGAGCTGGGCCAGATAGCTTTCACTTGCCAGTGTTTCCCTGCTTCTTTCTCCGAACATTGAGGCTTGAATTGCCCTCGCGTGTTCTACCAAATCTTGAGCGCGGCCATACAAGCCCAGCCCGGCATACGTCTGCGCCATGGTTTCCATCAATTGGGCCTGCAGCTCCGGGTCCTTGCGTAGGCCGGTATCGATATCTTTGGAGGATTTATCCAGAATCTCGCGCGCCGTGACCGCGTTGCCGCGCGCTTCGCTCGGGTTCGATACCTTGAACATGCCGGTCATAAACTTCGTGACGCGATCGGCGCGGTTACGCTCCCGCGTAATCCGCCGCAACTCGATTGTTTGCATCACTCCGAACGCGACCAGCAGCAGCGTGGCAGCGCTGGCCGCGGCCACTCCGAATTTATGGCGCTGAACGTATTTCTTTGTCCGGTAAACCAGGGTTGCGGGCCGCGCAATGACAGGTTCGTTGTGCAAATAGCGGCCGAGATCGGCCGCCAGTTCCGCAGGCGTGCCATACCTGCGGGCGCGGTCTCTCTCCAGAGCTTTCAAGGTGATCCAGTCCAGATCGCCGCGGAGCATGTTCGCCAGTTGCCGTGGATCCGTGCTCCGTTTTTCCGCGATCGCAGCAGCAGCCGGGTCGTTGCTGAGTCTTGTGCTCGGACTCGTCGGCTCCTCTTCATGCGCCTGCCGCAGAACTTCATGAAAGGGTTTGCTCTCCCACTGCTTCGCATCCAGGGCCAACACTCCCGTAAGCAGCTCGTAGAGCACCACGCCGAGCGAATAGACGTCGGCTCGGGTATCTACATCGGCCGTGAGGGGGTCCATCTGCTCCGGGCTCATGTATCCCGGCGTGCCCACCAATCCTCCCGCACGCGTCACCAGCATCCCGCTGGCCTGCGGTTGCGGGAAGATCGCTTTAGCCAGTCCGAAGTCGATAATGCGCGGCACCGGCCTGCCATCCACTTCCGCCACCAGGATGTTGGTAGGTTTCAGGTCGCGATGGATAATCGCTTTCTGATGCGCGTGCTGCACTCCTTCACATACCATTGTGAAAATAAGCAGCCGCTCGCTGGGCGAGAGGCGTTTCTCATCGCAATATTCGGTAATGGGCAGGCCCACCACATACTCCATGGCGAAGTACGGTTGGCCTGCGGCCGTTGAACCGGCGTCGAAAACCTTGGCGATGCCGGGGTGGTCCATCATCGCCAGCGCCTGCCGCTCCAGATCGAAGCGTATTAATGCGGACTTGTCATAGCGTCCCGCTTTGATAATCTTTAGCGCAACCTGCCGTTTGACGGGAGCGGACTGTTCCGCCAGCCACACCTCTCCCATCCCACCTTCTCCTAATTTCCTGATAAGGCGATAGGGCCCAATCGAACCCAAGTCGGGCGCGGGAGATTCCACGCGAGCCACGCCTGGGCCTAAAGTGGGCTTGGCATCCGGACCACCGCCGCCTGCGTTGTACGGAGTTGACTTGGGTCCCGGATCGCTCACGCTTCGCGCTCTAAAAGGAGATGCAAATCGAAGGTAAGTTTAGCAGTTTAGCACCCATGGGAAGGGGCATCGCTCACGGGCCACACTTGTAAAATTGGCCGCACTCGGCATTTCGATTCGAATCACCGTGTGATCACTCCCAGCGCGTCGGCAAACCTTACCTAAATCGGTAAGGTAAGGTTTGCCCGTCAGAACGAAGCCGCTGGCGCGGCGGACGCTGCCGCGTGGGTGATGTCGGCAGTCCTTGCCGACCACAATCGGCAGAAGCTGATGACTGTCTCGCGCGATGAATTTCTGCGTCGCTTCCTGCTTCACCTGCTCCCCAAGGGCTTCGTCCGTATCCGCCACTTCGGCTTCCTCGCCAATCGAAGGCGCGCCGCCCTGCTGCCACGCTGCTTCGCCGCTCTCCATGCCACTCCACCGAAAAACGAATCGGAAACGTCGACCCCTCCTACAACGCACCCGCTGTGGCGCTGTCCCAAGTGCGGCGGACCGATGGCCGTCGTCGAACGATTCACAGCCGCACAGCTCCAACTCCGTTCTCCACCGCTCCTGGCCGCGGCTGCATGAAA
>JBAUAN010000159.1:0-2140 GCA_049675725.1 Candidatus Sulfotelmatobacter sp. | reverse complement strand
GCTTAAAACGTACACGGATTTGACGGATGTTTTCGATCTCGGCTTTTTGCATCCTGGTAATAGTCACTTAGATATTCGTGTAATCGGTTGCGAGAACAGTTCGCAACAGTCATGCCATTTTCTTTTTTTAAACGCGCTGGAAAGCCACCAGAAAGCCCATAATTGAAACCCTTTTTTTAAAATGGAATTTTTTGACACTTCAAAAAACTCTTATATCGGAAAATACTTCCGACCGGGCTACAATGAGGCTGCTGCTATACCCGTATGCAGAAACTTGCCTTTTGCATCGGCAAAACTCAACGACTGGTGGATGATGGGAGTACAGGCCCGCCAGCGATCAGCTTCGAGACGACCCTTCTAGCGACTGATGTCGTTGGCGTTGCGGACTCAACCTGGCGAATCGCCACGGTTGGGGGTCAAGCCATCCAAAATGTTTAATCGATTTAAATCCTCCCCGTGCCAATGCGGTCGAAGACTGCTCACCGCCTCGCCGCCACAATGGGAATATGCAAAGCTCTTATTACTCAGGACGATAAACGCCGCACCGGGTCGCCGACCGCGATCCTTGATCAATCCTTGATCACGCTTTAGCGGGTGGCGCAGGACGACCCGGGTCCGGGTGAGCGCAGGGCCCGGCGTCGTTTCGGCTCAAGGCGCGGCTGAAGGCCTGCCTGCGTGCGACGCGCCATCATCTGAAGTTGCTAAACGCAGAGGCGGAACGGGATCCGACTCAATGCAGTGCACTGCACACCCAGATGCTGGGATCGTATTCCATAGGATGATGACGTTAACCACGAGGCCGAGGGGCGCTCACTGATGCGCCAAGGCCAATGGGGTCTTGGTTAGACTATTTCCCCAATCTTAGCCACCGTGATGTCTTGCACTGGTCACTCAGCGCAAAGCAAAGAGCGACGGACGTTCCGGTATTTCTTACCTATTTCCTGTTGGCCGCTCCCAGCTTGTTCAAAGTGCTCAGAGCCAAAAAGGTCGGCGGCCAAAGACCGACGAAAATCCCTAGCTCCTTCTTTCCGCCAAAATACAAACCTACCGACGCCGCAATTGCTGCAGCCGCCAAGGCATAAAACGGTATCGTGCTCGTATCGGCGAACGCGCTGCGGGCCTCTTCAACTGCCGCAGTCCCGGCTTCGGTGATAGTGTCTGTGACCATATTTCAAATGCTCCTCGATGATGAGTAACGCTATCTCACGCAAAGAACATGCCTCTGCGCGAAGATCAACGCCGTCGCGCTCCGCTCGCCCGCTTCGCACGGGCCCCTGCCAGGGCTTGAACGCGATCCTTCTGGTTTCGACCTCGCAGCGGCGAGGGGGTTGCCCGGCTGTGAAGTTACACGGCAGCTTCCGAGGGAATTGCTAAGGCATGCTCCGCGAAGATTTTTAACAGGGTATCCGGTTCCCCGTGAAGACTACTCAGCGAATACGCGCAATGCAGGGAAAAGCGATGTCGGAGGGACAGATAGTTCCAGAGCTGCTCGAGGCGCACAGCGGCATCCGGATTATTGGCGGCGCAAAGGAGCGAAACCATCTCCCCAAAGGCAAAGAGGAAATCATCAACGCTGGTTTTCGTGGCCCGGCGTATAATGCCGCCGATGACGCGGTCGAATTTTGCTTCATCAGGCCATCCATCGACCAGAATCTCCAGCAGTGTACGGATTCGTGAGAATCAGCCACTCTCCGGCGCGATATCGAGTGTCGCAGCTTGCGGGGGGACTCCACAGGTGTCGCTGCATCGTCTTCATCTAACTCGTAGTCAAGCTTGCTTGAAGTTGGAGTTGCGCCATGGGTGCGGCAATCAGGGAAAAAGCGCTTCTTCCCAGGCAGCCCCACAATCCCTTTGGGAATGCTCGCCTGCGCAAGGCGCTCTGGATGGTGGTTCTCAACGCCGTGCGATGCAATCCTTGGCTGCGCCAGTACTACGGGCGTCTCCGAGCGGCGGGTAAACCTGGCAAGGTCGCGGTTATAGCGGCGATGCGAAAACTACTCGCCGCAGTTTGGAGTGTGGCGACCCATCGACGACCGTTCGTTCCGCATCTAACCATATCGAGTGAGACCGCCGCTGGTGACTGATGCCGTCGCCGCTCAAGGCAATGTCTCTGGAATCTTGCGTTGGCACGGGTCTGTGG